>DASPLE010000127.1:0-34357 GCA_035627695.1 Planctomycetota bacterium
GTCGCACGCCAAGTGGTCGATCGCGTGGCTCATCGTCTTCGCCCTGTCGTTCACCGTGTTCGTCTGGGACATGCTGCTGTCCCTGCACCACAACTGGTTCTCGACGATGTGGGGCCCGTACTGCTTCACGAGCGCGGTGCAGACCTTCCTCTGCACCATGGTGCTGCTGGTGGTGTGGCTCAAGAAAGGCCCGCTGAAGAACCACATCCACGAGCACACCGTCCATGACCTCGGCACATGGATGGTCGGCTGGTCGTGTTTCTGCGCCTACATCGGCTTCAGCCAGTACATGCTGATCTACTACGCGAACATGGACGAGGAGACCTACTACTACAAGTTGCGCACGCAGCACGGCTACGGCCTGGCGTACGCGATCGAGGCGCTGATCCGCTGGCCGCTGCCGTTCCTCGGCCTCATGAGCCAGAGCGTGCGCACCAAGCCGTGGGCGCTGACCATCATCGCCGTCGTCGTCCTGATCGGCAACTGGATGGACTGGTCGTGGATCATCATGCCCGCCTTCGCCCATGACCACTGGCGGCCGTTCTTCTCCTGGCAGGAGGTGCTGGTCGGCGCCGGCTTCGTCGGCGCGACGCTGCTGCTCGCCCTGGCCTTCTGGCGCCGCAACGGCCTCGTGCCCAAGGGCGATCCCAACCTGCTGCCCACCGTCAACGCGGAGCACCTCCACTAATGGCCAGCCACTCGACCGGACTGCCGGAGCGGACCCATCCGCTGCTGTGGACGATCGGCCTGCTGGCGATCGTCGGGATCCTCGGCTGGTGGTTCAGCCACTGGTTCGTCCAGGGCACCGCGCACGCCCGCGGCAAGACCATCGCGCTGGCGCCGCCATCGGTGCCCCCGGCGGATCACGCCGCGCTGATCGCGGACAAGAGCCAGGCCGTCATCGACAAGGGCGAGCTGCTGTTCAGCAAGAACTGCGCGTCGTGCCACGGTGCGAGCGGCGGCGAGAACCCGACTGGGCTGAATCCCCCGCCGCGCAACCTGCGCTCGGATCCGTTCCTGAATCCGAACGGCGCCGGGCCCTACGGCCTCTACACCGTGCTCGAGAACGGCTTCCTGCGCATGCCGGCCCAGACGGCCTACAGCGCCGAGGACAAGTACGCTCTCGTCCATTACGTCCGCGAGATGATCATCAAGCCGGCGAATCCGGCGAACTACGTCGAGAAGGATCCGGACGCCGTCGCGCAGAAGATCCCGAAGCCCGGCGAAGGCGGCGGCGATGGCCCGAAGATCCCGCCGCAGCAGCGTCCGATCCTCGTGCCGGTGCTGCCGCTGGTGGCCGCCGTCGCCGATGAGAGCGGCGCCGATGCGGCCGCGGCCGATGCCTGGGTGACGACGGTCGCGCCGGCGACCGATCCGGTCCTCGCGCCGCTGGCGGATCGTCGCGGCACGGGCGCCCTGGTCGGACTGTACCGCGCGGCGAAGGCCGGCGACGCGAAGCAGGTGCGTTCGCTCCTGACGCGGCGCGACTCGTCGCTGTACCTGCCGAGCGTGGTGGTGATGTCGGAGGGCGAGGTCTCGGCGCTCGTCAAGCGTCTCGCACCGGCCGCATCGGTCGAAGCCTCGCCTGAGAAACCCGCGAGAGTGGTGCCGGCGCCGTCGGCGAAAACAGGAGTGAAGTAAATGTCGCGCGCGTTTCTTTGCGGCCTCGCGCTGACCGTGGCCTGCCTGGTCGCCGGCCACGGCGCCGAAGGCGTCGCGGCCACGGCCGCGGGCGACGACGTCGACGCCATGGTCGCGCTGTACAACCAGAACCTGCTCCAAGACAAGAAGATGGAGTCGACGTTCACCGCGCCGGCCAGCGACATCGCGACGAAGGTCAACGATTACAACTGGTTCACCCATGTCGTCTTCTTCCCGTTCCTGATCCTTCCGCAGATCCTGCTGCTCTACGCGATGCTGAAGTTCCGCGCGCGCGGCGACGGCCGCAAGCCGGCGACCTTCATGCACCATACCAAGCTCGAGAACGCGTGGACGGCGATCCCGATCCTCACGCTGTTCATCGTCGGCATTCCCGCCTGGCCGCTGCTGTACGAGATCGAGACGCCGAGGACGGCGGACCACAAGATCACCATCCGCGGTCGCAGCTTCGCCTGGGACTACGAGTACAAGGACGAGCGTATCGCCTTCGGCGAGGACTTCGGTCGGCAGATGCCGATGGTCGTCGCCGTCAACAAGGTGGTCTCGCTGGCCATCACCTCGAACGACGTCAACCACGCGTGGTGGGTACCGGCCTTCGGCGTCAAGAAGGACGCGATCAACGGCCGCTACAACCACTGCTGGTTCACGCCGATCCGCACCGGTTTCTTCAAGGGCAATTGCGCCGAGCTGTGCGGAACCGGCCACGGCATCATGGTGATCAGTGCCCTGGTCGTGACGGAACCCGAGTACCAGCGCTGGGTCATGCTGCAGAGGAATCGCGACGATACGCTGAAGGTCTTCAACGCGCTCAAGGTCGAGCAGGCGCAGTTCAAGCCGGAGGCCGTCGCCGAAGCGGTGAAGGCGTACTTCGAGAAGGGCCGGAGCGCGGACCGCGCGCTGGCGCTGCGTTACTGGATCGCCTCCAACTTCCAGTCGCTGGCATACAATCCGCCGAAGGTCTTCGACATGACTCCCGAGCAGGCGCGGATCGAGCGCGAGCGCCACGCGGCGCTGATGGAGGCCGTCCCCGCGCGCCGCCGGCAGGCCGATGACATGATCCGTGGCGCGCTCGCCCTCGGCGACACCGTGCAGCCGGTCATCGCTGCGCAGGAGAAGTGACGTGACCGCCACCGCGATCGGATTGCCTGAGATCAAACGCTACACCGGCGTGATGGACTGGTTGACGACGGTCGATCACAAGAAGATCGGCCTGCTCTACTTCTGGTTCACCTTGACCATGGGCATCGTCGGCGGGTTCCTCGCCGGCGGCATCCGCCTGCAGCTCGCCCTGCCCGGCGCGGTGCTCGAGACCATCCACCGGGCCCATCTGGACGGCACCGCCGAGCCGTTCGCGCTCTTCGGTGACACCGATCGCGGGCTGTACAACCAGTTCATGACCATGCACGCGTCGGTCATGATCTTCATGGTGATCATCCCGTCCTTCGCGTCGTTCGGCAATTACCTCGTCCCGTTGATGATCGGCGCGCGCGACATGGCGTTCCCGAAGATGAACGGCTTCGCCTTCTGGCTGCTGATCCCCGCGGCGATGCTGATGTTCGGCAGCTTCTTCGTCACCGGCGGCGCCGCGCAGTCGGGCTGGACCGCGTACCCGCCGCTGTCGATCAACAGCCAGGGTCCCGGCCAGGACATGTGGATCCTGGGCGTGCACCTCGCGGGCCTGAGCTCGATCCTCGGCGCGATCAACTTCCTCGTGACCATGACCAACATGCGCGCGCCGGGGATGACCTGGCTGAAGATGCCGCTGTTCTGCTGGGCGGTGTTCATCACCTCGATCCTGCAGTTCGCGGCGACGCCGGTGCTCGCCTCGGCGGTGACCATGCTGCTGACCGACCGCAACTTCGGCACGACGTTCCTCGACGCCTCGAAGGGCGGCGATCCGGTGCTGTACCAGCACATCTTCTGGTTCTACAGCCACCCGGCCGTCTACATCATGGTGCTGCCCGGCTTCGGCGCGGTCACCCACATCATCGCCGCCTTCTCCCAGAAGCGCGTCTTCGGCTACCTCGGCATGGTGCTGGCGATCGCCGCGATCGCCCTGCTCGGCTTCGTGGTCTGGGCCCACCACATGTTCTCGGTCGGCATGCCCACCGCGCTCCTCGCCTGGTTCATGTACGCGTCGTACGGCATCGGCGTGCCGACCGGCGTGAAGATCTTCTCGTGGATCGCGACGATGTGGGGCGGGAACATCCGCTTCACGACGGCGATGAAGTTCGCCTGCGGCATGGTCAGCCTGTTCGTGCTCGGCGGCTTCGGCGGCCTGATCCTCGCGACCGTGCCGATCGACTACTCGCTGCACGACACCTACTACGTCGTCGGCCACTTCCACTACACGCTGGTCGGCGGCTCGGTGATGGTGCTCTTCGGCATGACGTACTTCTGGTGGCCGAAGATGACTGGCCGCATGCTGAACGAGACGGTGGGCACCGTGGTCTTCTGGTTCATGTTCCTGGGCGTGCTGATCACCTTCGCGACCATGCACGTCAGCGGCATCGTCGGCATGCCGCGCCGCATCCCCGTGTACTACGAGGACTTCAAGTTCCTCAACCACATCACGACGTTCGGCTACCTGCTGACGATCATCGGCGCCCTGATCTTCTTCGTGCAGGTCGTCTGGAGCATGCGCAAGCCGGCGACCGCGACCGACGACCCGTGGGCGATCAACGATCTGCAGGGCGGCCTCGAGTGGGCGACCAGCAGCCCGCCGCCGGTCTACAACTTCGCCAAGGTGCCGCCGATCCCGATCGTCAGCCAGATGCCGGAGCACTGAGCCCGGCCCTGGCCACGACAATCGAGTGACCCTGAGCGTCCACCGTCCGGTGGACGCTCCATTCCCGAAGACTCCCGCTCACCGCGACATCCCACGTGCTCACCGGAACCATGAACCCGCAGCTGCAGCGCCCCGCGCCGACCAGCGTCCGTCCGCCGACGGCGTCGGTGGCATCGTGGCTCAGCGTGCTGTTCGTGCTGCTGCTGGCCACGATCTGCGCCGGCGGCTACGTCCGTCTGTCCGAGTCGGGGCTCTCGATCGCGACCTGGCCGTTCGTCAACGGCAGCTTCCTGCCGCCGTTGAGCGACCAGGGCTGGGTCGACCTCAAAGCGGCGTTCACCGCCGACCAGGCGCGCCTGCACGAGGCCGCACGCAATGGCGCCGCCGGGATCGGGTCGCTCGGACGCGTGCCAGAGGACATGGGCGTGTTCCAGCGCATGGTCCTGATCGAGTGGGCGCACCGCCTCGTGGCGACGATCGTCGGCCTGGTCGCCGCCGGCTGCCTGAGCGTGACCCTGCGCCACGCCGAGACCCGGCGCCGCGCCGGCGTCCTCATGGTGACGACCTCGATCCTGATCATCGCCCAGGCCATCGTCGGCGGCCTGCTGGTCCATTCGGGCACGGCGACGCATTGGCTGTTCGTGCACCTCGGCACGGCGGCGCTCATCCTGGCGCTGATCGTCTGGACCATCCTGCGGCTGGTCGCGCCGGTCGAGGTCGTGGCGCCGGCGACGGTGCGCGCGCGTCGCGCGCTGCGCATCATCGCCTGGAGCGCCGTCGCCGTGACCTGGGTGCAGATCATGCTCGGCGCGCTGGTCGCCGGCAGCCGCGGCTCGGATCGCGACGCCTTGGCCGGCAACGACTTCTCCAGCGAGTGGCCGCTCATGGCCGGACGCCTGCTGCCCGACCTCTGGGTCGAACAGCGGCCGCTGACCTGGAACCTGCTCGACAACGCGTTGCTGCACCAGTGGGTGCACCGCTGGTTCGCCATGCTGGTCGTCGTGGCGATCGTCACCCTGATCGTCGCGGCGCTGCGCGCGCCGAGCGGCCCGCGCCTGCGCCTGGGACTGCGCGTCATCGGCACCTTCCTGTTCGCGCAGGTGATCCTCGGCCTGGCCAACGTCACGCTGACGCATCCGACGCTCGTGTCGTTGTCCCACCTGGTGATGGGCATGTTCCTGCTCGCCGGGTTGATCCTCGTCGCGCATGACGCGATGCGCGAACCCGCCGAGCTCGACAGCACTCCAGACGCAGCCGAGGCGGTCCGCGCATGAGCCAGCTCCTCCGCGACCTGCTGGTGCTGACCAAATGGCGGATCACCGCCATGGCGTTGTTCACCGGCTACGCCGCGATCGCCGTGCACGGCGAACACACCACCGACTGGCTGTTCATCGGCCCGTGCCTGATCGCCCTGTTCCTGGTCGGCGGCTGCGCCAACACGCTGAACCAGATCTTCGAGAAGGACAAGGACGCGGTGATGAACCGCACCAAGAGCCGGCGGCCGCTGCCGGCCGGGCGCATCAGCGTCCGCGCGGCATACGCCTTCGCGATCGGCCAGGGCGTCATCGCCCTGGCGATCCTCGGGTTCTTCTACGCGAGCTGGCTGGCCGCGGCGCTCGGCCTGTTCACGATCGTGTACTACAGCTTCTTCTACACGCTGTTCCTCAAGCCGCGCCACTACCTGAACATCGTCATCGGTGGCGTGCCGGGATCGATGGGTCCGCTCATCGCCTGGGCGGCGATGACCAATGAGATCGCCGCGATCCCGCTGGCGATGTTCGCCCTGATCTTCCTGTGGACGCCGCCGCACGTCTGGGCGCTGGCGATCAAGCTGAAGGACGACTACGCCCGCGCGGGCATCCCGATGCTGCCGGTCGTGAAGGGGGTCGACGAGACCACGCGCCAGATCTTCATCTACACGGTGGTGATGGTCGCGGCGACGCTCGCGCTGCCGTTGGCGCTGCCGCTGTTCGCTCCGGCGTTCACCACGAGCCCGATCTACACGGCGACCGCGCTGGTCCTCGGCGCCGTCTTCCTGGTCTGGACCGCGATCCTGTGGAAGCGCCGGCCGGTCATCCAGACGATGCCGCTCTTCCGTTTCACGATCCTCTACATCGGCGCGCTCTTCCTCGGGCTGATGCTCGACCACATGCTGCTGGCGGAGGCGACATGAACGACGCGATGACGACCTCGACCGAAGGCCAACGCCCGCTGGTCTCGCGCAACCGCCGTCTGCTGCTCGTGCTCGCCACGATCAGCATCGGCATGGGCGGCTTCGGATTCGCGCTGAGCAAGTTCTACACCCTGCTCTGCGAAGCGACCGGCAGCCAGATCTCGCCGAACAACGCCGACGTCGCCAGCGCCGCGCCGGTCGCCACCGGCCGTTTCGTCGAGGTCTTCTTCGAGAAGAAGGTGTTCGATCGCCTGCCGGTGCGCTTCTTCCCCGATCAGGACCTGCAGAAGGTCCAGGTCGGCGTCGAGCACAAGAACGTCTACCACTTCCAGAACCTGTCCAACCGCACGGTGCACTTCCGCCCGATCCACCAGATCAGCCCGCCGGTCGCCGGTCAGCACTTCGGCATGCGCGTCTGCTTCTGCTTCCAGGACCAGACCATCCGCCCCGGCGAGACCAAGGATTTCGAGGTCTCGTACACCTTCGCGCCCGAGCTGCTCGCCGAAGTCTCCGAGGTCCGGCTGTGCTACAGCCTGCACGAGATCGACGATGCCGACCGCGGCAGCGACCGCGGCCTGATCGAAGCCAAGATCGAGGGCGGCGGGGCGATCGTCACCCCCGGCTACCGCGCGGACGACGCCCGATGATCCCCGCGGCCGACACCACGCCCGAGCAGCGTCGCGCCAACGTCCTCATGGGCCTCGCGCTCGGCGGCTTGGCCATCGCGGTCGTCGTGACGATGATCGCGGTCTTCGCGACCCAGGGCCTGCCGCGCGATCCGAAAGTCTGGAAAGAGCTGGAACAGCGTCGTTCGGCTGCCGAAGCCGGCGCCGCCGCCGACGAGTCCGTCGCCCCCGCGGCGGCCGAGGAGCACCGATGAGCCATACCACCACGCCCGAGCAGCAGGTCGCGCACGCGCACGGCGCCGACGACCCGATGAGCCACGTGCCGCCGGGCAGCATCTGGCCGCTGCTGGTCTCGATCTCGCTGATCTTCTTCTCGTTCGGCGCGCTCGCCCTGATGCGCACCGGCGGCGTCGACTTCAAGGCCGACTTCGGCGGCGACGACGCGAGCACCAAGACGCTGTTCAACCTCGGCTCGGGCTTCGGCTGGCCGGCGTTGATCCTCGGGACCGTCGGTCTGCTGTTCACGCTGATGGGCTGGTGCCACCAGGTGATCAAGGAGAAGCCGCTCTCGCACGACACCATGCAGCAGCAGGCCGACCTGAAGCACTTCCTGCTCCAGTTCCTCGGCGGCGAGCTGGCGGTGTTCGGCGCGATGTTCGGCTACTTCTACCATCGCAAGATCTGGGAGGAGGGGACGTTCGGCCCGCCGCCGCACGAGGCGATGCACTTCGGCGGCGCGATCGTCGCCTACGCGACGCTGATCCTGATCTCGTCGTCGGTCACCTGCGAGATCGCGCACCGCGCGCTCGAGCACGGCAAGCGCGCGCTCGCGAAGGGCTTCCTCGCGCTGACCATCGTCCTCGGCATCATCTTCCTCGGCTTCCAGGCCTACGAGTACGGCGAGCTGATCCAGCAGGGCTACACGCCGATGTGGCTTGCCAGCCAGGAGGCGGGCAAGGAGTACGCGAGCTTCGCCGGCCTCTTCTACGCCTCGACCGGCTTCCACGGTCTGCACGTCGCGATCGGCATCATCATGCTGTTCATGGTCCTGTTCCGCCTCGAGATGGGGCATTTCCAGGGCCACCGCAACTTCGCCATGATCGCGGCGTCGTGGTACTGGCACTTCGTCGACATCGTGTGGATCCTGCTCTTCATCACGATCTACGTCGTCGCCTGAGCCCGCGCGTCGTGGCGTGACCGGCGTGGGATCCATGGTCCCGCGCCGCAGGCGTGGCGCCTGGCATTGCGCGAATGCTCGCGCAGCGACACTCCGCGGCCCGCCATGGCCGATCCCGCATCACCGTCGCCGCGTCGCACCAGCGTCGGCGTGATCTTCATGGTCCTGTTCCTGGACCTGGTCGGCTTCAGCATCCTGTTCCCGCTCTACGCGCACATGCTCGAGCACTACGGCGCGCTGCCGGGCGGCGCGCTCGGCGACGCGATGGCGTGGGTCGGCGAGCGGTGGCCGCGTGCCTCGCCGGAGCAGCGGGCGGCGCTGTTCGGCGGCCTGCTCGGCGCGGGGTACTCGCTCCTCCAGTTCGTCAGCGCGCCGTTCTGGGGCCGGTTGTCCGATCGCTGGGGCCGGCGACCGATCCTGCTGCTGAGCGTCGGCGGCAGCTGCGCCGCCTACGCGTTGTGGCTGGTGTCGGGGAGCTTCGCCGTGCTGCTGATCTCGCGCGCGATCGCGGGCCTGATGGGCGGCAGCGTGGTCTGCGCCAATGCCGCCGTGGCCGATGTCACCGAATCCCCGAAGGACCGCGCGCGCGGCATGGGCCTGGTCGGCATGGCCTTCGGGCTCGGATTCATCCTCGGCCCGGTGATCGGCGGGGTGAGCTCGATCGAATCGCTGCGCATCGATGGGTCGCCGGCGCTACGCGACCTGGGGGTCAACCCGTTCTCGACCCCGGCGCTCGTCGCGTTGACGCTGGCGCTGATCAACCTGGTGTGGGCCTTCCTGCGCTTCGATGAGACGCTGCCCGCCGAACGCCGCGGTCGGCCGTCGGCGACGCGCACCGCGAATCCGCTGCGCCTGTTCGCGTCAGATCTCGGTCCGGGCGTGGTCAGGCTCAACGCGGCGTTCTGCTTCCACACGCTGATCTTCGCCGGCATGGAATCGACCCTGGTGTTCCTCACCCAGCAGGAGCTCGCCCTCGAGCCGCAGGACAACGCCTGGCTGTTCGCGGCGATGGGCCTGACCTCGGCGCTGACGCAGGGGCTGATCTTCCGCCGCTTCGCGCCGCGCATCGGCGGCAAGCCGCTGGCGCTGATCGGCCTCGGCCTGCTGATCCCGGGCTTCGCGCTGCTGGGCGCGCTCGATTACGCGCCCTCGCACGCGCTGCTGTGGTGCGGCGTGATCGTGCTCGCCGCCGGCACCGGCCTGATATTCCCGGCGCTGAGCACGCTGATCAGCCTCGCCAGCGACGAACGCAACCAGGGCTTGGCGTTCGGCACCTTCCGTTCTGCCGGATCGCTCGGTCGCGCGCTCGGCCCGTTGATCGGCGCGGCGGTGTACTTCGCCTGGCGTCCGGCCGGGCCGTACCTGTGCGGCGCGGTCGCGATCCTGCTGCCGCTGTGGCTGGTCTGGCGGCTGCGGGTCGCGAAGCCGGCCTAGGCGATGTGGCGGCTGCTGGCGTGCCTGAAGCCGTACCGCGGCCGCGTGGCGCTGGGCATGCTCTGCCTGCTCGCCGTCGATCTGGTGGTGATGTGGGCCCCGCGCGTGCTCGGTGCCGAGATCGATCGCCTCGCTCGCGACGATGGCAGCGGCCTGAGCCGGTCGGCGGCGACGCTGCTGGCGATCGGCGTCGCCTCGGCCGGGCTGCGTTTCGGCTGGCGCTGGTGCCTGATCGGGGCGTCGCGCGCGCTGCGCCGCGACCTGCGCCAGCGCCTCTACGAGCACCTCGCCCGCCTGCACGAGTCCGTCGCCGCGCGCCGCAGCGTCGGCGAGATGCTGTCGCTCGCGTCGAGCGACATCGAGGCGGTGCAGATGGCGTGCGGCTTCGGACTGCTCGCCGCGGCCGACGCGCTGATCCTGATGGTCATCGGCCTGGTCATGCTGCTCGACCTGTCGCCCGCGCTGACGCTGGCTGCCCTCGTGCCGCTGCCGGCGCTGGCCGTGGTCGCCTGGCTGGGCGGTCGCGCCATCCATGCCCGGGCGACGACCGCGCAGGAGTCCACCGCCGCGTTCGCCGAACGCGTGCGCGAAAGCCTGGCCGGAGCGCGGGTGATCAAGGCGCACGGCCGCGACGACGCGTTCCTGGCCGCGCTCGACGACGCCAACCGCCGCCTGATGGACGATCAGCTCGCCCTGGCGCGCTGGTCCGCGATGGTCGAGCCGCTCGCGGCGCTGCTCGCCGGCGTGACGGTGATCGTCGTCCTGCTCTACGGCGGCTCGCTGGTGCTCGACGGCGCGCTCGGGCTCGGCGATTTCGTGGCCTTCACCGGATGCCTCGCCCTGCTCGCCTGGCCGATGAGCGCGGTCGGCATGGTCGTCAACCTCGCCCGACGCGGTACCGCCGCGCTCGACCGTCTCGAGTCCGCGCAGGCCGAACCGGTCGAGTCCGATCCTGCCGATGCCCTGCCCGCTCCCGTCGATGACGCGCTCGCGGCGCACGCCCTGACGTTCACCTACCCCGGCGCGACGCGCGCCGCGCTCAGCGACGTGACCTTCGCGCTCAACGCCGGCGCGACGCTCGGCATCGTCGGGCCGACCGGCGCCGGCAAGAGCACGCTGGCGCACCTGCTGCTGCGCATCCATGAGCCGCCGACCGGCGCGTTGACCTTCGGCGGCGTCGACCTGGCCCGCATGCGTCGCGGCGACGTGCGCCGCGCGGTCGTGGTCGTGCCGCAGGAGCCGGTGGTCTTCTCGACGAGCGTGCTCGAGAACATCGCCTTCGGCGCGCCGCTCGACGACGCGGCGGTCGCCGGCGCCGCCGAAGCGGCGCGCATCGCCGATGAGATCGCGGCGATGCCCGATGGCTACGCCACGCTGCTCGGTGAACGCGGCCTGACGCTGTCCGGCGGTCAGCGGCAGCGGGTCACCCTCGCGCGAGCGCTGGCGCGCGATCCGCGCGTGCTGCTGCTCGACGACGCGCTGTCGTCCGTCGACGCGCGGACCGAGGCGGCGATCGTCGGCGATCTGCGCCGCCGCCGCGCCGGACGGACGACGATCATCATCGCCCACCGCGCCTCGGCGGTCCGCCACGCCGACCTGATCATCGTGCTCGACCACGGCCGGATCAGCGAACGCGGCACGCACGCCGGCCTGCTCGCCGCCGGCGGCTGGTACGCGCGTCTCGCGCGCCTCCAGCTCGCCGCGGGCGACGGCGCGCTGGACGGCGACGACGCATGAGCGCGCCCGACGACGATCGCCCGGTCGCCGGCCTCGACCGCCGCCTGCTGCGCCGCCTGCTCGCCTTCGCCTGGCCGCATCGGCGCGCGTTCATCGTCGCGCTGCTGCTGGCGATGGCCGCCGCCGGCTGCGAGGTCCTGCTGCCGGTGATGATCAAGTCGGCGATCGACGGCGGCCTGATCGGGCGGGATCACGGCCACCTCGTGGTCATCGCCATGGCCGTCGCCGGGATCATGATCGCGCGCTACGTCGCCGGAGCGGTCGGCGCCTGGCTGACCCAGGGTGCGACCCAGCGCGTGCTGGCCGAGGTCCGAGCCAAGGTCTGCGCACGCCTCATGCGCGCGGCGCTGCCGTGGATCGAGGGCCAGCCGATCGGCCGCCTCATGACCCGCGCGACCAGCGACGTCGCGGCGGTCGGCGAGATGTACGCGACGGTGCTGGTCGGCGTGGTGCGCGACTGCTGCCTGCTGATCGGCGTCCTGACCGTGCTGCTGGTGGTCGACGCGCGCCTCGGGATCCTCGCCGCGCTGGCGCTGCCGCCCCTGGCCTGTGTGTCGTGGCAGTTCCGCGCGCACGCGCGCGGCGCGTTCCGCGAGGTGCGCACGCGCGTCGCCGCCGTCCTGGCCTGGCTGCAGGAGCGGCTGTCCGGCGCGCGGACGCTGCGCCTGTTCGCGCGCGAGGCCGACAGCGCGCGCGAGTTCGCCGTCGTCAATGGCGCCGAGTACCGCGCCAACATGCGCCAGCTCGGCCTGTTCGCCTTGTTCCAGCCGCTGATCCAGCTGATCGCCGGCGCCGCCGCCGCGCTGCTGCTCTGGCAGGGGGGCCTCGCCGTGCTCGCCGGCGACCTGACGCTGGGCGAGCTGAACCTCTTCCTGCTGTCGCTCGATCTGATGCTGTCGCCGGCGCGCGATCTCGCCGAGCGTTATGCGCAGCTGCAGAGCGCGCTCGCCGCGGCCGAGCGCATCGTCGTCGTCCTCGACCTGCCGGTCGAGCCATCGGGTGCCGGACGTCCCGGCGAGCTGGCGGGATCGATCGCCTTCGATGATGTGTGGTTCGCCTATCGCGGCGACGGCGAGCCGACCGACGCCGACTGGGTCCTGCGCGGCGTGACGTTCTCGGCCGCCGCCGGGACGCGGCTCGCGCTGGTCGGGCCGACGGGCGCCGGGAAGACCACGATCGCGCTGCTCGCCCTGGGCTTCCTGCGGCCCACGCGCGGGCGGGTGCTGATCGACGGCGTCGATCTGGCGACCATCGACCTCTCGTGGCTGCGCGCCCGGATCGGGGCGGTCTTCCAGGAGTCCTTCCTGTTCGCCGGCAGCGTCGCCGAGAATCTCGGGCTGCGCGCGGATCTGCCGCGCGCGCGGCTCCATGCCGCGCTGGTCGCCGCGCAGCTCGACCGCGCGGTGGCTGCGCTGCCCGGGGGGCTCGATGCGCCGCTCGCCGGCGGCGGCGCCTTGTCGTCCGGCGAACGCCAGCTGCTCGCGCTGGCGCGGGCGCTCGCGCGCGATCCGCGCCTGATCGTGCTCGACGAGGCCACCGCGCACGTCGACGTCGCCACCGAGGACCGCATCCGCCGGGCGCAGGCCGTCCTCCTCGCGGGCCGGACCGCGCTGATCATCGCCCACCGCCTGGCGACGATCCGCGATGCCGACGCCATCCTCGTGCTCGAGCATGGCCGCATCGCCGACCAGGGGCCGCACGCCGAACTCTACGCGCGGGCAGGGCTCTACCGCGAGCTCCACGACCGCCAGAGCGCCATCGACGAGCTGGCCGACCTCGAGCGCACCTGAGCCCGCGGCTGGACGTCGGGCCGGCCGTGACGGCTGTGCTTGTTTCCGGAGGCGTCGACTGCGGGGGGAGTAGCATGCCCAGCGCATGCTCCGCCCATCCCTCGCCCTGGCCGCCGCCGTCGTCGCCGCCGGCGCGGTCGAGGACATCGATCGCCCGACGGTCGACGTCGGCGGCTTCCCGCTCCTGCCGATGGCGAACCTGACGGCGATGGACCACCGCCTCGAGTTGCATCCGAAGGCGCTGATCGGCGTCGGCTACAACTCGAACCTGTTCGCCGAGGACGACGCGACCGGCGACGCGTTCTGGCGCGTCGTCGCGGGCGCCGAGGGCCGTTGGCGCATCTCGCCGCGCCAGCTGGCGCTGCTCGACGCCGAGCTGGAGAGCCAGCAGTACCTGTCCGAGGAGGAGGGCGACCTGGTCGGCGGCCGTGGGCGCCTGGCGTACGCGCGCGAGGGCCAGGACGCGCGCTTCGGAGTCGAGTCGCTGTTCCGGCGCAGCGACCGGCCGCAGGACCAGACCGGCGAGCAGATCGCGTTCGACGAATGGGGCAGCGAGATCGAGATGGACTGGCGCGGCCGCGTCAGCCGCGTGGTCGGCGCGATCGAGGCGCTGCGCATCGACTACCGCGAGGACAGCGAGCAGTACGGCGCCGAGCAGCGCGACGCGTGGCGCTACGGCGCGCGCCTGCGCTTCGGGCGCAGCTACGCGCGCGAGAGCCAGCGCTACGTGCGCAGCGCGGTGCGCCAGACGCTCTACGACGGCAACGAGCGCTTCCAGGACTCCGTCGGCGGCGTGCTGGCGGTCGGCGTCGAGCACCTCGTCGGCACCCGCACCGTGCTGTTCGCCGACCTCGGCGTCGACCTGCGCCAGTACGAGGACGATTTCGCCCGCGACGAGGACTACGACGATGCCCAGGGGATCAATCCGATCGGCTCGCTCGGCGTGCGCTGGTCGCCGGAGCCGCTCAGCGGCGGCATCGCGCGGCTGGTCGCCGATGTCTACGACAGCGTCTCGTCCAACTACGCGTGGTACTACGGCATCGAGGTCGACGGTCGGCTGCGGCTGGCCGAGACGATGTTCGCCTTCATCGACCTGGGCGCGCGCAACTCGATCGACAGCGGCGCGGACGCCGGCGACGAGGTCGAGGAGCGCCTGCTGATCGATCTGGGCGGCGGCGTCGGCTATGCGCTGCGCGATGGCGCGGCGTGCCGCCTGCGCATCGGCTACACGATCAGCGACGCGGTGGTCGACAACGATTACGACCGGCTGCTCGCGGCGGTGGAGATGGGCATCGTCTTCTGAGGGGGACGGTGCGGGCGCTCGTGGTCAGCGCGCGACGCTGGCGTGGGCCGGTCGCTGGTCTCCCGTCACGATCACGCTCGAAGCTCGAAGCTCGAAGCTCGAAGCTCGAAGCTCGAAGCTAGAAGCTCGAAGCTGGAAGCTCGCAGCGCGCAGCTCGCAGCTCGCACCGCGAAGCTCGAAGCGCGAGCTCCAGGCGATCCTGGAACTCGGGCATGCCCAGCCTTCAGCTGCGCGCCGCCGGCTCGTTCGCCAGCGTGTACTGGTAGTTGTAGTAGTACCCGACCGCGCCCGCGCCGCGCCGCTCGTCGTTGAGCACGAGGCCGATGACCTTCTCGGCGATCGGGGCGAGACGCCGCATCGCCAGCGCCAGCGCCGATTTGCTGGTCACGCGGTCGCGCACCACCATGAGCACGCCGTCGGCGTGCTCGGCCGCGATCAGCGCGTCCGACACCGCGCCGAGCGGCGGCGTGTCGATGACGATGAACTGGTACTGCGCGCGGCTGCGCTGGATCAGCTGGCCGAGCGCCGGGCTGTGCAGCAGCTCGGCCGGATTCGGCGGACGCACGCCGACGCCGATGAAGTCGAGGTTGGCGTAGCTGGTCGACTGCGGCGCGATGCCGTCGTAGCCGGCGAGCAGGAAGCTCAGGCCGCGCTCGTCGCCTTCGCCGAGCTGATGGTGCAGCGTCGGCTTGCGCATGTCGGCGTCGATCAGCAGCACGCGCGCTCCGGTCGACGCCAGGCTCACCGCCAGGCGCGTCGACAGGGTGCTCTTGCCTTCGCCCGCGCCGGTCGAGGTCATGACCAGGCAGCGCGCGCCATCGCGGCGCTTGGTCAGCAGCAGCGCGGCACGCACCGCGCGAAGCGCCTCGGCCACCTGGTGCGGCTTCTCCGGATCGCCGCCGCGGCCCAGCGCGGTCAGACCCGCCGCGTGGGGAACCGCGCCGAGGATCGGCAGGCCGGTGAGCGCCGAGGCGTTCTCGGCGCCGCGCACGCGGCGATCCAGCGCTTCCATGAGCAGCGCGGTCAGCGCGCCGGCGACGGCGCCGGCGACCAGGGCGAAGGCGAGGAACAGGCTGCGGCGGATGTTGACGGGCGCCGTCCCGGCGGTCGCCGGATCGATGAGCGTGACCTTCTGGCTGCCGAGGTTGCTCGCGACCTCCTCCTCGCCCAGCCGCTTGAGCAGGCTCTCGAAGAGACCCTGGCGCGTGCGGCGCTCCTCGCTCATCGCGGCGAGGTCGATGAGGCTCTCGCGGTACGCGCCGAGCCCTTTCTGGTCGCCGTCGATGCGCTTGCCCAGGTCGGCGACCTGCGCGGCGATGGTGCGCTCGTTGGCCTCGACGGTCGCCGACGCGGCGGCGATCGCCTGGTCGAGGTTGGCGCGCTCCACCGCGATGCGCTGCTTCGCCTCGAGCGCGCGCGGATGCTTGTCGAGGTACTTCTGCGAGACCTTGGCCGCGTCGGCCTCGGCGATGTAGAGCCGCTCCTGCAGCTCGAGCACCGCCGGGTGGCGGCCGATGGCGTCGACGCGCAGCAGCGCGCCGCGCCGCGCGTCGGCGTCGGCGAGCGCGTTCGACTCGCGGACCTGGGTCGCCAGGGTGGCGGCGCCGGAGAGCTCGCGTTCGAGCTCCGCCCGCGCCTGGGTCATCTCCGAGACGCGCAGCGCGAGGTGGTTGCGCTCGGCATCGGTGCTCTGGATGCCGTTCTTGATGCGGAACGCTTCCTCGCGCGCGTGCGCCTCGTCCAGACGGGTGCGCGCGAGATCGACCTGCTCGCGCAGGAAGGTCACGGCGCCGTGCGACCGACCGCTCTGGCGCTCGACCTGGTAGGCCAGGTACGCCTTGACCACGGCCTCGAGCCCGGCCGCCGCGCGCGCCGGATCCTCGTCCTGCAGCGACGCCGCGATCACCCAGCTGTCGCGGTTGGTCGTGATCTTCATGCGCTTGCGCAGCACCGCGGCGGGATTCTTGGCCGTGGCGTAGGCGGGCGCGTCCTTCAGCGGGCTGGTCTGCAGCGCGCGTTCCAGCACCGGACCGGACAGCAGCAGTTCGCGCTGGGTGTTGAGCAGGCTGAAGTCGATGGTGCCGATCTCGCCGTCGACGTGGAACGGCACGGTCTTGCTGCCGCGGTCGACCGCCAGGCGCGCCTCGGCCTCGTACATCGGCGTGATGCGCGCCGTGGCGATCAGCACGACCACGATCATCGCGGTCGCCACGATCGCGGTCGGGAATCGCCGCCTCCACGCGATCGCCGCCAGTTCCTGGAAGGTCAGCGGCTTCGCGGTCGGCGTCGATGCTGGCGCGGTGCTCATGTCCATTCCCCCGCACGCTTGGTACGCGTGCCCTAACAGTAGCGCGCATGCTAGACCGCTCCCGCCCGACCGATCCAGGCAACCTGCCGCTCTTCAACCGCGCCTGGGGAGCGCGGGTTATAGGCCGAGGACAAACCTGCTGAGGAACGACTAGCCCATTCTAGGATCCGGCGCTGCGGTCCCCTCCTGTCCGGATCGCCCAAGCAAGGGAGTTGTCATGCGCACGGTCCTGATCATGACGCTGGCGGCCTGCGCCGCGGCCACGGCGACGGCGGTCGAGACCACGCCGGCCGCGCTGCGCGCCACCGCGCCGAGCATGGCGCCGGGCGATCTCGTCCGGATCAACGTCTATGATCACCCGGATCTCGCGCTCGAGCTGCGCATACCCGCTTCGGGATCCATCGACTTCCCGCTCATCGGCGCGATCGAGCCCAACGGGCGTTCGACCGATGATCTGGCCGCCGAGCTCCGGCGCCGCCTGATGGACGGCTACATCCGCGAGGCGAACGTCACGGTCACCGTCAGCGAATTCGCGCCACGGACCGTCTACGTCCTCGGCGCGGTCGGCAGGCCGACCGCCCTGCCCCTCGATCCCAACACGGCGACCACGGCGGTTCAGGCGATCGCCGCCGCCGGCGGGCTGACGGCCGACGCCGATCGCGCCTCGGCGCAGGTCGTGCGCGAGACCGCCGGCGGCCAGCGCGAAGCGCTGGCGATCCCGGCGAGCGAGGACGCGCTGATGACCCACGACGTCGTGCTGCGCCCGAACGATCTGGTGGTCGTGCCGCGCCTCGACCGCGCGTTCGTCAGCGGCCAGGTCGCCGAGCCGGGCCCGATCGCGTTGCCGAGCGATGAGCCGATGACGGTGTCGCGCGCGATCAGCATGTCCGGCGGCTTCGATCGCTTCGCCAAGCAGTCGAAGGTGCAGCTCATCCGTCCCGGCGCCGGCCCACGCACCATCGACGTCTCGGCGATCCTGCGCGGCAAGGGCGGCGAGGATCCCGAGCTCCAGCCCGGCGACATGGTCTTCGTCCCCGAGAGCAGGTTCTGAGCGCGGCGACATGAATTGCGCGCGCGCTTGATCAGCGCGCGCTGATGAACCCCCGGCGAACGCAGCCGTTAGCGGAAGTCGCTGGGTTAGGATCGCGACGGCGGCGCGAGATCGATCGGAAATAGGAATGGAACGGAACAACAGAATGTCGTGCATCGAGACGGTCGGATTCCAGCGCATCTTCATGCTGCGCATCATCGACCTCGCCCTCATCCTCGGCGGCTTCCTGACGGCGGAGCTTTGGTATTGGGGACGGCTCCCCGACGCCGCCGACATCGCCGCGCTGGCGCTGCTGATCGGCTTGGCTCCGGCGGCGTTGCAGTTCGCCGGCGCCTACGACTTCGTCACCTTCTCATCGATCGGCCAGGCGGTGACGCGCGCGCTGACCGGCTGGGGCATGGTGCTCATCCTGCTGCTCGCGCTGGGCTACCTCTTCGGCGTCGCCGACCACTTCCCGCGCCTGGTCATCGGCCCATGGGTGCTCGGCGTCACCGCCGGCCTGGCGCTGAGCCGGGTCGCGGCGCATCACTACATCCTGCGCCTGCATCGGCAGGGCCGCCGCGTCAGCCGCGTGCTCCTGGTCGGTCGCGCCGCGCACTGCCGCAGGGTCGCCCGCCACTTCGACAACCATCGCGAGCTCGGCATGCGCCCGATCGGCATGGTCTGCGACGACGCCGACGAGGGCGATCCGTGCCCGACGCCGGTGCTCGGTTCGATCGCCGACCTCGCCACGCACGTCGAGGCCCAGCACGTGCAGCGCGTCGTGGTCTGCGCGTCGATGGCCGACGAGGCGCTGATGACCGATGTCTTCAACCGCCTGCATCTCTACCCGGTGATGATCCAGTTCGCGCCCGATCTGTCGGCGTTCTCGAGCTTCCCGTTCCAGATCGGCGACTACGCGGGCCAGGCGGTCTTCAACCTCTCCGCCAGCCCGCTCAGCGGCGGCGCGATCCTCGCCAAGTGGATCGAGGACAAGATCCTCGCGGCGCTGATCCTGATGCTGATCAGTCCGGTGCTGCTGGCGGTCGCGATCGCGATCAAGCTGACGTCGCCCGGTCCGGTGTTCTTCATCCAGCTGCGCCACGGGCAGTACGGCCGGCCGATCCGCGTCCTGAAGTTCCGCACCATGCACTGGCAGGCCCCGAAGCCCGCCGCGGATGGGTTGCGCGCGCTGACGCCCGCCCTGGCGTTCCCGGCGCTCGGCCAGCGTCCGGGCGAGGAGACCACGCGCATGCTCATCGCCGGCGGCGCCGACCTGTTCGCGCCGGCGCAGGGCGCCGGTTGCGATCAGTCGCCCGACCAGTTCAAGCAGGCGACCAAGGACGATCCGCGCATCACGCCGATCGGCCGTTTCCTGCGCCGCACGTCGATCGACGAGTTGCCGCAGTTCATCAACGTGCTGACGGGCGACATGTCGATCGTCGGCCCGCGCCCGCATCCGCTGAAGCTCAACCAGCAGTACGCGGCGAGCGTGCACGACCTGATGCGCCGGCACTTCGTCAAGCCGGGCATCACCGGCCTCGCGCAGATCCGCGGCTCGCGCGGCGAGACGCGGACCGTCGACGACATGCGCCGCCGCGTCGAGCTCGACCTCGAATACATCCGCCGCTGGTCGCTGTGGCTCGATCTGAAGATCGTGATCACCACCGCGGTGAAGGGGTTCGTGAACGATCAGCCGTGATCGGGTGACAGCGCTCGAAGCTCGAAGCTCGAAGCTCGAAGCTCGAAGCTCGAAGCTCGAAGCTCGCGGCGCGAAGGCTACTCGTCGTCCTTCTCGACCTCGCAGCGCACGCCCGGGCACAGGCCCTCGACCCGCGACCACTTGCGCAGGCCGCCGCAGATGATCAGCGCGTCCTCCTTCTCGAGGCCGCGCTTCGCGACGGCCGAGCCCTGGCTGTCGGCTTCGCGCGCGACCGCCTCGGCGAGCTCGAGGCTGAGGCCGGCGGCTCGCTGCAGGGCGTAGACCACGAGGTCGATCGGGGTCACGTCGTCGTTGTGCAGGATCACTTTCCAGCCGCGTTCGAGGGCGGTTTCCTCGACCCGCTTGGGCACGGCGACCGGCGCGACGATCGTTCCGGCCATGGCGGGGCAGTGTCAGCGGGGCGCGTCGGCCTCGCAAGCGCCGGCAACCGTCACTGCTGCAAGGTCAGGGGCGGCAGGATGAGCGGGGCGCCGAGGGTGATCAGCGCCACGGCGGCGGCGGCGTCCGGGCCGGCCGCCTTCGCCAGTGCCGGATCGACGGCGGCGGGGGGCGCGGTCGACCAGGCCTTGAGCGTCGCGGCGAAGACCTCGGGCGCGCGACCCAGGTGCCAGGCCGTGAGCGCCCAGGACAGCCGCGCCTCGCCGATCGTCGCGGCTGCGGCGGCATCGGCGCCGCACACGGCGTCGACGTCCGCCGGCAGGGGCTGGGACGCGAGCAGCGCGAGGAACGCCGGCCAGTGACGGTCGTCGCGCGCGGTGCGCAGCCCGGCGAATTCGCTCGGCCGCTGGTCGGGCCCGTACAGCGGCAGCGCGAGCACCTGCCATACCGGCGCCTTGCCGTCGACCACGCGATTGCCCAGCCCGGCGCGTATCGCCGGATCGAGCTCGCCCGCGTCGAGCAGGGCGGCGAGCGCCAGCGACCGCGAGACGTCGCCGGCCTTCGCGACCTCGCGGCCCTGCTTGACCAGCCAGGCGCGCGCGCGCGCGGCGGCGGCGATGCCGACGCTGTCGTCGCACCACGTCTGCAGGGCCAGGGCGGCGAGGCCGGTCGCGCCGACGGCTTCGCCGCCGGGGAACGAGCCGTCGTCCTTCTGCTTGGCGATCAGCGGGGCGCGCAGCGCGGCGATCGCCGCCGGATCGATGCCGAGGGTCTTGGCGACGCCGCCCGCGCGCAGGCGACGCAGATCGAGCCGATCGAGATCACCCGCGGCGCGGCGTGGCGCGACCGCGCCGCCGGCGGCGTTCGGCGTCGCCTGACCGACCCAGGCGGGCGGCGGGGTCTCGAAGACCGCCACGTCGGCGACCTCCGGGATCTCGGCCGGCGGCAGCGGCGGCGCCAGCATCTGGTCGAGCACGATCGCGCAGATCACGAGGAACAGCGCCAGCGACGTCGCGCTGCGCCCGGCCTCCCAGAGCCGCCGCTCGCGCGTCGCCTGCTTGGTCGCCGCGACCGACTTCATGATGTGGTCGGTCCTGACCTCGAGCCGCGCGCCGCAGCCGTGGCAGAACATCGTGCCCAGCGGGTTGTCGTGCGCGCACTTGCTGCACGGGATCATGGCGCGGCTCCGGACGGGGCGACGTTGCCGCTCCACAGCACGCGGCCGCCGAGCCGGACCTCGGCCGCCGTGAAGCCGGCCCCGCTGGTCGGCACGCTGACGAGGCTGTCCCAGCGGCGGACGTCGGCGGGGCTGCCGTCGAGCACGACGATCGGCGCATCGGTGGGGACGAGCCCCGATCGCGTGGCGAGGTGGAAGGTGATGACGCCGTCGCCGGCGATCGGATGGCTGACGACCGGCTGCAGGTCGGTGCGCTCGGGCGCGAGCTCGGCGAGGGCCGCGAGATCGCCGCGCGCCGCGGCGATCGCCTTCTCCAGGTCCTTGCGCGACGCCTCGGGCGCGGCCGCTGCCAGGGCCTTCGCCAGATCGGGTCGTCCGGCGTCCAGCGCGCGCCAGGCGATGGCCTCGTTGGTCGCCGGATCGTGGCTGCGCCGCGCCTCCTCGACGACCTTCTCGATCGGCTGGTCGCTGGTCAGCAGCAGGCGGCGCAGATCCTCGGGCGTGCGCTGCGTCGCCGGCACGGCGACGGCGATGGCGGCGGCGCGTTCGGGCGCCAGGCGTTGGCACGCGCGCAGCAGATCGCCGGCCTCGGCGGCGAGGCGGTTCGCGTGGGCCTGGAACTGCGCGGGCGGGTACTGCGGATCGAGCGCCGCCAGCACCAGGCGCACGCGCTGGGCGTCCTTGTGGCTGGGATCGGTCAGCACGAGCGTGCCGAACGCCCGGAGGATCGGCTGGAGCTCGCCGCGCCGCCAGGCGGCGCGCGCCAGCCGCGAAGCCGCCGCGCGGGCGATCGCCCCGGTCGCAGGCTCGGTGCTCGCGATCGGCGCGGTGTCCTCGCCGCGTTCCGCGTGCAGGATCGCGCGCAGCAGCTCCTCGTCGGGGCCGGCGACGGTGTTGGTGATGTCCTTGCCGCGTATCGCCTGGGACAGCGCGAGGGCCGCGTCGACCAGGGCGCGGTCGCCGGGCCTGACGCGCCCGGCCGATGCCTCGAGCCGCGCGTAGCCGTCGCTGCTCGCCAGGTCGGCGGCGGCGAGGATCGCGGCCGCGCTCGACGGCGCCAGAGCGGCGGCCTCGGCCCCGGCCTCGCGCGCGGCCGCGTGCTCGTTGGAGAGCGAGCGCGCGTTCCAGTCGGCGAGCGCCGACGCCGCGCGCCAGCGCGTGATCGCGCCCCAGCCGACGACGACCGCGATCAGCAGCACCACGGCGGCGAAACCGAGCATGACGAAGCCGGCGTTGCGCTCGCCGAACTTCTCGGCCATCACCTGCGCGATCATGGCAGCTCCGCCACGCGTCCGCGCAGCGCGCGGCCGGGGATCGGCCCGTGGGCCGTCGAATCGTAGCGGTGGCCGTCGCTGATGATGAAGAGGTGGTCCGCCGGCACGCGGATCGGGCCGGCGGCGGGCATGCCCAGGTTGGCGCCACGCGTCGCGGCCTCGCCGTTGACGATCAGCGTTCCGCCGACGATCGCCACCTCGTCGCCCGGGCGCGCGGCGACCCAGCCGAAGAGGCGGTCGAGCGGCTCGTCCTCGCCGAGCTGGTAGCAGACGGCGTCGCCGCGCTCGTAGCCGTGCACCCGCACCGTCGTGTCGAGCGAGATCGACTCCGTCGGATCGAGGTTGTCGATGTCGCGGTAGTCATCCCCCGGGCGCACCCGCTGGCAGCGCGGGATGACCATCGCCGCGGCGACCATGAGGGCGATGAGGAATGCGTAGGTCAGCCAGTGCCAGACCAGGTCCATGGAGTCGTTGTGCCAAGTCCGGCGCCGGGGTTCCAGTGGCAACGTGCATCCTGCGCGGTGGTGGCGCAGGCAGTGGGACGGCCGGCGGGTGGTCGCCGGCGGGCGATGACGCGTTCGCGACGGTCATCCTCGCGGCTCGACATCCGCCTCGCGACCCGACCGCGGCGCTCAGCCGTGCGCGCGCTCCTGGGCGATGCGCAGGCGGCCGGCGCGGACGATGGCGCCGAGGTCCGCGGCGGCGCGCTCGAGCTCGTCGTTGAACACCAGGTAGTCGTAGTCGCGCCAGTGCGCGAGCTCGACCTCGGCCTCGAGCAGGCGGCGCTGGATGGCGGCCTCCGAGTCGGTGCCGCGACCGCGCAGGCGCGCCTCGATCTGCTCGCGCCGCGGCGGCACGACGAAGATGAACACCGCCTGCGGGAAGGCCGCGCGGATCTGGTTGGCGCCCTGGACGTCGATGTCCTTGATCACGCTCATGCCCTGCGCGAAGCGCTCGGTGATGAAGCTGCGGGGCGTGCCGTAGAAATGGTTGCCGAAGACCTGGGCGTGCTCGATGAGCTCGCCGTCGCGGATGCGCCGGGCGAACTCGGCGTCGTCGACGAACCAGTAGTCGACGCCGTTCGCCTCGCCGGGACGCGGCGGGCGGGTGGTGGCGCTGATCGACTTGGTGAAATCGGAGTGGTATTCGAGGAAGCGCTGGATCAGCGTCGACTTGCCGGCGCCGCTCGGACCGGAGACGACGAGGAACAGGCACTGGTCGCTATGCACCGGGTAGAGCATCGGCGCGACGGTAGGTGCGGTGCCCGGGGGCGGAAGAGGATCAGCGGGTGTCGCGCCAGTCGGGCTCGGGCGTGAAGTCGACGCGCGCGAGGCGCAGGCCGATGCCGGGCGCCATGTTGCCCAGCCGCCGCGCGCCCCACCCGCCCGCGATCGCGGCGCGGAAATCGCCGATCGGCGCGCGATCGAGGGCGACGTGGACCATCGCCCCGACCAGGCCGCGGATCTGCTGGTAGAGGAACCCCTCGCCCGCCATGGCGAACGTCCAGGCCCCGTCGCCATCATCGGTCCATGACGCGTGGTCGTAGCGCCGGCGCGGATCGCCGTCGTCGCTGGCGTCGCCGCGCTTGCAGGCGAAACCGCTCAGGTCGAGGCGCCCGACCAGCAGCGCGGCCATCTCGGGCAGCGCCTCGGGCCGCGACCAGCGCCGCACCCACAGGCAGCGGCGGTCGATCACCGGTCGCGCCGGCCGGACGAGGACGCGGTACCGGTAGTGCTTGGCCGACGCGTCGCGGCGGGCGCTGAAGCCGTCGGCGACGCGCGCCGCGCGGCGCACGACGGCATCCTCGGGCAGGCGCTGGTTGAGCGCGGCGGCGAGCATCGCCGGATCCCAGTCGCGCTCGAGCACGCAGTCGCCCGGCAGCGCGGGCGAGCTCACGCCCTGATCGAGCCGGCTGGCGGGCAGGAAGCGCACGGGCGAGCCGGCGAGGTCGGCGAGCGCCGTTTCGACCACGCCCTGCAGCGTGCGCGAGGCGTCGTCCTGGAGCTGGGTGCCGCTGAAGCCCTGGCCGTCGAATTCGAGCTCGAGCGCGAAGCGCGGCATGGGTCGCGCCCCTCAGCGGGTCAGCCGGCCTCGTCGACGAACGGGATCCATTCATCATCGCCGCCGCCGCCGGTCGCCGCCTCGGCTTCCTGCGGTTCGCGTCCGCCGCGGCGATCGCGCCCGCCGCGCTCGAAGCGGCCGCCGCCGGTCTTGCCGCGGAAGCTGAAGACGTCGCGCCGGTCCGGCCCGGCGGCGAGACCGCCGACGTCCGAGCCGATCTCGTCGCGCGCGTCGCGCCACACGGCGCGGATCGGTTCGAGCTCGGGGATGTGGCCGAAGGCCAGCTCATGCACCCGCCAGACCAGGTCGAAGCCGGGATAGCGGACGAACTTGCGCACGCGCTTGCCGCGGTCGGCGAAGAACAGCATGTAGAGCTGGCCGCGCAGCAGATCGACCGCCGCCGCCGCCAGCCGCTTCGGCAGGTCCATGTGCCGCGCCAGCGTGCCGATCTCGGCGGTGACGCGGCCGGCGACGCGGTGGTACTGGTCGGTCTCGATGTCGACGGTGTCGAGCAGCGGCAGGAACATGCCGGTGCACAGCACCTCCATCGGGTAGAAGCGCTCCTCCTGCGCGTCGGCCTCGACGCGGTCGAAGTAGTCCCAGACCTGCGCGAAGCCCTCGTCGCCGATCGCCTCCATCCACTCCGGATACAGGACGTCGAGCAGCCCGTAGTCCTTGAGCATGCGCAGCCCGTTCTGGCGGTTGGGCTGGACCAGGATGCGGAAGACCTCCTCGGTGACGCGGAAGCGCGACGCCTTGAGGATCTCCTGCGGCAGCTGCTTGATCGCGGCCTCGGTCGCCGGATCGAAGTGCGAGCCGAAGCGCGCGGCGAACTTGATCCCGCGCAGCATGCGCACGGGATCCTCCTGGAAGCGCACCACCGGATCGCCGATCGCGCGCACGACGTGGTCGTGCAGGTCGGTCACGCCCCCGGTGTAGTCGATGACCGCGAAGTCGCGGATGTCGTAGTACAGCGCGTTGACGGTGAAGTCGCGGCGGAACGAATCCGATTCGAGGTCGCCCCAGGCGTTGTCGTCGTCGATGTAGAGGTCGCCGGTGTCCTGCGGCTCGACCGACGAGCGCAGGGTCGCGACCTCGACGTTCTTGTGGCCGAAGAACACGTGGACGATCTTGAAGCGCCGGCCGACCACGCGGCTGTTGCGGAACAGCCGGCGCAGGTCGTTCGGCCGCGCGTCGGTGGCGATGTCGAAGTCCTTGGGCTTGCGTCCCAGCATCAGGTCGCGCACGGCGCCGCCGACCAGGTAGGACTGGTAGCCGGCGTCCTTGAGCTTGTAGAGCACGCGCAGGACATCGGGATCGATGTCCTTGCGGCTGATGGGGTGGTCTTCGCGCGAAATGATGGTCGGTGCGATCGGTTCCATGCGGCTCGTCGGCCCTGCCGGGCGGCCTCGGCGCGTCCTGGGACGCGGGGCCTGCGATGGCGGGGCGGGCTATGGGTTATGTGGTTCAGGCTGGCAAAGAGCGACCGGCGATTTGTACGTCGGCAGCGGCAGGCCGCAACCGCAGGCCGCGCATCGTTGGCATCGATGCGAGGGGGTCGGGCGGACGGCTGCAGGCGGCGTCGGGAACGCCGGGCGGCGCGCGTCAGAAATCGCGGGCGACGATGAAATCCGCCAGTTCGCCCAGGCGATCGCGTCCGGCGCCGGCCGGCAGCGCCGCGAGATGCCGCTTCGCCTCGGCGACGTGCTGGCGCGCCGTGCCCAGCGCGCTGGCCACGCCGCCGCCCTCGACGACCCGCCGACGCACCTCGGCGACGGCGCTGGGCGAGGTGGCACCGACCAGCTCGTGCGCGACGGCGTGGCGTCGCGCCGGCTCGGTCGCGGCCAGCAGGCGCAGGATCGGCAGGGTCAGGCGGCCGCGTTCGATGTCGGTCGCGAGGGTCTTGCCGACCTTCTGCGGATCGCCGGTGAAATCGAGGCAGTCGTCGACGATCTGGAAGGCCATGCCGATGCAGCGGCCGTACGCGGCGGCGCCGGCGCGCTGCTCGGAGGTGCCGCTCACCGCGCCGAGCTCGCCCGCCAGCTCGGTCAGGGCCGCGGTCTTGGCGTAGATGATGCGGTCGTACTCGGCCTCGGTCAGGTCGACGTCGCGACGCGCGATCATCTGGTGGAGCTCGCCGCGGCAGACGACGTTGGTGGTGCGGGTGAGGCGATCCATGACCCACGGATGGGTCAGGTCGGAGACCAGGCTGAAGGCGTGGGTGTAGAAGTAATCGCCGAGCAGCACGGCGATCGACGTGCCGTGGGCGACGTGCGCGGTCGGCTTGCCGCGCCGCGTGTCGGCCTCGTCGATCATGTCGTCGTGGATCAGCGTCGCGGTGTGGATCATCTCCAGCGCCGCGCCCAGGCGATGGTGCTCGGGCCGGATCCCGCCCATCGCCTGCGCCACCAGCAGGACGACCGACGGCCGCAGCATCTTGCCGTGGAAGCCGCCCAGCGAATCGATGAGGCTGTTGACCCGCGGTTCGTCGCTCGCCAACACCTTCGCCATGACCGCCTCGACCTGAGCCAGGTCCGAGGCGAGTCCGGCGAGGAGCCGGAGCACCGTCACCCGATCTTGAGATCGCGCGTGTGCTCGACCAGGACGCGGCCGAGCGCCTCGACGCTGACCGGCTTGCGCACGCAGGACACGACCTGCGGGTTCAGGCGGCCGAGCTCCTCGACGCGGTCGAACGGCTCGTAGGCCGAGACCACGATGACCTTGCTCTCGGCGAGCTCGGGCCGGCGCAGCAGCTCCTGCAGCACGGCGAAGCCGTCCATGCCGGGCATCATGATGTCGAGCAGCATGAGCTGCGGCTTGATCGTGCCGACCACGATGCAGGTATCGACGCCGTTGACCGCCTCGTGGATGATGGCGTTCGGCAGGTAGCGCTCGACCACCTTGCGCAGCAGCAGCACCATGTCGGGGTGGTCGTCGGCGATCAGGACGTGCAGCTTGTCGGCGGTGCGCTCGCGCGCGGCCGAGATCTGGTCGACGTCGGGGATGCCGAAGGTGCGACGGAAGCCCTCGAGGTCCTCGGGCGTCACGCGGAAATGACCGCTCGGCAGGCTGTACGCCTTCAGGTGCCCGTTGACGATCCAGCGATACACCGTCGTGCGGCTGACATTGCAGCGCTTGGCAACCTTGCCCAAGCTGAGGTGATCTTCCTTGCTCATGAGCGCCTTCCCACGTGTGTGGCCGAGATAGGTCCGGCTTGTACATCCCCGAGCCCAGTGCCGCAAGCCCCGACGGTTCGACCGGTGCAATCCTCGCGCGCCGTCGTGGCCGGCTTCCGCGCCCCCGCAACGTCATTAGCGTGCCGCGATGACCGGTGTCCGTGGACGAGGATGCCGTCGTCGACGGTGGTGGCGAGGGCGCGGCGCATGCATGTCCTGATCGTCCGCCTCGGCGCTTTCGGCGACATCGTCCACACCCTGCCGCTCGCCGCCGACCTCGCCGCCGCGGGCCATCGCGTCGCCTGGCTGTGCGAAGACCGCTGGGCGCCGCTGCTCGAGGGGTCGAGCGCCATCGAACGCGTGTTCCGCCTGCCGCGCCGGCTCATCCGCGATCCGGCGGGAGCGATGGGCGGCAAGCTGCTCGCGCTGCGCCGCCTCGCGCGCGAGCTGCGCGCGCAGCGCTTCGACGCGGCGATCGACGCGCAGGGCCTGGCCAAGAGCGCGGCGTTGACGGTCGCCAGCGGCGCGAGCCTGCGCCTGGGCCATCGCCGGCCGCGCGCGCGCGAGCTCAGCTGGCTGGTCACCAGCCGCAGGAGTCCGGTCGACGCCGTGCACGTGATCGATCAGCAGCGCGCGCTCGGCCTGGCGCTGACCGCCGGCGCGAAATCCGCTCGGCCGTGCGGGCCCTGGCGGTTCCCGTTGCCGCCGTGGCGTGCCGATCACGCGTGGGCCGACGAGTGGCTGGCGCGGCGTCAGCTGTCGCGGCCGTGGCTGCTCAACGTCGGCGCGGGCTGGCCGACCAAGGTCTGGCCGAAGGCGCGTCAGGTCGAGTTCGTCCGCGCCTGCGCGCGCGCGCGCCTGACGCCGCTGCTGGTCTGGGGCACGCACACCGAGCACGACCTGGCCGAGGAGATCATCGGCGAGGCCGGAGCGGGCGTGCTGGCGCCGCCGACGACGATTCCGCAGCTCGCGGGTCTCATCGCCCGCGCCGCCGTATTCGTCAGCGGCGACACCGGACCGTTGCACCTCTCGCTGGCGCTGGGAACGCCCGCCGTGGGCTTGTTCGGTCCGGTGCCGGCGGAACGGAATGGGCCGCGCGGCCGCGGCTACCGGACGCTGCAGGCGCCGGGCGCGGCCTGGGAACGACGCGACGTCGCGAAGGTCGACATGGGCGCCATCGCCGCCGACGCGGTGATCGCGGCGGCGCGATCGGCCGTCGACGAGGCCGCGCTCGGCGACGTGGCGCATGGCGCGATGCCCGCCGACGGCATGCACGGACGCCGGTCGTGATCCGCCGCGGCCTGCCGTTGCAGCCGACGCTGTCGCCGTGGCCGGCATGGGCGCGGCGCTGCGCGGTGCTCGCCGTGGCGGCGGCGGCGGTCCTCGCGCTCGGCCTGGCGGCGCCCGGACGCGCGGCGCCGGTGCGCGTCGTGCTCTCCGGACCAGGGCACGCGATGGACTACGCGCGCGAGGCGCGGCGGCTGATCGACGGCGCGGCCGAGCGCATCCGCGTCGTGGTCTACGTCGTGCGCGCCGATGACGGGCCGGTGCGCGACCTGCTCCAGGCGTTGGCCGACGCGGCGAGGCGGGGCGTCGACGTCAAGGTGTGCCTCGACTACGGCGCCAAGTTCGACGACACCGCGATCGACCCGAAGCACGAGGCGCCAGCGGCGTGGCTGCAGGCCAATGGGGTGGCGGTGGTGCTCGACGAGGAGGACCGCACCACCCACGCCAAGGTGCTGGTCGTCGATCGCCGGCACGTGCTGCTCGGCAGCCACAACTGGACCGCGTCCGCCCTGACGCGGAACCGTGAAGCCGCGGTGGTGCTCGACGACGCGACGCTGGCGGACGAGCTCGAGGTCGGGCTGTTCGCGACCATCCCGGGCATGGAGTGACGGACGCCGCGGCGGCCGTGGCGCTGATCGAGACCAGCGACGATCCGCCCGCCGTGCTGCTCATCCGCCGAGCGGAGCGCGTCGATGATCCCTGGTCGGGGCAGTGGGCGTTGCCGGGCGGGCGCCGGGATCGCGCCGATGCGGATGCGCTCGCCACCTGCCTGCGCGAAGTGCGCGAGGAGGTCGGTCTCGCGCTGGATCGCGCCGACTGCAGCGCGGCGCTCCCGCTCGATGTGGCGGGTCGCCATCTCGGCCTCGCGATCAGCGTCGCGCCGTTCGTCTTCCGGCTCGCGACGCGCCCCGCTCTGACCATCGATCCGCGCGAGGTCGCCGCGATCCGCTGGTGCGCGCTGGCGTGGCTGGGCGATCCCGCGCGCCACCGCCGCGGCGTCGTCATGGGGCAGCCGGATGAGCCGTTCATCGACCTGGACGGCGCGCCGCTCTGGGGGCTGACGTGGCGGGTGCTCTGCCGTCGGATCGCCATGGGCGGGTGACGAGCGCGAGGCCCGCCGAGGTCACCCGCCGCTCGGCACCATCGCCTGCATGAAGACCACGTCGTGCCAGCGCTCGAACTTCCAGCCGACCTCGCGGAGCGTGCCGGCGAGCTCGAAGCCGTGGCGCGCGTGCAGGCGCATGCTCGCCGAATTGCCGCCGACGATGCGCGCGATCACCACGTGGTGGCCGTGCGCGCGCGCGCGCAGCATCAGCTCGGCCAGGATCGCGTCGCCCCATCCCTGACCGCGATGGCCGTCGGCGACGTACACGGCGTTCTCCACCGTGCGGCCCCAGGCGGGGCGGTCGCTGAACGGCGCCAGCGAGCCCCAGCCGACGACCGCGCCGCCGGCGAGCGCCACGATGACGGGATGGCGCTCGCTGCGCTCGGCCAGCCAGCGGCTGCGGTCCTCGTGCGACTTCTCCTCGGTGTCGAAGGTCGCGCTGAGCGTGCGGATGGCCTCGTTGTAGATCGCGCGGATGCCCGCGACGTGCTCGGCCGTCGCGGTCTCGATGCGGCGGCTCATGGCGCCTCGCTGCGCCGGCGCTCGCGCAGCCGGCGGAAGAAGCCGCGCATGATCTCGGAGGCATCGTCGGCGAGCACGCCCTTCACCACCTCGATGCGGTGGTTGAAGCCGGGCGGCGCCGCCAGGTCGACGACGCTGCCGCACGCGCCCGCCTTCGGCTCGAAGGCGCCGTAGACCACGCGCGGTACCCGCGCGTTGAGGCACGCGCCCATGCACATCGGGCACGGCTCGATGGTGCAGTACAGCGTGCAGCCCTCGAGCCGCCACGAGCCGAGCGCGTCGGAGGCGGCGCTGATCGCCACCATCTCGGCGTGGGCTGTGGCATCCTGCAGCCGCTCGCAGGCGTTGCGCCCGCGGCCGATGATGCGCCCGTCGTGGACGACCACGGCGCCGATCGGGACCTCGCCCTCCTCGGCGGCCAGGCCGGCTTCGCGCAGCGCGGCGCGCATGAAGGACTCGTGCGACGGCACGGCGGTGGTGGGCGGATGGTCGATGGTGGCCTCGTCGTGGCGGCGAGCGTGCACGACGCGGCGCGCGGGACAACGACAGCCACGGCCTCGGCCGACGCCATCGGATCGAGGAGCGGCCGTGCCCGCGCGGCGCGATGCGCCCGCCACCAATGCGAAAGCCCCCGGGATTCCCGGAGGCTTCCACCATCGACGAGCCATCGGCGCCGTCGCGCGTCAGTGCAGGCGCTTGGTCATCGTCAGCAGGAAGCCGCGCGTCGGCAGCACCTGGTGCTTGACCTCGTCCATGATGCCCTGGAGCGAGCGCAGCCCGGCGTCGTCCGCGCGGATGTTCAGCGCGTTGCCGTAGTTGACGATGCCGATCTGGACTTTGTCCTGATCGCCGACCATCAGCACGTTGCAGGTCTCGTTCGCGTCGTTGGTGTGCGCCTTGAGGATCGCGCATGCCTCGCCGATCGAGCGCTCGACCTTCGACTGCGCATCGCCCGACAGCTTGAGGCGCTTGCCGAGGCTGCCGGCGAGCGCGGTCAGGCCGGCGGCGAAGTCGATGTCGCACGGCAGCTTCATCTCGAGCATCTTGACCTTGTTCATCTCGTAGAACTCGATCGTGCCGTTCTGGTCGACGCTGAAGTAGTCGCCGCTGCGCGGATCCTTGAAGCGGCCGGGCTGGCTGACGTTCAGGCCCATGCCGGTGACCGGATGCTTGAACTGGATCGGGAACTTGGCGGTGGGGGCCGGCTCGGGCTTGGCCTCCTTGCCCTTGCTGAACGACGCGACCGCGCCCTCGATGGTGTCGTGGGTCTCGAACAGGGCGAGCAGGCCGAGCATCTCGAACAGCGCGATGACCTTGGTCGGCACGCCGACCAGCTTGATGTCGCCGCCCGACTCGCGGAAGGTGTCGACGCACTTCACGATCGTGCCGAGGCCGGTCGAGTTGATGTACTTCACGTTCGTCAGGACCAGCAGGACGTTGTGCACGCCGGACGACAGGATGTCGCTCAGCCGCCCTTCGAACGCCTGGTTGGTCGAGGCGTCGATCGAGCCGGTCAGGAAGACCGCCTTGGCCTCCTCGCCGCTCGGCAGCGTCACGGTCTTGATGTCGAAGTTGAGGACGGCCATGGACGCTCCTGATAGCACGCCACGCGCCGACGGGCGCTGGCGTGGTGGCACGCGATATCGTCGCGTGCGGCGCGGGAAGATGCTGACTCCGCGACTGTAGGAACGACACCCTGAACTCAACCGCAGCGCGCAGCGGACGGCGCCGAGTGTGATACGGCATGACCTTGGCCCGTCGCGGGATACGCGGTTCGCGGTGCCGATTCGTGGGTCATACTTAAGACTCTTGCCGGCACGCCACGCGTGCCGCGACGTGGCGGGTGGCCGCAGCGGCTGGTGACGACCGGCCGAAGGCGACTGGCGACCGACGAGTGCCGTGAAAGGGCATCATGGGTTTTTTCGACTTCTTGAAGGGCAAGAAGAAGGACGACAAGGCCGATGATCTGGCCACGGGTCAGGTCAAGCGTCCCAGCCGTCGCATCATCGCGCCCGAAGGCAAGTCGACCGGAACCGGATCGACCGCCAAGGCCGCCCCCGCTCCGGTCAAGGGCCCGACGCAGCGCATCACGAACGGTGCGGGCGCCCCGCCGGCGAAGCCCGGCACCTCGACCATCGCCGCCCCCGGCAAGCCGGTGCAGTCGGGTCCGCGTCCGGTCCCGGCGCCGACCGCGCCCGCGGGCAAGCCCTCGGGTCCCAAGCCGACCGCCGGCGCCAAGCCGACCTCCGGTCCGATGAAGGCCAATCCGCAGAAGTCCGATGACGGCGGCCTGATGATCGGCGCGTCCAAGCCATCGGGCCCGTCGCCGACGGTCGGCGGCACGACCACGCGGGCCAAGGGCAAGGATCCGATCTCGGCGCCCAAGCCGCTCGAGTTCGCGGGCGATCTCGCCAGCGGTTCGCGCGGCGGTCCGGCGCGCACCGGCGAACAGGCGCTGATCGACTTCCTGATCAACAAGGCGCGGCTGCTCGACGCCGCCCAGGCGGACAAGGTCCGCGACAAGGCCGAGGCCGACGGCGTCGCGATCGACGCCGCCGCGGTCCAGCTCGGCTTCCTGACCGAGGACAAGCTGGTCACCGCGCTCACCCAGGAGTGCTGGGTCCCGCACCTCAAGGTCGACAAGTACGAGATCCGCAAGAAGGCGCTCGACACGATCTCGCGCGAGGACGCCGAGCACTACGGCGTCTTCCCGGTCGATAAGCTTGGCAGCCTGCTGACCCTCGCGATGGTCAACCCGCTCGACACCGAGACCATCCGCGTGCTCGAGTCGAAGACCGGCCTCGACATCAAGAAGGTCGTCGCGACGCGCGCCGAGATCACCCAGGGCATCGAGAAGTACTACTCGGGCCAGGTGCAGGCGAAGGAAGGCTCGCTCGGCTTCGTCCAGGACGTCGAGGCGAAGAGCGTCACGCAGATGATCTCGAAGGTGGAGGGGCCGAGGGCGCCGATCTCGGTCGCGCCGCCCAAGCCCGTGCCGACGCCGTTGCCGGCGCACGTCGACGGCGACAACATCGTGCCCGAGATCGAGGACATCGACGAGCTGCTCTCCTCGGACGAGGTCATCGCGCCCGCGATCATCGAACCGGTCGCGATCAAGGCCGACGAGCCCGCGGTCATCGGCTTCGACGAGATCGAGACCATCGCGCCCGCCGCCGAGGCCAACGGCTCGACGAAGGACAAGAACGTCGAATCGGAGCGCATCGGCATCGACGAGCTCGACGAGATCGCGATCTCCGGTCCGCCGGCGAAGGCGCCCGCCAAGCCCGCTCCGGCCGCGGCGAAGAAGGACGATCTGATCGACCTCGACATCGACATCACCCTGCCCGAGCCCGAGCTCTTCACGACGCCGAGCGCGGGCTCGACGATCAAGACGCCGCTCCCGGCGCACGAGACCGTGCCGCAGACCGGCGCGCTCGAACGCAATCCGGTCAAGGCTCCGCCGCCGGTGCTCGCTCCGGCCGCCATGGCGCCGGTCGCGCCGGCGGCCAAGGCCCCCGTCGCTCCTCCCGCCAAGGCCCCGGCCGCACCGATCGCTGCCGCCGCGGCGCCGGTCGCGCCCGCCGCGCCCGCGCTGAAGCTGACCCCCACGGTCGTCGCGCCGCCGCAAC
>DASPLE010000128.1:0-3234 GCA_035627695.1 Planctomycetota bacterium
CGCGCTTCGCGCTTCGAGCTTCGCGCTTCGCGCTTCGAGCTTCGCGCTTCGCGCTTCGAGCTTCGCGCTTCGCGCTTCGAGCTTCGCGCTTCGCGCTGTCGTCCTCTCAGACGTCGAGCAGATAACGCGCCGCCGGGCTGATCCGCTCCCAGGTCGACTTGCGGATCCGCTCGCGCTGCACCGGAACCTGGCCGACGTGGGGTCGGGCCATCGCGACATGGACGACCCGGCGGATGCGACCGCTGCGATTGGTCGTGCCGCTGTGCCACAGCGCGCCGTCGAACACCAGCACCGAGCCGGGCCCGGCGATGACCTCGATCTGCCCGGGATGCGCCGTCGCCGTGTCGGCCATCGCCTCGTGCGGCTGACGGTCCCAGCGATGCGAACCCGGCACCACGCGGGTCGGACCGTTGTCGGCGGTGAAGCCGTCGAGCAGCCACGCCGAGTTGACGATCTGCCCCGCCGTGATCCGGCCGTCGCGATGGAAGCCCTGGTGGCCATGCCCGGGCAGCGCGTCGCGGGCGTTGATCGAATGGACGCGGAACTCCCCGCCGATGAGCCTGCGGACCGCGGCGAGGTGGACGGGATGGGTGTAGAGCGCGTCGTAGGGCACGCCCTCGCTCACCAGATCGGTGAGCCGGCGGGTGCCGGCCTCGTGGTTCCACAGGTCGGTCGCCGCGGTGGTCGGCGCGACCGGCCCGTACTTGGCCGCCATCAGCTCCTCGTGCCGCGCGCGCAGAGCCTCCAGCAGCAGGGGGTCGATGACTCCGGGCAGGACGATGCAGCCATCGCGGTCCAGCGCGTCGCGCTGGCGGTGATCGAGCGGATCGGGGATCGCGCCGAGCGCGAGAAGCGCGTCGTCGATGCTGGAGATCGCGGTCCCGGTGGTCATGGTGATGGACATGGCGGACATCCTACGCGCCCAGGCCTAGACGATGCCATGGATGAGGAGGTCGGCATGATGGACGGAACGGCCAGGCGCCGTCCCCGCGGCGCGCGCCAGGCGGTGCCCAGGATGATCTACGTCAACCGCACCGACCACCTCGGCCCGTCGCTGCCCGATCACCACCACGAGACCTGGGTGCTGATCCTCTACCTCGAGGGCCGCGGGACCTTCAGCCACGCCGGGCGCGCGGTCCCGTTCGCGCGCGGGACGATCATCGGCGTGCCGCCGCGCCTGGTGTACGCCGAGACCGCGCCCGGCGGCTTCCGTGGGCTGTGGCTGGCCTGCGAGCATCTGCGTCCGGACGAGCAGCTGGTGGTCGCGCGCGACGAGGCCGACCGGCCGTTCGAGCGCACGGCGACGCTGCTGCTCGAGGAGTACCGCGGCCGCCTGCCGGGATGGGAGGCGGCGTGCGTCGACGGCTTCGCCGCGCTGCGGCGGTGGCTCGATCGCCTGGCGCCGCGCGTCGCCGCGGCGCATCCGCTCGGCGAGGCGCTGCGCCGCCTGCTGCACGAGCGCGCGACGGATCCCGGATTCCGCCTCGCCCACGCCGCGCTGCTGATGTCGACGTCGCCGCGCCACCTGCGCCGCGCGTTCGTCGCCGCGACCGGGCGCTCGCCGCAGCGCTACCTCACCGACCTGCGCGTCGAGGAGGCGCGCCGGCTGCTCGCGCTCGGCGGGTTCAGCGTCAAGCAGGTCGCGGCGCGCTGCGGCTTCGCCGATCCCTACTACTTCTCGCGCGCGTTCAGCGCCGCGCTGGGCATCAGCCCCAGCCGCTACGCCAGCGAACGGCGGCTCTGATCGGTAAACGACATGGCCGGGCCGCGATCGGTCATGGCGATGCGCGGCCGCGCCGCCGTAGGATGGATCGCAGGAGTCCACCATGCGCCCTGCGGCCGTCACCGTCGCCGACATCGAGATCCATGCCGAGCGCCTGGACATCACGCGGGCCGCGGCGATCTACCGCGAGCACGGCTGCGTGGTGGTGCGCGGCCTGATGCGTCGCTGGGCGGAGGCGATCCGCCAGGACATCGAAGCCGACGCGGCGCGCGCGCTGGCGCTGCTGCCGCACGCCGAACGCATCGACATCGGCTGGACGACGCCCGACGGGACGTTGTTCCTGCCGGCACCGGGGGGCTTCCGGCGCCGCCAGCAGATCATGGTCCTGCCGACGACCTACCGGACGAGCGGCGCGCTCTTCGCCTCCGCGATGGAGCCGGCGCTGCTCGACATCGCCGAGGCCGTGCTCGGCGCCGACATCGAGCTGTTCATGGAAGGCCAGGTGCTCTACAAGGAGCCGGTCGGCGGCCACGCCAAGCACCTGCACCAGGACTCGTCGTACTTCGAGCACCGCTTCGACGGCCCCATGGCGATGCTCGGCTACACCGTCGACACCGATCTGGTCAATGGCGCGCTGCATGTCGTGCCCGGCTCGCATCGCGACGGTCTGCTCCGGCACGTGGATACCTTCAGCCACCTCGGGCTCGACCCCGTCGAGTGGCCGTGGGAGCGCGCGATCGCCGTCACCGGCGCGCCCGGCGATGCGATCCTCTTCAACGTCCACACCATCCACGGCTCGCGCGAGAACCGCTCACGGGCCTCGCGCCCGGTGTTCATCCACCGCTATCGCCGCGCGGACGACTTCGTCGTGGTCAACGCGACCACCACCGCCGACCGCGCGCACGGCGAGGCACGGGTCGGCGCGGTCGGCGACGCGGTGCTGAAATCCGCGCAGCGCGGCATCATGGTCCGCGGGCGCCGCGCCTTCGCGGCGCAGGATGCGCCGCTCATCCAGGCGTCGCTCGGTCCGTGAGGGCTCAGGCCGCCGTGGCGGCCGGCGCGAACAGCTCCTGCTCGGCCAGGTAGCACAGCGCGTGGTAGAGCGGGAGGTGCTGCTCCTGCACGCGGTAGGTCTCGAGCGCCGGCGCGCGCAGCCAGCAGTCGGCGAGGCGGCCGAGCGCGCAGTCGCGCCCGCCGGTCAGGGCGATGACGCGGCAGCCGCGCTCGCGCCCGACCTCGGCGGCGCGCAGCACGTTCGCCGATCCGCCCGAGGTCGACAGGGCGATGAGCACGTCCGCCGGGCCGGCGACGACGTGGACCTGCTGGGCGAAGACCAGATCCGGATCGTTGTCGTTGGCGATCGCCGAGACGAGGCCGGCGTGCGCGTTGAGCGACAGCGCGCGGATCCCGTCCAGGACGTCGCCGCGCTCGAAGGCATGCTCAACCGCATCCCGGTGAAGCCGGGCGACGCGTACCTCATCCCCGGGCGCGTGCCGCACGCCATCGGCCCG
>DASPLE010000129.1:0-17872 GCA_035627695.1 Planctomycetota bacterium
AGCGCCGGGCGCCATGCGCCGGCGTGGCGAGTGACCAGGGTATGGCCGTTGTCGAGCTGGACGTCGATCACCACCCCGCCGCGATCGGGCCACAGCACGAGGTCGACCACACGCGCCTGATCGAGGCCGAGGACGCCGTGCAGCGCGAAGTCGCGTCCCTGGAAGGGCTGCTGGTCGGCGCGTCCGGAGAACGGACCGGTCGGCGCGCGCGCGGCGAGCAGGCGCCGCGCCGACGCCTCGAGGCGGATCTCGGTGCCGCCCGCGCCATCGGCGTCGCCGCCCAGGACGATCGCGAGGTCGCTCCCGCCGGCGACGTCCAGGCGCACGTGCGCCGGGCCCGCGGGCAGCGCGATGGCGACGCCGCGGCCATCGACCGCGGTCGACGCCAGCGCCGTCGTCCACGGGCCGCCCGTCGGGATCATCTCGGGCACCCAGCGCAGCGCGAAGCCGTCGTCGCCGCGCGCGGTCAGCTCGCGCATGATCAGCGTCCCGCCCCACGGGTCGCGCGTGCCGACGGTCGCGGCATCGTCGACGACCCATCCCGCCATGATCAGGCGGCCGCGCCACGCGGCGACCATCGGCACCATCTGGCCGTCGAACGGCGCGCGTTCATGCAGCGGGCGCGGGCGTTCGCCCGGGCCCCAGCTCCAGAAGCCGCAGCGGCCGGTCATCAGCCACATCCGGCCGCCGTGCGCGAACACGCACGGGCACTCGTCGGTGACGCCCGCGGGCATCGCGATGAAACGCTCGTCGATCAGGCGCCAGGCGCGCAGGTCGGTCGAACCGTAGAGACGGGTGTGGCAGAGCATCCGCCACTCGCCGTCCTCGCGCCACACGCCCGGCTGGATCAGGTCCGGGCGGTGGAAGCCGTCGTCGGGCGCGAAGCCGACGCCGTCGGCGCTGGTCGAGACGAAGGTGCCCTCCGGCGCGGCGAAGCGCTCGCCGTGGTTGTGCCAGAAGAGGTGGAAGCGCTCGCCGTCGTGCACGCAGGTGCCCGTGCCGACGGTGATCCACGGCGCGTCGATCCCGACCGCGCGCGGCAGGCGCGTCCACGCGCGCAGGTCGCTGGTGACCGCGTGGTCGAACTGGTGCGCGCCGACGCCCCACCGGCTGCGGTGCCAGCGCCGGTCGGCCAGCCAGAACAGGTGCAGCTCGTCGTCGCGGACGCAGAGCATGGTGTCGCCGGCGCTGGCGTTGGCGCCGGGTGGGCGCCAGTACGTGCCGAAGGGGTGCGCGTCGGGCGTCCAGCGCACGATCGCGGCGGCGCCGGCCTGGATCTCCTCGCGATCGTCGCCGACGACCAGCGCGCTGGCCAGATCGCTGCGCAGGATGCGCGGAGCGCCCGCGCCGCGGCGCGCGGTGAACGGCCAGTCCTCGTCGACCAGCACGCCGTCGCAATGCAGGGCGATGCGCTCGTCGCGCAGGCGCAGGACGACGTCGACCGCGTGATCCGACGGCAGCAGCGCCTCGAGCGCCATCTCGCCGCGTTCCATCGCCGGCGGCACGGCCTGGCCGCGCGCCTGGCGCTGGGCGATCAGCGCCGTCGGCGGCGCCAGCGCGATGCGGCAGCGCAGCAGGGTCCCCGCCGGCGTCGGCACCAGCTCGATGACCGCGCCCGCCGGATCGGCGACGACGCAGATCGCCGCGGTGAGCGTCGTCGGTGGTTGCAGGCGCAGGCGCCAGCGCACGGCGGGCTGCGGAGCGGTCGCGGTCGCGGTCTTCATCCGCGCAGCGTATCCGCCGCCGCGGCGCGCCCATGGCCGGAGGTCGTCGGCGCATGCCCGGATGGAATCTCAGGCGGTCAGCGGATCGGCGATCCCGGCCTCGGCGAAGCCCTTGGCGCGCAGGACGCACGCCGCGCAGGCGCCGCACGGCGGCCGGCGGCCCTCGTAGCACGTGTGGCTGTCGCGCAGCAGGTCGAGCCGGCCGAGATCGCGCAGCATGGTCACGGTCGCGGCCTTGGTCAGGTGCATGAGCGGCGTGTGGATGGTGAACGGCGCGTCCATGCCCCGGCGCAGCGCGTCCTGCATGGCGACCATGGTGTCCTCGCGGCAGTCGGGGTAGCCCGAGTAGTCGGTCTGGCAGACGCCCGTCACCAGGGCCGGGATCGAGCGCTGCCAGGCGTAGGCCGCCGCGAGCGTCAGGAACACCAGGTTGCGGCCGGGGACGAAGGTGTTGGGCAGGCCGCCCGGCCCGGGCGTCGAGGACACCGCGACGCCGCCGGTCAGGGCGTTGCCGCCCAGGGTCGCGAAGGAGTCGCAGGGGATGACGCTCTGGGCGATGCCGACGCGACGGGCGATGGCGGTCGCGGCCTCGAGTTCGATGCGGTGACGCTGGCCGTAATCGATCGTCACCGCCTCGACATGCGCGAACCGGTCGAGCGCCCAGGCCAGGCAGGTGGTCGAATCCTGCCCGCCGGAGAGCAGGACGACGGCGGCATCGGTACGCCAGGGCATGGCGTCAAACTGGAGGGCTGGTCGTGCGGCTCAAGGCCGCCGCGGCGGGGCGTTCAGCGATCGGCGCCACCGGCGGACACGGTCTTGGCGGTGTCGGCGCCGTCGCCAGCGAGGTCGGGATCCGTGATGCGGCGATTGACGCGATGGGCGAGTTCGATCGCCTCGCGGAACATCTCCTCGGTCAACGAGGCCGGAGCGATCGGTTTGGGCTGGGTCTTGGCAGCGGTGTCAGCACCAGGACGCATCGCGCCTCCTCCAGGGTCTGCAGTATACGCATCGACCTCGATCAGCGTCAAGCCGACGACGCCGCGAGGCTCAACCGGACGTGGAAACGTCCCCTCGTTGGTGCGGGATCATAGATCCCGCGCCGGGTCGCACGCGTCGCTGCACCCAGCCTTCAACACCGTGGCGCGCGTCGCGAGCGCCGGGTGCATGGAACCAGTGCGAACGATGCGCCGTGAGGGCCTCGCGCGGGTCGTGACGCCCGTTCTCGGGCGCGCGGATGTAAGGAAGCGACCGCCCAGCGTTGTCGGGCACGGGCACGGGGCGAAGGTTCGCCGATGCCTTCGCCCGGGGAACCCGCCGGCTTCCGACTCGCCTCGCCGTACGAGCCGATGGGCGACCAGCCCAAGGCGATCGCCGAGCTCGAGGCGGCGATGCGCGCCGGCAAGCGCTACGCGACGCTGCTCGGCGTGACGGGGTCGGGCAAGACCTTCACCATGGCGAACGTCATCGCCCGGCTGCAGCGGCCGACGCTGGTGCTGTCGCACAACAAGACCCTGGCCGCCCAGCTCTACGCCGAGTTCAAGGGCTTCTTCCCCGACAACGCCGTCGAGTACTTCGTCAGCTACTACGACTACTACCAGCCCGAGGCGTATGTCCCGTCGCGCGACCTCTACATCGAGAAGGAGTCGTCGATCAACGAGGAGATCGACAAGCTGCGGCTGTCGGCGACGCGCAGCCTGCTGTCGCGGCGCGACGTGATCATCGTCGCCTCGGTGTCGTCGATCTACGGCCTCGGCTCGCCGAAGTCGTACGAGGACCTGACGGTCACGCTGGCGGTCGGGGAGACCATCGAGCGCGACGCCGTGCTGCGCCGGCTGCTCGACATCCAGTACAACCGCTCCGACCTCGGCTTCCAGCGCGGCAAGTACCGCGTGCGCGGCGACGTGGTCGAGATCTGGCCGGCCTACGACGACACCGTCGTGCGCATCGAGTTCTTCGGCGACGAGCTGTCCTCGCTGTCGACGGTGCACGCGCTGACCGGCGAGGTGCTCGGCCGGCACGAGCGCCTGAACATCTACCCGGCCAAGCACTTCGTGGTCGAGGAGCAGACCCTCGAGGGCGCGGTGAAGGCGATCGAGGAGGAGCTCGACACGCGCCACACCCAGCTGATGCGCCAGGGCGCGCTGGTCGAGGCGCAGCGCCTGCTGTCGCGCACGCGCTACGACATCGAGATGCTGCGCGAGGTCGGCTACTGCAACGGCATCGAGAACTACAGCCGCCATCTCACCGGCCGCCGCGCCGGCGAGCGCCCGTACTGCCTCTACGACTTCTTCCCGCCCGACTTCTTCTGCGTCATCGACGAGAGCCACGTCAGCGTGCCGCAGGTGCGCGGCATGTACGCCGGCGACCGCAGCCGCAAGGAGACCCTGATCGAGCACGGCTTCCGCCTGCCGAGCGCGCTCGACAACCGCCCGCTGCGCTTCGACGAGTGGGAGACCCTGGTGCCGCAGGCGGTGTTCGTCAGCGCCACGCCGGGGCCGTACGAGGCCGAGAAGGAGGAGGTGCGCACCGAGCAGCTCATCCGCCCGACCGGGCTGATCGATCCGCCGATCAGCGTCCGACCGACCTCCGGCCAGGTCGAGGATCTGATCAAGGAGGTCACCGCGCGCTGCGCCCGCGACGAGCGCACGCTGGTGACGACGCTGACCAAGCGCCTGGCCGAGGACCTCGCCGAGTTCCTCTCCGAGGCGGGCGTGCGCACGACCTACCTGCACAGCGACATCGACGCGATCGAACGCGTCGAGATCCTCGGCGGGCTGCGCACCGGCGAGACCCAGTGCATCGTCGGCGTCAACCTGCTGCGCGAGGGCCTCGACCTGCCCGAGGTCTCGCTGGTCGCGATCTTCGACGCCGACAAGGAGGGCTTCCTGCGCAGCGCCGGATCGCTCATCCAGACCATCGGCCGCGCCGCGCGCAACGTGAACGGCCAGGTGGTGTTCTACGCCGACAAGCGCTCGCCGGCGATGACCTCCGCGATCGAGGAGACCGACCGCCGCCGCGCGCACCAGGTCGCCTACAACGCCGAGCACGGGCTGGTGCCGTTCAGCGCCAAGCGCCAGCACACCATGGCTGCCTTCGCCGATCAGATCGCCGCGCGCAAGGTCGCCGAATCGGGCGGCATGGGCGGCGACGGCCTCGGCCAGGTCTACGGTCCCGCGGACATCGCCGCGCTGACCGCGCAGATGGTCGAGCTCGCCGAGGCGCTGCGCTTCGAGGAGGCCGCGCGCCTGCGCGACCAGATCAAGCGGCTGGAGGCGGGCGAGACCGTGGCGGTGTCGACCGGCGGCGAGACCAATCCGGTGCGCCGGCCGAAGCGTCGCGGACGCCGTCGCTGATCGGCCAGCGCCTGCGGATGCCGCTCGATTCAGCACTTGGGCAGGCCTGGCATCCGGATATCGCTAGCGGATGTCCCCCCTGAGCCGGCTCGTTCGCGTCCTGGTGCTGCTGCCGCTGCTGGTGCTGAGCACGGGGGCGGAGGACGAGGCCGCCGGCAGCAGCGAGCGCAACGACCCGCCGCGACCGGCTGCCGATGCGACGGACGCCGCCGCCGAGAAAGCCAAGGACGGCAAGAAGGCGAAGAAGGGCAAGGAGGATCCCTGGACGACGCTGCCGTCGCCGATCTCGGCGGTCGGCGGATCGCCCGAGGCGGACAAGGCCCTCGGCGAACGCGTGACGACCCTGGCGTCGCTGCGCGCCTACTGCGCCGGTCGCGGGCTGGCGATCGCCGAGCATCCGGGACGCGCGGTGCGCCTGCTGCTGATCGGCGGCGTCCAGGCCGACGCCAAGCAGATCGTCGAGCACGCCGACCTCGCGCTGAAGGGGCTCGAGACCTGGACCGGCGAGCCGAAGATGTTCATGCGCGAGGACATGCCCGCGGACGAGATCTACACCCTGGCGATCTTCCCCGACGCCGGGGCGCGCGACGGGTTCATCGACACGGCGTTCGCCGGCGGCGACATCGGCCTGGCCAAGAAGTGCGGCAGCCTGAGCTTCGCGCGCGGCAACTTCACCGACACGCGGATCCTGCCGATCGTGCGCTGGTGGGCGGTGTTCTCGGCGACGCGCGCCTCGATCGACGCGTTCTACGCCGAGCGCGGCAGGAAGCCGCAGGTCTGGCTGCGCGAGGGCCTGGCCTGCGAGCTCCAGCGCCTGGTCTGCGACAAGCAGGTCCGGATGTACTCGATCTCGTACCAGGAGAATGTGAACGTGACGCTCGACGGCGACTGGCCGAAGGACGTGGCGAAGCTGCTCCAGGGCCGCAGCCAGATGATGCTCACCGCGAGCAACGTCATGCTCGCCGACACCATCGGCCTGCCGACCGAGCACTACAAACAGATGTGGAGCCTGGCGACCTTCCTCAAGGGCGTCGGCAAGAACCAGCGCGGGCCGGAGAACAAGCTGCTGCGCGTGTTCTGCGACACGGCGAAGGGCACGCCGGCGCGCGACGCGGTGAAGGCGGCGTACGAGCAGGAGGACCCGGGGCTGACCAAGGCGTGGCACGGCTGGGCCGCGCAGGCGCGCTGAGCCGCGACGCGTTCAGCGGCCGCGCCGCTGCGCGACGTAGGCGGCCACCTCGCCGAGCGGCGCGACCCAGATGTCGCCGCGCGCGCGCAGCGCGCGGCAGGCGGCGTCCAGGGCGCGCGGGTCGACCGACTGCCCCGGACGCTCGTCGACCTCGTGTCCGGCCAGCGCAAGCCAGGCGCCGTCGCGCGCGGCGGCGTCGACCAGACGGGCGATCGCGTCGGCCTGGAGCCCATCGAGATCGACGCCGCCGACATGCGCGAGGTCGACGAAGGCGGGATCGTTCGGGTGCTCGTCGCGGAAGCCGCGGCCGACGAGGAAGCGTTCGGCGACGACCGGCACGTAGCTGCGTCGGCCGGCGCCGCGCCCGACGAAGGACTGGCCGCAGCAGTACGCGAAGCTGCGGGGCCGCGCGCCGAAGCACGCCGCGATCTCGGCGCTGGCGGCGTCGATGTCCTCGGCGATGCGCTCGATCGTCCAGTCCTCGAGCGCGGTCGGCCGCGACCAGGCGAAGTTGCCGCTGCACGGGTGCGTCCGCGTGTGGTTGCCGATCTCGTGGCCGGCGCGCGCCATCGCCTGCCACGCCTCCGGCGCGGCCGCGACCTGCCGCATCAGGACGAAGAAGGTCCCGCGCAGGCCGTGCGCGGCGAGGATCTCGGCGCCGCGCGCCTGGCTCGGGCGGCCGTCGTCGAAGGTGATGCTGACCGCGGCCCGGGCGCCGCCCGGCCACGCGAAGGCGCTGGTGGTCATGGCGCGGCGATGGTCCCGGCGGGTGCCGCGGCGTCCACGAGCCGCGAGACGTGGCAGGGCGGGACCGCTCCGATGTCCTCCGCATCACGGTGCATGCGCGGCTCCTCCCGCGATCCTCGCGGCCGGCGATCGCCCGCCAGCGACCGGACTTGCGCTGGTTGACCGCGGTTGCGGCGCGTGGCGGCGTCGTGGTCGCCTGGTTCGTGGACGGCGGGCGGGGCGCCCGCATCCTGCGGCGGCAGCGGAGGCCGATGATGCGCGGATTGGATTGTCGGCAGACCACCATGTTCCATTTCGTCGCGGTCGAGGACCGCGTGCCGGCCAGCCATCCGCTGCGCCTGGTGCGCTCGGTCGCCGTCGACATCGCCCACGATCTCCAGCCGAAGGTCGATCTGCTGTTCGCCGACTCCGGACGGTCGTCGCTGCCGCCGGAGCAGGTCATGCGCGCGATGCTGCTGTGGGGCCTGTACGGCGTGCCCAGCGAACGGCGGCTGCTCGAGGAGCTCGACTACAACCTGCTCTTCCGCTGGTTCGTCGGGCTCGGGCTCGAGGACCCGGTCTGGGCGCAGACCACCTTCCGCATCAACAAGCGCCGGCTGCTGGCCTCGGGGCTGGTCGGCGAGTTCCTGGCGCGCGTGCTGCCGCGCATCCGTGGCCGCCACCTGATCGGCAACGACCATTTCAACCCGGACTGGTCGCTGTTCGAGGAGTGGCAGGGCCAGCAGCGCCTGCGCGCGCCGGCGCGTGAGGAGACCGTCGACTCGTTCGAGTAGGGCGTCGGTCGCCGCTCGAAGCTCGAAGCTCGAAGCTCGAAGCTCGAAGCTCGAAGCTCGCAGCGCGAAGCCTGAAGCGCGACGCGACCTACTGGAAGAGATCCTCGCCGTCCCCCGGCTGGCTGTCGATCTTCTCCCGCCGCTGCGGCACGCTGTCGCCCTTGTCACGCCGTTGCCGAGCCGGCTTCGGGCCCGCGTCGTAGGCGTCGTCCTCCTCGACGTACTCGTCGCGCGGCGCCTGCTTGAAGAGCATCTTGGCCGGGAAGAAGTGCATCGGCACGAAGCCGGTGGGGCCGAAGCGGTTCTTGGCGATGATCACCTTCATCTTGCGGCAGGGGCTGTCCTGGCCGTCCTGCGGCGCGTCGCAGCGGTGGATGAAGATCACGGCGTCGGCGTCCTGCTCGATGGTGCCCGAGCCGCGCAGGTCGGAGAGGCGCGGCTCGCGCGGCGTGGTCTGCACGCCCTTCTCGCTGTCGCGCGACATCTGCGACAGCGCGAGCACAGGGATGCGCATCTCGCGCGCCAGCACCTTGAGCACGCGCGAGATGTCCGAGACCTTCTCGTACTCGTTCATGTCGTGGCGCGTGCCGCCGAGCAGCTGCAGGTAGTCGATCACGACGAGCTTCAGCTTGCCCTCGCTCTCGAGCATGCGCCGCTTCACCACGCTGCGCAGGTTGGCGACGTTCAGGTCGCTGACGTCCATGAGATCGAGGCGCCAGTCCTTGAAGCGTTGGGCGGCGGCGTACAGCGCCTCCTGCTGCGCCGGCTCGAGCAGGCCGGTCTCGATCGCGCGGAAGTCGATGCCGGACTCCGCGGAGAGCAGCTTCTTGACCAGGTCGATGCGGTCGACCTCGAGGGAGAAGAACAGCACGCCCTGCGCCAGCTCCGGCCGACGCGCGATGTTGCCGACCAGGTTGAGCGCGAGCGAGGTCTTGCCCGCGCCGGGCCGCGCGGCGAGCACGTAGAGGCCGCCGGGGCGCAGCGCGACCAGCCGCTCGTCGAGATCGGCGATGCCGGTCTTCACGCCCTCGTCGGGATTGGTCGCGCGGTGGGCGATCGAGTCGAGCGTCTCGTCGACCACCGTGCCGAGGGTGTAGACCAGCGACGACTGGGTCATGCGCCCCAGGTCGAGCATCGCCTGGCTGCCCTGATCGATCAGGTTCCCGAACTCCTCGGGCGTGCGGTAGGCCTTGTCGGTCAGCGCCTGCAGGCGCGTGATCATCCGGCGCTTGAGGTGGTAGTCCCAGAGCAGCGCCACGTTGCGCTCGAGGCCGGCGGCGGAGGCGCCATGGCTCTCGGTCAGCTCGGCGACCGCGTTGTAGCCGCCGATCGCGGCGAGGGCGCTGTCCTCGTAGCCGACGTCGGGCTCCTGCCGCCGCCACAGCTGGCGCAGGCGCTCGACGCCCAGGCCGTCGAGCTGGTCCGATTCGAGCAGCAGCTGCTGGTTGCGCAGCTTGTCGAGCATCGCCTTGAAGTCGTAGCGGCTGAGCAGCTCGGCGACCGCCTGCGCGTCGATGCGGTGGCCGGCGTCGTCGAGCTCGAGGCAGGCGAGGTAGGCGATGCGGTGATCGCGCTGGAAGAACGCCAGGGGATGCGCGACCTGCTGGCGCACCTTGTGCATCGCGGTCGCGTGGCGGCCATCGAGCAGCACCGCCAGGATCGCGCGTTCGAGCTCGAGGTTGTGCGGCGGCTCGCGTCCGGCGGGCGGCGCGTTCTTCGCCGGCTTGCCGCGGGACGGGGAGGCGGTGTCGTCGCGGTGGCTGCTGATCATGCGTCGCGCAGGCTAGCGGGCACGGACGCCCAGGGCGAGCGGCTCTCGACCGTTTCGACGCGGTTCGACAGAGTTCTCCACAGCAGCGCCGGACTCAGGGCTCGTCCGCCGGCCGCGCGAGCGCGACGACCGCCGCGACCACCTCGGCGCGTGGCCGGCTGGCATCGACGACGGCGTCGGCGACCTCGCGGTACAGCGGGTCGCGCACGCCCAGGATGCGCGGCACCTCGTCGGCGACGCCGCCGCCGGTCAGGCTGGGGCGGCCGCCGTCGTCCTGGCGCAGGCGCGCCGCGAGGCAGGCGGCGTCGGCGTGCAGGTAGACGACCAGGGCGCCGGCAGCGGACAGCGCGCGCAGCGCGGCGCGGTTCGCCTCGGACAGGACGATGCCGCCGCCGGTCGCGAGCACCTGCGGGCCGGTCTCCGCCAGGAGCGCCGCCAGGCAGGCGCTCTCGCGGCGGCGGAACTCGGCCTCGCCATGGGCGGCGAAGAACGCGGCGATCGGACCCAGCTCCGATTCGAGGCGGTGATCGCTGTCGACGAACCGCCAGCCCAGGCGGCGGGCGGCGGCGCGACCGACCGTGCTCTTGCCGCTGGCGCGGTAACCGACCAGCACCAGGCGCGCGGGCATGGCGCAACGGTAGGCTCGGGACACGCCTGCAACAGACGCGGCATAGCGCACGCGGTTCCATGGTTCCCGCCCGGGTGGCCGGATCGCGCAGCCGTGCGATACGTTGCAGGGCGAGGCGACGAGAGCCTTCCTTGCCAGTATCCCTTCGGCGCATCAACTGACGCCGCATGTCCGGATTCCTCAAGGCGAAACAGCGCGTCGGCGGCTACGAGATCGACGCCATCGTCGGCAAGGGCGGCATGGGCGAGGTCTATCGCGCCCGCCAGATCAGCATGGACCGCGTGGTCGCCCTGAAGGTGCTCGCCGCGCGCCTCGCCCGCCAGGACCCGAGCTTCGCCAAGCGCTTCGTCGACGAGGCGCGCGCCGCCGGCCGCCTCAACCACCCGAACATCATCGCCGTGCACGATGTCGGCAAGGCGCCGATCCCCGCCCACGACGGCAATGGCGAGGAGGACGCGTACTACTTCTCGATGGAGCTGGTGGACGGCGAGACCATCAAGGCGGTCGTCCAGCGCGAAGGCGCGTGCCCGAAGGAGCTGATCGACCGCGTCATGCTGGCGATGGGCGACGCGCTGGTCTACGCCGAGCAGATGGGCGTCGTCCACCGCGACATCAAGCCCGACAACATCATGGTCACCGACCACGGCCAGGTGAAGCTGGCCGACCTCGGCCTGGCGCAGCAGATGGGCGTCGCGGGCGAGAGCGTCGACAACGACAAGGACGAGCAGGGCCGGACCCGGGTCATGGGCACGCCGATGTTCATGAGCCCCGAGCAGGCGCGCGGCCTGCCGGTCGACCATCGCAGCGATCAGTACAGCCTGGGCGCGACGCTCTACAACATGCTCACCGGTCGCGCGCCGTTCATCGCCGACAACGCCAAGGCGATCATGCGCGCGCACGTCTTCGATCCGGTGCCGGATCCGCGCGACCACGGCGAGGTGCCCGAGGCCTGGCGCCGGCTGTGCATGCGCCTGATGGCGAAGGAGCCGGCCCAGCGCTACGCCGACGCCGAGCAGCTGCGCGCGGCGATCAAGGCCGCCGTCGAATCGCCCGGCTCGGCCGGGCCGTCGCGGCGCATGCGGCCGAGCGGCAAGCCGGTCAAGTACGAGACCCGGCCGACCACCGACCGCACCGTGGACCGCGTCGCCGGCGACGCCTTCATGCCGGCGTGGGTCAAGGTCGTCCTCGCCCTGGCGGTGCTGGTCGCGATCTGCCTGCTGGTGCTGCTGTCGTCGGATGACGAGGCGAAGCCGCCGGCCGCCTCGCCGCTGACCGACGCGCGCTCGAACCACGACGATCTCGGCGGCCGCGTGCGCGCCGCCGTCGAGTCGCTGCCCGAGGATCCCGAGGTGGCGATCGAGACCCTCGGCAAGCTGATCGGCCAGGCGAAGGGCGACGACGCCTTCCGCACCGCCCTGACGCGCGAACGCGATCAGCGCGCGGCGAAGCTCGACGAGCAGCGCCGGCCGGCGCGCGAGGCGCAGGAGGGGCGCCTGAACCAGGCCGACGAGGAGATCCGCCAGGGCCACCTGCAGCAGGCGCGCGAGGCGCTGGAGGCGCTCGCCCGGGAGCAGCCGTCGTACGTCGCCCAGCGCATCGGCGAGGTCCAGGGCCGGTTGGCCGCCGCCGTGCGCCAGCGCGCCGACGCGCTGATCGCCGATGCCGCGACCGCGGCGAACGAGGAGGGGCTCGCGGTCATCCTCGCCAAGGCCAACACCGGCCAGCTCGATCCGGCCACCGCGGCCGAGGTGCAGCAGGCCGTGCAGCGCCAGCGCACGGCGCTCGCCGCCAAGCCCGCGCCGGCGCCGGACAAGCCCAAGGTCGACGCCAAGGCGCTGTGGCGCGAGGCCTATGCCGAGTTCAACGGCCGCCGCGGCGCCGTCCCCGCCAACTACGCCGCGTTCGCCGAGGTCGCCGAGCGCCTGGCCGCCAGGGCCGAGGGCGATGCGATCGTGGCGCAGCAGGTGCGCAGCCTCGGCGAGCTCGGCTCGCTGCTCGAGAAGTCCGACCACTTCCTGCGCAACCAGCTGCGCAGCACCAAGCCGAAGGTCAGCGTGCGCGCCAACGGCAAGGCGACGCCGATGAAGGTCGAGGACATCGACGCCGAGAACGTGTTCATCACCACGTCGGCGGGCAAGCAGCCGCGCTCGCGCGCCAACGCCGTCGCGCTCGAGGACGAGCTCGACAAGAACCTCAACGGCCTGCCGCTCGACCAGCGCGCCGCGGCCCGGCGCTGCTACGCCGCGTTCTGCTGGTACTGGGCGCCGGACAAGGCGGCGCGCGCGCTGGCCGAGCTGCCCGCCGGCGACGCGCTGGCCAAGGCGCTGGCCGCGCTCGAGCAGCACGGACGCCTGCTCGACGTGCGCGCGCCGACCCGGCAGGAAGGCGGCACGCTCAGCGTCACCTACGATTTCACCAGCAAGGACGACGCGCTGCTCGCCGACTTCGAGGGCGCCGGCGCGACCTGGGGCGAGCACGGCCTGCACTGGCTGGGCGACAAGGTCCTGAGCGGCGAGATCAAGGAGAAGGACATCCAGGGCTACCGCTGGCGCGGTCGCCTGACCGCGCCGCTCAAGCTCACCGCGGAGGGCATCGTCCGCCAGGCCAACATGGCGATGATCGGCCTGTTCGTCGGCGACCACGCCGTGCGCGCCGGCTACAGCACCGCCAGCGGACAGCTGCTGAAGGCGGATCTCGAGCTCCTCCAGACCAACGGCGATGCGCCGGCGCAGGTCGCGCAGAATCCCAAGGCGACGATGGCGATCGGCAAGTTCACGATGTCGATGGAGGTCGATGCCGAGCGTCGCGTGACCATCGCCGTCAACGGCAAGACGTTGGCGACGCCGACGCCGCTCGTCCTGCCGGACGGGGCGATCACCATCGGCCTGCAGGGCCTGCAGACCAACATCCACAAGCTCAAGTCCAGCCGCATCGAGCTGCTCTCGCTGTCGATCACCGGACGTCCCGCCGAGTAGGCGCGGGTGGCCCGTCGCGGTCAGTCGCCGTCGACCAGCGCGCGCTGCGGCACCGGATCGTAGCCGTGCCCGCCGAACGGATGGCAGCGGCAGATCCGGCGCACGCCCAGCCAGCCGCCGCGCGCGACGCCGTGCCGCGCCAGCGCCTCGGCGGCGTAGGCCGAGCACGTCGGGATGAAACGGCAGGTGGGCGGTTTCCACGGCGAGAGGAAGCGCTGGTAGGCGCGGATCATCGCGATCAGCGGACGTCTCACGGCGCCGCCGTCGGACCGGGCGGCTGGGCGGATGCGGACGGCTCGGCCTGACCGCCGCCCGCCGCCGCCGCCAGCGCCTTCGGCACGAGCGCGATGATCTCGCGGTCGAGCGCCGCGTGGCCATCCGGCGGGGGATCGCGGCGGAAGAGCACGACCAGGTCGAATCCGGTCGCCTCGCGGGACAGCCGCGTGCGGAACAGCTCGCGTACCCAGCGCTTCAGCTGGTGGCGACGCACCGCGCGCGACGAGACCTTGGTCGAAACCACGACGCCGAGCCGGGCGCGGGTGCCGGCCCGGCGCGCGCGCCGGACGGCGAGGACCACGACGTGCTTGCCCGCGGCCTTGCGCTGGCGCTGGAACACCCGCGAGAAGTCGCGCTGGTCGTGCAGTCTGGCCTCGGGCGGATGCCGCTGGTCCATCCGTGGGACGATAGATCGACCGCCGCGCTCCAGAAGCGCGAAGCCAGAGGCTCGGGATGCGAGCCTCTGGCTTCGACGTCACGACGAGACGACGTCAGGTGTCCTGGCGCCTCAGCCGGCCTTGACCTCGATGCGACGCGGCTGCGCCGACTTCGCCTTCGGCAGGGTCAGGGTGAGCACGCCGTTGGCGACCTGGGCGCTCACCGCCGCGGTGTCGATCGCGTCGGGCAGCGTGAACGAGCGCGCGTAGTCGCCGACCTCGTATTCGCCGAGCAGCAGGTTCATGTCCTGCGGCCGGTCGTCGACCACGGTGCCGCGCAGGTTGAGGACGCCCTTGTCGAGCGTGATCTCGACGCCGTCGTGATCGACGCCTGGCATGTCGGCGACGACCATGATCGCCGCGTCCGTCTCGAGGATGTCGCAGCGCGGCGTCCAGGTGCGGCGCGGCATGGTCGGGGTCTCGCGTTCGGCGACCTGGGTGCCGCCGCGCGATGTCTCGGGGGTGTGCTTCTTCATCTGGAACATGGATGGCTCCTTCAGGCGGCCTTCACCGCGATCTTCTTGGGTTTCTGCTCCTCGGGTCGACGCAGGGCCAGGTAGAGGCGGCCCTTGGCGTAGCGCGCCTCGGCGCGGTCAGGATCGACCGCGAACGGCAGGCTGACGCTGCGCGAGAACTCGTAGGGGGCGCGCTCGCGGCGCAGCCAGGTGGCGCCCTCGCGCGACTCGTCCGGCCGCTGCCCGCTGATGGTGACGGTGTCGCCGACCACGCTGATGGCGATCGACGCCGGATCGAGCCCGGGCAGCTCGGTGGTGACGACGACCGCGTCGTCGTTGGCCCACACGTTCACCGCCGGGTCGCCCCCGGTCGCGAATCCGCGCCCACGCCCCACCGCGCGGTTGAACTCGTCGAGAACGCGTTCGAGGTCGCGGAACTGATCCCAGCCGGCGAACGCGAGATCATTCAAGATCATGTCGTTTCTCCTCAAAAGGGGTTCGTCCTGATAAAGCGAGTCGCGTGCCAAGGGCCGCCCAGGGTGACGTGCGTCGTTGGACGCGCACAGCAGCCGCATGGCGCCGACCTGACACCATTGGCTCACCCCGCGCGGCCATAAGAGTGTCGTTTCGATCATCTTCTTTCGACAAGATCGTCAAAACGACCGTTTGGCGACCGGCCATTCGCCGCCACGGATATCGCTCTTCAACCAGCGCCCCTGACGGCCGATACTGCGGGCGTGGACGACCCGGCTCCCATCCCGCCCCTGCGACCCGTCGCCGCGAAGCCGGCCGACCGCGATTCGCGACGTGACCAGCGCCCGCGCAGCCGTGATGGCGGGGCTACTTCGGCGAGCCACGACGCCGCCCCGCGCGAAGCGGCCGTCGCCGTGGCCGGGACGTCGATCGACGATCCCCTGATCCTCGCCCTCGACCGCCTGCGGACGACGGACGGCCAGCGCACCGCCGACATCGCGCTGCTGCGCATGTGGCGCGGCCTGAAGGCCTATCAGGACCAGGCGGGCGTCCCCAGCGTCGACGGGGCCCCGCCCGCCCCCTGAGGTCCCGGGCCGGGCGGATTGACCGTCATCCCTGCCTCTCTAGTCTCCGGCCTCCTTTTTCCCCGGCGATGTCCGCCGTGGGAACCCATCGTTCCGGCTCCGTGGATCATTCCCGGGGGCGCACCGGGGAACGATCGGGTAGCTCAACGACCGGCGCGCTTCCCGACCACGCCTCCGTGCAGAGGGGGCTGGAGCACCAATGTCCATCGTCAGCATCAAAGAACTGCTCGAGGCCGGCGTCCATTACGGGACCGCCGCGAGCATGTGGCACCCGCGGATGAAGCCGTTCATTTTCGGCAAGCGCAACGGCATCCACATCATCGACGTGCGCCAGACCGTGCGCGGCCTGATCGAGGCGTACTACTACGCGGTCAAGCTCGGCAAGGCCAACAAGACCCTGCTGTTCGTCGGCACCAAGCGTCAGGCCAAGGACGTCGTGCGCGAAGCCGCGCGCAGCGCCGGCATGCCGTTCGTCACCGAGCGCTGGCTGGGCGGCACGCTCACCAACTTCGACACCATCCGCCAGAGCATCCGTCGCCTCGACGCGATCGAGCAGGAGATGTCGCAGCCGGAGTACCATCGCATCACCAAGAAGGTGCAGAGCCGGCACATGCGCGAGAAGCGCCGCATCCTGCGCAACCTCGAAGGCGTGCGCACCATGGCGCGCCTGCCCGATGCGATGTTCGTCATCGACCCGAAGAAGGAGATGAGCGCCGTGCGCGAGGCGCACCGCCTCGGCATCCCGATCGTCGGCCTGATCGACACCGACAGCGATCCCGACCTGGTCAACCTGCCGATCCCCGGCAACGACGACGGCATCCGCTCGATCCAGGCGGTCGTGAAGGTCGTCCTCAACGGTCTGGCCCGCGGCCGCACCGAGCAGGTGACGCGCGATCCGGTCGCGCCGGTCAACGACGCGCCGCCGCCCGCCGAAGCCAAGGCCTGATCCTCCGCGCGGGCGGCGCCACCGCGCCGCCCGCGCTCCCTTTTTTTTGAGAGATACGCATGAGCGGAGAGAAACCCGTGAGCGAGATCACGTCGGAGCTGGTCAAGGAACTGCGCGACCGCACCAACATCCCGATGATGAAGTGCAAGCAGGCGCTCGAGGCGACCAAGGCCGAGGGCGCGAAGGGCAAGGAAGCCTGGCTCGACGCCGCCGTCGATCAGCTGCGCAAGTCCGGCATGGCCGCGGCCGACAAGAAGAGCGATCGCGCCACCGCCAACGGCGCCCTGGGCATGGCCACCGCCGACGGCGCCGGGGCGCTGGTGCTGCTCGGCTGCGAGACCGACTTCGTCGCCAACAGCGATCTCTTCAAGGCCTTCGTCAAGCAGCTCGCCGAGCACGCGCTGGCGAGCAAGGCGACGGATGTCGAGTCGCTCAAGAAGACCTCGCTCGGCGGCGTCGCCGTCCCCGAGGCGGTCGCCGGCAAGATCCAGCAGCTCGGCGAGAACATGCAGATCGCCAAGGTCGTGCGCCTGACCGGGCCGGTGGTCGTCGGCTACAACCACCTCGGCAAGATCGCGACCCTGGTCTCGGGCACGGGAGACGCGACCAAGCTGCGCCAGATCGCGCTGCACGTCGCGTCCGCCTCGCCGGTGCCGGTCTCGCTCGACCGCGCGTCGGTCGATCCGGCGATCGTCGCCAAGGAGAAGGAGATCCTCCTGGCGACGCCCGAGCTGCAGGCGAAGCCCGAGGCGATGCGCCCGAAGATCGTCGAAGGCAAGCTCGGCCGCTTCTTCAAGGAGAACGTCCTGCTCGAGCAGGAGATGCTGCTCGACGCCGAGAAGGGCGAGTCGGTCGAGAAGTACGCGGCGCGCCAGAAGGTGACCGTCACCGGATTCGTGCGCCTCGCGATCTGAGACGACGTCCGGCGGCGAGGCCGTCACGACGTGAGCATGACAGGAAGGACCCCGGCGATCGCCGGGGTCTTTCCGTTGGCGACGACGTTCAGCGTGCCGCGGTCGGCGGCTGCCCGAACGCGGCGCGGAAGGCGCGCGAGAAATACAGCGGATCGCGGAAGCCGACCGCGGCGGCGACCTGCTTGACGCTCAGATCGCTGCGCGTGAGCAGGTTGCGCGCGCGCGCCAGGCGCATGCACGCGACCTGCCGCATCGGCGTGCGACCGAAGCGCTGCCGGAACAGCGTCGTCAGGCGGTCCGGCGAGAGCGCCGCCGCGCCGGCGAGGTCGCCGAGGGACAGCGCGGCGTCGGCGAGGCGCGCCTCGATCGCGACCAGCGCCGCGTCGACGCGCGGGTCGGCGTCCGCGGCGGTCGCCCCGGCGTCGTCGTGCGCGGTCGCGAGCAGGGCGAGCACCGCCGAGGTCCGCCATGCGCCGGCCAGGCCGCGCGTCCTCTCGAGACGCTGGCAGACGTCGCGCAGGCGCATGCGCATGGCGACCGGATCGCGAGCGCGCCGCACCAGCAGGAGCGGCCGCGCGCCGAGCGCGCGCAGCCGCGGCGCGCCGGCGATGTCGAACGACACGCAG
>DASPLE010000130.1:0-36681 GCA_035627695.1 Planctomycetota bacterium
CGAGAGCGTTCACCGCGACGTACTCCGAGACCAGGACGGAGCCAGGCATGCTCAGCAGCGACGACTTCACCACCGCGAAACCGGCGAGCGCGGCGATGGTCTTGCCGTAGCCGACCTCCGACGCCGTGTTGAACACCGGCAGCAGCGAGCCGAGCGCGCCCTGGGTCAGCGACGTGTTGAACGACCGCGCCGTGCGCAGGAAGAGCGGCGCCGCGACGCCGATCGCGAGGACCAGGGCGACGATCGTCGCCCAGACGCCGCGCACGTCCGACAGCGACAGGGGGCCGAGCGGCGGTTTCGCCAGCGGCGCCGGGTCCCAGCGCGGAATGACGCGCTCGCTCAGGACGTAGTTCGCGATCAGCACGCAGGCGATCGGCGCCAGCGCCGCCCACAGCGGCGGCAGGCGGTCGATCGCCGCAGCCGGCTCGCACGTATGCCCGTCGCCGTAGCCCTCGCCGCGCAGGCGCGCGCGGTTCGCGCGCCGCTGGAGCCACCACAGGCCCGCGCCCAGCATGATCACCGCCGCGATCGATCCGGTGACCGGCGCCGCGAACGCCGTCGTGCCGAAATAGCGCATCGGGATCATGTTCTGGATCTGCACCGTGCCCGGCAGGGCGGTCATGGTGAAGGTGAAGGCGCCCAGCGCGATCGCTCCGGGAACGAGGCGCTTCGGTATGTCGGCGGCGCGGAACATCGCCGCGGCGAGCGGATAGACAGCGAAGACCACGACGAACAGCGAGACGCCGCCGTACGTCAGCACCGCGCAGGCCAGCACCGTCGCCGCGATCGCGCGCCGCTCGCCCAGCACCCGGGCGATCGCGCGCGCGATGGCCGCGGCGCTCCCGGTGTCCTCCATGACCTTGCCGAAGATCGCGCCCAGCAGGAACAGCGGGAAGAAGGCGATGACGAAGCCGCCCATCGCCGTCATGAAGATCTGGGTGTACGCCGGCAGCAGCGCGAACTGGCCGTCGAACAGCACGGCGAGCATCGCCAGGACCGGCGCGAGGACGATCACGTTGACGCCGCGATAGGCGAGCCACATGAGCAGCGCGAGCGAGATGAGGATGCCGAGGATGGCCATGGTCGGTCCTCGGGCTCAGGCGCTGCCGAGCGCGACGGCGACGCCCATGCCGCCGCCGACGCACAACGTCGCCAGCGCCCGGCGCGCGCGGCCGCGGGCGATGCCGTGCGCGGCGTGGACCAGCAGGCGGGCGCCGGTCGCGCCGATCGGATGCCCGACGGCGATCGCGCCGCCATCGGGATTGGTCAGCGCCGTAGCGAGGCCGAGCTCGCGGATGCAGGCCAGCGCCTGCGCCGCGAAGGCCTCGTTGAGCTCGACGGCGTCGAAATCGCCGGGCGCAACGCCGAGCTTCCCGCACAGCGCGCGCACGGCGTGCACCGGGCCGAGGCCCATGAGGGCCGGATCGCAGCCGACGGCGGCCGAGGCCTCGATCACCGCCAGCGGCGCCCAGCCGCGGCGGCGCGCGGTCTCGGCGGCGCACAGCACGAGCATCGCCGCGCCGTCGTTGATGCCCGACGAGTTCGCCGCCGTGACCGTGCCCGCGGGGTCGAACGCCGGCTTCAGCCGCGCCAGCTTCTCGAGCGTGGTGTCCGGGCGCGGGTGCTCGTCGGCCTGCAGGCCCTCGATCGGCGCCAGCTCGTCGGCGAAGCGCCCAGCCGCGGTCGCGGCCGCGTGCCGGCGCTGCGACTCGACCGCGAAGGCGTCCTGCTCGCCGCGGCCGAGCCCGTAGCGCGTGGCGAGCCGCTCGGCGGTCGCGCCCATGTGCTCGCGCGCGAAGCTGTCGACCAGGCCGTCGCGCAGGATGGTGTCGACGAACGCCGCGTCGCCGAGGCCGAGGCCGGCGCGCGCGCGCTCGAGCGCGAACGGCGCGTTGGACATCGATTCGGCGCCGCCGCACAGCACGACCTCGGCGTCGCCGCGGCGGATGGCGTCGGCGGCGAGCAGGCACGCCTGCATGCCCGACGCGCACATCATGTTGACCGTGAACGCCGGCGCGGTGATCGGCACGCCGAGCCGGACGCCGACCTGGCGAGCGACGTTCATGCCCTGCGCCGCTGCCAGCACCGTGCCGACGATGACCTGATCGATCGCGCCGGCGCCGACGACGTCGACGCACGGCTCGCCGGCGGCGCACGCCAGTTCGACGGACGAACGCTTGGCGAGCGCGCCGAGGAAGCGTCCCTGCGGCGTGCGCCGCGCGGCGACGATGGCGACGGCGGTCATGCGCCGCTCATCGCCGGCTCGCGCGCGAGGAAGCAGCGTGCGGGCATGGTCCGCACCGCGCGGATGATCGGACGGAAGCCCATGGCCGCGACGACGTCGCGCTCGATGTCGATGCCGGGCGCGACCTCTATCAGCTCGAGGCCGTCGCGGGCCAGGGCGAAGACCGCGCGCTCGGTGACGTAGAGCACCTGCTGGCCCTTGGCCAGCGCGGTCGCGGCGCTGAACGACACCTGCTCGACGCGCGGGATGAACTTGCGGATGCCGCCTTCGCGGGCGATCGCCAGGCGGCCGTCGGCGACGGCGACCTCGAGCCCGCCGGTGGTCAGCGTGCCGCAGAACACCAGGCGCTTGGCGTTCTGGGCGATGTCGACGAAACCGCCGACCCCGACCAGGCGCCGGCCGAAGCGCGAGACGTTGACGTCGCCGGCGGCGTCGATCTGCGCCGCGCCGAGCGCCGCCACGTCGAGGCCGCCGCCGTCGTAGAAGTCGAACTGCGACGGCTGGTCGACGATCGCCTGCGGATGGATCGCCGCGCCGAAGCTCAGGCCGCCGGCGGGCATGCCCCCGATCGGGCCGCTCTCGACGGTCAGGGTGAAGCGCCTGAGCTGGCGGCGTTCGGCCGCGATACGCGCGACGCCCTCGGGCATGCCGATGCCGAGGTTGACGATCGCGCCGTCGGGGATCTCGTCGCACGCGCGGCAGGCGATGATGCGCCGCTCGTCCATCGGCATGGGTTCGCGGCCGACCGGAGCCGCGTCGAGCGGATCCGGATCGCAGTAGGCGCGGTTGAGGTGCTCGGCGAAGGTCTGGTGGTGGTCCGCGGCGTCGGCGACGACGATCCGGTCGACCAGGATGCCGGGCACGCGCACGCGCTGCGGCGGCGCCGGGCGATCGAGCAGCCGCGCCACCTGGGCGATGACGATGCCGCCGGAGTTGCGCACCGCCTGGGCGATCGCGAGGACCTCGCCGACCACCGCCTCGTCGTCCATGAGCAGGCCGCCGTTCGGATCGGCGGCCGTCGCGCGGATCAGGCCGACGTGCACCGGGAACGCCTTGTACCACAGCCAGGCGCGGCCGCCGAGCTCGACGCGCTCGACCAGGCCGGGCGGCGTGCGGTCGTTGACGCGGCCGCCGCCGTGCAGCGGATCGATGAAGGTGCCGAGGCCGACATGGGTGATGCATCCCGGCCGGCCGGCGGCGATGTCGCGCAGCAGGTGGCAGACCACGCCCTGCGGCAGGTTGTAGCCTTCGACCTCGCCGTTCGCCGCCATCGCGGCGAGGCGCGGGCACAGGCCGAAGTGGCCGCCGACCACGCGCCGCAGCAGCCCGGGGTGCGCGAGGTGGTCGACGCCGCGGCCGGCGCCGTCGCCCTGGCCGGCGGCGAACAGCAGCGTCAGATCGCGCGGCGCCGCCTCGGCGACGAAGCGGCGCCCGATCGCCGCGGTCAGCGCTTCGGGATGCGCGGCGCCGACGAAGCCGCCGCTGACGACGGTGACGCCGTCGCGGATCAGCGCGGCCGCCTCGTCGGCGGTGCACAGGCGCTCGTTCAGCGTCGCCATCAGCCCCACCAGCCGCCGTTGACGTGGATGGTCTGGCCGGTGACGTACGACGCCGACCCGCTGCACAGGAAGAGCACGACCTCGGCGATCTCGCGCGGTTCGCCGAAGCGCTGCAGCGGGATGTTCGCGAGCATCCGCACGCTCGCCTCCGCCGGTATCGATCGGATCATGTCGGTCCGCACCACTCCGGGGGCGACCGCGTTGACGGTGATCGCGCGCGACGCGAGCTCGCGGCTGAGGACCTTGGTCAGCGCGATGACGCCGGCCTTGGCGGCCGCGTAGTTCGCCTGGCCGAAGAAGCCGATCGCCGCGCTGATCGAGGCGAGATTGACGATGCGTCCGCCATCGGCGAGCCTGCCGGTCGCCGCCTTGCAGACGTTGAAGACGCCCGTGAGGTTGGTGTCGATCACCGCCTGCCAGGCCTCGGCGGTCATCTTCGCCACCGTCCGGTCGCTGATGATGCCGGCGTTGTTGACGACGATGTCGAGCGCGCCGAAGCGCGCGATCGCCGCCGCGAGCACCGCGTCGACCGCCGCCGCATCGCGCACGTCGCCGGGCACGGCCAGCGCGCGATCGCCCAATCCCCCCGCGGCGCTCTCGGCCAGCGCGCGGTTGGCTCCCGCCGCATCCGCGACGTAGGTCATGACGACGTTGGCGCCGGCGACGTGCAGCGCCTGCGCCGTGGCGAGGCCGAGTCCCTGGCTGGCGCCGGTGACGACCGCCGTCCGCCCGACGAGATCGAGGGCGAACATTCAGGCCTTCCGCGCGCGCCCGGGGGCGCGCGTCTGCATGAAGACGCAGATGAAGCGCGCCGGCCGCGTGCCCAGCGCCTTGGTGGTGTGCTTGCGCGACGAGTCGAAGTAGAGCGAATCGCCGGGCCGCAGCGTCATCACGTCGTCGCCGACGGTGAAGCGCAGGCGGCCCGACAGCAGGTGGACGAACTCCTCGCCGGGATGGCGGAACTCGCCGACGCCGTCCTCCGGCCGCACGGTCAGCACGAACGGCTCGGCGGCCTTGTCGCGGCGTTCGAGAGCGAGCGCCTCGTACACGTAGCCGAGGCGCGAACCCTCCTGGGCGATCTTGCGGCCCTGTCCCTTGCGCGTCAGGACGTAGTCGGGGGCGGCATCGGGCTCGGCGAAGAAATCGGCGATGGGCACGCCGATCGCCTCGGCCAGGCGCATCAGCGTGCCGATCGGCGACGATATGCGGCCGGTCTCGATCTTGGACAGCGCGCCCTTGCTCATGTCGGCGCGCTTGGCCAACGCCGTGAGCGTCATGCCGGCGTCGAGCCGGATGCGACGGATGTTGGCGCTGATCGTGCGTTCACTCACAGGAAACGATGTATCGTTTCAGGAAACGATGGCAATGGCGGCATGCGCCGATGGCGGAAGTCGTGTGGCAGCCCGGAGCTCGAAGCTCGAAGCTCGAGGCTCGATGCTCGATGCTCGAGGCTCGAGGCTCGATGCTCGATGCTCGATGCTCGATGCTCGATGCTCGAGGCTCGAAGCTCGAAGCTCGAAGCCCGAATCCCGAAGCTCGAAGCCCGAAGCCCGAAGCTCGAAGCTCGAAGCTCGAAGCCCGAAGCCCGAAGCCCGAAGCCCGAAGCGCGAACCCTGCAGCCTGACGGTCCCGCTCCTCCCGAGCGCGGCGCGTCGCGCCGCCTCTCAGAGATTGAAGTACCGCGCCTCGGGATGGTGCGCGATCAGCGCGCTGGTCGACTGCTCGGGGTGGAGCTGGAACTCCTCCGACAGCTCGACGCCGATGTCGCGCCACTGCAGCAGGTCCTGCAGGAAGCGCTGGTCGTCGAGGTTCGGGCAGGCCGGATACCCGAACGAATACCGGCTGCCCTGGTATCCCTGCGTGAACAGCTGCTCCATCTGCAGCGCGTCGTCCTGCGCGATGCCCAGCTGCTGGCGCACGCGCTTGTGCCAGTACTCGGCGAGCCCTTCGGCCATCTCGACCGACAGGCCGTAGAAGTAGAGGTATTCCTGGTAGTTGTCGGCGGCGAACAGCCGGCGGCAGTGCTCGCTCGCGACCGCGCCCATGGTCACGCAGCTGGTCGCCAGCACGTCGCGCGCGCCGTTCGCCCAGGCGGCGGCGGGGATCGACGAGCGCTCGTCGCCGATCGGATCGGCGCCGCGCGGGCGGAAGAAGTCGCTGATGCACAGGCGGTGCGAGCCGGCCTCGGCCTGGCGCGGCAGGTCGAAGCGCGCGCGCTCGACGCCGGATTCGGGATCGAACACCACCAGCTGGTTCTTCTCGCTCGCGCACGGGAAGAAGCCGTAGGCGACGCGCGGCTCGAGCATCTTCTCGCGGGCGGCCTTCTCGACCCAGCGCTTGAACACCGGCACCGCCTCGCGGTCGATCAGCTCCTGCCACTGCTCCTTGCTCAGCTCCTGGCCCTGGCGGAAGCCCCACTGGCCGCGGAACAACGCGTTCCGGTTGATGTACTGCGCGAGCGTCGGCACATCGAGCTCGTCGGGGCCGACCGTGCGGCGGCCCCAGAACGGCGGCTTGGGGATGCGCGGCGCCGGGCCGACGTCGGAGGGCGCGTAGGCTTTGCCGGCGGCGATCTTCTCGGCCAGGATCTCGTGCGCGGTCTTCACCTTCACCGCGCGCGCCGTGCGGTTGGTCAGCTTGAACTTCTCGGGCGGGATCTGCTGGCAGATCTCGTCCATCAGCTGCAGGCCATCGAAGGCGTCGGAGGCGTACCACACCTGGGCCTGCGCATGGGTGCGCGTGCCGGCCTGGTAGGTGGTGCGCAGGTCGTTCTCGACGTAGGCGCGGTTGAGCGCGGCGCCGCCGAGGATGACGGTGTGCGTCAGCCCGCGCGCCGCCATGTACTCGAGGTTCTCCTTCATGACCACCGTCGACTTGACCAGCAGGCCGCTCATGCCGATCGCCTGCGGCTGGTGCTCGTCGACCGCGGCCAGGATCGCCTCGATGGTCTGCTTGATGCCGAGGTTGACGACCTTGTAGCCGTTGTTGGTCAGGATGATGTCGACCAGGTTCTTGCCGATGTCGTGGACGTCGCCCTTCACCGTGGCCAGGACCATGGTGCCCTTCTGCTGGCCCTCGACGCGCTCCATGAACTGCTCGAGGTGGCGCACCGACGCCTTCATGGTCTCGGCCGACTGCAGCACGAACGGCAGCTGCATCTTCCCCGAGCCGAACAGCTCGCCGACGGTCTTCATGCCGTCGAGCAGGATCTCGTTGATGATGTGCAGCGGCGTGTGGCCCTTGGCGCGCGCCTCGTCGAGGTCCTTGTCGACGCCGATCTTCTTGCCGTCGATGATGCGCTTCTTCAGCCGCTCCTCGACCGGCAGCGAGGCGCCGGCGTCGGCGGCGGCCGGGCGCTCGGCGGCCTGGGTGAAGTGGTCGACGAAGCGGAACAGCGGATCGTAGGTGCATTCGCCGGAGGCCGCGAACTCGCGGCGATCGTAGATGAGATCGCGGCACAGCTTGAGCTCGTCGGGCGGGATCTGCGACACCGGCACGATCTTCGACGCGTTGAGGATCGCCGAGGTCAGCCCGGCCTGGATGCACTCGTCGAGATAGACGCTGTTGAGCACGCGCCGCGCGTTGGGCTTCACGCCGAAGGAGACGTTCGACAGGCCGAGGATGAAGCCGCACTCGGGCAGCAGCGCCTTGACCCGGCGGATGCCCTCGACGGTCCACTCGCCGAGCTTGCGCGTGTCCTCGTCGCCCTGGGTGATCGGGAAGGTCAGCAGATCGAAGAGCAGCGCCGAGGCCGGGATGCCGTGCAGCTTGGTCGCGCGGTCGTGCATGCGCAGCGCGATCTCGACCTTGCGCTCGACGGTCTTGGCCATGCTGGCCTCTTTGTCCTCGTCGATCGTCAGCGCGACCAGCGCCGCGCCGAAGCGCTTGGCCAGCGCGCACACCGCGTCGAACTTCTTCTCGCCGTCCTCGAAGTTCACCGAGTTGACGATCGCGCGCCCGCCCAGGCGCTTGAGCGCGATCTCGACCACGTCGATCTGCGTCGAGTCGACCATGATCGGGATGGTGACCGCGGTCGCGAGGCGCTTCATCACCTCGTCCATGTCGCGGCGCTCGTCGCGGCCGGTCCACGCCACCGACACGTCGAGCACGTGCGCGCCCTCGGCGACCTGCTCCTGCGCGAGGTGGACGATGCCGTCCCAGTCGTCCTTGAGCAGCAGGTCGCGGAACGCCTTCGAGCCGGTGGCGTTGGTGCGCTCGCCGACCAGCAGGATGCCGGCGTCCTGCTTCAGCGTGGTCGTCCCGTAGAGGCTCGACAGCGAGGGGGGATAGCGGTCGGCGCGCGCGCGTCCCGGCGTCGTGCCGTGGATCGCCTGCGCGACCGCGCGGATGTGGTCGGGCGTGGTGCCGCAGCATCCGCCGACCGCGTTGACGCCGTAGTCCTTGACGAACTTCACGTGCCAGCGCGCCAGCTCCTCGGCGGTCAGGTCGTAGACCGCCTTGCCGCCGACGTTGCGCGGCAGCCCGGCGTTGGGCAGGCAGGACACCCAGCGCGTCGCGTTCTCGGCGAGGTAGCGGATGTGGCTGTCCATCAGGTCGGGGCCGGTGGCGCAGTTCATGCCCACGACGTCGATCGGCAGCGCCTCGAGCGCGGTCAGCGCGCCGGCGACGTCGGTGCCGGCGAGCATCGTGCCCATGGTCTCGACCGTGACCTGCGCCTGGATCGGGACCTCGCGGCCGAGATCGCGCATCGCCGCGCGCGCGGCGAGCACCGCGCACTTCACCTGCAGGATGTCCTGCGCGGTCTCGATCAGGATCAGATCCGAGCCGCCGCGCAGCAGCCCGCGCGCGCCGGCGCGGTAGCTCTCGAACAGCGCGTCCCAGGCGATCGCGCCGAGCGACGGCATCTTGGTGCCCGAGCCCAGCGCGCCGGCGACGAAGCGCGGTCTTTCGCGGGTCGAGAACTCGTCGGCCGCGCCGCGCGCCGCGCGCGCCGCGAGCTCGGCGAGCTCCTCGGCCTGGTCGGCGAGGCCGAACTCGGCCATCGCGTGCGGGAACGAGTTGAAGGAGTGGGTCTCGACGACGTCGGCGCCGGCCTCGAAGTAGCGGCGGTGGATCGACGGCGCGATCTCGGGCCGCGTGCGGTGGATCAGCTCGACGCAGCCGTCGGACGCGCCGGTCCCGAGATCGCCCGGGTTGAGGTCGAACTTGAACAGCTCGGTGCCGAAGCCGCCGTCGTAGATCAGCACCCGCTCGCGCATCGCGGCGAGGTACGGGAAGCGGTCGGCGCGCGCGTCGCGGCGGTAGCCGAGGTGGTCGGCGGGCTCATCGCCCCAGCCGGCGCCGACGACGCCGTGGTGGCGGCAGCCGGTGTCGCAGACGTGGCCGGTCGTGCCGTGCTCGCTCATTCGCGTCGACCTTTGCGGGCATCGCCCTTCACCGCGGTGAACACCAGCGCCTGGAAACGCGGCGCCTTGGTCTCGGGCGGCAGGTCGTAGCCGCGCGCCTCGCCCATGCCGCGCGTCCAGCGCCTGAGCTGGTCGATGCCGAAGCCCGGATGGCGATGGCCGAACGCCGCGGCCTCGTCGCCGTGGTCGTGCTTCGCCAGGGTCAGCACCAGCAGGCGCCCGCCCGGCGCCAGGACGCGTTCGGCCTCGGCCAGCGCGCGCGCCGGATCGTCGAGGTACTGCAGGCTGTGCAGGAACAGCGCGCTGTCGCGCGCCGCGTCGGGCAGCGGCAGCTCCTCGCCGCGCGCCTGGTGCCAGCGCACGTGGTCGAGCTTGAGCTCCGCGACCCGCGCCTCCCCGGCGCGCAGCATCGCCGGCGACGGCTCGACGCAGTCGAGGCTGGTCGCGCGCGGGGCGATGAAGTCGAGCATCGCGCCGTCGCCGGCCCCCACGTCGACGCAGCGGCCGAAGCGCGCGAACTGGACCAGCCCGTGCGCGAGGCTCTCCCACGTGCGGCCGGGCGCGTAGCTGCGGCTGAGGCAGCCGGCGACGCGTTCGACCCACGACGCGGCGCCGGCGCGGCGCGCCTCGATCAGGCGCTCGCGGTCGGCCTGATGCCGCGGGTCGGCCAGGGACAGGCCGCGCACGGCGTCCCACGCGCCGCGCAGCACGCCGTCGCGATCCTCGCGCAGGCGGTAGCGCCGCGCGCTGCCCTCGGCGAGATCGTGGATCAGCCCCGCCTGCTTGAGCTTGGCGAGATGGCCGCTGATCGATGATTGCCCGAGCTCGAGCACCTCCTGCAGCTCGGCGACCGTCAACGGCTCCTGCTCGAGCAGATGCAGGATCCGCAGGCGGGTCTCGTCGGCGAGCAGGCGGAGGTATTCGCTGAGGTCGGCCACGTATCCATCGTTCTATGACGATGGAGCGATGCAAGGCGCCGGGAGGCGCAGCGTCCGCACCCGCTAGCGCGACACCCCGATCGCCGTCGACGTCCCATCGTACACCATCTCCGCCAGCACCGTCGCCCACGCGGCGGCGTCGTCCGGCGAGATCGCGTTCGGTCCGGTGCGGCGCGCGACGGCGGCCGACGCGTAGAGCGCGTGCAGGAAGCGGCGGTCGTCGAGGTCGATCCACTCGTCGAGCAGGCGCCACGCCTGGCCCCAGAACGCTTCGGGGGTCTTGGCGACGTTGCGCGCCGCGCGCTGGACGGTGGTCAGGTCGCCGCCGTGCACGGCATCGGCGAGGGGGCGCGGCGCCGTGTCGAGGCAGGCGCGGACCTGCGGCAGGCCGGCGCGGTTGCGCGTCCACCACAGCTGGTACGCGACCTGGCTGACCAGCACGGCGAGGTCCTCGGGCGGCGTCCACGGCGTGATGCGCTCGCACGCGACGGTGCCGAGCAGCGCCTGCAGCGCATGGCCGGGACGGTCGCGCAGGTTGCACAGCAGCGACGTCGCCAGCGCGCCGAGCACCCACGACAGCGTCGGGATGTCCATGCGGTTGCCGAGATGCTCGGCCAGCGCGCGGTAGGCGTCCTGCGGCGACGCCTCGACGATCACGCCCTTGAGCGCGGCGACGTTCGGCGACTCGCCCATGCCGGTCGGCAGGTCGCGCTGCCATTCGCGCAGCACGGTGGTGGTCAGCATCGAACCGGCCGGCGCCTGGCGCGCGATCACGCTGTTGATGAAGCGCGCGCGCAGGTGCGGGCGCTCGTCGCTCGAGACGTGCGGCCACAGGTCGGCGAGCGCGTCGAGGCACGCGAGCTGCAGGCCGATCTGCGCCGGATGCTGGACGCAGAGCGGCGCGAGCTGGGTGCAGAGCTGCAGCTGGTCGACCGGGATCGGCGCGATCGCGGCGGGTCCGACATGGACGGGCGCGTCGTCGTTGGGCAGCGCCGCCGCGCGATCGATCAGCCGCGCGCGCATCGGCTCGGGCACCAGCCGCTCGAGCTGCGCCGCCAGCGCCAGCGCCAGCGCGCGTTCGCCGAAACCGGTTCCCTGCAGGATCGCGGGAATGGCACGGCGCGCGGCGACGTGGTGCATGCGGCGATCCTCATGATGGCGCTCGGGCCCGCAAGCGTAGTAGGGTCGGGTTGTTCCCCCGAATGGCGGCGATAGGTCAGCCGTCGGCGGCGTCGTCGCCGGCGTCCCCGTCGTCATCCGCCAGCGCCCCGCGCCAGGGCACGGGCTCGGGCGCCGCGGCGGCGGTGCGCTCGAACAGCAGGTAGCAGATGGTGCAGCCCTCGGACTTCTTGTGCGTCTCGAAGGTCGTCGGGAAGCGGGTCGGGATGTCGATCCGATACCCGTTCGGGGCATAGAGGTTGCGCCAGGCGCCGGGGATGGTGGTCAGGTTCGAGAGCGCCTGCAGGGCATAGCCGTGCGTATCGCTGGCGATGATCAGCCGCCCGCCGGGCATCACCGCGCGGGTCACGTCGATCAGGAACGAGCGGTTCATCAGCCGGCGCCGGCGGTGCCCGGTCTTGGGCCACGGGTCGGGGAAGAGGATGTAGCAGCGCGACAGCGATGCCGGCGGCAGGCGGAAGCGCACGAAGCGATGGGCCTCGTCGGTGAACAGGCGCAGGTTCCGCGCGTCGAGCTTGAGGCTCTTGTGCGCGGTCTTGGTGGCGCGCAGCTCGTCGTAATCCACGCCGACGAACCGCTCGCGCGGATGGCTCGCGGCCATCTGGCTGAGGAACTCGCCGTGGCCGAAACCGATCTCGAGCCGCACCGGCCCGGCCTCGCCGAACACCTGGGCGAAGTCGAGCTGGCCGCGTTCGTCGCGGTGCGACCCGCCGATCAGGCTGGCCTGCTCGGTGGTGCGCACGCGGTAGCGGCGCATGCCGGCGCGCACCATCAGCGCGCGCTTTCGGCTGCCGGCGCGGACGCCGGTGGCGGCGCGACCGAGACGCTCGGCCCGGTGGAGAGCAGGCGCACGTCGACCACCGCTCCCGGCTGCTCGGGAATCGTCACGCTGCCGACGCCTTCCCAGCCTTCGCGACCGCCCTGGACCTGCACGGTCAGCGCCAGCTCGCGGCCCGGCGTCAGCGGCACGGTGAAGGTGTTCTCGCCCCACGACAGCTCGCGGCGGAAGATCTGCGCGCCGCCGGACTGCTCGCCGCCGAGCAGGTAGACGACGGTCGCCGAGAAGCTCAGCCCGAGGCCGACGCCGGCCGAGCTGCCGCGCGATCCCATGCCGACGCCGCCACCGACGCCGACGCGGCCCTGGCGGTTCTGCATGTCCGAGACGAAGGCCTTCTCGAGCGTGACGGTGAACGCGGTCGGCACGCCGCCGTCGTCGCCGTAGCGGCGCTTCTGGCCGCAGCCGATCAGCACCAGGCCGAGCACGGCGATCAGGATGGAGATACGCATGACCGCTCCCTAGAAGCTGCGCCGGATCAGGCCGGTGGTCTCGTCGAGCCCGAACATCAGGTTGAGGTTCTGCACCGCCTGGCCGCTCGCGCCCTTGATCAGGTTGTCGACGACCGACAGCAGGATCAGCGTGCGGCCGTCGGCGACGGCGGCGAAGTCGCAGAAGTTGGTGCCGGTCACGGTCGTGACCTCGATCTCGCCCGCCTTCTCGCGCGCGCGCGCGAACGGGCGGTCGGCGTAGGCCTTGGCCCAGGCGGCATAGGCGTCGGCCGCGCCGCGCCCGGGCGCTAGCGTCGCGGTGATGGTGGTGTGGATGCCGCGCGTGATCGGCGCCAGGTGCGGCACGAACGAGCAGTGCGTCGCGGCGCCGGCGGCGGCCGACAGCTCCTGATCGATCTCGCCGGTGTGCTGGTGGCCGACCTGCTTGTAGCTGCGCAGGTTCTCGTTCACCGAATAGAACAGGTTGTTGTTCGACTCGATGAAGCGCTTGCCGGCGCCCGAGAGTCCCGAGTAGCCCACCGCCACCACCGGCTGCGCGCGATCGACGACGCCGGCGCGCATCAGCGGGATCAGCGGCAGCAGGACGGACGTCGCGTAGCAGCCGGGATTGCCGACCACGTCGGCGCGCGCGATCGCGTCGCGATGGATCTCGCACAGGCCGTAGGCCGCCTTGGCCAGGTACTGCGGACAGGCGTGGTCGTCGCCGTACCAGCGCTTGTAGGCGTCGTGCTCGCGCAGGCGGAACTCGGCGCCGATGTCGACGATCTTCAAGCCCGCGGCGACCAGGTCGGGCACGACGCGCGTCACGTCGGCGCTCTTCTTGGCGAGCAGCACCGCCTTGGCGCCGCTGGCGCGGATCGCCTCGACGGTGTCGGGCGCGAACACCAGATCGGTCTCGCGCGCGAACTGCGGCAGCGCCGCGCCCACCGGCGTGCCGGGCAGGCGGTCGGACCCGGCGTGCACCACCGTGAACGCGGGGTGGTCGAGCAGGATGCGCAGGGCGAGCTCGCCGGCGTAGCCGGCGGCGCCGAGGATCGCGACGGGGACCTGGGTTGGCATGGCGCCGCGCATTGCATCGCCGGACGCGGCGCCGGCCAGCGGCGAGTGGCGCGGGCTTGCCGGCGCCGGCGCTCAGGGCACCGCGGCCGGATCGGGTCCGGGCTGCGCGTCCTGCCCGTCGCCGGCGTCCATGGCCTGGTCGTCGTCGAACCCGTCCTCACCCGCCGGGTCGGCGTCGAGTCCGCCCTCCTGGTGGTCGAACTCCATGGCGGGCGCCAGCGCCGTCCAGATCGGGGCATCGCCCCAGGCGCCATCGGCGCCGTACAGCGCGTTCCAGGTCGGCGATTCGCCGGTGAACGGCTGCGCGTAGATCTCCGAGCTCTGATCGATGGCGTACATCATGGCGCCGTCACCGGCGGCGACCGGCCACGCGTAGGCGACCCACGCCCGTTCCTGCGCGTCGGCCGCGTCGGCGTCGCTCGCGCGCGGTCCGGCGAGCGCCGGCTCGCGCACGGCGACGCCGATGCGATCGGGCACGTGGATGGCATAGCGCCAGCCGTCGTGGTGGCCGTCGGCGTAGTCCGCGCCGAGCAGCGTCAGCCTGATGTCGGGCGAGGCCGGCGTGCCGCGGACGCCGGCCAGTTCGCCGAGCAGGCCGTATTCGCCGACGCCGTCGCCGTCCTGATCGCAGTAGCCGCCGGCCTGGAACTGGATCTGCGCCGGGAACACCTGGTCCCGCAGCACCTCGCCGCCCGGCGGCAGCGACGGCTGCGCCACCGCGACGTCGTCCGCGCCCATCGCGCCCCGCCAGCCGAACATCGCGCCGACGTAGAACCCGCTCAGGCCGCCGACCATGCCACGGTACTCGGTGACCTGGACCCCGTCCTCATCCCAGCTGACGCTGTATTCGGGCGCGACCTCGGCGGCGAGATCGCCGAGCAGCCGATCCCACGGCGCTCGCTCCTCGGCCGGCATCTGCGCGAGGACGTATTCCTGGACCAGCGGCGTGACCATGCGCACCGCCAGGCCGAGATCGAGGCCGCTGATCGCCGTCGCCTCGGACGCGGCCTTCTCCTTGGCCACCGCCAGCGCGAGGCGGCCCGCCGGGTTGTCCGACCAGCCGGTGGCGCGCTTCTTCATCCAGGCCTCGGCGGGTTCGGCGTCGCTGGCGACCAGCCAGTGGCCGGGATCGCGCGCGATCACGCCTTCGATGAAGCCGAGCGGCAGCGTGACGCTCGCGCCTTCCGCCGGCGCCTTCAGGCCCTGCTGCTCGAGCACGCCGCTCAGCAGGCGGTCGAGCGCCGGCGATCGCGGCACCGCCAGCGTCAGCGCCGGATACGGCTCGGCCTGCGACACCGCCAGGACGCAGCTGCCGGTGAAGCCCGCGGCCAGCTCGGCGATGGTCGTGTCGAAACCGCCGGCGGCGAGCTGCTGGTCGAGCTGCGCCTCCATCGCGTCGGCGTCGCCACCGCCGCCCATCATCGGCAGCAGGCCTTCGCGCGCGGCCTGCCAGATCAGCGCGCCGTCGAGTCCGATGACCGCCGCGTAGGCGGTGGTGTCGGCCTCGAACCGGGTGAGCAGCGCGCGCTCGGTCGGCACCATCAGCCCGGCGTAGCCTTCCTGCTCCGAGCGCAGGCGGATGCCCTCCGGCACCAGCCACGCGCGATGCACCGCGTCGCCGCCATACAGGCGCATCATCCCGGTCAGCGCCCCGACGGTCATCGACGGCCCGGCGAGACCGACCATGCCGTCCTGGATCGCCGTCGCGTCGATGGTCAGCGTCGCGTCGGCGTCGTCGATCGCGAGCTCGCGCGGCGCCGGCACGGCGTCCTGATTGATCGCGACCATGACGCTCTGGCCGAAGCGCGCGACGATGGCGCGTTCGCCGTCCTCGAACGAGTACGCCTCGTCGGCGCCCGGGATGATCTCGTCGGTGATGGTCGATCCGCTGCGCGCGCGGGCGGCGGCGATGCGCGTCTTGAGCAGGGCGAACGCCGGCGCGGCGAACAGCCCGAGGTCGACCTGGAGCACCGCGCGCGGCTCCTGGCCGCCGTCCATGCCGAGGAAGCGCGCTTCCATGCCCGTCGCCGCCATCAGCGCGGCCAACGGCGAGATGCCCAGCTCGGTCTCGATCTCGGCGAGCGCCTGGTCGACCTCGGCGCGCAGCTCGGCGAGCGCGTCGTGCGCGTACCAGCGCGCATAGGCGCCGGCGTTCCACCGCTCGACCAGCCGCGCGCCCGGGCCGACGGTCAATGTCACCCACGGGGCGCGCGCGTGGTCCTCGCCCGAGCTGGCCAGGCCGGCGCAGAGGACGAGGGGGAGGGCGATCAGCGCGCTGCGATGCGACATGCGGGGTTCCTCTGCGGACGGCGTGGGGACGTCATGGCCTACGCGTCGGCGATGCCGCGCGCAACGGCGCTCTCAGCGGCGCGGCCAGCGGCGCGCTCAGCGGTGGTGGCGCGGCCAGGCGGGCTCGTCGCCCCAGGTGCCGGCGTCGCCGTACAGCGCGTTCCACGCCGGCGGTTCGCCGGTCGATGGCAGGACGTGGACGACGCCGGTCTGGTCGATGGCGAACACCTGCCTGCCGTGGTCGGCGGAGATCGGCCACGCGTAGCCGACCCAGTAGCGCTCACGCTGATCGGCGCCGACGACGACGCGCGGGCGCATGCCGAGCGGTTCGATGATCGCGCCGCCGTTGCCGTTCGGCAGGAACACGGCGAAGCGGTAGCCGTCGCTCTCGCCCTGGCCGATCCCGCCCGGGAGCAGCCGCAGCTCGAGGCCGCCGGCGACGGGCTGTGCGCCGCTCATCTCGCGCAGGAAGCCGTACGAGCCGATGTCGTCGCCGTCCTCATCGGAGTAGCAGCCGCCCTGGAACTGGACCTGCGCCGGGAACAGGCCGGACTTCAGCGCCGCGGCGGCGGCGGCCTCGTTCGCCGTCACCCGGCTCTCGAGCAGGTTCGGGACGGCGATGGCGGCGACGACCGCGATCGCGCCGACGCCGCCGATCCCGCCGCCGAGCAGGCCGCGGTACTCGCTGACGTGCGCGTCGCCCTCGATCCAGGTCGCGGAGCGCTCGACGCCGGCCTCGTCGCCGAGATCCGCGAGCAGCGTGAGCAGCGGCTGGCGCACCTCCGCCGGCACGTGGTCGCCCATCTGCGCGAGGCCCATGCCGATCCACGGCGTCGCCATGCGCACGATCTGGCCGAGGTCGATGCCGCTCAGCGCCGTCGTGGTCGCCGGCGCCGCGGCCAGCGTGGCCGCGCCGGCGACGGTCGCATCCCACGCGCCCGGCTGCGGCGCGAGCCAGTGCGCGACCATCGTCGCGTCGTTGCTCGCGACCCAGTGGTCGATGCCGCGGCCGACGCTCAGCGGCACCGGGATGCCCAGCGCGAGCATGGTCGAGGCGCCTTCCGCCGGCGCCTGCGCGTCGGCGAGGCGGACCAGGCCTTCGACCAGGCGATCGACCGCGGGCGAGCGCGGCAGCGCGATGGTCAGGCCGGGGAACGGCGCGGCGTTCGACAGCGCGATCACGCAGGTGCCGTCGAAGGCGGTGACGACCTCCTCGACGCCGACGGCGATGCCGAGCCCCGCCAGCGCGTCGTCCGCCTCGGCGACGATGGTCGCGACCTCGGGCGGCGCGCCGCGGCCCGCCGCCTGCGCCTGGGCGACCATCGGCAGCACGCGATCGCGCAGCAGCGCCCACAGCGCCTGGCCATGGACGCCCGCGGCCGCCGCGAGCGCGGTCGTCGCCCCGGGCAGGCGCGCCAGCAGCGCGCGGTCGACCGGCGCGGTGAGTTCGGTGTAGCCGCTCTGGCGCGAGACCAGGCGCATGCCCTCGGGCACGATCCACAGCTGCGCCTCGGCATCGCCGTACATCGCCAGCATCGCCTCCAGCTGCTCGGGGTCCTCGTTCGCGCTCGCGAGCGGCGCCAGCCCCGCGCGCAGCGCGTCGGCGTCGAGCGTGAACGAGGCGTCGGCATCGTCCGTCGGCGCCGGCAGCGCGAGGACGGCGCCGACGGGATTCACCGCCACCACGATCGTCCCCTGGAAGCGCGCGAAGACCGTGCGGTTGCCACCGGTCCCGTCGAGCAGGGTGAAGGCCTCGTCCGCGCCGGCGGGAGCGGGCTCGTCGAGCAGCGTGGCGGCGGCGTCGCGGTTGCCGTCGACGGTGCGCCGCAGCAGCGCGAACAGCGCCTCGGCGTTCGCGCCGAGCACCGCCTGCAGCGTGGCGATCGGCTGGTCCTCGGCGCGCATGCCGAAGAAGCGCAGGTCGACGCCGTGCGAGCCGGCGAGCACGTCGAGCGGGGCGATGCCGAGCTCGGCCTCGGCCACGGCGAGACCCTTGTCGAGCTCGGCGCGCGCCGCCGCGAGCGCGGCGTGGTCCCACCAGCGCCGGTAGGCGCTCGCCTGCCAGCGCCCGATCAGCCGCGCGCCGTCGCCGATGGTCACCGTCACGGCTGGCTGGACGGCTTCACCGGCGCCGAGGGCGAGCGCGGCGGCGAGCAGCGCGACCGTGGCGGCGGCGGCAGAGGCGCGGAGGCGGAGCATGGCGGGATCCTTGGCGGCGACGCTCGTGCGCGTCGGCGGTCCTACGTACGCCGGGCGCCGACGGGTTGCAATCACGGCACGGTCGGCGTGCCGGCGGTTGCGCAGCGGCCGCGCGCGGCTGGAGTCCGCCCATGCGCCCGCTCGCCCTGATCACCGGTGCCTCCTCGGGCATCGGCGCCGCCACCGCGCTCGCCCTGGCGGGCAGCCACCGGCTGATCCTCACCGCGCGCCGCCGCGACCGCCTCGACGCGCTGGTCGCGCGGATCATCGCCGCCGGCGGCTCGGCGACGGACGTGGCCTGCGACCTGGCGCGCGACGGCGCGGTGCCGGCGCTGGTCGCCGCGGTGCACGCCGCGGGGCGGCTCGACGTCCTGGTCAACAACGCCGGCGTCTTCACCACCGCCGCGACCGGCGGCTTCACGCCCGCGCATCTCGACGAGCTGTGGCGCCTCGACCTGCGCGCGCCGATGCTGCTGACCGCCGCGCTGCTCGACGAGCTCGCGGCGAGCCGGGGCGTGGTGATCAACGTCTCGAGCATGGCCGCCGACGCCGCGTTCGCCGGCTGCGGCGCCTACAGCGCGATGAAGGCGGGGCTCGAGGCCTGGAGCCGCGCGCTGCGCGAGGAGCTGCGCGCCAGCGGCGTGCGCGTCGGCGTGGTCGCGCCCGGCGCAACCGACACCGAGGCCTGGCCGAGCGCCGCCGGCTTCGACCGCAGCCGCATGTGCCGCGCCGAGGACGTCGCCGCGGCGATCGCGCTGATGGCGACGATGCCGGCCAGCGCCAGCATCGATCGCGTGGTGGTCGCTCCGCCCGGCGGAGCGCTGTGACGCCGATGACTCGCTGACGTCAGATCCAGAAGAAGCGGTACGCCAGCACGACCAGCGGCACCGCGATCAGGTCGAGGACGATGCCCCAGAACATCACGGTGCGCACGCGGTACTCGCCGCTCGAGAACGCGATGGCGAGCGGCGGCGAGCCCAGCGGCAGGACGAATGACAGCCCGCACGGCAGGGCGACCGCGAGGGTCAGGTGCAGCGGATCCATGCCCATCGCCGGCGCGTTGACGATCAGCAGCGGCACCAGCAGCGTCACCACCGCCGGATTGGAGAACATCTCGGTGAGCACGATGGTCGAGATGGTGACCACCGCGATGATCACCAGCGGATCCGAGCCCAGGACGGCGAACGCGTGGCCAGCGCCCCACTTCGCCGCGCCGGTCGCCTCGAGCGCGGCGGCTAGCGCCAGGGCGCCGGCCTCCATGATCAGCAGGTCCCACGGCACGTCGTGCTGGATCTCGGACCAGCGGATGAGCCCCGAGCCGAGCAGCAGCGCCGCCGACGCCAACGCCACCGGCGCGAGGTAGCCGACCCCGGTCCACGCCCACGCCGCGACGGTCAGCACCAGGATCACGCTGACCAGGATCTGGCGCACGCCGAAGCGGCCGAGCTCGCGCCGCCGCTGGGCCAGCGCCTCGCGCGCGGGAGCGATCGAGCCGATGTCGATCGGGAAGGCGATCTCGAGGATGATCGCGGCGATGATCCCGAACGGGATGGCGATCGGCAGGCTGTGCAGCATCAGCTCGACGAAGCCGGGCGTGTCGTGGCCCTTGGCCGCGAGGATGCCCATGGCCAGGGCGATGCGCGCCCCGCCGAGGTAGGTGATGATGCCGCCGATGGTCACGCCCCAAGCCAGGCCGAGGAACAGCCCGGCGATGTAGCGCGAGCTCTGGCGCGGACGGCCGAGCGCGTCGCGGATGCGGACGATGACCGGGAAGAGCATCGCGGCGACGGCGTGCTCGGCCATCAGGAGGCTGGCGAAGAACGCGGTCCAGAACACGCCCTGGCGCAGGCGGCGCGGCGTGGTCGCGACCGTCGACAGCGCGCGCAGCGCGACGTGGTCGACGACGTGCGAGGCGGACAGCGCGCCGGCGATCAGGAAGATGCCGGCGAGGAAGGCGATGACGCGGTCGCCGAACCAGTCGCTGACCAGCTCGGGGTTCATCTTCGGCACGCCGGTCGGCAGCTCCTTCGGCAGGTCGTAGCCGCAGGCGACCAGCGCGGCGAATACGCCGACGCCCGTCACCACCAGCGGCACCGCCTCGGTCACCCACAGCACCAGCGCGGCGACGAACACCGCCAGCGTGCGCAGCCCGAGCCGGCCGAGGCCGCCGTCGGCGGGGACCAGCGGCAGATCGGCGCTCCACCAGAACGCCCAGCCCAGGCCGGCGATGACCGCCAGCGCGATGATCTGCCGCCAGCCGCGCGACAGCAGCAGCCAGCCGACCGGCTGCAGGTGGAGGCGCTGGGTCATGCCGCCTCGGCGTCGTCCGAGATGCGCCAGCGGCGGCGCAGCGCCGCGTACCAGCGGTCGCTCCAGCGCGGGCGGTAGCGATCGAGACCCGACAGCGTGCGCGGGAAGCCGCGCACGCGGGTGTGCCACAGGTCGTGCGCGCGCAGCAGGCGCATGCGCTCGGCCATCAGCGCGAGGATCGGCTCGGTCGGCAGCATGTCGCCGTCGGGCGCGTCGTCCTCGGCGCCCGCGAGGGGCCGGAAGACCGTGCAGTTCGGCACCACGCCCATCCGGCACAGCTCGCCGAGCGCCGCGTGCGCGCGCTCGATCGGTTCGAGTCCGAGCAGCAGATCGGTCGAGACCGCGCCGCTCGGGAAGGCGCGCGCCGCGGCGGTCAGCGCGGCGAGGAAGCGCTCGTGGGGCACGAAGCGGCTGCGGATGGGCGCGACGCGCGCCGCGGCCGGCTCGTCCCACGCGAGCAGGTGGTAGCTGATCGCGTCGCAGCCGGCGGCGTACAGCGCCAGCGTCGCCGTCGGATCGCTCGGCGGCAGCGCGGTGACCGAGACCATCACCGGCAGCGCGCGGCGGATGGCGGCGATGTACGGAGCGAGATCGGCGACGCCGCCATCGTCCTTCAGCAGCGTGCCGGCCTCGAGGTGGACCATGCGCACGCCGGCCAGGCGCCAGGCCTGCTCGGCGCAGAACACCACCTCGTCGATCGACCACTGGGTCTTGGTCAGCGCGCGCACCGCCGGCAGGCCGAGGAAGCGCCGCGGCCGGTCCAGCCCGAGCTGGTCGCGCATGCCGATCGGCGCCACCACCAGCCACTCGCCGTGCACCGCGCCGATGTCGCCGCACGAGTGCCCGGTGTGGGTGCGCATCTGGCGGAAGCGGACGGTGTCCGGCACCCGCACCGGGATGTCGCCGCGCGCGCGGTGGCGCAGGACCAGGTGCTCGTACGCCAGGGTCAGGGTGTAGGGCGAGGTGCGGGCGTACCCGGGCGCGACGCTGACGTTCACCCACCAGTCGCCGGGCAGGATCAGGTCGAGGCCTTCGGCGCCGGGATTGCCGCCGTCGCCGGCGAACGCCAGCGCGAAGCCGCCGGCGACGAGGTCGTCGCCGAGCCGGACGCCGTGGTTGGTCAGGTCGAGCTTGAGCGCGCCGATCGCCGCGACGTCCATCAGCCCGCGGCGCGGGCCGCGCCGCCGATGGCCGGCGCCCGGCCGCAGCCGCCGGCGATCGCCGGCACGATGTCGATCAGGTCGCCGTCCTTCACCGCCGTGCGCTGGCCGTCGAGGAAGCGGATGTCCTCCTCGGCGACGAAGACGTTGACGAAGCGGCGCAGCTTGCCGGCGTCGTCGCACAGCCGCGCCTTGATGCCGGGATGCCGGGCCTCGAGCGCGTTGATCGCCTCGTCGACGGTCTGCGCCGCGACCGCGATGGTCTCCTGCCCGGCGGTGAGATTGCGCAGGACGCTCGGGATGCGGACGTTCACGGTCATGGCGGTTCCTCGGCGGTCCTTGGGATACGCCGGGTGGCCGGAGGGACAAGCGCGCGCGCCGGCGCCTGATGCATGGCGCGCGCCGCGGCATAGCCTCGCGGCCATGCCCGCAGCCGATCCCTCCGCGGCGGTGTCGATGGCCATGGCGGTCATGTTCGGCGTGGTCGGCGCCGTCGCCGTGTTCGGCGGGGTGCTGGTCGCGGGCGTCGCCATCGTCAAGCGCCTGAAGCTGCCGGTCGACCTGCCGGACGGGCCGCGTTTCGAACCGCCGCCCCCGCCGATGGTCCCGTCCGACACGCCGGTCGCCGCGGCGCGCGCCGTCGCCGAGCGCCAGGCCCGCCTGGGGCGGATCCACGCCGACGCGCTCGCCTGCCTGCGCGCGGCGCAGCAATGCCATGAACTGATCGCCGCGCTGCCGGCGCAACGCGATGCCGCGACGGCCGCCGTGGCCGCGCGCATCGAACGCTGCGCCGCCACCGCCGGCGAGGCCGCGGCGCGCGCCGAGGCCCGGCTCGCGGGCGGCGACGTCGACGCCGCCGAGGCCGCGGTGCGTGGCGACCTGGTCGCGGCCAACGCCGCCCTCGCCGAAGCGGAAGCCGCCAGCGCGACCCTGCCGAACACCCAGCGCCGCCGCCTGATGCTGTGGATCCTGCTCGGCCTGGTGGCCGTCGCCTGGCTGGCCGCGCTGCTGGTCATGGCGGCGACGCGGCGCTAGGGCCCGGCGGCTCGGCGACGACCGCCATGCACTCCGCGCTCACCGTCATCATCGCGCTGCTGGCCGTGCTGGTCGCGGTGACGGTGGCCGCGCCGCGCCTGCGCCTGCCGCAGCCGATCCTGCTGGTCCTCGCCGGGCTGGGGCTCTCGCAGGTGCCGGGGCTGCCGCGCGTGCCGCTCGATCCGGAGCTGGTCCTGCTGCTGTTCCTGCCGCCGCTGCTGTATTCCGACGCGTTCCATTCGTCGTGGCGCGACTTCCGGCGTTGGCTGCGGCCGATCCTCATGCTGGCGATCGGCCTGGTCGCCGCGACCACGCTCGCCGTCGGCCTGGTCGCGCACGCCTTCTTCCCGGACCTGCCGTGGGCGGTGTGCTTCGCGCTCGGCGCCATCGTCTCGCCGACCGACACCGTCGCCGCGCACGCGGTGCTCGAACGCCTGCGCGTGCCGCGGCGGCTCGCCGCGATCCTGGGTGGCGAGAGCCTGGTCAACGACGCCACCGGCCTGGTCGGCGTGCAGATCGCGGTCGCCGTGACCATGAGCGGCCTGTTCTCGGCCGGCGAGATCGCCGCCACGTTCGCCTGGGTGGCGGGCGGCGGCGTCGCGATCGGCCTGGGCACGGGCCTCGTGTTCGCCGCGCTCAACCGCTGGCTGTCGGGAACGCAGGTGCTGTTCGCGGTGTCGCTGCTGTCGCCGTACCTGGCGACCTGGATCGCGGTCGAGCTGCACGCCTCGGCGGTCCTGGCGGTGGTCGTCGCCGGCTTCCTGGTCTCCTGGCGCATGCACCACGTCCCCGCCGCCAGCCGGGTCGGCCTCTACCAGGCGTGGGACCTGGTGACGTTCCTGCTCAACGGCGTGTCGTTCGTGTTCATCGGCCTCGAGGCGCCCGGGCTGCTGCGCGGCCTGCCCGACGCCGGCTGGGCGTTGGCCGCGGCGCTGGCGGTGGCGGCGACGGTGATCGTGACGCGCATCGCCTGGATGTTCCCGGCCGCCTACCTGCCGCTGATGCTCAGCCGACGCCTGCGCGCGATCGAAGGCGGGGCGCCGCCGTGGCAGGGGGTGACGGTCTGCGCCTGGGCGGGCATGCGCGGCGTGGTCTCGCTCGCCGCCGCGCTCGCCCTGCCACGCGCCAGCGCGGACGGCACGCCCTTCCCGGGCCGCGACGTCGTCGTGTTCGCCACGGTGGTGGTCATCGCCGCCACGCTGCTCGTCCAGGGCGCGACGCTCGCGCCGCTGATCCGCTGGCTCGGGCTGACCGCCAGCGGCGACGACGGCGAGGCCGAGGTGCGCGCCGCGCGCGAGGCGGTGCTGGGCGCGGGCATCGCCCGCCTCGACGCGTTCTGCAGCGAGGTCGCCTGCCCGATCGCCGTGCACCACCTGCGCACCGCCATGGTCGATCGGCTCGCCAGCCTGCGCGACGAGGACGCGGCCGAGCGCGACCTGGCGCACCAGCGCCTGCAGGTCTCGCGCGACGTCCGCTCGGCGGTGCGCGCCGCCCAGGCGGCGGAACTCCTGCGCCTGCGCGACGATGGCCGCATCGACGACAAGGCGTACGCCGAGCTGCAGCTGGAACTCGACCGCGCCGGCCTCGACGATGGCTGACGGTTGAAGCTGGCCGGGCGGTGGCGTTGCCGGAGGTCGCGCCGTGCGATGATCCGTCATCGGATAAGGGAATGGTCATGCTGCGCGTGAAACTGCTCGCATCGCTCGCCGTCGTCGTCGTCCACGCCTCCGCCGCCGACCCGGTGATCAGCCAGGTCGCCGAGTTCGGCGACCAGCAGCCCACCGGCGTGGCGGTCTGCGCCGTCGGGCGCATCTTCGTCAACTTCCCGCGCTGGCGCGACGACGTGCCGGTGTCGGTCGCCGAGATCCTGGCCGATGGCGCGCTCAAGCCCTTCCCCGACCGCGCCTGGAACGAGTGGCGTCCGGGCAGCGCGCCGGACGAGCACTTCGTCTGCGTCCAGAGCGTCCACTACGATGGCGCCGGCACGCTGTGGGTGCTCGACGCGGCCTCGCCGAAGATGGAAGGCGTGGTCTCCGGCGGCGCGAAGCTGGTGCAGATCGACCTGGCCGACAACCGCCTGCGGCGGGTCGTCCGGTTCGACGAGAGCATCGCCCTGCCGGGCAGCTACCTCAACGACGTGCGCATCTCGCCGGACTCGCGCCACGCCTTCATCACCGACAGCGGCGCCGGCGCGATCGTCGTGGTCGAGCTGGAGAGCGGCGCGAGCCGGCGGCTCTTGGACGGGCATGCCTCGGTCCAGGCGGACGGGAGGCGCGAACTGGAGGTCGAGGGCAAGAAGCTGCTGGCCGGCGGCGCGACGCCGCGCATCCACGCCGACGGCATCGCCCTGAGCCCCGACGGCGCGTGGCTGTATTGGCATCCGCTGACCGGCGACGCGCTGTGGCGCGCGCCGACCGCGTCGCTGATCGATCCGGCGCTGACGTCCGAGGCGCTGGCGGCGACCGTCGAGCGCGTCGCCGACACCGGCGCCCACGACGGCATCGAGTTCGGCCGCGACGGCAAGCTCTACCTGACGCGCTTCGAGACCAGCGAGATCGCGCGCTTCGATCCGACGACCAAGGCCGTCGAGACCGTGGTGCGCGACCCGCGGCTGTCGTGGCCCGACTCGATCGCGTTCCAGGGCGACCGCGTGCTGCTGGTCACCGCCTCGCAGATCCAGCACATGCCGCGCTTCAACGACGGCGTCGACACGCGCACCGAGCCGTACCGGCTGTGGCGCATCGAGCTGTCGCGCTAGCAGGCTGCGACAATCGGCGCGCCAGCGCCCCGCGATACCGCTTCGCGCTACTCCTCGCCCTGCGTGATGGTGCCGAAGCGCGCCTTCACGCGCATGCCGCGCACCATCGGGCCCAGCCGGCCGATCGACTGGCCGCCGCTCTGCCCGTTCTCCGGATCGCGGTAGCCGATGCGCACCAGGCGACGGACGCGGTCGGTGCGGTTGACGTGCGAGCCGTGGATGGTGTGGATGTTGAACACCACGACGTCGCCGCGTTTCGCCGGCGCCGCGACCGTGTCGGCGAGGTTCCATCGGTCGGTCGGCAGGTGCGGGGTGCACGGCGTGCCGTCGGGGAAGCTGGTGACGTGCTCGAGCGCGCCCAGCTTGTGCGACCCGTCGAGGAAGCGGATCTCGCCGTTCTCATGGCTGGTGTCGTCGAGGTGCACCAGCACGTCGACGTAGCGGCCGTCGGCGTGCTGGTAGAACGCCCAGTCCTGGTGCATCGGGAACGGGTGGCCGGTCTCCGGCGGCTTGGCGTGCAGCGTCGAGTGGTGCAGCTCGACGTTCGGCCCGAGGAGGTCGGCCATCGCGTCGCAGAGGCGCTGCTGCTGCACCGCCCGCGCCCACGCCTGCGAATAGAGCTGGAGATCGTGCATCGCGACCAGCTTCGACTTCTTCTCGAGGTCGGCGTCCATGTAGACCGTGCGCCAGGGACCGGTCCAGCCGTGCTCGGCGCTCGCCCACTGGTCGATGAGCTGGTCGAGCTCGCGATCGAGCGCCGCCATCTCGGCGTCGCTGAAGACCTGCGGGATGCGCAGCCAGCCGTGCTCGTGGTAGAAGGCGACCTGCTCGGCGGTCAGGTGGCGGTTGGCGGGCTGGGCGCGGGTGGCGGACGTCGTGGCGCTGGGCATGGGCGCTCCTCTCCCTCCAGCGTACGCGCCGGCGGTGCGCGCCTATTTCGCCTTTGCTCCGCCCTTGTTCGATTTCCGGCCACGCGCCGACCGCCGCCAACGCGCGACGCGCGTGTCCATGGCGTCCTGCCGCCGCTGCAGGTGCGCCGCGCCCTGGTCGAATCCCGGGAAGCGGCGGCGCTTGGCGGTGAGCAGCGATCCGCCGCCGAGCCGCCAGGTCGCCGGCGGGTAGCCGGTGCGGCGGCGGAACGCGGTGGTGAAGTAGCGCACGTCGGCGTAGCCGACCCGCGCCGCGATCTCCTTGACGCTCAGCGCCGGATCGAGCAGCAGCTGCTGGGCGCTCGCGATGCGCTCGTCGATGACCATCGCCATCGGCGATTGCCCGAGCGCGCGGTCGAACCGGCGCGCGAGATGGCGCTCGCTGATCCCGAGGTGGGCCGCGATGTCGCGCACGCCGAGCTCGCGGGCGAGGTTGTCGCGCACGTAGCGGCGCGCCGCCTCGACCAGGCGCGACGCGTCGTGGGCGCGTCCGGTCGGCTCGAGGGAGTCGACCGCCAGCGGCGTCGCGAACGACGCGCGCATGGTGTCGAGCAGCAGCTTGCGCGCGAGCCCGGCGATCGCCGTCGCGTGCCCGGCTTCGGCGCGCGCGATCTCCTCGGTCATCAGCCGGATCGTCGCCTCCATCCCGGGGACGCGATCGCCGACGCAGCCGTCGCCGTCGACGAACGCGTCGAGCAGCCGATCGACCGCCGGATCCGCTTCGCCGCGCGGATCGCGCACCAGCGTGAACGACCAGAAGCAGATGCCGAGGGTATCGCGCCGATCGGCGATGATCTCGTGCTCCTGGCGCGGCCGGGCGATGAACACCTGGCCGGCGCCGACCGTATGGTCGACACCGAGCAGGCGGAAGGTGCCACGTCCGGCGAACGCGTAGCAGATCTCGTAGAAGCCGTGCGCGTGGAGGTAGTTGCGCCAGCGCGGCGTGGCGATGTGGCCCCAGCCGATGATCTCGGCGCGCCAGCGGCCGAGGGCGACGCGGATCGGCGCGCGGTCGAGCTCGGCGCTGCGCGCGAGCGGAAAGCGGGACTCGCCCATGGCCTGAGCGTATCGCCGCCCGTCGCCGCGCGCAGCGCTCGATTCGAGCGGCGCTCGTCGGCGGCGGCGCACGCGATCACGCGCTGACAGGATTCCGCCCTGGTCGCCGCGATTAGCGTTGCCGGCATGGACCTCGCCCTCGCCGCATCGCTGACCCTGCGCCCACTGGCCACCAGGCGCTTCCTGGGCGCCGCGCTCGGTCACGCCGCGCCGACCGCCGACGACGTCTGCGCGGCGGGCGTGCCGCGCTACGAGGCGATCGACTTCGTCCGGCGCCTGCGCCAGGCCGGCGAGATCGGCGATGCCGGGTGGAGCGCGTCGGCGCGCGACGCCTACCGGCGCCGGCTCGACGACGACGCGCCGCCGCGGCTCGGCAGCCTGACGGCGAGCGAACGGCCGCGCGAGAAGGCGCTGGCCAGCGGCATCGGCGCGCTGTCGGACGCCGAGCTGGTCGCGCTCCTCCTGCGCACCGGCAGCGCCGAGCTCGGCGTCCTCGCGCTCGCCGAGCGCCTGCTGACGCTGCACGACGGCATCGTCGGGCTGTCGAGCTGCGACATCGCCGCGCTCGCCGACGAGCGCGGCATGGGCCCCGCCAAGGCCGCCGAGCTCGCCGGCGCCTTCGAGATCGGCCGGCGCCTGGCGCGCGCGCGCCGCCGTGAACGTCCGCCGCTGCGCTGCCTGAAGGACGTCTACGCCATCCTCGCGCCCGACCTCGTCGGCCTGCGCCACGAGGAGCTGTGGTGCCTGCCGCTCGACCCGCACGCGCGCCTGATCGGCGAGCCGCGCGTGGTCAGCCGCGGCGACGTCGACGGCACCGACGCCGGCCCGCGCGCGTTCTTCCGCCTCGCGCTCGCCGCCGGGGCGACCTCGGTGATCGCGGTGCACAACCATCCGAGCGGCGACGCCACGCCGTCGCACGCCGACCGCCAGATCACCCTGCGCCTGGCCACCGCCGGCCGGCTGCTCGACGTCGCGCTGGCCGACCACGTCATCATCGGCGACGACGGCCGATCGACGAGCCTGCGCGCGTACGAACCGGGATTGTTCCTCGCGCCGCCGCCCGGGTCGACGGCGCTGCGCGACGGCTGAGGCCGGCTCAGCGGGCGTGCGACGCGCGCCGGCGCAGGCACACGCACAGCGCCGCCGCCATGGCGATGGCGCCGCCGCCCGCGCCGCGCCCGCAACCGCCGCCCCCGCCGTCCGAACCGCCACCGGAGCCCGTCGTGCTCCCGGCGGAGGCGTCGCCGCCGGTCGTGCCGCCGCCCGGCGCGCCGGTCGTGCTTCCGCCGCTCGTGCCCGCGCCGGTCGCGCCGCCTCCCGACGCCGTGCGGCGCACGAGGAAGGTCCCGAACTCGGGGAAGGTGTCGGCATAGAGCCGCTCGCTGAAGCCGATCGGCCGTGCCGTCGTGCGCCCGGTCATGGTGATCTCCAGCATCGTCGACGTCAGCGTCCCGGTCGACACGTCGCCGTCGTAGTCCTGCGCGTTGCGCAGCTCGTACGCATCGCCCGCCGCGAATCCGGCGGTGGCGAGATCGACGGCGACGGAGTCCAACCGCCGCCAGTTGTAGACCACGACATGCGCCCGCCCGCTTTCGTAGCGGTTCGCGCGCACGATGACCTCGTTGGCCTCGGGGCGGCGCGACGGCGTCGCGGCGACGGTCGACCCCGCATCGAGGCCCAGCGCCCGCCAGTCGGCGAAGCGCAGGATGTCGTACGGCGGCGAAGGCGAGATGTAGAAATCGTAGCCGTCGGCGCTGGCGGCGACGTAGCGGTTGCCGGTGAAGGCGTAGTCGCGGGGCACCTGCCCCGGTGCCAGCGCCAGGCCGACGATCTTCGATTGGCCATCCTGGACCGGATCCCACAGCTGGTTGCCGCTCACCACCGCGCCTTCCCAGAAGCGCAGGCGCAACCCGGCCATGAAGCGGTTGCCGCGCGCGACCAGCCCGTCGTTGAGCGCGTCGGAATAGCCGAGCTGGACGGTGCCGGCGGCGCCGTAGAAGCAGTTCTCCTCGAGCAGCAGATCGCGGATCGGCTGGCCGCCGCCGATGAGGAAGGAGTTGTTCGCCACGACGTTGCCGGTGAAGGCCAGGTTGTTCAGGAACGCCTGCTCCGAGCCGTAGGCGTGGATCCCGTAGCCGAACTGGTTGAAGCACAGGTTGTCGTCGAAGCGCTTGCCGCCGAGCTCGTTCTGCGCGTAGATCGCGTGTCCGGCGCGCCGCTCCGGACCCTGCCAGCCGTTGTTGGCGATGAGGTTGCCGGAGAGCTCCGCATCCGGCGCCTGCGACCACACGCCCGGACCCTGGCCGGTGTCGCGGATCACGCAGTTGATCAGGCGCGTGCCCGGCGCCCAGATGTCGATGCTGTTGCCGCGGCGGTCCGATCGGTTGGATTCGTCGCCGCCGGGATCGGGCACGGCGAGGACGCGACGGCTGGTGTCGCTGTTGGTGATCTCGATGCCCCAGTACCACGTCCAGCCGCCCTCCACCTCGACGCGCAGGCCGGTGACGTTGTTCGCCGCCTGGCCGGCGCGCGTCGCGTCGATCACCGGTCGTTCGCCCGCGAAGGCCCGGACGACGATCGGCCGCATGGAGGTGCCGCGCAGGACGCTCCGGTAGCAGCCGCGATAGGTCCCGCCGTGCAGCCAGATCGTGTCGCCGGGTTCCACCCGCCCCTCCGGCGGCGCGAGCGCGCTGGTCAGATCCCACGGATCGGCCAGCGTCCCGGCGCCGCCGGCGCGCCCGTCCGGCGCCACGTGCCATTCCGCGGCGCAGGCCGAGCCGGCGCCCAGCGCCAGGCAGATCGAGGCGAGCTGGCGCATCGGGACCTCCGACCCCTGATGTCCGCGCGTCGTGCCACATTACCGGGCGTCCCGACCGGCCTGGGGCGCCGGCGTGCCGGCGGGTCGTCGCGGCACGCGCCCGCGGCTGCCCAGGCCTCACTTCACCAGCGCCGCGACCTGCTTGAAGCAGCCGACCCCCGACTGCCGCTGCCAGCGGAAGACGATCGATTCCGTCGGCACGACCAGCGCCCCGAGGTCGCGCATCGCGTCGAGCGCCATGACGCGGCTCTCGTCGCGCCGGCTGGCGACCGCGTCGCCGGCGACGATCACGCGCAGCCCGCGCGCGAGCAGATCGGCGACGGTGGCGAGCACGCAGACGTGCGCCTCGATCCCGGCGAGCACGACGTGGCCGCGACCGAGACCCGCGATGTGCGCGGCGAGCGCCGCGTCGTCGCCGCAGCTGAAATGGGTCTTCTCCAGGCGCGGCGCATCGCCCGCGGCGGCGATCAGGTGCGGCAACGTCGGACCCAGCCCCCTGACGTACTGCTCGCTGAGCGCGACCGGCACCTGCAGCAGGCGCGCGGCCTCGATCAGGATGCGGCAGTTGCGGCCGCACGGCTGATCCGGCGCGATCGCCGGGATCGACGGCTGGAAGCGCTCCTGGACGTCGATGACCAGCAGCGCGGAGTTCGAGGCGGTGAGCGAGAACATGGTGGCGTTGTCGTCGGACTCCGCGTCCTCGCCAGCATGCGGGCTTCGGGCTTCGCAGCTTCGAGCGTCGGGCTTCGAGCCTCGGTCGACCGCCGCGGCTACTCCGCCCGGGTCAGCGCCACCGTGATGTTGTCGATCCCGCCGCGCTGGTTCGCGAGCTCGACCAGCTCGAGCGCGGCCTGCTGCAGGTCGGACGCGCCGTCGACCACGGCGAGCAGCTCGGGGTCCTCGATCATGTCGGTCAGGCCGTCGCTGCAGAGCAGGAAGACGTCGCCGGTGACCAGGTCCTCGACCGTGATGTCGACGGTGATCTCGTCCATGCCCAGCGCGCGCGTCACGATGTTGCCGAGCAGCGTCGCCTCGAACGAATCCGGATCGAGCTGGCCGTTGCGGATGCGCTCGGCGACCAGGCTGTGGTCCTGGCTGATCTGCTCGATCTTGCCGCCGGCGATGCGGTAGATCCGGCTGTCGCCGACGTTGGCGGTGATGACCTTGTCGCCCATGAAGGCGCAGGCGCAGATCGTCGTGCCCATGTCGCCGAGCGCCGGGTCGACGCGCGCGCGGCTGAGGATGTGGTCGTTGGCGCCGAAGATCGCCAGCTTCATGCCCTCGACGACGCGCTCCTCGTCGGTCCAGTCGCCGGGCTTGAGCTGGCGCAGCGAGTGCGAGACGACCTGGACGCCGAGCTCGCTGGCGACGTGGCCGCCGGCGTGGCCGCCCATGCCGTCGCAGACGATCATCAGGCGCTCGCGCAGGTCGTAGTACAGCGAGTCCTCGTTGTGGTCGCGCACCCGGCCCTTGTGGGTCAGCGCCGCCATCTGCAGGCGCAGGGCCTTGTGCCCCGGTGGCTGTCCCGCGTGCTTCCCGGATTGGTTCGGCGCATCCATCGCGGTCACTCGACCGCCAGGACGAGCAGCGTGAGATCGTCCTCGACCGAGGTGCCGCCGCGGAACTGGCGGACGCTCTCCATGATCCGGTCGAGCAGCAGCTCGGGACCGGCGGCGGCGTGCTTGCGGATGACCTCGTTGAGCAGGTCGGTGCCGTACTCGACCTGCTGCCGGTTCATGGTCTCGGTGATGCCGTCGGTGTAGATCAGGAAGACGTCGCCGGAGTCGACCTGGGTGACCTCGTTCTCGCTCGCCCTGCGGAACAGCTGGCCGGCCTTCATGCCGACCACCATGCCCTTGGGCTTGATCTCGGTCAACGTACCCGTGTTGATATTGAACCGGATGATCGGGTTGTGACCGGCGCGGCCCCAGGTGATCGTCCGGTCGTGCGGGTCGAGGATGGCGTAGACCATCGAGATGAAGATCTTGCCGCCCAGGTCGCTGGCGAGGCTGTCGTTGACCTTCGATAGGGTGTCGGTCGGCGAATTGCCGGCCTCGGCGAAGATCGCCAGGGTCTTCTTGGCCATCGACATGATCAGGCCCGCGTGCAGGCCGTGGCCGCTGACGTCGCCCTGGGCGAAGCCGATGCGGCCGTCGGGCAGGCGGATGAACTCGTAGAAGTCGCCGCTGACGTCGTGGCAGGCCTCGAAGCGCGTGGCGAAGCGGAAGCCTTCGAGCTCGGGCGCGTTGGTCAGCAGTCCCTTCTGCACGTCGCGCGCGCGCATGCGCTCGGTGTCGTGGCCCTGCGTCGGCGTGCCTTCCTGGTCGCTCTCGACGACGTCCATCCAGTCCAGCGCCGGGGCGTCGCCCTCGGGCGGCTGGCCCTGCTCGGGCTGCTCGACCCGGGCGGTCGGTTGGCCGACCGGCATGGCGATGCGCGAGCTGCCGCTGATGCCCTGCGCGCCGCTGGTGCCGTGCGCGCCGGATCCGCGCCCGCCGACGATCGCCGGCGTGGGGACGGTGGGCGAGGTGGGGACGACCTGGCTGCTGCCGCTCACCGGGCGCGCCACCGGCGGGATCGCGGCGGCGCCGGAGCCGCCACGCGCGGGGATGGGGTTGGCGCCGGAGCCGCCGCGCGCCGGGATGGGGTTCGCGCCGCTGGTGCCGCCGACGCGCGGCGCGATCGGATTGGCGCCGCTGGTGCCGCCGACGCGCGGCGCGACACGGGTGCCTCCGGTGACCGGCGTGACGACGCGGCCGGACGGGTCGCGCCCGCCCGCGGGCAGCGGCATGGTATGCGCCGACGTGCGGCGCGTGCCGGGGGCGGCGGTGACCTCGCCGCCGGCGGCGAGCTGGACCTGCGCTTCGCTCTTCGGCTCCGGACGCTCGGGCACGTAGGCGGCGCAGGCGAACGCGAGGTGCGCGGCCATCTGCTCCGGCGCGGCCGCCCAGTCGTCGGCCGACGTCAGCAGCACGTGGTCGACGTGGCCGAGGCAGAACGGGCAGACCCAGTGGCCGGTCTGGTCGGCGTACCGCCACAGCGGGAACTGGATCAGCTGGCGGAGGTTGGTCGTCAGGTTGACCGCGCGCAGCGCCTGGTCGCGCGCGCGCTGCACCGCTTCGACCGGATGCACGACGCCGGCGAGGTACTGCCGGCATTCATTGAGGTGCGCGACCATGTTCTGGATCGTGAAGCTGTCGAAGCGGCCATTGGCGATGCGCACCGTCGGCACCCGCGTCAGGCTGCACGGGCTGTACCAGAAGCCCTCGTGGTCGAAGACCTGCCACGCGGGATTGGTCAGGGCGAAGTAGGCGATGTCCTCGTGGCTGCGCTTGGCGGCGATGATCTCGTCGGGCTGCGGCGAGCCGTTGCCCTCGCGGTAGGCGGTGCAGCGGCGGCCGAGATGGCCTTCGATCGCGCGCACGAGCGCGGCGCGGGTCTCGTCATGACCGCGCACGGCCGACAGGCAGTACGGACAGATCCAGGCGCCGCCCTGCGAGAAGTGGCCCCAGCGGGCGTCGCCGGCCAGGTGCTCCTTGACCGTCGCCGACAGATCCGTGGCGGCGCGCAGGCCGGTGGTCGTACGCCGCGACCGGCCACCGCTGGTCGAATGACCACCGCTCTGGCTCTGGTGCCGACCGCTCTGGTGGCGTTTGTCAGTCATCGCGGGCGGGCTGGGTCCGGTTGTCGTCGATCATGCAACGGTCGTCATGCAACTGTCGGTCGCGACATGCCTTGCCGTGTCATCACTGCCACGCCATGGCGGCCGGGAATGGACTGGGTCATGGTGGGGAGTTCCGCTTCGTCGGTCAAGCGCGTGGTTGCTCGCTGGCCTGCACGGTCGCGGTCTCCTGGACGTCGCCGATGCCGTACAGCGGCAGCCAGAAGCTGCCCAGCACGACCACGAAGACCACCGCCATGGGTCCGACGACGAAACCCTTGGCACCGAACGCGATGAGGCCGCCGATCAGGCTGAGGAAGAGCAGGAAGCTCAGCCAGACGGTGCGGCGGTGGTCGAGGCTGTGGGTCAGCCGTTCGCCGAGATGGTCGACCAGCCACGACGCGGCGACGGCGGCGATCGCCAGGCAGATCGCGTCGACGCGCTGCTGCTGCGCCCACAGCAGGCTCGCCAGCGGCAGCCACACGAAGGTGAAGCCGATCACCGGCAGCAGGCTGATGAAGGTCGTCACCGCGGCGACGATGAAGAAGTTGGAGTCGGCGATGATCCAGGCGATCGCGCCCATGCACAGACCCTTGATCAGAGCGGTGCCGAGGGTGTCGGTCATGACGCGATAGGTCGCCGACTGGAAACGCCGTCGCAGGAGCACGCGCTGATGGGGCGTCAGCGGCGTGTACGCCAGCAGCGAACGCACGACGCGCGGCCCGAAATCGTAGAAGTAGAACAGCGAGGTCAGCGCGAGGACCAGCTGGGCGATGAACCCGCCGGTGCCGTGCAGGAGGAAGTCGAGGAACGTGCGCCCCACATCCGAGCGCGTCAGCTGCCGCTCGAGGAATGCCCGCACCTCGCCCGGCTGCAGCGGGATCTTCGGATACAGCGCCAGCATCGCCTGGACGCGTTCCTCGCCCATGACGGCGACCTGCTGGATGCGCTCCGGGTCGCGCCGCGCCAGCCCGTACAGCACGGTGAACGCGTCGCCGGGACGATCGAGCGTGGTCAGGAGCATCAGCACCAGCGGGCTGACCAGGATGAGGATGAACGCCAGGGTGGCGATGGCGGCGACCACCGAACGACGCCAGGCGTCGTCGAGGAAGGTCAGGCGACGGCGCGCGAGGTGGTTCAGCGGTTCGAACAGGATCGGATACGTCAGCGCCGCCAGCGCCGCCGCGAGCAGGACCGGGTCGCTGATCGGCGCGAACACCCGCGCCAGCAGCCAGCCGGACAAGGCGAGCAGCGACAGCATCAGCGCGTGCGGCAGCCAGTCGCGCAGGACGTCTTGGGGCGTGCGGTCGGTCATCGGCTGCGACAGAAGCTAGATGCGGTTGCGCTGGCGACCACTGGGGAAGCGCGAAGCCGGATCGCGTCGGGGCGGGCCCGCAGCTGGAAGACCGTGGGTGGAGGCGCGATGCGCGAAGCTCGGAGCTCGGAGCTCGAAGCTCGAAGCTCGAAGCTCGAAGCTCGAAGCTCGAAGCTCGCCTACCGGCCGAGCCGCAGGCGTTCGGCGAGATAATTGTCGAGGTACGGATTCGCCTCGATCGCCGACGCGGTGTCCTCGACCTCGTACTCGACGCGGCGGAAGACCACGCGCGGCGCGCCCGGATCATCGTCGAGCAGGCAGTAGCACGAACGCACGTCGCCATCGCGCGGCTGGCCGACCGAGCCGATGTTGACCAGCGCCTTCTCGTCGGGCTCGACGAAGTAGGTGTTGGCCCACAGCTCGGGCGGCGGCGTGAACGACTGGTCCTCGAGGAACACGCCGGGGATGTGGGTGTGGCCGACGAAGCAGACGTGCGGGATCAGGGCGAAGATCTCGGTCATCTTCTGCGTGTTCTTGCAGTCGCGCGGCATGACGTACTCGCGCGTCGGCTGGCGCGGGCTGGCGTGGGTGAAGAGGAAGTGGCCGTCCTGCGCGTGCAGCTGGAGGTTCTGCAGGATCTGCCAGCGGCTCTTGCGCGTCGGCTCGTCGCCGGAGGTCTTGAGGTACTCGCGCGTCCAGTCGATCGCGCGCTTGGCGCGCGGATTGAAGTTCTCGGCGCCGTAGATCAGCGCCTCCTCGTGGTTGCCCATCAGCACCGCGCCGCAGCGGCGCACCAGGTCGAGGCATTCGCCGGGATAGGGACCGTAGCCGACGACGTCGCCGAGACAGATGATCCGTTCGGCGCCGTTGGCCTCCATGTCGGCGATCACCGCCTTCAAGGCGGAGAGATTGCCATGGATGTCGCTGATCAGCCCCTGGATCATTGCCGGCGCATGCTGCCGCGGCCCTGGTGACGACTCAAGGCCGCAAGCCTGATCGTGTTCGGGCGATCCGACCGCAATCGTGCATGGATGGGAACGGGCGGTCGGAGGCGTTGGCCCGCGCTCCGGCGCCCGCCGCCGACCGCCGAGCGAGCGCCGGCCTCGCCGATCGTTGCGCCGGCGACGGCACGGGCGTTGCGTTAGCGACCTGGCGAGGGGTCCCGACATGGCCATCAGCAGCATCGGCGCGGCGGGCGCGGCAACGGCGGTCGACCAGCAGAAGGTCTTCCGCGAGGCCGATTTCATGAAGATCATGCTCTCCGAACTGTCCCAGCAGGACCCGTTCGAGCCGCAGGAGACCTCCAAGATCGTCGAGGGCATGCAGAAGCTGCAGGACCTCGCCAACAGCCGGTTCGAGAAGTACCGGGACGATCAGCGCTGGGCCCAGGACCTGGTCGGCAAGACCGTCACCGCCCAGCAGATGATCCTGACCGACGCCGAGGCCGAGGAGCTGGTCGAGCGCGGGCTCGCCCCCGGTCGCGGCTACGCCAGCGTCGACGGCAAGGTCGACGCGTTC
>DASPLE010000131.1:0-3432 GCA_035627695.1 Planctomycetota bacterium
AAGGCACCGCCGCGGCCGAGGCGATGACGCTCGCCGCCGCGCACACCGGGCGCGAGCGCGGCGCGACGATCCTGGTCTCCGACCGCTGCCATCCGCAGACCATCGCCGTGCTGCGCACGCGCGCCGAACCGCTGGGCATCGTCGTCGCGGTGGGCGATGAACGCGCGTTCGCGCCCGACGCGACGACCATCGCGGCGCTCGTGCAGTACCCGGACACCGTCGGCGCGATCGGCGATCATCGCGCCCTCGGCGAGAAGCTGCACGCCGCCGGGGCGCTGCTGATCGCGGCGACCGATCTCCTCGCGCTGACGCTGATCCCCTCGCCGGCATCGTTCGGCGCCGACATCGCGCTGGGCAACAGCCAGCGCTTCGGCGTCCCCCTCGGCTTCGGCGGACCGCACGCGGCGTTCTTCGCGGTGCGCGACGAGTTCAAGCGCCTGATCCCGGGCCGGATCGTCGGCATCAGCCGCGACGCGCGCGGCCAGCCGGCGCTGCGCCTGGCGCTGCAGACGCGCGAGCAGCACATCCGCCGCGAGAAGGCGACGTCGAACATCTGCACCGCGCAGGCGCTGCTCGCCAACATGGCGGCGATGTACGCGGTCTACCACGGGCCGCAGGGACTGGCGGCGATCGCGCGTCGCGTCCACCACGCGGCGTGCGTGTTCGCCGACGGCTGCGCGCGGCTGGGACTGCGCGTCTCCGACCACGCGTTCTTCGACACGGTGCGCGTCGAGTGCGGCGCGCGCTCGGGGGCGATCATGGCGGCGGCGGCGAAGCGCGGCATCCGCCTGCGCGACCTCGGCGCCGGCGCGATCGGCGTCGCGCTCGACGAGACCGTCGGCGAGGCGGACGTCGCCGATCTCCTGGCGGCGTTCGCGGGGGACCGGGCGGCGCCGTCGATCGCCGATCTCGCCGGCGCCAAGCCGCGCTTCGGCGCGGCGCGCACGGACGCGTACCTGGCCAACCCGGTCTTCCACCGCCATCGCAGCGAGACCGCGATGCTGCGCTACCTCAAGCGGCTCGAGTCGCGCGACCTGTCGCTGACCCACAGCATGATCGCCCTCGGCTCGTGCACGATGAAGCTCAACGCGACGAGCGAGATGATGGCCCTGTCGTGGCCGGGCATCGCCAACCTGCACCCGGCGGCGCCGGCCGAGGACGTCGCCGGGTACGCCGAGATCGCGCGCCAGCTCGAGGCCTGGCTGGCCGAGATCACCGGCCTGAGCGCGGTGTCGCTGCAGCCCAACGCCGGTTCGCAGGGCGAGTACGCCGGGCTGCTCGCGATCCGCGGCTACCAGCGGGCGCTCGGCCAGCAGCACCGCGACGTCTGCCTGATCCCGACGTCCGCCCACGGCACCAATCCGGCGACCGCGAGCATGGCCGGGCTGCGGGTCGTGCCGGTGGCCTGCGACGCGTCGGGCAACATCGACCTGGCCGACCTGCGCGCCAAGTCGCAGCAGCACCGCGATGCGCTGTGCTGCCTGATGGTGACCTACCCGTCGACGCACGGCGTGTTCGAGGAGGGCATCGTCGACGCGTGCCGCGCCGTGCACGATGCCGGCGGGCAGGTCTACATGGACGGCGCGAACATGAACGCGCAGGTCGGGCTGACGAGCCCGGGCGCGTGCGGCGCCGACGTCTGCCACCTCAACCTGCACAAGACCTTCTGCATCCCGCACGGCGGCGGCGGACCGGGCATGGGGCCGATCGCGGTCGCGAGCCACCTCGCCCCCCACCTGCCCGGCAGCCACCGCGGCGAGGATCAGCTTCGCGGCGGCGGGTGCGTCTCGTCGTCCGACTTCGGCAGCGCCAGCATCCTGACCATCTCGTGGGCCTACATCGCGCTCATGGGACAGGCGGGGCTGACGCGGGCGACGCAGGTCGCGCTGCTCAACGCCAACTACATCGCCAAGCGCCTCGCGCCGCATTACCCGGTGCTCTACCGAGGCCGTTCGGGCCTGGTGGCGCATGAATGCATCGTCGACCTGCGCGGCTTCAAGGCGCACGGCATCGAGGTCGAGGATGTCGCGAAGCGGCTCATCGATTTCGGTTTCCACGCGCCGACCATGAGCTTCCCGGTTCCGGGAACGATGATGATCGAACCGACCGAGAGCGAATCGAAGGAGGAGCTGGACCGCTTCTGCGCGGCGATGATCGCCATCCACGGCGAGATCGTCGCGGTGGTCGAGGGGCGCAGCGACCGCGCCGACAACCCGCTGAAGCACGCGCCGCACACCGCCGAGCAGGTCTGCGGCGACATCTGGAACCACGGCTATGGCCGCGAGCAGGCCGCCTTCCCCGGTGAGTGGACCCGGTCGCGCAAGTTCTGGCCCGCGGCGGCGCGGATCGATAACGCCTATGGCGATAGGAACTTGATCTGCGCGTGTCCGCCCATGACCGCGTACGGGGATGGAACGGGCTGACGCTAGCCATCCGACAGGCGTTTTTTCGACCGTTGTCGGGTTTCCGATCCCGCGTGTCGCGAGTTGCTGCGCAACTCGCCGAGGCTCGCCTCTAAACTAGTCGTCTCGTACAAATCTGTGGAACGCCAGGCGCATTGCCGACCGATGCGGTTGGGTTTAACCCACTCTAGCGACTACGCGAACGTCAACCGCACACGAGACACCGGATCAGATCATGCCTTCAGCCTTCGGTCAGTTCATGAAGGAACGTTGGGAGAAGCTTGGCCTCCATCAGGCCGAATTCTGCCGCCGGGTCGGCAAGCCGGCGGGATGGGTCCAGCAGATCCGCGAAGGTAAGAAGACGCCGCCCCTCGGCGAGATGGCGACATGGGCGAACGTCCTCGATCTGACCGGCGTCGATCGCCAGCGTTTCTTCGATCTGGCGGCGGTAGCGCATCTGCCCGAGGAAGCCCAGCCCCGATTCCTGACCCTGGTCGATGAGGCGGCGCGACGCAGCGGCGGCGGCACCGATCCCAAGAGCGAAGCCAAGAAGTAGCGCCAGCGCATCCCGCCGGGCGGGCGCCCCTCAGGCCTCGACCGGCTCGACCCCGGCCGCGAGCGCCGTCTGCACGAGCGCCTGGTACGCGGCATCGCCCCGGCTGTCCTTCCAGGCGCCGCGCCGGCGGACATCGCCCAGCGTCCGCTTCGCGCCCTCGACGAACCCGACGCGGCAGCGGAACCCGGGCACGTCGCGCTTGGCGCGGCCGGCGTCGTAGGCGCCATGGAAACGCGAGATCTCGGCGAGGAAGCCGAAGCGCTGACGCGCCTGGGCCAGCAGCCAATCGGCCGGCATCGACACCAGGCGCGGACGGACGCCGAGCGCCTCGCCCACCTGCCGGTAGTAGTCGCGCCAGGTGAACACCTCGTCGCGCACGGCGTTGTACGCGCGTCCATAGGTCGCCGGCGTCAGGCAGGCGCCGGCGAAGAACGCTCCGCAGTCGTCGCGGTGGGTCGACTGCCACAGGCCGAG
>DASPLE010000132.1:0-3357 GCA_035627695.1 Planctomycetota bacterium
GGTGCCGGGGCATTCCGACGACGGCCACTTCTTCCTCGCCAAGGGCAAGCACCCGTGGCACGAGGCGTGGAAGGGGATGCCGAAGAACCTCGGGGTGGTCAACTGGAACAACGGCAACGTCGACAGCGTGCGGTTCTTCGCCGGCGAGGGCCATCCGCAGGTGCTGTCGCACGACGATCCGGCGCGCCTGAAGACCTGGCTCGACGCTGTCGGCGACCAGCCGGGCGTGGTCGGCGCCATGTACACCACCTGGGAGGGCAACTGGGACCCGATCGAGGCCTACGCCGAGGTCTTCAAGGCCTGGAAGGATCGCGGCGCGCAGAAGAAGCCGACGCGATGAGCACGACGGATCGCTGGTCGCGCATCCCGACGACGCATCCGCGCGTGCTGGGCCCGCTCGACCGCCTGCGGACGATGGCGCGCGAACGCGCCGATGCCTATCGGCGCATGGCGGCGATCGCACGCGACGGGCGCGTCGACGAGCCCCGGCCGGATGATCCGTACGCGACCGTCAGCCGCCACGCCAAGCTGGTCTCGCTCGCGCTCGTCGCCGCGATCGAGGGCGACGCGGCCCTGCAGCGCGACGCCGTCGACCTGGCGCTGGCGTGGTACGTCGACCAGCCGATCCGAACCGGGCACGTGACCTTCGGCCACGACGTCGCGGACAGCGCGCTGGTCTACGACCTCTGCCACGCCGCCTGGACGCCGGCGGAGCGCTCGCGGTTCCACGCCTACGCGAACGCCACCCGCGACGCCAACCTCGACGAGGAGCCGAGTCCGTTCCACAACGGCTGGTGGGGCTACAAGAACGCGGGCTTCGGGATCGCCTGGATGGCGACGATGCACGAGAACCCGCGCGCGCCGGAGCTGATGGCCGCGCTCGACGCCGAGCTGCGCGCCAGCGCGCATCCGGCGCTGGCGCTGGCCGGCCACGGCGGGTCGTTCGTCGAGGGCTTCTACACCCACTACTGGACGTACGAGTGGCTGGCGTTCTGCGAGGCCGCCCTGCTGTGCGCGGGCGTCGACCTCTACGCCGACGTCCCCGAGTTCTACCGCCAGCGCGCCGTCGCCAGCATGTTCGAGATGTATCCCGGCCTGCACGAGCGCGATTCCCGTCGCGGCGTGTGCTTCGGCGACGGCCACGGCCGGCGCTTCGGGCCCGAGCGCGAACGCGACAAGGCGCGCGCGTGCCGCGACATCCTGGTCGCGCGCTTCCGCGACGATCCGGCGCATCGCGCGGTCGCCGAGTACCAGTCGGCGACGCCGCGCGCCGGCGCCGACGAGAACGCGTACAAGGACTTCCTGTGGCGCGACCCGGGCGTCGCCGCCGGCGGCCTCGACGGCTTCGCGCTCTCGCACTACGGCGCGGGCGCCGGCAAGATCCACGCGCGGTCGTCGTGGCGCGAGGACGCCACCTACCTCGCCTTCTCCTGCGCGAAGCGCTTCACCTCGCACCAGCACCTCGACGTCGGGCATTTCTTCATCTATCGCGGCGGCGAACAGGCGTGCCGCAGCGGCCACTACGTCGACTTCAGCGGCGACCACGACGTCAACTACTACATCCGCTCGATCGCCCACAACACCGTGCTGGTGCACGACCCCGACGAGCGCTGGCCGGACTTCATGAAGGGTCACGACGGCGTCGCCGACAACGACGGCGGGCAGGCGTGGCCGTGGGTCGGGACGCCGTTCCGGCACAACGGCGTCGCCATCGATCTGGCGATGTGGCGCGCGAACCCGGAGCTTGGCGACATCGCCGAGGTCCTCGCCTACCAGGACGAGGGCGCGTTCCTCTACCTGGCCGGCGACTGCACGCGCGCGTACTCGCCGCGCAAGCTCGCGCGCTTCACGCGCGAGATCGTCTTCCTCCGCCCAGGCACCTTCGTGATGCTGGATCGCGTCCGGTCCACCGATGCGCGCCTGCGCAAGACCTGGCTGCTGCAGACGCCGTCGCCGCCCAAGCAGCACGACGGCTGGCTGGTGACGACCAACGGCGAGGGTCGGCTGTTCACCCAGGCGCTGCTGCCGGAGCGTCGCCAGGTCGCCGCGCACAGTGGACCAGGACTGTACCGGTACGGCGGACGCGATCATCCGCCGGGGCGCGATTCGGGCCCCGGCGCCGACTGCCGGATCGAGATATCCCCGTCCGAGCCCGCGCTCGAGGACGTCTTCCTGAACGTGCTCACCGCCACCCCGGCGGCACAGCAGGACGTGCCGGTGGCGCGGCTGCGCCGCGAGGACGGCGCGCTCATCGTCGACATCGCTGGCGCGTCCGTGCGCTTCGCGGACGTCGGCCTGGGCGGCTCGGTCGCATGCGGCGGACGCCGCATCGCCTTGCGCACGCTCGACGCGGACGAGGCCCGACCCTGGGCGGCGCCGGTGGTCGGCCAGGTCGGCGCGCGCGTCTGAACCCCGCGTTGCGTCCCAGTCCCGTGCGAATAGCGTCCGCGCAATGGCTCCGGCACCGGTGGATTGCGTGTTCGCCGACATCGTCGCGGAGATCGGCTCCGGGAGGCGCACGCTGCTCGACGGCGGCAGCGCGCTGGCCATCGACTGCTCCGGCGCGGTGCGCCTCGACGTCGCCGCCTTGTCGGCCATCGCCAAGGTCCCCGACGCGCGCCTGCATGGCGCCGGCGCCGACGTCCGCCTGGCGTTGGCCGTCCTCGGCATCGACCGTCTGATCTCGCCCGCCGAGCGCGTCTCGCCGCCGCCGGCGATCGCGCCGGCGTTCTCCGCCAGCATCGACGGCGCGACCGTGGTGATCATGGTCGATCGCAAGGCCAGCGATGACGGCCGCCTCGCCAATCCGCAGAGCCACCGGTGGATGGTCGGCCTCGCCGCGGCGGTCGTCGCGATCGACCTGGCCAAGCTCGAGCACATCAACTCGTCGATCGTCGCCTGGATCCTGCTCCTGGTGCAGGCGGGCCGGCCGGCGCGCTTCGAGCTGCGCCACGTCCACCGCCAGGTGGCGACCCAGCTGACCCAGCTGCGGCTCAATCACCTGCTGACCGTCACCGACTGATCATCGGGGCGCCGCGCTGGGCGCGTCGCGTACGGTCACAGCGCGATCGACAGCGCCGTCACGATCAATCCCGTCGCCGCCACCGGCACGAGCACCGTCACCACGCCGACGTCGAGGTACGACTGGCGATGGGTCAGCCCGCAGATGGCGAGCAGGGTGATCACCGCGCCGTTGTGCGGAAGGGTGTCGAGGCCGCCGCACGACAGCGAGGCGATCCGGTGCAGCAGGTCCGGCGAGATCCCCGCCTCGAGCGCGCGCTGGAGATAGGTCGGTCCCAGCGCCTCGAGCGCGATCCCGAGGCCGCCCGAGGCCGATCCGGTGATCCCGGCGAGAGC
>DASPLE010000133.1:0-4496 GCA_035627695.1 Planctomycetota bacterium
GGCGCCGGTGATCGCCTGCGGCGGCGACGGCACGGTCGCGGCGGTGATCGAGGCGGTCCAGCCCCAGGGCGTCGCCGGGGCGCCACCGGTCGGGATCGTGCCGCTCGGCACCGGCAACGACCTGGCGCGGGTGCTCGACTATCCCGCCAGCGCGTCGTCGCTCGCCGTCGCCGAACGGATCATCGCGCGCCTGGCGGCGGCGCGGGCGCGGACCATCGACCGCTGGCTGATCACCGGTCCGTCCGGGACCCGGCCGTGGTTCAACTACTGCAGCTGGGGTTTCGACGCGCGCATCGCCTGGCAGTTCGACCGCCTGCGCCGCCGCCACACATCCGTGCTCAGCTCGCGCGCGGCCAACCTCGCCTGTTATGGCGCGATCGGCCTGCAGGAACGCGGCAACGACCTCGGCCTGCTCCTGCCGGGTGGACGGCGCCTGCCCTCGTGGACCCGGTCGCTGGTCCTGGCCAACATCCCGAGCTACGCCGGCGGCAGGCGCCTTGGCCGCTTCGTCCGCGCCGACGACGGCCGCTGCGACGCGTTCGCGCTCGGCGCCGGCATCGCCTTCGGCCTGGGGCTGTCCGGCTGGCGCCTGCCGCTGCGCCTCGGGGTGTTCCGCGCCCTGGCGGTGCGCCTGACCCGGGCCTGCTTCATGCAGCTCGACGGCGAACCCCTGGCCGCGGGGCCGGGCGACTACGCCATCAGCCACGGCGGCAGCGTGCGCCTGCTGGCCCTGGACTGAGGCATCGGCGCCTGCGCCGACGCAGCGGGTCGCGCCCGGCATGTGTCAGTCGTCGTCCCGGCGCGGCCGGAGCCGCGCTTCGCGCCGGCCGGGGGTGGGCTACGGTCGCCGCATGCGCGCCCTCCTGCTCTGCCTGGCCCTGGTGATCGTCGGCGTCGTCGCCGGCTGCGGCGACGACCGCGGCGCGGTGTTCGAGACCGAGAGCGACGAGAAGCGCGATCTCAAGCTCAAGGAGATCCGCAAGGAGATCGACACCCTCGGCGACGGCCGGGATCCCAACGACGTCGAGAAGGACGTGCGCGCCGACCGCGCGAAGAACCAGCTCATCGCCCGCGGCACGCGCATCGAACCGCAGCTGATCGAGGCGTTGGGCGGGCACGAGGACTGGGCGGTCCGCGTCGGCGTGATCGAGGTCCTCGAGGCGCTCGGCACGCGCAACTCGATCGAGGCGCTGATCCACGCCACCGGCGACGAGCACCCGCTGGTCGCGCTGAAGGCCGACAAGCTGCTCGAGGTGATGTGCCAGCATCGCGAGATTCCGACTGCCGCCGAGGGCGTCGGCGCGAATGATCTGCCTCCCTTCGTCGGACCCGCGGCGGACGACCTGGCCCTCGATGCGCGCGAACGCGCGTGGGCGGCCTGGCACGGCGCGAACCGCGAGTCCCTGCGCAAGGCGTGGAGCGACTGGTGGGCGACGAACCGGACGACGGCCCAGCTGAATTGACCGGACCATCGGGCCGCGACGCGCGCGGCGCCGACGAGTTCGACCTGGCGTCGCTGGCGCCCGGCGCGCGCGGGCGCTTCGCCGCCGCCCTGGCCAAGGTCACCTCGTCGCCGGGCTGCTACCTGTTCAAGGACCCGACGGGCCGGCCGATCTACGTCGGCAAGGCGAAGAACCTCAAGAAGCGCATCGGCAGCTACTTCTCGAAGGGCCGCGGCCACACCGTCTTCATGAACCGCCTGCTCGAGGAGTCGGCGGACATCGAGACGCTCGAGACCGACAGCGAGGTCGAGGCGCTGCTGCTCGAGAACACCCTGATCAAGGAGCTCCAGCCGCGCATGAACGTGCGGCTGAAGGACGACAAGGACTTCCCGATGCTGGCGGTCACGCGCGAGGAGTTCCCGCGCGTGTTCATCACCCGCGACCGGACCCTGGAGGCGACCGACTACTTCGGGCCGTTCATCTCGGCGCGCGAGCTCTACCGCGCCTACCACTTCCTGATGCGCGTGTTCCGTTTCCGCTGCTGCGATCTCGACCTGCACGAGGCGGATCCCAAGCGGCGCTCGTTCCGCCCGTGCCTCAACTTCCACATCAAGCGCTGCTCGGCGCCGTGCACCACGCGCATCGGCGCGGCGGAGTACGGCAACGACATCCGCGCGCTCAAGGCGTTCGTCACCGGCCGCGGCAAGAAGCCGGTGGTCGACGAGCTGACCGCGCGCATGCGCGCGAACGCGCGCGACCTGCGCTTCGAGGACGCGGCGCGGTGCCGCGACCAGCTGCACGCGCTCGACCGCCTGAAGGAGCGCGGCCGCCTGCGCGACTACGACGACGCCGCCGCGCCGGTGGTCGACATCATGGCGGGCATGGAGTCGCTGACCCGGGCGCTCGGCCTCGCCGGCCCGCCGCGGGTCATCGAGGGCTTCGACATCGCGCACCTCTCGGGCACGCACGTCGTCGCCGCGCTGGTCCAGTTCACCTCGGGCGTGCCCAACAAGGACGCCTACCGCCGCTTCAAGGTGCGCGGTGAGGACGGCGACGGTGATCCGGGCAACGACGACTTCGCAGCGATGCGCGAGGTCGTCGGCCGGCGCTACCGGCGCCTGCGCGACGAAGGCCAGCCGCTGCCCGACCTGTGCATGATCGACGGCGGCCACGGCCAGCTCGCCAAGGCGCGCGAGGCGCTGGCCGAGGCCGGCGTCGAGCTGCCGTGCATCGTCGGCCTCGCCAAGCGCGAGGAGACCATCGTCCGGCTCGACGGCTCGGAGGTGAAGCTGTCGAAGCGCGATCCGGGCCTGCGCCTGCTGATGTACGTGCGCGACGAGGCGCACCGCTTCTGCCGGCGCTATTTCCACCTGCTGCAGCGCAAGGCGCTGGACGCCTAGCGGACGGCCGCACACGGCGAAAAGCTTGCTGCGCGCGAGGCGATCCCGAGGCGCAGGCGCGCCGGTGGCCCGGCGCGACCGACGCGGCGTTGTGCTTCGCGCTTCGCAGGATGCTTGTTCAGAACCCTGCTCGGCCCTCGGCGCAGCCAACTATTTCATCCTGAAAGTTGGAAACCAACGAGTTGGACGGTGCGGTCCCTCGAACGCGGACGGAAATCCGCATCCCGCGTGGTGGCGCACTGAACGCGCATCGACGAGGCTGCGTATCAGTCGACATGCGGGCGCGATCACGCGCCTCGCGAACCGGTCAGCCGCACCCACGGAGCCCCACGACCATGCCTTCCGCATTCAGCGCCGCCGCCCTCGCCTCGTTCATCGCCGTCGCCTCGGCCGCGGTCGAGGAGGCGCCGCCGCTTCCCGGGCCGGTGCTGTGGCTGCACACCATGCAGAACCTCAACAACGACGAGCAGTGGCCGATCTATTCGGCGCTGCTCGAGCGCGCCGCGAAGGCCGGCTACACCGGCGTGTCGATCTTCGACAGCCGCTTCATCATGCGCGCGCTCCAGACGCCCGAGTACAAGGCCAAGGTCAAGCGCTTCCGCCAGCGCTGCGATGAGCTCGGTCTGACGATCGCCGCCAACGCCATGCCGTGGGGCTACGGCGAGGAGATGATGAGCAACGACGTCAACATCTCGGAGGGCATGCCGGTGAAGGGCGCGCCCTTCATCGTGCGCGACGGCCGGCTGGTGCCGCACGACCCGCAGCTCGCCCTGCGCAACACGGGTCTCGAGGAGTGGGCCGACGGCAAGCCGACCGCGTGGGAGGTCGACGACCTCGGCGTGGTCGCGTTCCGCGACGAGGAGGTCAAGGCCGAGGGCGCGGCCAGCCTGCGTTTCACCGACATGGTGAAGGGCGAGCACAAGCGCTCGCGCCTGATCCAGCGCTTCGCGGTGGCGCCGTGGCGCAACTACCGCGTCTCGGCCATGGTCCGCACCCAGGACTGCACCAACCGCGACGTGCGCATGATGGCGCTCGGCGCGTTCCCGCTGAACTGGAACCCGCTGCCGATCGAGCCGACGATGGACTGGAAGCGCATCGATGTGACGTTCAACAGCCTCGAGGAGCGCGAGGTCGGGATCTACATCGGCTCGTGGGCCGGCGGCACCGGTTCGATGTGGGTCGACGATGTGCGCATCGAGCCGGCTGGCTTCGTCAACGTGATCCGGCGCGAGTCGTCGCCGATCACGATCACCAGCGAGGACGGCGCGACGACCTATGCCGAGGGCAAGGACTACGGCGAGATCGCCCAGGGGCTCAAGTACCGCGTCGAACCGTGGCACGAGCCGCCGGTCGTGACGATCCCGTCGGGCAGCCGCCTGAAGGAGGGCCAGGTGGTCCTCGCCAGCTACGAGCACGCGCTGCAGAACATGACGACCAACAACATGGCGATCTGCATGAGCGAGCCGAAGGCGTACGAGGAGGCGCGCGTCGAGATCGAGTTCATCGAGGAGCACGTCGACCCGCAGGTCTACTTCCTCGCCCATGACGAGATCCGCATGGCGGGCTGGGACCATGCCTGCTCGTCGCGCGGATTGACGCCGGGCCAGCTTCTTGCCGACAACATCGCCAAGTGCGTCGACATCGTCGAGTCGGT
>DASPLE010000134.1:0-12178 GCA_035627695.1 Planctomycetota bacterium
GGACGAGGATGATGTGCGGCGGGTCCTCGGGCTTCTTCTTGGCCAGCGCCGCCGCCGCGGGCAGCCAGCCGGCGCTGCGGCCGACGGTCTGGAACACGGTGAACGGGTCGACGCGCTGCATGTCGCGCGCGAGGCGGCCGCCCTGCTGCACGCTGAGGGCGACGTAGCGCGCGGCGCTGGGGTAGCCGGGCGTGTGGTCGACGCCGAACAGGTCGTTGTCGACGGTCTTCGGCACACCGACGCCGACCATGTCGTAGCCGACGGACTTGGCGTACTCCGTGACCCGATGGATGGTGTCCATCGTGTCGTTGCCGCCGATCATGAAGAGGTAGCGGATGTCGTACTTGGCGAGCATCGCCATGATCGGCGCGAAGTCGGGGTCCTTGAGCTTGCGCCGGCTCGAGCCGAGCGCGCTCGACGGCGTCGCGCGCAGCGCGCGCAGGGTCGCCGGCTTCTCGGCGGTCAGGTCGAGCAGGTGGTCGTTGAGCACGCCCTCGATGCCGAAGCGCATGCCGAAGACGCGGCCGATCCGGGAGCTCGCGCGCGCCGCGTCGACGATGCCGACGAGCGACGAGTTGATGACGCAGGTCGGGCCGCCCGACTGGCCCACGAGCGCGTTGCCCGTGAGTGCTTTTTGTCCGCTGGCTTTGGGCACGTCGACCTCCTGGATGCGCGCGACGGCGGGCGCCGCGCTCGGGGCGGGCATTACGTTGCGCGCCGCCCGTTCGGCAAGAGCTTCGCCCGGCATGAACCCGCCACCCATCCTCTACCTCGGGGACACCGCGCTCAGCGGCGCCGCCGGGTACCTCGCCGGCCTGATGACCACCTACGGCTGGGCCTACGACTACGTGCCGAGCGACCAGGCGGTCGACCTCGCCGCGATCGCCGGGCGCCGGCTCTACGTGATCAGCGATTACCCGTCCAAGCTGTTCGCCCGCGCCGCTCAGGACCGCCTGGTCGCGGAGGTCCGCGGCGGTGCCGGGCTGGTGATGATCGGTGGCTGGGAATCGTTCTGCGGGCTGGGCGGCGATTGGGCCGGAACCGCGGTCGGCGACGCCCTGCCGGTCGCGATCGCCACCGTCGACGACCGGGTCAACTGCGACCAGCCGGCGCTGGCGGTGCGGGTGGCCGAGCATCCGGCCGTCGCCGGGCTGCCGTGGGACGAACGGCCGCCGACCATCGGCGGATTCAATCGCTTCACACCGAAGGCCGCGTCGAGCACGCTGCTCGAGCTGCATCGCTTCACGGCGCGGCGTCAGGCAGGCGAGGTCGCCTTCCGGCTGCGCGACCGCCATCCGCTGCTCGTGGTCGGCGCCTGCGGAGCAGGGCGCACGGCGGCGTTGGCGACCGATCTCGCCCCGCACTGGGTCGGCGGATTGGTCGACTGGGGCGACGGACGGGTCACCGGCACCGCTTCGGGCGGCGGCGGCATCGAGGTCGGTGATGCCTACGCGGGGTTCGTGCGCGGCCTGCTCGGTTGGGCGCGCGGTTCGGGCTGACCGACGGCGACGGCCGCGGTCGGGATCAACGGATCCCGCCCGCGGGCGCGCTGCGGCGTCCGGCGAACTCGGTCAACGTTCGCGCGGGGTTTCGGCGGCCTTGGCTTCGGCCTCGGCGCGCTCGCGGGCGATCTTCGCGTCCGCTTCGGCCTGCTTGCGCTTGGCCTCGGCTTCCCTCGCGACGCGTGCCTCCTCGGCCTCGCGCTTCTCGGCTTCGGCCTTCGCCAGGGCCTCGGCCTGCTCGGCCTCGAGCCGCGCCTGCTCACGCTGCTGCTCGATCTCGAGCCGCTTGCGCTCGGTCTCGGCCCGCGCCTGGATCTGCTCCTGCTCGTAGGCCTCGACCTGCGCCTTGCGCTCGCGCTCGAGGCGCTCCTTCTCGGCGTCGACCTTCGCCTGGTCGCGCTCGATCGGCATCAGCAGCTTGTTCTTGCCCTCGCGCCTGGCGACGTCGATCGCGTTGTCCTCCTCGCGCTCGATCTGCGCCAGCTGCAGCTTGAGCTCGTCCTGCTTCTGATCGAAGGGCATGCGTTTCTGCTCCCATTCGAGCTCGAGCTGCTTGACCTTCTGCTCGTGCTCGAGCTTGGCCTTGGCCTCGTCGCGCTGCGACGTCTCGAGCTCGCGTTGGATCGGAGCGCGCTTCTCGGCGTGCTCGGACTTGATGCGCGAGACCTCGGCGTCGACCGCGGCCTTCTTCTCGGCCTTGGTCGCCTTGAGGCTGCGCTCCTGGTCCTCGAGCGGCGCGCGCTGCTTCTGCTCCTGCAGCTTCAGTTCGCGCTCGCGCTGTTCCTTGGCCAGTTTCTGGCGTTCGCGCTCGTGCTCGATGCGCAGCTGCTCCTGCTCGAGCGGAGCCTCGCGCTGCGTCTGCTCCGCCTCGATCTGGGCCTTGCGGGCCTCGTACTCGCTGTCGGCGACGCCTCGGTCGCCGCAGCCCGCCAGCGCGAGCAGGGTCGCCGCTGGCGCCATCATCCACCACTTCCTGATCATGTCCCATTTCCTCCATGGCGCCGCTTCAGGCGGCTGAGCCAGGAGTTTCGCGATCGGGCGCTGGGCCGCTACGCGCAGACCACAAGGTTGTAGCAGCACGCGTCGCCGCGGCCGTCACCCCACGGCGAACGGGATCGTGCGGCTCTGTCCGCCGCCGAGGATGCGGCGCAGACGCGCGCACACCCCTGCGACATCGAGCCCGTGGTCCGCGAGCTGGCGCGGCCGCGGCGCGTGGGCGACCAGCTCGTCGCGCACGCCCCAGCGCTCGATGGGCAGCGCGAGACCGAGGTCGGACGCGGTCTCGCAGACGATCGAGCCGAAGCCGCCCGGCAACGCGTGGTCCTCGGCGGTGATGCAGCGGCGGTGCGTGGCGGCGAGCTCGGCGAGCAGCGCCGCGTCGAGCGGCTTGGCGAAGCGCGCGTTGACCAGCGTCACCGCGTCGCGCAGCGGCCGGCCGTGCTCGTCGTCGCCGAGCTCGTCGATCGCCTTCCGGCACACCGAGACCATGTGCCCGTACGCCCAGATCATCAGCTCGCCGTCGCCGCGGCTCAGGACCTCGGCCTTGCCCAGCGCCAGCGGCTGCGGCTCGACGCCCGGGATGGCGCTCGGCGCCTCCTCGCGCGGATAGCGGATCAGGTAGCCGGCGGCGCGATCCGCCTGGACGCGCGCCTCGTGCGTCCAGCGCAGCATCGCGCCGAGCTCGGGGCCGTCCTTCGGCGCCATCAGCACCAGGCCCGGGAAGCAGCGCGACCAGGCGATGTCGTAGAGGCCCTGGTGGGTCTCGCCGTCCTCGCCGACCAGGCCGGCGCGGTCCAGGGTGACGACGATGCCGAGGTTGCGCTGGACGACGACCTCCTGGAAGAGCTGGTCGTAGCCGCGCTGCGCGAACGTCGAGTAGTGCGCGAGCACCGGCTTCAGCCCGGCGATCGCCATGCCCTCGACGAAGCCGAACGAGTGCTGCTCGCAGATGCCGACGTCGTACATGCGATCGGGGAAGACCTTGCCGAAGTCGCGCAGGCAGGTGCCCGAGGGCATCGCCGCGGTCACCGCGACGACCTTGTCGTCCTGGCGCGCGAGCTCGATCAGCGCGTCGGCGAAGACCTGCGAGTAGGTCTTGGCGCCGGGCGGCTTGGGGATGAACAGGCCGGTGTCGACGTCGAAGCCCTTCGGGCCGTGGAACTTCAGCGGGTCGTCGACGCTGGGCTGCCAGCCGCCGCCCTTCTTGGTCAGCACGTGCAGCAGCACCGGCTCGCGCAGGTCGGCGACGCGTTTGATCATCTCCTCGACCGCGGCGAGGTCGTGGCCGTCCACCGGGCCGAAGTAGCGCAGGCCGAGGTCCTCGAACAGGTAGCCGGGCGAGACCAGGCGGTGCATCGCCAGCTCGGCGGTCTCGGCGAGCTGCTCGAGGTTCGCGCCGTACGGCAGCTTCTTGAGGATGACCAGGAAGCGCTGGCGCAGGTGGTTGTAGAGCCGGCCGGTGCGGATGCGGTCGAGGTGCTTGTGCAGCGAGCCGACCGGCGGGTCGATGAAGTTGCCGTTGTCGTTGAGCACGACCAGCAGGTCGTTCTCGGTCTCGCCGGCGTTGATCAGGCCTTCGAACGCCATGCCGCCGGTCAGCGCTCCGTCGCCGACGACGACCACGGTCTTGCGACGCTGGCCGAGCCGGCGGTAGGCCTCGGCGACGCCCACGCCGGTCGAGATCGCGGTCGAGCTGTGCCCGACCTTCGCGAGGTCGTACGGCGATTCCTTCGGATCGGGGAAGCCGCTGATGCCGCCGAGCTGGCGGTTGGTGTTGAAGGTCGCGGCGCGCCCGGTGAGCAGCTTGTGCACGTAGGCCTGGTGGCCGACGTCCCAGAGCAGGCGGTCGACGGCGAAGTCGAACGCGCGGTGCAGCGCGATGGTCAGCTCGACGACGCCGAGGTTCGACGAGAGATGGCCGCCGTGCTCGGAGACCGTCTCCTTGATGCGGAAGCGGATCTCATCGGCGATCTGCCGGAGCTGGGCGGCGTCGAAGCGGCGCAGGTCCCCGGGAGCGAGCAGGCTGTCGAGCAGCGGCAGTGCCTTCATGACGACGTACCCCCGGCGTTGCGCGCCGGGGGTAGTATCGCGGTGGGGAACGAGAGCCCAAGCGCAGGCTCTGCGAACCTGCAGCGGGCGTCAGTCGAGGTCGAGGTCCTGGCCACCGGCCTCGACCACGCTGTCAATGATGAACGATTCCTGTGCGACGACCTCGCCGATGTTCCCGGCGACGTCGACCGCGGTGACGCGGATGCGCGCCTCGGCGCGCGACTTCTTGGGATCGGGGATGGCGAAGCGGTGCGCGCTGTCGGCCGGCAGGCCCGTGCCGATCTCCGTCCAACCCTTGGCCGGGTCGGTCTGCAGGTAGATCGCGACCGGGGTCGGTGCGAGGTTGGCGTCCTTGACCGTGAACTGGATCTGGACCCGGTCGCCCGGCTTGAACTTGCGCGGGTCGCCTTTCTCGTCGCCGGCGTGGGTGACGCCGACGGCGCTGGCCAGCGCGATGGTCGGCTTGGCGGTGTCGACCAGCATGACGAACTGGTCGTTGCCCTTGGCCTTCGGCGTCGGCGTCGGGTTCCCGGCCTGGTCGATCGAGACCAGCGCGAGGCGGTAGAGGCCGTCGCGCGGCGCGGTCCACGGCAGGGTCCGGAAGTCCTCGGTCACGGTCGGGCCTTCGACCCAGCTCTGGCCGTCGTCGCCGCTGAACCACAGCTGCGTCGACGCCAGCCCGGCCGGGCCGGCGTCCTTGACGCTGATCGCCAACGCGTTCTCGGTCGTGGCGCTGATCGCCGGCGCGGTGACCGCGCCGCTCGGCGCGATCGAGTCGACCAGCAGCTGCGCCGCGTCGGCGTGGCCGACGTTGGCGGTCTTGGTCGCGCGGTCGCGGGCGACGACGCGGATGACGCCCGTCGGCGTCATGTCGCGCGGCATGGTGATCTGGTGCGCGCCGGAATTGGGCAGGTTCTCGGCGATCGGCTCGAAAGCCGTGCCGTCGCGCGAGAACTCGATCGAGATCGGGTTGGCGGCGAGGTTGGGATCGGTCGCGGTCCAGCGCACGGTGAACGGCTGGCCGCCACGCAGCCGCGTGCGCGGCGTCGGCGAGGTCACGGCGACCGCGGGCGGCGTGCGGTCGATGATGAACTCGGTCACCGGCTTGGCGCCGTCGCCGGCGGGGACGTCGTTGGCCGAGTTGTTCACCTCGATGATGCGCACGTAGGTCTGCAGCCGGCCTTCCGGGGCGGCCCAGACGATCGCCGCGTCGCGCGCGAAGGTGATGCCGTGCTTCTGCCATTCGCCCCACGCCTTGCCGTCGTGGCGGCGGAACCAGAGCTCCTTGGTCTTGACGTCCTCGTCGCTGCGCGACTTCGGCTTGACCTCGGCGAGGTTCAGGACCATCAGGTCGCGGGTCGGCGCCGGTTCGGCGGGCGCCTGGTCGGCGCCGGCGGCGGTCGAGACGAGGGCGAGACCGAGGACGAGGCGACGCAGCATGCGATGCTCCTGCACGATGGATGTCGATCGGGACGTATCCGTCCCGCGGCGGACGCGGACGCCGCGGATGATGGCCAGGGCCGCTCAGGCCTGCAAGCGGCGGACCGCGCAACGGAAGAAGCGCACGCCATCGCCCTCGGCGCGGCGCTCCTCGCGGGTCCAGCGCGGGTGGTTCTCCCAGCGCAGGAAGCGTTCCGGATGCGGCATCAGGCCGAACACCCGGCCGGTGGGATCGCAGACCCCGGCGATGTCGCGGGCGCTGCCGTTGGGGTTGGTGCCGCCGCTGTAGCGCAACGCGATCTGGCCGTCGCGCTCGAGGCGGTCGAGCGTCGCGGCGTCGGCGGCGAAGCGGCCCTCGGCGTGGGCGATCGGCAGTTCGACCTCGTCGGCGTCGGGCACCCACTGGCATTTCGCCGCGTCGGGTTTGACCCTGACCCAGGTGTCGGTGTAGCGGCCGGATTCGTTGTCGGTCAGCGTCGCCTGCTGGGACGACGCGCCGTCGACGCGCGGCAGCAGGCCCGCCTTGACCAGCACCTGGAACCCGTTGCAGATGCCGATCGCGAAGCCGCCGCGGTCGATGAAGGACAGCAGCTCGTCGCGCAGCGCGCTCATCAGCTCGTTGGCGAGGATCCTGCCCGAGGCGATGTCGTCGCCATAGCTGAAGCCGCCGGGGATCGCCAGCACCTGGTAGTCGCGCAGCGCCGCCGGCTTCTCGCGCAGGCGGTTGATGTGCATGACGGTCGGCGCGGCGCCGACCAGGGAGAATGCATGCGCGGTCTCGGCTTCGCAGTTGGTGCCGGCGGCGCGCAGGACCATGACCTTGGGTTTGACGGCCTTCATGCACGGCTCCCGCCGCGGGCGCGGCGGTGGCATTCAAGCGGGCTGGTGGAGGCGGTCCAGCGGCGGCGCCTGTCGGCTTGGCTGCGCGCTATTCGCCCGGCGGCGGCGGGAACTGCATCCCCGGCGCCCCGTCCGGATCGAACACCATCGAGCCGGCATCCTTGGCGATCAGCGCGATGAACCGCAGATCGATCGCCGCCTTGCGCGGGTGGTTGGTGCGCACGGTCGCCGTCTCCTCGCGCAGCCCGTCGGCGATGATGGTCGCGGGATCGCGCGCCGTCGCGGTGATCAGCGTGCTGCCGTCGCTCTGCACCGCGTGCTCGAATCTCCACAGCGTGCCGGCGTAGTCGATGCCGGTGACCCGCAGCCCGCCCTCGGGCTGCTGATCGGGCGGTGAGAACAGGCGGATGCGCTTGTTCAGCCGCGCGAGCTCGTCGGGCCGCTCCTTGGCGACGAAGCGGTAGACGTCGCGGTAGGCGATGTCGGCGGGACGCTGCTTCGAATCGGCGCCGGCCGGGATGACGTCGACGGCGACGTTCGGCGTGACGGTCCACAGCGCAGTCGCCTCGATCGGCTCGAGGTCGGGGTCGGTCAGGTAGATCGAGAGGCCGACGCGGATCTCGCCCGAGCGGTTGTGGTTGTCGATGACCACGTCGAGCGTGGTCGTCGCGTGCGGCAGGAGGAAGCGGTCGCGCAGCTCGAGCGTCGTGCACGAGCAGGTGCTGTCCAAGCGGTCGACGCGCACGGCGCGGTCGTTGGGATTGCGGATGGTGATCGCCACGGCCAGCGGCTCGTGCTCGGCGATCACCGGCGCCTCGGCGTGGCTGGCGGCGTTGGCGTTGTCCACGGCCGGCAGGAGCGCGGCGATCAGCGCGAGGACGCCGATCCGGATCGGGGCGTGGAGGGTCATGTCTGGTGAACGCCTTCCGTGGCCGGCGGTTCAGCGGCGCGCTTGCGCGCCAGGGCGCCCAGCCATTGGGCTCGGCGCAGGAAGCGCCGGCGCTGCAGCCAGGCGGTCGCCCGGAAGACCCCGACGTAGATGCCGGCGCCGACGAGCACGCCGATGATGACGCAGCCGAGCTGCAGCGGGACGATGATGTCGACCAGCAGCTCCCAGGTGCGCTTGAACGACTCGATCAGGCTGAGGTTCACGATCGACGTGCCGAGCGCCGCGATCTCGTCGTAGCCGACGTCGGACCCCACGGGCGCGATCAGCCGGCCGAAGCGGTAGCAGCCGTAATAGATCGGCGCGACCGTGAACGGATTGGTGATCCAGGCCCAGGGCAGGCTCGCGAACACGTTGCCGCGCGCGAGCTTCGTCGCGAGCGCTCCCCAGGCCATCTGGCCGCCGATGACGATCGGCTGGAACGCGAAGAAGGTGCCGATCGCCGATCCGATGGCGATGCGCCGCGGCGTGTCCTCGAGCAGCGCGACGCTGCGCCACGCCTTGACGAGGAGGTGGCCGACGGTGCGCCACCACGACTTCCGCGATTTGGGTGCTGAGATGATCACGGTCCGGCAGCGGGGGGGACCATGAAACGCGCCGTGAGCGATGCGGCAAGGTCAGCGAGCGCGATGTCGGCCGCAGACGGCTCGTACGAGAGGTCGGCGAGCACCGGCAGATCGGTGACGGCGGCGAGTTCGGTGGCGGCGGTGCGTGTCGCGAGATCGTCGTGGACGGGCCGCGCGCGATTGATCACCAGACCGAGCGGACGGATTCCGGCGCGCCGCAGATGCGCGACGGTCAGCGCGGTGTGGTTGAGCGTGCCGAGATCCGGTCGGGTCACGACCAGCGCGGGAAGGCGCGCCGCGGCGATCAGGTCGCACAGCGTCTCGCGCGCCGGCGTCAACGGCACCAGCAGGCCGCCGACGCCCTCGACCACGAGGTCGTGAGCGCCACGCAGCGTGGCGATGGCATGGAGCATCGCCGTCACGTCGAGACGTCCGCCCGCGGCTGCCGCGGCCAGGTGCGGCGACGCCGCCGCGGCGAACTGGTACGGGCAGACGGTGTCCGCTGGTTGCCCGTCGCCGACCGCCGCCAGCAGGGCGCGGCCGTCCTCGCTCGTCCCGCCGTCCCAGCCGCCGCAGGCCACTGGTTTGTGGATCCAGGCGCGCCGGCCGATCGCGCGCAGGCCGCGGACCAGCCCGATCGCCACCCGGGTCTTGCCAACGCCGGTGTCGGTGCCGACCAGCGCGAACGCATTGCCTTCAGCCATCGCGACCTCCGCACGATCTCCGCGCGACAATTGAAGGCCGCGCCGGGGCTGGTAGGTTCACCGGCCGACGCCGCGCATCCGGGACCGCCGCCGGCGATCCGGCCCAGGCCGTGCGGTCATCGTCATCCACTCCACGACTGCGGAACCATCTCGTCATGCCGACCTATGAATACGCCTGTGCGAAGTGCGGGATCGTCGAAGTCTTCCAGTCGATGAAGGATGAAGCGCTGACCAAGTGCCCGCAGTGCAAACGCGGGAAGGTCACGCGGCTCTTCTCGGGCGGAGCCGGCCTGATCTTCAAGGGCAGCGGCTTCTGGGAAACGGACTACAACCGGTCGAGCGACTACAAAAGCAAGGCGAAGGCCGACGAGGGCGGTTCTGGCTCCTCCGACAACGCGTCCGAGCCGCCTCCCGCCTCGAAGGCGAAGCCGGCCACGAAGAAGGTCGACGACGCGAGCGCTCCTGCGCCAGCCGCGCCCGCACCCGCGAAGCCCGCGGGGCCGGCGCGACCCGCCGGCCCGACGAAGCGCGATCCGTAGCGGAACCCGAGGGGGCGGCGCGCCCTCGCCGGCGTCGGCGGCTGCCCGCCCGGCACGGCCGGGTCCACGGTCATTCTGACGCGCCGCGTCGGTTCTTAGCCCGACCCGCACGCCGGTCCGTCAGCGTAATGCGTTGCAGCACAATGATTTGATCGTTCGGCATGGGGAGTGCTCCTGGCGCTTCCACGCCGGTTCAACGACCAACCGGATCATGTCAATCCGCTCTCAGGAGAGTCCGTCCCATGGCAGCGAAGAAGATCGTCTTCAACGAAGAAGTCCGCGACAAGATCAAGCTGGGGGTGCAGAAGCTCTCCCGCGCGGTCAAGAGCACGCTCGGCCCCAGCGGCCGCAACGTCGTCATCAACAAGAGCTACGGCTCTCCCTCGGTGACCAAGGACGGCGTCTCCGTCGCCGAGCAGATCGAGCTGCGTGACCCGTTCGAGAACATGGGCGCCAAGATGGTCAAGGAGGTCGCCTCCAAGACCTCGACCACCGCCGGAGACGGCACCACCACCGCCACCGTGCTCGCCGAAGCGATCTTCGTGCAGGGCCTGCGCGCGGTGACCGCGGGCGTCAACCCGCTCGACCTCAAGAACGGCATCGACAAGGCGGTCGCCGCCGTGCTCGCCAACCTCGACAAGCAGGCGACCAAGGTGAAGGGCGACTACAAGGCCATCGCCCAGGTCGGCTCGATCAGCGCCAACAACGAGGAGGCGATCGGCAAGATGATCGCCGACGCGATGCAGAAGGTCGGTGACGACGGCGTCATCACCGTCGAGGAAGGCAAGGGCATCAAGGACGAGGTCGACGTCGTCGAGGGCATGCAGTTCGATCGCGGCTACGTCAGCCCGAACTTCATCACCAACGCCGACAACCTCTCCGCCGAACTCGAGGAGCCGCTGATCCTGATCAACGAGAAGAAGATCAGCTCGGTGCAGGAGCTCGTGCCGCTGCTCGAGAAGGTCGCCAAGGCCGGCAAGAGCCTGCTCGTGATCGCGGAGGACGTCGAAGGCGAGGCGCTGGCGACCATGGTCGTCAACAACATGCGCAAGGTGCTGAAGTGCTGCGCGGTCAAGGCGCCGGGCTACGGCGACCGCCGCAAGGCCATGCTCCAGGACATCGCGACGCTGACCGGCGGCCAGGCGCTGTTCGAGGACCTCGGCATCGACCTCAAGAACGTCACGCTCGACCAGCTCGGCAAGGCCAAGCGGGTCAAGATCGAGAAGGAGAACTGCACGATCGTCGAAGGCGGCGGGAAGCGCGCCGACGTGCAGGGCCGGATCAAGTCGATCCGCAAGGAGATCGAGGACACCAAGTCGGACTACGACCGCGAGAAGCTGCAGGAGCGCCTGGCGAAGCTCGCCGGCGGCGTGGCGGTGATCAAGGTCGGCGCCGCGACCGAGGCCGAGATGAAGGAGCGCAAGGATCGCGTCGACGACGCGCTGCATGCGACCCGCGCCGCGGTCGAGGAAGGCATCGTCGCGGGCGGCGGCACCGCCTACCTGCGCGCCATCGAGTCGATCGAGAAGCTCGGCCTGAAGGACGACTTCAAGCTCGGCGCCGACATCGTCCGCGCCGCGCTGCGCGTGCCGACGGTGACGATCGCGACCAACGCCGGCAAGGAAGGCGAGGTCATCGCCAACGAAGTCCAGAAGCTGAAGGGCAACAACGGCTACAACGCCAAGACCGACGAGATGGAGGACCTGGTCAAGACCGGCGTCATCGATCCGGTCAAGGTGTCGAAGTCGGCGCTGACCAACGCCGCGTCGGTCGCGACCCTGCTGCTGAACACCGAAGCGATGATCGCCGAGGTCAAGGAGCCGAAGAAGTCGAAGGGCGGCGGCGGCCACGACCACGGCGGCGGCGACGAGATGGGCGGCATGGGCGGAATGGGTGGCATGGGCGGCGGGGATTTCTGATCCCGCCCGCCAGCCATCGGCTCACCACCTCACCAACCAACTAACCAACACTTTCAGACGTAGGAACACCACATGGCCTCTGCCCAATCCAAGAAGCAGCTCACCATCAAGCCGCTCGACGACCGCGTCGTCGTCCAGCGCACCGAACCCGAGTCGACCACCTCGGGCGGCATCTACCTGCCCGAGAACGCCAAGGAAAAGCCCCAGCAGGGCAAGGTCCTGGCGGTCGGTCCGGGCAAGCTGCTCGACAGCGGTGAGCGCGCCAAGCCGGATCTCGCCGTCGGCGACACCATCCTGTTCGGCAAGTACAGCGGTTCGGAAGTCACGGTCGACGGCGAGGAAGTGATCATCCTCAAGGAATCCGACATCCTTGCGAAGATCGGCTAGCTCTTGTTTGGGGGAATCGCATCAGGCGATTCCCCCAAAAACGGGCCTTCGGCCCTGCCCCATTAAATCAAACCACCTTTCAGTCCCGATCTAGGAATCACTCACATGGCCAAGCAACTGATGTTCGGCGACGAGGCCCGACGCAAGATCCTCACCGGTATCCAGACCCTGAACGACGCCGTGAAGGTGACGATGGGTCCGACCGGCAAGGTCGTCGTGATCGAGAAGAGCTTCGGCGCCCCGACCGTCACCAAGGACGGCGTGACGGTGGCGAAGGAGATCGAGCT
>DASPLE010000135.1:0-46137 GCA_035627695.1 Planctomycetota bacterium
TGAACATGGTGATCTTCCGCGAGAACACCGAAGACATCTACGCCGGAATCGAGTATAAGGCTGCCACCGACGATTCGCGGCGCCTGATTGAATTTCTCCAGCGTGACATGGGCGTGCAGTCGATCCGTTTTCCCGTCACCAGCGCGATCGGCATCAAGCCCGTGTCCGAGGAGGGCTCCAAGCGGCTGATCCGCTCGGCCATCGAGTACGCGATCACCCAGAAGCGGCCGAGCGTGACGCTGGTCCACAAGGGCAACATCATGAAGTTCACCGAGGGCGGCTTCCGGGACTGGGGCTACCAGCTCGCGGTCCAGGAGTACGGCGCCGTCGAGGTGGACGGCGGTCCCTGGTGCCGGCTGCCCCAGGGCGTGCTGATCAAAGACGTGATCGCCGACGCCTTCCTCCAGCAGATCCTCACGCGGCCGGCCGAGTACAGCGTCATCGCAACGCTCAACCTGAACGGCGACTACGTGTCGGACGCGCTCGCGGCGCAGGTCGGCGGGATCGGCATCGCGCCTAGAGCCAACATCAACTACATGACCGGCCACGCCATTTTCGAGGCGACCCACGGCACCGCGCCGAAGTACGCCGGCCAGGACAAGGTGAACCCGTCGTCGGTGATCCTCTCGGGCGTGATGATGCTCCAGCACATGGGCTGGAACGAGGCGGCCGAATCGATCGTGAAGGCCATCAGCACGGCGGTCTCGGACAAGATCGTGACCTACGACTTCGCCCGCCAGATGCAGGGCGCGAAGGAAGTGAAGTGCTCGGAGTTCGCGGACGCGCTGATCCAGCGCCTCTGAGCCGCGAGCGGGGCCGGCGACCGCGCCGTCAGGCGGTCGCCAGCCCCTCGAGCACGAAGCGCGTCGCGCCGTCGCGTTCGTAGCGCAGGCGCGCGCCGTGCGCCTGCGCGATCGACCACGCCAGGTGCAGCCCCAGGCCGGTGCCGTTCGAGCGCCCGGTCGCGAACGGTTCGAACAGGCGCTCGATCAGCATCGGCTCGACGCCGCGGCCGTCATCCTCCACCACCAGACCGCTGCCGCCGATGGCGATGCGCACGGCGCCGCCGCCGTGCTGCGCCTGGATGGCGTTGAGCATCAGGTTCATGAGCAGCTGGCGCATGCGCGCGGGATCGGCGCGCACGCGGCCCTCGCCGCTCGCCGACAGCGTCACGCCGGCGTGCTCGGCCTGGCGCCGCATCAGGCGGATGGTGTCGTCGACCACCGCGCGCAGGTCGCAGGCCCGCGGCTCGACCGTCATGCCCTTCGAGAAGGCGAGCAGCTCGTCGACGATCAGGTCGAGGCGCTCGATCTCGTCGATGATCAGCGTCGTCGCCTCGTCGCGGCCGTGCTGCTCGGCGAGCAGCTGCACCGTCAGGCGCACCGCCGACAGCGGATTGCGCACCTCGTGGGCGATGGTCGCGGTGAACGTGCCGATCGCCGCAAGCCGCTCGTCCTGGCGGTGCTGCCGATCGAGCTCGCGGATGCGGATGCGCATCTGGTCGAGATCGCGCGCCAGCGCCACGATCTCGCCCGAGCCGACGACGGGCACGGCGCGCTCGAGATCGCCGGCGCCGATGGCGCGCGCCGACGCCGCGAGGCGTTCGATCGGCAGGGCGAGCTGGCGCGACAGCCACCACGCGACCAGGCCGAAGGCGATCGTGCCGCCGAGCACCAGCAGCGCGGTACCAAGGACGACGGCGCGGACGGCGCGCTCGTGCTCGGCGCCGAGGTAGGAGATCTCGACCGCGCGTCCGCCGTCGCCGATCGCGCGCCGCACCGTGCCCGCCGCCAGCTCGCCGCCGTCGCGGACGATGCGGTACTCGTAGCCGGCGAGGGCGGCGATCTTGGCGCGCACCGCCGGGTCCTCCGGATCGAAGCCGCCCTGGGCGATGAGCTGCGCGATCGCCTCGGCCCCCTGCCGCGCCTGCTCGCGCAGCGAACCCTCGACCAGCCACAGGGCGAGCCAGCCGACCGCCAGGGACAGCACGACGTGGGCCCCGGCGAATCCCGCCAACATGCGGCTGCGCGTGCGCATACGCGCGAGCCTAGCGCCTGCCGGCAGGCCTGTAACGCCAGCCTCCGGCCGGCACGGTCCCGGCACCGAGGCCATCGCCGTCGCCCGGAACGCCGGGGACAGGCCGCGGCGTGACGCCGCTCACACCGGAGCGATGTCCGCGAGCAGCGCCGCGTAGCTCGGATACGCATCCAGCTTCGCCGTCGCCGCGCGGCAGGCCGCCACCGGCGCCAACCCGGTGTGCTCGGCGAGGAACGCGATGTAGCGCGCGACGCCCTGCGCGTACTTCAGGCGCGCCTGGTCGCTGATCGCGTAGAAGCGCGCGCGCTGCGTGTAGCCCGCCAGGCCGTGATCGCCCAGCGCGGCCTTGTCGGCGCGGCCGTCGGCGGCGAGCACGAACAGGAAGTTGTACTCGAACCAGAACATGTGCTCCGGCGAGGGCGTCAACGCATCGATCGCCGCGCGGCAGGTCGCCGCGTCGGCGAATGGTTCCGCGGGACGGCCATCGCGCTTGAGCGCATGGCTGATGAAGCGCCGCGCGAAGTCGCGCTCGGTCGCGTCGCTGGCGAACGCCGAGGTCACGGCCAGGTCGCGGGTGAAGGCCCACCAGTCGCGCCACAGCGCCTGGTCGCGCGCGTCGCTCGACGCCGCCAGGGCCACGCCCATCTCGTAGGTGTAGCGGCCGCTGGTCTTGATCTCGAGCCGGCCGCCGGTGATGCGGCCGCAGATCTGGTAGTCGCGCGCGGACTTGCCGGAGCCGGAATGGAAGCCGATCGCGACGTCGAGGCGCTGGCAGACGCGCCAGGCCGCGCCGATGCGGCGCTCGAGCTCGACGTCGTCGTCGAACGGGAAGTTCTTCTGGAAGCCGAACGCCGGCGCGACGTAGTGGATGCGCAGGCCGAGATCCGCGCAGAGCACCAGCATCGTCGCCAGCGTCGCCGGCGTGGTCAGACCGGGCAGCTCGTCGATCGACAGCTCGCGCAGGTAGTCGCGGCCGACGGCGGTGGTGAAGCGGCGGGCGCGCTCGGCGGCGTACTTCTGGTCGCGCACCACCATCTTGCGCGCCGCGGGGTAGACCTGCGCCACCAGCCGCGCGAGCTCGTCCGCGGCGATCGACTCGCCCGCGGCGGCGACCCCGGCGGCCAGGCGCGCCATGCGTTCGGCGCCGACCTCGCGCGCGCACCAGGCCTTCGCCGCCGTGGCGTCGAGCGCGGGCGTCGCCGCCAGCTCGGGCGACAGGTCGAAGGTGATCGACGTCGCCAGCACGCAGCCGCGCACCAGCTGGTCCTCGCGCGCGTCGAACTTGCCGCCGATCGGCTGGTGGTCGGCGTTGAAGCCCCAGGCGATGCGCCGGCGGTGGAAGCCGGTCTTGAGCTTCGACAGGAGCGCGCCGTGGCTCATGCCCTCGACGCTCTGGCCCTGGTGGCCTTCGGGCACCGAGGTGCCGATGAACGGGAACGGCACGCGGTCGAGCGTGCCCTGGACCATCGCGTCGACGTCGTAGACCAGCTCGCGCGGGATCGAGTTCTGGTTGGCGTTCACCGGCAGGTCGAGATGCGCCATCGCCCATTCGACCGCCGGCCAGTGCAGCGTGGTGAAGCGCGCGCCGATGCCGAGCGAGGAGCGTTCGAGCGCCGCGCTGGTGCGCGGGAAGATCGTCGACTCGGGATCGTGCTCCTGGACCAGGTTCTTCAGGCGCAGGAGGTTGTCCCACGTGGCTGGAAACGCATACCCGAGGGGCACCGCCACGCCGTCGGCGAGCAGGCCCGACAGGTCGGCGCCGACGCGCGTGCGCGCGATCCATGCGTGGTCGCCGGAGGCGAGGTCCTCGACCAGCGCGATGTCGGCCGACGCGATGCTGAACGCGCTCAGCGAGTGATGCGCCACGCTGTCGGCGCGCACGCGTACGGCCAGCGCCGGCCAATCCAGGCACATGTCGGGCGAGACGCACGGATTCGCGGCGATGCGCATGCCCTTGTCGGCGAGGAAGCGGTTGATCGACGGCGCGTGGATCGGCTGCATGCGCCAACGATAGCACCCAGCCGGAACGCGCCAGTCGCCAGGCGGGGGCCAGCGGACGATCCGGGCGCGCGGCGGTCGTTGCCGAGTCGTATGCCGTCGGGATGGTGGCGCGATGCACGTCGCCGACCGCCTGCAGGACTCCATCGATCGCACCGCATCGGTCGCCTGCGTCGGCCTCGATCCGCGTCCCGGGCTCATCCCGCCGGCGCTGGCGCGCGCGGCGCTCGACCGCCATGGCGACACCCGCGAGGCGGTGGCGGACGCCTTCCTCGCCTTCAATCGCGGCCTGATCGACGCGATCGCCGGTCGCTGCGCCGCGGTCAAGCCGCAGGCGGCGTGCTACGAGGCCTACGGTCCGGCCGGCATGCGCGCGCTCGAGGCGACCGTCGCCCACGCGCGCGGCCGCGGCGTGCCGGTGATCATGGACGCCAAGCGCGGCGACATCGGTTCGACCGCCGAGCATTACCAGCAGGCGTGGCTCGGCGCCGCGCCCGGTCTCGGCGGTGCCCAGCTGCCGGGAGCCGGCGCCGACTGGCTGACGATCAACGGCTGGCTGGGCGAGGACGGCGTGCGGCCGTTCCTCGGCGCGCCGCCGAGCGCCGCCGGCGTGTTCGTGCTGGTGAAGACCTCGAACCCGTCGAGCGGCGACCTGCAGGACGTGCGCCTCGACGGCGGCAGTGTCGCCGATGCGATGGCGCGGCTGGTCTCGTCATGGGGCGGCGGGCATCTCGGGCGCGCCGGGCTCAGCGCGGTCGGCGCGGTCGTGGGCGCGACCTATCCCGACCAGGCGCGCCGGCTGCGCGCGCTCATGCCGGACACGGTCTTCCTGGTTCCGGGCTACGGCGCGCAGGGCGGCAGCGCGCGCGACGCGCTGGCCGGCGCGCGGGCCGACGGACGCGGCATCATCGTCAGCTCGAGCCGCGCCATCATCGGGGCGTGGCAGAAGGCCGGCGGCGAGGACTGGGCGGCGGCGGCGCGCGCCGCGCTGGACGAGATGAATCGGGATCTCGCCGGAGCGCGCTGAACCGAGCGATCCGCCGTGCCGGTCACGGCGTCGCGGCGCCGGTGCGCGCGCGGCATCGCCGATCGAAAGATCGTGAACATCCCCCGAACGGACCCCCATGTCCGGCACGGCCAAGGCCATGGGTCTACCCGGCATGCGGCCAGCAGACCCCGGATTCACGCTGTTCGAGGTGGCGATCTCCCTCGCGCTGGTCGCCCTGGGCGTCACCAGCGTGCTCATGCTCTTCCCGCTGGGCATCAAGACGCAGCAGCTCGCGCGCTTCCAGCTGCTCGCCGTCGCCAAGGCGCAGGAGATGGTCGAGTGCTTCGCCGCGGGCAGCAACCTCAACCCGGCGATCGACACGGAGGCGGGCGCCGCCTGGGACGTCGCCGTCGGCCACCGCTCCCTGTCGAACGACCTCGAGATCCGCCTCGCCACCCACAACTACGGCATCGCCCCGGTGCCGCTCGACATCGCGCGGCGGCTCGATTCGGACGGCGACGAGATCGCGACGATCCTCGCCGGCGGCGGCTACCTCTACTACTCGCAGCCGATGGCGACGACGAGCTTCTTCCAGTCGTCGCTCGGCGCCTTCCAGCCGAGCGAGACCCAGCGGCTGGTGTTCGCGGTCGACGGCTACGCGCAGGCCAACGCCATGCACAGCCTGCCGTGGAAGGCCTGGCCGTACTACATCCCGTACCCGTCGCCGCCGATCCACGGCACGCACCGCGCCGAGTTCCTGCCCGCGGACGCGATCCGCTACGTCGCGCGCGGCTACACCGAAGCCGATGCGCCGAGCTACTGCTACGAGCCGTGCAACGACCCGTCCGACCCGACCTTCAGCGAAATGGCCAAGGTCTTCGAGCACGTCGAGGCCGGCACGAGCTACGGCTACAAGCCCTACGCCTACGATCCCGGCGCCTTCCCGGGCAACGCCGCCGATTTCAGCGCCGCCGGCGCGATGCGCTACTTTCAGGCGGCGCGCTGGTACGCCGCGCGCATCGCGACGCTCAACGCATGGCCGACCGACTTCCACGAGCCCGCCGACCCGACGCAGCACCGCCGCGCCTTCATCGACGACGCGAACGCGTACCGCGAGGTGCACGCGATGCGCTTCCTCGCCCACGCGGCGACCTGCCTGACGCGCTGGTGGACGCACGCCGAGCTGCAGCCGCCCGGACTGCCGATCCCGTCGGTGACGATCGCCGGGATCACCGCGCCGGCGACGGCGATGACGCACGCGAAGATCGTCTACTTCCACGAGAGCGCGATGAACCTGGTCATGCGCTACGCGTCGAGCTTCCCCTACGACTTCGGCGCGCCGCGCCCGCACCAGCGCGCGACGATGATGGACCACCCGCTGATCGAGTGGGACCTGTTCGCCCCGCCGGCGACCGGCTCGCTGTTCGGCAGCGCGATCGCGGCGCAGCAGTGGCGACCGCTGCCGGCGCGGCCGATCACCCATATCGGGCGCAGCTACCAGCTGCCGGATCGCGACATCCCCGCGACGACCTTCAGCGCCGGCACGGGCCCCAACAGTCCGATCGGCGGCCGCTTCAGCCTCGCCGCGCCGTTCCAGCCGGCCGAACGCTGCCGCCAGCTGCTGTTCTGGGCGGTCGACTGGCAGGCGTACGAGGACGCCGAGACCGCGCCCGGCGCGCCGCTCGACGCCAGCAAGTACCCGATCGCCGGGCCGGTGCTCGAGGGCGGCAATCCCGCGAGCGTCGAGCGGCGCATGGACTGGTTCGACTTCGCCTCGTCGCAGCTCTACGCCTTCCGCAACCCGGAGAAGGTCATGTCGTTCACCGACGACGTCGCGTGGCGTCCGACCGGCGACGACGTCGCCGCGCTGCGCCACGGCGAGGACTTCGAGACCTCGCGCGACCGCGGCGTGACGCCGAGCGCGGTCAGGATCATGAGCGCCCTGCACGGCGCCGACCGCAACTTCAACGGCCGGCTCGATCGCGGACCGCTGGCGAAGGCGACGCGCCTGCGCGCGCAGTCGGTCGGGCGGTTCAACTTCTACGATCCGCGCCTGACCCTGGTGATCCGATGACCGGCCGCCGCGCGTTCACGCTGGTCGAGCTGCTGATCTCGGTCGCCCTGGGACTCGTCATCGTCTTCGTCGCCTTCGCCGGCGTGCGCGTCGCGGCGCAATCGATCTCGGTGGTCAACCGCCTGGCCCTCGAGAACGAGGTCCTGCGCGAGGGCTACCTGATGGCGAACGATCAGGTCGACACCTGGACCTGGCACGACGATCCGACCGCGCCGCCGACCGAGCGCCCGCTGCGCCAGGTCGCATCCGACGGCCGCGGGCTGGCGTTCACGCCGCTGCGCGACACCTGGACCTACGTCGCCGACTCCGACCGCGAACGCCAGCGCGGCTGGGATGCGGAGAATCCATGGTCGCCGGCGGATCCGGCGTGCTGGTGGCGCGGCGACATGGCCGAGAAGGCGTACGGGACGATGCGCCACGGCCGGTACGCGCTGTTCGCGCACGTCGACGCGGCCAACGGCCCGGTCGACATCGATTCGCCCGCGGGCTCGTACGGCAGCGGCATCCCGGTCGCGCGTTCGTGGCTGTACGGGCAGACCAAGGGCCTGCTCCACGGCCTGGGCTTCTACGGCGCGTGCGACTACCTGACCGGCAACGCGGTGTACGGCTGGTACGATCGGTGGCAGGACGGCGCCACCACCGACGGCGGCATCCCGCGCTGGCTGGTCGCGCCGAACTGGAATTCCAGCGCGTTCACCAACGGCGACGGCGACCAGGCGACGGTGCGGGGCCTGTACCGGCTGACCTTCGTCACCCAGTTCGGGCTGGTGTCGCCGACCGTGGGCACGACCGGCGACCAGCTCGCGGCGCAGGACCGGCGCTGGTGGGGTCTGTTCGGCCCGAGCGACTTCGACACCTGGAAGTCGGCCACGGGCACCGGCCGGTCGCTCATGCGCCTGCGTCCGGCGCATTGGCCCGAAGCGTCGGTGTCGATCAACCGCGCGATCAAGAACCGGCGCTTCATCGCCATGTCGTTCGTGCGCCTCGCCAGTCCGCTGACGGGTCAGGTCATGGAGTTCACCTTCTCGGCGTTCGGCACCAGCCTGCGCGGCGCGCGCCAGCAGCGCCGGCCCGACGACGGCTGGGCGCGCTGGGACAACGCCGCGGGCTTCGCCAACGATCCGACGCTCGATTCACCATGAGGCAGCGCATGACCATCGCGACCGACGCGCATCGTCGCGGCACCATCGTCATCGTCGTCGCCGGGCTGGTCGCGGTGCTCGCGACCATGGCGCTGGCGTTCCTCATGCGCATGCGCGGCAGCGCCGAGGACATGCAGCACGCGCTGCGCGTCGGCCAGGCCAAGATCATGCTCGTCGCCGCGTGCAGCTACGTGCAGGAGGCGTCGCGCATCGGCTGGGACGATCCCGCGACCGCCGAGCACGAGGAATGCTTCGGCTGGATCGACGTCCGCGACGACACGCCCGGTCCGAAGCCGGTCGCCGACCACGCCGTGGGCAGCACCGGCGACGCCACGCGCTGGCCGATCGGCACGTTCCGGCGCTGCCCGATGCACGCGCTCGAGCGTCCGCCCTTCGCAACGCGCCTGACCGTCGCCTACAATCCCATCCGCACGCCGTTCAGCTCGCCCGCGGCCGACGAGGGCGATCCCGCCTATGGCCGCGCGCTGCTGACCGCGCCGGATCCCCAGCCGGTGGTCGACAACGGCTGGCCGGGCGTGGTCTCCGACGCCGCCTGGGCGGCGTACGCCGAGGGCGACCAGCGTCCGCGACCGGAATCGATGGGCCGCTCGTGGTTCCGCGTCTACCGCCAGGCGCCGGCGCGTTTCGTCGTCACCTGCGGCGCCGGCGCGACGCTCGGCTTCCGCTCGTGGCAGGAGGTCGTGGACGAGGGCCGCCAGGACGTCTTCGCCAACGACGAGTCGGTGTTCCGCTCGCTGCTCGCGCAGGAGTGCCGTCTCTGGTACCTGATCGAGTGGACCGGATCGGTCGCCCTGCCGGACATGCACATCCTCGACAACGACCTCATCACCCAGGTCGACAACTTCCAATGGGGCTGCACCAACAGCTCGCAGAAGCTCGGCATCGGCTGGGACCGCACCCACGGGCACGGGCGCAACATGGGCGGGACCATCCGCTGGGTGCAGCGGCTGCGCGAGGAGCCGACGTTCTGGTGAACCGTCGGCGCGGACCTCAGACCGCGGTGAGCCAGCCGGCGTAGCGTGGATCGCGGCCGTACACCGCGTCCTCGTACGCCTTCTGCAGCTTCGCCGTGATCGGACCGCGCGAGCCGTCGCCGACCACGCGCTTGTCGACCGAGCGCACGTAGCTGACCTGGCAGCCGGTGCCGACCAGGAATATCTCGTCCGACGAATACAGCTCGGTGCGCGCGACCGCGCGTTCGACGAACGGGATGCCGAGGTCGGCGGCGAGCATCAGGATCGCCTTGCGCGTGATGCCCTCGAGGATGTCGGCGGTGCGATCCGGCGTCGACAGGACGCCATCGCGGATCAGGAAGATGTTCTCGGCCGAGCCCTCGCAGACCTGGCCGCGGTCGTTGAGGAAGATCGCCTCGTCGTAGCCGTTCATCACCGCCTCGCTCTTGGCGAGGGCGCTGTTGAGGTAGCCGGCGGTGGCCTTGGTCCGGGTTGGGATGCTGTTGTCGGGCAGGCGGCGCCAGGACGACACGCAGACGCTCAGGCCCTTGGACGTATCCAGGTAGTCGCCGAGCGGCTGGAGGTAGGCGAGGAAGCCGTCGGGCACGTTGACCAGGACCGGGCCGAGGGTGGTGCCCTTCTTGTAGACCAGCGGCCGCAGGTAGACGTTGGTCCTCGGCGCGTTGCGGCGGACCAGGTCGACGGCGATCGCGCCCATCGCCTCGGCGGTCGGCGGCTCCATCAGCAGCATCTTCGCGTTGCGGTGCAGACGCTGGAAGTGCTCGCGCAGGAAGAGGATATTGATCCTCGTGCCATCCCAGTAGCCGCGGATGCCCTCGAAGGCCCCGGTGCCGTACTGCAGGGCATGGGTGTTGATCGGCACCGAGCAGTCGCTCAGCGGCTTCCACTCGCCATTGAGGTGGGCGACGGTGGTCGCGACCGGTTTCGGATCGGGATGGTTCACGCGCGGCTCCGGCGAAAGGGCCGTGAAACTAGCCGTAAGGCGCCGCCGCGCCAGGAGCTTGAGCCGCGCGCGGCGGTCTCTAGCATGTGCGCCCCCCGCACGGACCCACCATGACCCTCGCCAATACCCAGTACGCCGACGCGATCACCAAGGTGGGGGGTTACTACAATTTCGTGACGCTCATCAATCGCCGCCTCAAGGAGCTGAACAACGGCCAGCCGCCGATGGTCATGCCGCCCGCCGAGAAGAACTACGACAAGATCGACCTGATCGTGCAGGAGATCGAACAGGGTCTCCTCATCGTCAAGATCGGCTGAGCGCTTTCCGCCGCGGCTTGCGCCGCGATCGCTCCTGCCCAGCATCCCGCCCCTTCTTCCGCCCACACATTCCCGCCATCGAGCCGCAGCCATGCAGACCACGTTCCCCAAGATCGAAGAAGCCCAGCGCGCTTGGTACATCGCCAGCGCCAAGAACCAGGTCCTCGGCCGGCTGGCGACCAAGGTCGCGCTCGCCCTGATGGGCAAGCGCAAGCGCACCTTCTGCCGCGACGTCGACCAGGGCGACTACGTGGTCGTGACCGACGTCGAGGCGCTCGAGGTCACCGGCAAGAAGGCCGAGAACAAGATCTACAAGTTCCATACCGGCTTCATCGGCGGCCTGCAGGAGTACTCGTTCAACACGATGCAGGCCAAGCGTCCGGAGGACATCCTGATGCTCGCCGTCCGCCGCATGCTGCCCAAGACCGTGCAGGCGCGCGCGATGCTCAAGCGCCTGAAGATCTACAAGGGCTCGGCGCACCAGCACGGCGGCCAGAACCCGCAGCCGCTCTGACCTCGCCGAGCCGCCGGCGATAGCGCGAGACAGCCGACGACGACGATGATCGCCTCGCCCCTCCGGGCGGGGCGATCGCGTTTGCGGCTGACCCACACACGGACCATCGCCCGACCCCCGGCGCCTGGCCGCTGCGATCCGCCGATCTACGCTCCCCGCACGAGGTTCCGCATGATCCGATCGATCGTCATCGGCCTGATCCTGGCGCCCGCCCTGCTGGCCGGCGCCGCCGATGCGGGCGCCGATGCCGCCGGCGACGAGGCGATCCTGGCCGCCGCCCGCGCCGCGGACCTCGAGTACAGCCGGCACGTCGCGCTGCTCGAGGCCGACCTCGGCGATGCCCGCGAGGAGGTCCGCGTCGCCGCGATCACCGCCTTCGGTCCGCTGCAGGATCCGGCGGCGGTCCCCCTGCTCATCCCCTTCCTCGACGGCTCGACCCGCACCCCGGCCGAGGTCATGGCGGCGGTCGAGTCGCTGGCCGATCTCGGCGCCGTCGGCACCGCCGACGCGATGCGCAAGCTGCTCGGCCACGGCAACGCCGAGGTGCGCGCCGCGGCCCACAACGGTCTCGAACGCCTGAAGGCGATCGGCGCCGGCGACCACCTGCGCGGAGCCAAGGACACCAGCGACGCGCTGCGCGGCAGCGGCGTCCAGAACCTCGGCCTGATCCAGCACGCCGAAGCCGCCGAGACCCTGAAGAAGGCGCTCGCCTTCGACGCGCGTCCGCACATCCGCCGCCTCGCGGCGATCGCCCTCGGCCGCCTCGGCGATCCGGGCAACGGTCTCGCGCTCGCGGAGGCCCTGACCGATTCGGATCCGGGCGTGCGCCGCTACGCCGCCGAGGCGCTGGTCAAAGTCGACTACAAGCTGGGCATCCCGAACCTGCTCATGGCGCTCGAGGCCAACGTCGCCGGCCAGCACATCGACCGCTGCGTCGAGCTGATCACCGGCCAGGACTTCGGCTTCGACGCCCACAGCAACCAGCTCGAGCGCCAGGCGGCGATCGAGAAGGGGTTCGTGTGGTGGGCGGCGAACGCGCCATCGTTCCGGTGACCAGCGAGGACGATCCGTTCCGACCGCCCGCGCCGGTCGCCGTCGAGCCGGTGGCTGCGGCCGCGGACGGCACGATCCGCTACCGGGTCACCGAAGCCGAGTTCCTCTCCGCGGTGCGTCGTCTGCAGCGCCCGGCCCTCGTGGCCATGGCCGTCACCGCCGGCGTGCTCGTTCCGGCGATGCTGACCCCGAAGCTGCTGACCCGCGGTTTCGACACGCGCGTGATCAGCCAGATCGTCGTCTTCGTCATCATCCTCTCGGTCGTCCTGCTGGTCGTGCGCGTCGTCCAGCGGCGCGCCCATCTGCGCACGTACCGCGATCTCGACATGGACGATACCGTCGCACTGACCGTGCAGCCCGACGGCTTGCGCTTCGAGACGACCCTCACCACCGCGCGCGTCCCGTGGGATCGCATCACCCGCATCAGCGTGACGAGCGACCAGATCCTGATCCATCGCACGCGCGGCATGGCGCACATCGTGCCGAAGCGGGTGTTCGCGGATCAGGCCGCGGCCGCGGCGTTCCTCGACCTGGTGCGGCGCAGCACCGCGCGCTGATCACCACATCACGACGAAGCCCAGCACCTCCTCGGGGACCAGGCTGACGCGCCAGTTCGCGCCGCGGTCGTTGACCAGCTTGATCGAGCCGTCCATCCCGCCGTGCCAGTCGTCGCGGAAGTTGGCGAAGCTGAGCGCCTCGCCGTCCGCCCAGCGCGCCTCGCCGGCAGTGCGGCGCAGGCCGATCCACGCTTCGGCGCTGACCGGCAGGACGCTGAGCGCCGCCGCCTGCTGCTCGGGCGACTGGATGATCGCCAGGCGTCCGCCCAGCCGCTGGCACTGCGCGCGCGCCTGTTCCCACGTGCAGCACGCCGGGATGTAGAGGTACTCGCGGCCACCGCCGACGCGCGCCTTCGCGCGCACCGCCGGGATGTCCCCGGCGCGCACGGCGATCAGCAGCTCGGCGTGGCGCGCGTGCTGGCGCGTGCCGACCACCGGCGACGCGGCCCACATCGCCGCGACGCGGCGCAGCTCGGCGTTGGTGATGCGCGGACCCTCGAACTCGAACGAGGCCGGCGGGTCGCGGTCGAACGGCGCGAGCCTGGCGATCGGGTTGGCGCCGCACAGCAGGCGCGACGGCGGGTGGTCGACCAGCGGCATCAGCGAATCGATCTGGTTCGCCGAGCAGTTGAGCATCGCGAGGGCCGCGCCGACCAGCGGCTCGAGGCTGGCGATGCGGTTGCCGTCGCACGACAGGCTGATCAGCGGCATGGCGATCAGCGCGTCGAGCGAATCGATGCGGTTGGCCGAGCAGCGCAGCACGCTCAGGTGCATGCCGCGCAGCGGTTCGAGCGAGGCGACCTGATTGCTCGAGCAGTCGAGCGTCGTCAGCGGCATGCCGCGCAGCGGCTCGAGGTCGGCGATGCGGTTGAACTCGACCGCCAGCGTCGCGAGCGGCATGCCGCGCAGCGCCTCGAGGCTGGCGACGTGGTTGGCGCGCGCGTTGAGGCGGGTCAGCGCCATGCCCTTGAGCGGATCGAGCGTGGCGATGCGGTTCGACGAGCAGTCGAGCATCGCCAGCGGCATGCCCGCCAGCGGCTCGAGCGAGGCGATGCGGTTGCCCGCGCACGACAGCTCGGCCAGCGGCATGCCGGCGAGCGGCTCGAGCGAGGTGATGCGGTTGCGATCGCAGGTCAGGATGACCAGACGCATGCCGCGCAGCGGCGACAGCGACTCGATCGCGTTGCCGGCGCAGTGCAGCTCGCCGATCGGCAGTCCCTTGAGCGGCTCGAGCGTCGTCGCGCCGGTGCGCCCGAGATCGACGATCAGCCCGTGGTTGCCGAGCACGACCTTGATCCCCGGCCAGGTCGCGGACAGGCGCTCGGTGACGTCCGGGACGCGACGCCACAGCTCGCGCAGGAAGGTCGCGCGGTCGAGGCCGGAACGCGCGCGCTGATGGCGCTCGGCGTCGTCCTCGGCCCCGGCCAGGACGTCGGTGAACAGGTCGCACGCGGTGGTGAAGTGGCCGCGCGCGAGATGGCGTTCGGCGGTCTCGAGCAGGTCGGCCTTCTTCGGCGCCGCGAGGCGCCAGACCCGCGCCAGTCGGTAGCGGCACTCGGCCATGTAGCCGTACAGCCCGACCACGCAGCGCTCGGCGCCGTCCAGCGGCTGATCGTCGTTGACCTCGAACACCGTGCGGCCGTTGACCGTCATCGTCAGGCGCGAGCCGATGCGCTCGGCGACGACGCGGTAGCGCTCGCCGCGGCGCAGGGCGACGGTGCGCTGGTAGAACAGCCGGCGGCCGGGGCGGTGCAGCGAGATCGCCGCGTTGTCGAAGCCGCCGAACTTGAACTCGTAGCCGGTGGTCGGCGCCGTGGTCGGGTCCTTGCCCGGCAGGCAGCCGATGAAGCAGCTGACGTCGTTGAGCAGCGGCCCGTCCTGCTGGCATTCGAACTCGAGGCGCAGATCGCCGGACAGCGGCTGCCTGAGGACGATCACCTGCGGCTGCCCGCCCCAGGTGCGCAGCTCGCCGTTCTTCCATTCCCAATGGCCGCCGTGGATGTCCCAGCGCGACGCGACGTCGGGATTCGAGAAGTCGTCGGCGAAGACCAGCTGCCACTCGCGCCGCACCTCGGACTCGACCTGCGCGGCGAGCACGCGCTGCTTGAGCTCGGCCTCGAGGCGCGCCTGCTTCTCGCCTTCGAGGCGCACGGTCGCGCTCTTCGCCTCCTCGCGCTCCTGGCGCGCGGTGGCGACGCGTTCGCACAGCGAGGTGTGCCCGCGATCGCTGGGATCGAGGTACGACGCGGCGAGATCGAGGTCGCCCTTGGCGAACGCGCACGAGGCGTAGGCGAAGCGCGCCTCGCTGAGCCCGCGACGGGCCGCGGCGTTGTCGCCCCACAGCGACAGCGCCTCCTCGAAGCCGAAGATCGCGCGCGCGAAGCCGGCGTATTCGCCGCTCTCGCTCGCCTTCTCGTACAGGCCCTGGGCGCGCTCGGTCAGCGCCAGGCTCTCGGCGTGCGCCTGGTAGGAGCGCATCGCCGCCTGCATCGCCTTGACGCTGCCGAAGCGGTCCTCGGGCCGCGTCGCCATCGCGGTCAGCGCGATCTCCATCAGGCCGCCGCCCTTCCTGGGCGGGCGGATGTCGTTCGACTTGGCCGAGAGCAGCGACTCGGCGACCTTGCGCCGCGCGTGCGGCGGCGCGCCGGTGAGGATCTCGAAGAGCACGGCACCGAGCAGGTAGACGTCGCTGGCGACGCCGATCCGGCGGTAGTCGCCGCGCGCCATCTCGGGCGCCATGTACGAGGGCGTGCCCGCGACGGTGCGCTGGGTGAGGCGTTCGGCCTTGGCGCCGCGCATCACCGATGCGGCCAGGCCCCAGTCCATGACCAGGACTTCGCCGAACTCGCCGACCATCACGTTCTCGGGCTTGAGGTCGCGATGGATGATCCCGCGCGAGTGGGCGAAGGCGACGGCGTCGGCGACGCGCATCAGCACCTCGACGTTCTCCGCCTGGTCGCGCTCGCGGATCACCGATGACCACGGCCGGCCGTGGACGCGCTTCATGGCGTAGAACAACGCGCCCGAGTCGTCCGAGCCGAGCTCGTGGATCGGCACGATGTTCGGGTGGTCGAGGTCGCCGGTGACCGCCGCCTCGGCCAGGAACTTGCAGCGCATCTCCGGGTTCTGCGCGGTCTCGGCCTTGATCATCTTGACCGCGATGACGCGATCGAGCGCGGTCTGGCGCGCGGCGTAGACCACGCCCATGCCGCCCTCGCCGAGCTTCTCGAGCAGCTCGTAGTCGAGCTGCTTGGCCGGGTCGTCGTGCGGCTTGCCCAGCGCGGTGCGCCGCACCTGGAGGCGAAGCTGCTCGAGCGGCGTCGTGTCCGGCTCGCGCGCATCGCTTCCCGAGCCGTCGCCCATGTCGCCCGGCAGCGTCGCCGCCGATTGCTGCTGCTGCTGCTGCTGCGGCGGCTCGTGCTGGACGGTGGTGGCGATGGTCCCCGGCGGCGGGCCCATCGGCAGCGTCGGCGACGACGCGCTCGCGGGCGTCGAGCCGTTGGCGGAGGTGCGTCGCGTGGTGTGGCGATCGGTGCCGAGGTCGGTGGTGCGCCGCGTCGTGCGGTGGCGGTCATCGCGGGTGGAGTCGCTCGCATGATCGGTGCGATGCGTGCCGGTCTCGGATCCGCCGCTCGCGGTGGCGCCGACGCTGATCGCGCACGAGCTGCCGAGATCGACGCCGCAGCGCGGACAGCGGCGGACGCTGCGGTCCTCGATGACCGTCTCGCAGGCGAGGCAGCGCATCGCGGAGCGCGTCACGCGCGCCTCGCGAATACGTCGCTGATGATGTTCGAAGCTGCTTCCATCACCTTACTTGCCGAGTCACACCGGGTGACGCTAGTATACCCTCACGAATTTGCATCCGCGGGCCGCTCATGCCGCCGGCGGTCGCGGACCGCTCAGCGGGCGATCAGGCCTTGCGCCAGGCATTGGAACAGCAGGGCGACGTGGACGGCGTGCCGGAACCGGCCGTCGGCATAGGCGGCGAGGACCTCGGCGACGCTCATCAGGCGGACGACGATCGCTTCGGATGCTTCGGGTGTTGCGTCGGCGGGCTCAGCCAGGACGCGAACGAAGAAGCCCCAGCCGCTCGACCGGTTCCGCCCGGGTTCGGGCCAGAGCCGGCCCAGGGCGAGCGGTGCGCCCGCGGCCCGGTAACCGGTCTCCTCGGTCAGCTCGCGCACGGCGGTCGCCGCCGGCTCCTCGCCCGCATCGATGTCCCCCGCCGGGAGCTCGAGGGTCACGGCGCCGGCGCCGTGGCGGTACTGCTCGACCAGCACCAGCCTGCCGTCCGGAACAACCGCCAGCACGCAGGCCCAGGATCGCTCGTCGATCAGGTAGAACGGATCGAGCTCGACCCCCTGCGCGGTGCGCACGCGCTGCGCCTCCAGCCGCAGCCAGCGGTCGTCGACCAGGCGTTTCGACGACAGGACGGTCCAGGCGCGGGGGTCGGGCATGGCGCGATGGTGAAGCCCGGATCGCCCGTGCACAGCGGCTGGCGCGTCTCGCCGGTTTGTTCACCCGACTCCTCCGCTACCGTCTCGCCCCGCTCATGCCCCGGACCTTCATCACCGTCTCCCAGATCCACAAGCACTACGGATCGAACGCGATCTTCGACGGCGCGTCGGCCGAGATCCGCGACGACCACCGCCTGGCGGTGATCGGCCGCAACGGCGCCGGCAAGTCGACGCTGTGCCGCATGATCCTCGGCGAGGAGGAGATCGACGCCGGGCGCATCACCATGCACGGCGACCTGCGCCTGAGCTATCTCGAGCAGCACGACCCGTTCCACGAGGGCGAGAGCGTCAACGATTTCCTGATGCGCTACTCCGGCCAGCCGGACTGGCGCTGCGGCAAGCTCGCGGCGCGCATGCTGCTCGGCGCCGAGATCCTGTCGCGCGCGGTCTCGAGCCTGTCCGGCGGATTCCAGACCCGCGTCAAGCTCGCGGCGATGCTGCTCAAGGAACCGAACTTCCTGATCCTCGACGAGCCGACCAACTACCTCGACCTGACGACCGTCATGCTGCTCGAGGACTTCCTGCGCTCGTTCGACGGCGGCTACCTGATCGTCTCGCACGACCGCGAGTTCCTCAAACGCACCTGCACCAGCACGATGGATGTCGCCAACGGCGAGATCACCATCTACCCGGGCGACGTCGAGAAGTGGCTGGCCTACCGCGAAGGCCAGATGGCGCAGGCGGCGCACGCCAACGCCGGGCTCGAGGCGCGGCGCAAGCAGCTCCAGGACTTCGTCGATCGCAACAAGGCCAAGGCGTCGAAGGCAACCCAGGCCGCCTCGAAGGTCAAGATGCTGGAGAAGCTCCAGCCGATCGAGATCGAGCACAGCGCGTCGACGGTGTCGATCACCATACCCAAGGTCGAGAGCCGCACCGGCACGGCGCTGCGCGTCCAGGGCCTGTCGATCGGCTACCCGGGCAAGACCGTCGCCACCGGCATCGAGCTCGAGATCGAGCGCGGCAGCCGCGTCGCGGTGATCGGCGACAACGGCCAGGGCAAGACGACGTTCCTCGCCACCGTCGCCGGCGCGCTCAAGCCGCTCGCCGGCTCGTTCAAGTGGGGCTTCGACATCCGCGTCGGCACCTACGCCCAGCACGTCTACGCCGCCATCGACGGCAAGCTGACGGTGATGAACTACCTGCAGAAGTGCGCCGATTCCGGGCCCGGGCACACGCCGACGCAGCAGATCCAGGATCTCGCCGGCAGCTTCCTGTTCCGCGGCCGCGACATCGAGAAGCACGTCAAGGTGCTGTCGGGCGGCGAGCGTTCGCGGCTGTGCCTCGCCGGACTGCTGCTGCAGAAGTGCCCGGTGCTGATCCTCGACGAGCCGACCAACCACCTCGACTTCGAGACCGTCGAGGCGCTGGCCGAGGCGCTGCAGGGCTACGACGGCACGCTGTTCTTCACGAGCCACGACCGCACGTTCGTCAAGCTGGTGTCGACCGACGTGGTCGAGGTGCGCGACGGCAGCGTCGCGCTGTACGGCGACGGGTACGACAACTACGTCTACCGCATCCAGGAGCGCGTGCGCGCGGCCTCGGCCGAGGCGACCTCGGGCAAGGGAGGCGGCGAGAAGAAGGTCGAGCGGCCGCGCGACGACGCCAACAAGCTGCGCGGCCGGCTGAAGCAGCTCGAGCGGCGCATCGCCGAGCTCGATGGCGAGAAGAAGAAGCTCGAGAAGAAGCTCGGCGACGCCTACGACCACGCCGATGGCGAGCGGCTGAGCGTGGTGCTTGAGGAGCTGGAACGCTGCGAGACGGAGTGGGTCGAGCTCAGCGAGAAAATCGGCTGAGAGCGGAGGCGCGACGCCCGGCCTCGCTTCGAAGCGAGCATGGAGGTCCACGCACGAAGCTCGCAGCTCGCAGCTGCTGATCAGCGCGCCAGAGGCGTTGATAACCACGGATGAGGCTTCACCGCCTCCGCATCGCGCGCGACGGGCGTCGCCGACAATGGTGCGATGGAACCCGTCATGAAACTGCTGCGCGCTGTGATCCCCCTCGTCATGGTCGGCTCGGCGGCGGCCGAGCATGCCCAGAGCGTTCCGCATCCGTACGCAGTCGCGCCGCGCTACCCGGTCGTCACGTACGCGCCGCCATGCGCGCCGCAGGTCGTCGTGCCGCGTGCCGCCTGGCATCCGGCACCGGTCGTCGTCATCCGCCGGCCTGCCTATCGCTATCGGGCGTACCGACCGAGGTACGCGTACGGGTCGACCTACCGCCCGATCCACGGAGCGTGCCGACCCTCGTACGGCTACCGCCGGTACGCCACCGCGCCGTGCTACCGCGCACCGCGGGTCGTCGTCGACGGTTCGGCTCGCGGTGGGTGCTCGCCCGGCCACGGCTGGTGAGCACGGCGAACCGCCCGCGATTCCGCTCTTATCCCCCGTTGAAGCAGAGCGACTTCAGTCGCCGAGCACGGTCGCGCTCGGGTACGAATGTGGAGAGCGTCGCGCTCATCACATCGGAAGGGCGAACATGTTGAAATGGGCGGTCATCTTCTTCATCGTGGCGATCGTCGCCGCGATCTTCGGCTTCGGCGACATCTCGGCCGGATCGGCCGGCATCGCCAAGGTGCTGTTCTTCCTCTTCATCGTTCTCGCGGTCATCTCGCTGATCGTCGGCCGCCGGGCGCCGCGCTGACCCCATGCCCTGGTGGTGGCTGATCGTCGCGGCGGCGGCCGGCGCCCTCGCCGTCCTGCTGCTCTCCAACCTGACGACCTCCGAGAAGAAGGTCGTCTACGCGATCGAACCGGACTTCAGCGCGGACGACGAGCGATTCGAGCGCCTGATGTGCTGCCTCCTCGGTCCCGCGCTGGTCGGCGGGAACCGCGTGACGGCGCTGCACGACGGCGACGAGATCTTCCCGGCGATGCTCGCCGCGATCCGCGCGGCGAAGAGCAGCATCTGCTTCGAGACCTACATCTACTGGTCGGGCGAGACCGGCCGCGAGTTCTGCGCGGCGCTCGCCGAGCGCGCGCGCGCCGGCGTCCCCGTGCACGCGGTGATCGACGGCGTCGGCGCGGCCAAGCTCGACAAGGCGCTCGTCCAATCGATGATCGACGACGGCGTCGAGGTCCAGCGCTTCCATTCGCCGTCGTGGCGCACGATCTCGAAGATCAACAACCGCACGCATCGCAAGCTGCTGATCGTCGACGGCCGCATCGGCTTCACCGGCGGCGTCGGCATCGCCGACCAGTGGCGCGGCCACTCGCAGGACTCGGAACACTGGCGCGACAACCACTACCGCGTCGAGGGACCGGTGGTCGCGCAGCTGCAGTCGGCGTTCATGGACAACTGGCTGAAGACCGCGCAGTACGTCCTGCACGGCGACGCGTACTTCCCGCGGCTCGATCCGGTCGGCGACCAGGTCATGCAGCTCTTCAAGAGCTCGCCCGACGAAGGCAGCGAGAGCGTCCGCCTCATGTATCTGCTCGCGATCAGCGCGGCGCGCCGTTCGCTCGACATCGCCAACGCCTACTTCGTGCCCGACGACCTGTCGCGCGAGGCGCTGATCAAGGCGGCGAAACGCGGCGTCCGCATCCGCGTCATCCTGCCGGGCGAGATCATCGACACCCACATCACGCGCCGCGCGTCGCGCTCGCGCTGGGGTCCGATGCTCGAAGCCGGCATCGAGATCTACGAGTTCCAGCCGACGATGTTCCACTGCAAGGTGATGATCGTCGACAGCCTGTGGGTCTCGGTCGGATCGACGAACTTCGACAGCCGCTCGTTCCGCCTCAACAGCGAGGCCAACCTCAACGTCCGCGACCAGCGCTTCGCCGCCGAGCAGTCCGAGGTCTTCGAGGCCGATCTCGCCCGCGCGCGCCGCGTCACGCTCGATGCCTGGCGGCACCGTCCGCAGCACGAGAAGCTGATCGAGCACGCGGCGTCGCTGGTGCGCTCGCAGGTCTGAGCGGGATTCGCGCTTCGCGCTTCGAGCTTCGAGCTTCGAGCTTCGAGCTTCGAGCTTCGAGCAGGGCTCAGGATCGATAGCGCGGCATCAAGAGCTTGGCGATGAGCCCCGTCCATCCGGTCTGGTGGCTGGCGCCGACGCCACGGCCGGTGTCGCCGTGGAAGTACTCGTGGAACAGCAGCAGGTCGCGGAAGTGCGGATCGCGCTGCATGGTCTGGTCGTCGCCGAAGCACGCGCGCCGCCCGTCGGCGTCGCGCAGGAACAGCCGCGTCAGCCGGGTCGCGATCTCGTTGGCCGCCTCGTTGATCGTGACCATCCGCCCCGAGCCCGTCGGGCACTCGACGGCGAACTCGTCGCCGTAGTAGTGGTGGAACTTCTGCAGCGATTCGATCAGCAGGTAGTTGACCGGGAACCAGATCGGCCCGCGCCAGTTCGAATTGCCGCCGAACAGGCCGCTCTCAGACTCGCCGGGCTGGTAGCGCACCTCGTGCTCGCCGCCGCCGAGCGGGAAGACGTACGGCTCGTCGGCGTGGCGGCGCGAGATCGCGCGCACGCCGTATGACGAGAGGAACTCGTCCTCGTCGAGCAGGCGCTTGAGCAGCCGCTTCATGCGATGGCCGCGCAGCAGCGACAGCAGCCGGCGCTTGCCGCCGCCCTCCACCTCCCAGTGCGAGACCAGCTGCGCCAGCTCGGGCTTGTGCTGCAGGAACCACTCCATGCGCCGCGCGAAGTTCGGCAGCCGCTCCAACGTCTCCGGCTCGATCACCTCGACCGCGAACAGCGGGATGAGGCCGACCATCGAGCGCACCTTGAGCGGGATGACGCGGCCGTCGGGCAGGTGCAGCGCGTCGTAGTAGAACTTGTCGACGTCGTCCCACAGCCCGTAGCCGCGGCCGCCCATGTCGGTCATCGCCTCGGCGATGCGCAGGAAGTGCTCGAAGAACTTGCTGGCGATGTCCTCGTACACCGGGTTGTGCAGCGCGAGCTCGAGCGCGATGCGCATCAGGTTGAGCGCGTACATCGCCATCCAGCTGGTGCCGTCGGCCTGGTTGATGAAGCCGCCGGTCGGCAGCGCCGACGAGCGGTCGAAGACGCCGATGTTGTCGAGGCCGAGGAAGCCGCCCTGGAAGATGTTGCGGCCCTCGGCGTCCTTGCGGTTCACCCACCAGGTGAAGTTCAGCATCAGCTTGTGGAAGATGCGCTCGAGGAAGACCACGTCGGCGACGCCGTTCTGCTTGCGGTCGATCTGGTAGACGCGCCACGTCGCCCAGGCGTGCACCGGCGGATTGACGTCGCCCAGCGCCCACTCGTACGCCGGCAGCTGCCCGTTCGGGTGCATGTACCAGTCGCGCGTCAGCAGCGTGAGCTGCTGCTTGGCGAAATCGGCGTCGATCAGCGACAGCGGGATGCAGTGGAAGGCGAGATCCCACGCCGCGTACCACGGATACTCCCAGGCGTCCGGCATCGAGATGATGTCGTCGTTGCGCAGGTGCATCCATTCGCGGTTGCGGCCGTGGCGGCGCGCCTCGGGCGGCGGCGGCTGCTTCGGATCGCCCTTGATCCACTCCTCCACCGAGTAGCCGAAGTACTGCTTCGACCAGATCATCCCGGCGAAGGCCTGGCGCTGGACGAGACGCGTGTCGGCGTCGGCGATGTCGCGCTGCAGCGCGGCGTAGTAGGCGTCGGCCTCGGCGCGGCGCTCGGCGACGATCGCGTCGAAGGCGGCGAACGGCCTGGCGACGGCGTCCTTCACCAGGCGCACGCGCACCGTGCGCTCGCCGCGCGCCGGCACGCGCAGGCGATGCCAGGCGGCGGCCTTGGTGCCGGTGCGCGTCGGATCCACCGCGGCCTCGTCGCCGCCGACGACGCGGGCGTGGATGCCGTCCTTGAAGTAGCCGCTCGCGTCGCCGTCCCAGCCGAGGGCGCGGGGATTGCTCTCGTTGGCGCAGAACAGCGCCTGGGCGCCGTCCTCGAGGTACAGCCGGTACGTGCCGAGCACGGCGTGCCGGGCGACGATCGCGTCGTCGTCGTCGAACATCTGCGGCTTCGCCGATCCGTCCCACGTCCAGGTGTTGCGGAACCACAGCTGGGGCAGCACGTGGAGGTCGGCCGCGTCCGGGCCGCGGTTGCGCACCGTGACCAGCATCAGCAGGTCGTCGACCTCGGCCTTCGCGTAGGCCACCGACACGTCGAAGTAGCGGTCGTCGGCGAACACGCCGGTGTCGATCAGCTCGAACTCCGGCTGATCGCGGCCGCGCCGGCGGTTCTCGTCGCGCAGCCGCGCGTACGGGAACTCGGCCTGCGGGTACTTGTAGACCATCTCGAGCCAGCTGTGCGAGGGCGTGGCGTCGACGTAGTAGTAGAGCTCCTTCACGTCCTCGCCGTGGTTGCCCTCGCTGTTGGTCAGGCCGAAGAGGCGCTCCTTCAGGTACGGATCGCGGCCGTTCCACAGCGCCAGCGCCAGGCACAGCCGCTGCTTCTCGTCCGAGACGCCGGCGAGGCCGTCCTCGCCCCAGCGGTAGGCGCGCGACCGCGCGTGCTCGTGCGGGAAGTACTCCCAGGCGGCGCCGTCGGGGCTGTAGTCCTCGCGCACCGTGCCCCATTGGCGCTCGCTCAGGTACGGTCCCCAGGCGCGCCAGTCGCTGGTGCCAGCGCGCTGCGCGGCGACCCGCGCGTGCTCGACGGTGGTCGCCCCGGGCATCAGCAGATCGGTCTGGGCGGCGGCGCGCTCGCGCGCGCTGGTCGGATGCGATCTGCCACGGGGCCGGCGCGGAGTCATGCGGCGAGTCTGCACGCACATCCGCGCGACCGCCATGGTCGAGGCGTCCGCGCGGCGATGCGCGACGCGGCGACGCGTGTCAGCGCGCGATCAGCGGACAGCCGTGCGCGGCGAACTCGGTCCAGCTCGGATCATCGCTCCACAGGCGGGCGCCGCAGGTGATCGCCTGCGCCCAGAGCAGCGCGCGCGCCGGATCGAGACCACGGACGCGCTGGCGCAGGCGCGCCGCCTCGAGGTCGTCGGCCATGCGCGGCGGCACCTCGGGGAACGCCGCGAGCAGCTCGGCGACGCGCGCGAACTGCCGGGCGTCGCGCGTGCGGGCGAGGACGCCCTGGCGGATGAGCCCCGGCACGAGCAGCCGGCGCTCGCGCACCAGCGCGCCGAGGCGATGCACCGCCAGCGGATCGGGATGGCTGCGGTTGAAGCCCTTGATCCACACGTCGGCGTCGGCGATCACCCAGCTCACGGCCGCGCATCCATGCCGAGCGAGCCGGGACGCGGATGGACGAGCAGGTCGAGCGTCCCCAGGGCGTCGAGCGCCTTGAGCTGCTGACGCCACGAGATCGCCTCGCGGATCGCCGCGTCGACCGCCTCGCGCTTGCTCTTGAAGCCGCCCAGGACCATGAGGCTCTCGATCGCGGCGATGTCGACGTCGAGGTTCGTGGCCATGGCGCTTCTCCGATCGCACAATGCATTGTGCGGGAGCAGGGGCAAGTTTCAGGACTTACCTTGCGGAAAGTCGCTCGTAGGGGCATGCTCCTGCGCCTGTACCAGATCACGCCGCCGTTCGCACAAGCCATCGCACAGTCCCAGGTACGAGATCCCGCATGAACAAGCTCCTCACGGCTTTCGCCCAGCCCGGCAATCTGCAACACCTGGAACAACTCCACGAGGCCTGGAAGGCGGATCCCGAGTCGGTCGAGCCCGAGTGGCAGGCGTTCTTCACCGGGTTCGAGCTCGGCCTCGAACGCATGCCGACCGCCGGCGAGGCCAGCAAGGCGACGCCGACGACGGTCAAGTCGCCCGGCCGCGCCGACCAGCAGCGCGTCGACTCGCTGATCGAGGCCTACCGCAGCCTGGGGCACACGGTCTGCAACCTCGACCCCCTCGACTTCAACAACCAGGACCACAACGCCGCGCTCGATCTCGAGACCCACGGCCTGTCTGACAACGATCTCGACCGCGAGTTCGCCTGCGACGCGATCCCGGGCATGGGCCGCCGCGCCAGCCTGAAGGCGATCGTCGACTGGCTGCGCGCGACCTACTGCGGCACCATCGCCGTCGAGTACCTGCACATCCAGGATCGCGAGATCCGCGACTGGCTGCGCGCGCGCATCGAGCCCAACCGCAATCAGCCGGCGCTGACCAGCGACGACAAGAAGCGCGTGCTGATGAAGCTCAACCAGGCGGAGATGCTCGAGAACTTCATCCACTCGAAGTTCCTCGGCCAGAAGCGCTTCTCGCTCGAGGGCGGCGAGGCGCTGATCCCGGCGCTCGACGCGATCATCGAGCGCGCGCCCGACCTAGGCGCCAAGGAGATCGTGATGGGCATGGCCCATCGCGGCCGCCTCAACGTGCTCTGCAACACGCTGCACAAGAGCTACGAGGAGATCTTCACCGAGTTCGAGGGCAGCTACGACCTCAACGAGCTGCAGGGCGACGGCGACGTCAAGTACCACCTCGGCTACTCGTCGGACTACCAGACCGCCTCGGGCAAGACCGTGCACCTGACGCTGTCGGCGAATCCGAGCCATCTCGAGGCCGTCAATCCGGTCGTCGAGGGCCGCGTGCGCGGCAAGCAGCGCCAGCACGGCGACACCACCGAACGCATCAAGGTCGTGCCGTTGCTGATCCACGGCGACGCCGCCATGGCTGGCCAGGGCATCATCATGGAGTGCTTCCAGATGAGCCAGCTCGAGGGCTACACCTGCGGCGGCACGATCCACATCGTCATCAACAACCAGATCGGCTTCACCACCCTGCCGCAGGACGCGCGCTCGACGCGCTACTGCACCGACATCGCCAAGATGGTTGACGCGCCGATCTTCCACGTCAACGGCGACGACCCCGAGGCGGTGATGCACATCGCCCGCCTGATGACCGACTTCCGCCAGACCTTCAAGCGCGACGTGGTCATGGACATGGTCTGCTACCGCCGTTACGGCCATAACGAGACCGACGAGCCGAACTACACCCAGCCGACGCTGTACGCGCGCATCGCCCAGCATCCGCGCATCGCCAAGCTCTACGCCGAGCGCCTGCTCGAACGCGGCGACATCGCCGCGACCGAGGTCGAGGCGATCGCGACGATCATGCAGAACCAGCTGCAGGACGCGCTCAACTCGGTGAAGACCAAGCCGGCGAAGCTGACGCGCAGCCGCTTCCGCGGCGCGTGGTCGGGCATCACCAACCAGTACAGCCATGCCGCGGTCGCGACCGGCGTGCCGCGCGAGATGCTCGACATGGTCGGCAAGGCGCTGTCGACCTGGCCGCAGGGCTTCAACATCCATCCCAAGATCAAGCGCCTGGCGGAGGACCGCGGCAAGGTCATCGCCTCGCGCGGGCGCGTCGACTGGGCGCTGGGCGAGCTGCTCGCGATCGGGACGCTGCTCGCCGAGGGCATCCCCGCGCGGCTGTCGGGCCAGGACTCGCGCCGCGGCACGTTCAGCCAGCGCCACTCGTACTGGTACGACATCGAGAGCCGCGAGCGCTACAAGCCGCTCGACAACATCTGCCCCGGCCAGGGGCACTTCTGCGTCTACAACAGCCCGCTGAGCGAGCTCGCGGTGCTCGGCTTCGACTACGGCTACTCGCTGACCGAGCCCAACATGCTGATCATGTGGGAGGCGCAGTTCGGCGACTTCATCAACGGCGCGCAGACCATCATCGACCAGTTCCTCGCGTCGTCCGAGACCAAGTGGGGCCGCGTCTCCGGCCTGGTGATGATGCTGCCGCACGGCCAGGAGGGCGCCGGCCCCGAGCATTCCAGCGCGCGCATGGAGCGGTTCCTGCAGCTGTCCGCCGACGACAACATGCAGGTCGCGTACTGCACGACGGCGGCCCAGCACTTCCACATCCTGCGCCGCCAGATGCACCGCAGCTTCCGCAAGCCGCTGATCCTGATGACGCCCAAGAGCCACCTGCGCTCGAAGCAGGCGTCGAGCCCGATCGAGGAGTTCATCTCCGGCCGCTTCCACGAGGTCATCGCCGACGCGCACGTCGATCCTGCCAAGGTCACGCGGCTGATCATGGCGTCGGGCAAGGTCGCGCACGAGCTCATCGAGCGCCGCCTCGAGGAGAAGCTCGACAGCGTCGCCATCGTCCGCATCGAGCAGCTCGCCCCGTTCCCGCTCGATCAGCTCAAGGCGGCGATCACGCCGTACACCAAGCTGCGCGATGTCGTCTGGTGCCAGGAGGAGCCCGAGAACATGGGCGCCTGGTTCTTCGTCGAGCCGCGCCTGCGCAAGCTGTTCGGGCGCGACATCACCTACGCCGGCCGCGACGCCGCCGCGAGCCCGGCCCCCGGCAGCATGGCCATCCACCAGATCGAGCAGGAGGCGCTGGTCTCCGCGGCGCTCGGCGTCACGGCGCATCCGATCAAGGGCCACGGCCACTAGGCCGCCCGGTCCCCCACCCCCACGAACGCAGACACCATCATGCCCACCACCGTCAAGATCCCCGCCGTCGGCGAATCGATCACCGAAGGCATCCTCTCGCGCTGGCTGGTCGCCGACGGCGCGCGGGTCGACGCGAACACGCCGCTGTTCGAGCTCGAGACCGACAAGATCACCACCGAGGTCCAGGCCGGCACCACCGGCACCGCGCGGTTCCTGGTAAAGGAAGGCGAGACCCTGCCGATCGGCACCGTCGTCGCCGAGATCGAACCGGTCGCGCCGGGCACGCCCGACGACGTGCCGACCACCGGTCGCGTCGCCGCGCCGCCGCCCTCGCCGTCCGCCGCGCCGAAGCCCAAGGCCGATGCGACCGCGCAGCGGCCGAAGAGCGAGCCGGCGAAGGCGCGCAACGACACGCTCAGCCCGGCGGTGCGGCGCGTGGTCGACGAGGCGAAGCTCGATCCGGCGAAGATCGCCGGCAGCGGCAAGGACGGCCTGATCCTCAAGGCCGATGCGCAGGCCGAGGCCGAGCGCGCCAGGCACGCGCCGAGCGCGCCGCCGGCGCCGGCCGCCGCGCCGCCCGCGGGCGCCGACGCCAACGGCGTGACGCGCAAGCGCATGAGCTCGCTGCGCCAGAAGATCGCCAGCCGGCTGGTCGCCGCGCAGCACACCGCCGCGATCCTGACCACGTTCAACGAGATCGACATGTCGTTCGTGATGGACCTGCGCAAGCGCCACAAGGAGGAGTTCGAGAAGAAGCTCGGCGTCGGCCTCGGCTTCATGTCGTTCTTCACCGTCGCCGCGTGCCGCGCGCTCGCCAAGTTCCCGCTGGTCAACTCGCAGATCGACAACGGCGACATCGTGTCCTTCGACCACGTCGACATGGGCATCGCCGTCGGCACCGAGAAGGGGCTGGTGGTGCCGGTGCTGCGCGGCGCCGAGAAGATGTCGTTCGTCCAGATCGAGGGCGCGATCCGCGGCTACGCGGCCAAGGCGCGCGACGGCAAGCTCACGCTCGACGACCTGCAGGGCGGCACCTTCACCATCACCAACGGCGGCGTGTACGGCTCCCTGATGTCGACGCCGATCATCAACCCGCCGCAGTCGGCGATCCTCGGCATGCACGCCATCAAGGAGCGCCCGATCGCCGTGAACGGCCAGGTCGTCATCCGGCCGATGATGTACGTCGCCCTGTCCTACGACCACCGGATCATCGACGGCGCCGAGGCCGTCGGCTTCCTGGTGCGCGTCAAGGAGCTGATCGAGTCGCCGGAGAAGCTGCTGCTCGGGCTCTGATCCGACTCGCGCCGCGCCGCCGGCCTCCTCGCTCAAGAGAGCACCCCGATCGGGATCCGATCGGGGTGCGCAGGACGACAGCGGTGAGCGCCCGACGCGGACGCGCGCGGCGTCACTCGTCGACGAGCAGATCCTCGATCTGCATGTTGTTCGATTCCATGTGCGTCGCGCCCTCGATCGAGAGCGGCGTCCACGGGATCAGCTGCAGGCGGGTCTTGGCGATCGCGGTCTTGGTGTACTCGCACAGGCCGAACGGGATCGGCGAGTTCTTGTCGATCTTGCGCAGCGCACGGTCGATCTGCCAGAGGATCGCCTCCTCGTCGCCGGCCATCGTCAGGCTCATGTCCTGGAGGTCGGCGTCCGAGCCGCGCTCGGCGATGTGGTTCGGCGTGGTGTGGCCGTCCTCGGCCTCCATGGCGTCCTTCACCAGGCCGCGGATGTCGCTCGAGATCTCGGTGCGGCGCTGCAGCAGCATCGTCCGCCACTCCTTGAGCTCGCCGTTCGAGTACGGGCTCTTCAGCGCTGCCTGCGCCTTGCGCGCGTTCTCGCGCTCGGTGGCCTCGGCGCGGGTCTTCTCCTCGGCGGCGGCCTTGACCGCGGCGCGCTCGGCCTTGCGCAGATCGGTGGCGGTCGGCGGCTTGGCCTCGGCGGCTGCCTTCTCGGTGCGGCCGGTGGTCGGCTTGGCCTGGGCGGCCTTCGCGGCGGGCTTCTCGATGCGGTCGGTGGCGGGCTTGGCGCCGCTGCGCTCGACGCGATCGGTGGCGGGCTTGGCGGCGCTCTTCTCGAGGCGGTCGGTGCTCGGCTTGGCGGCGGGAGCCTTGGCGGCCTTCGCCGGCTCGACCTTCGCGGGCGCGGGCTTGGCCGGAGCGGCCTTGGCCGCGGGCTTCTCGACGCGATCGGTGGCGGGCTTCGCTTTGACGGTGTCCTTCGCGGACTCCTTGGCCGCGGGCTTCGCGGCGGGCTTCGGCGCCGGGGCGGCCTTCGCGGCGGGCTTCGTCGGGGTCGCGGCCTTGGCTTTGACGTCCTTCACGGCGCTCTTCGGCTTGTCCTTCTCCTTCTCCTTGGGCTTGTCCTTGGCCTTCGTCGCAACTTTGTTCTTGGCCATGACAGAGCTCCTCGGAAACAGATGGGGCGGCACGATAGATTCCAGGCGGGTATTTCAAGGTCGAACTCGGCATATTCCGGATTTTCCGCGAGCCGCGCGATGCGCTCGGAACCACTGACGCGACGCGCACGTATGACGCATCTGGAGGTCTGCGTCGCGTGGACAAGCAGAGCCCCTGTCGCTAAAGACCGATGGCCTGTAAACAGCCCCGTGGTCGGCACGTGGCGCAACGGATGCGCGACGACGAAGCCCCGGCGAGGAACGGCGTGAGCAACCTGGAGGTCGTCGGCGGCGTCCCCCTGATCTCGGTCATGGGCACGCCGCGCACCATCGGCGACACCCTCGGCCGTCGCCTCAAGCCGCGTCTCCAGGTCCTGTGCCAATACGTCGCCGAGCAGCTCGCCGGGCGCGCGCGCAGACGCGGGCTCGACCTCGCCGCGCTGCGCGGCGCGATGCGGCCGTGCGCCGAGGCGACCGCCAAGCGCGAGCCGTCGCTGTGGATGGAGCTCGAATCGATGGCGGGCGCGGTCGGCGTGCCGGTCGAGGACCTGCTGCTGGTCCACGGCCACAGCGACCTCTTCGGCTACCTCGCCTGCGAGGTCCCGGCGGCGGCCAGCACCTATCTCGCCTTCGCCGCGACCCAGACCGAGTCGCAGGCGCCGTGCGCCGCGCTGGTGACCCAGCTCGATCCGGCGCTGACGCCGTACCTGACGCTGATCCATCGCATCCCGTCGCACGGGCCGTCGAGCCTGGCGCTGACGTTCTGCGGCCTGCATCCGGTGCTCGGCATGACCGAGGCGGGACTGGCGGTCGCCAGCAACGAGATGCGCGTCGACGACGGCGCGCCGGGCCAGCTGACCACGCACCTGATCGCATCGACGCTCAACGCGCCCGGCTTCGCCGAGGTGCTGTCGCGGCTGCAGGCCGGTCCGCGTTACGGCGGGCGGGCGCTGCACGCGCTGTCCGCGGACGGCGAGCGCGCGACGATCGAATGCACCGGCACGCGCACCGCGCGGCTGTCCGACCCGTTGCCGACGACCCCGCGCGTGCACACCAATCATCCGCTCGCCGACGAGATCGTCGCTTCCGGCACGGTGCTGGTCGATCCGGTGTCCAAGAGCCGCCTCGGCCGCGTCGCCGGCTTCGCGATCGGCCAGGTCTCGGTGCGGCCGTCCGACATCGTCGGCTGCTTCGGCGTGCTGCCGACCGCGGGCAGCGCCGACTCGCACGACTTCACGCCGCGCAGCAGCAAGCTGCTGCGCGACGAGGACGGCATCACCGCGCCCGATTCGGTGGTGTTCGTGGTCATGGATCCGCGCCACAAGCAGCTGCACGTGCGTCGCGGCTTCGCCAACCGTCCGCTCGAGATCGCGAGGCTCTGAGGTGGGCGAGGTCGTCGCGGCGCCGCCCTGGTGGCAACGCTGCATGGACAGCCCCCTGCGTTGGCTCGCGACGCCGGCGTGGGCGCTGTACCGGCCGCTGATCGGCGCGCGCAACCTCGCCTACGACGTCGGATGGAAGCGCAGCGTCGACCTGGGCGCGCCGACCATCGCCGTCGGCAACCTCACGGTCGGCGGCACCGGCAAGACCCCGCTGGTGGCGCTCATCGCGGCGTACCTGCGCGATGTCCGCGAGCGGAATCCGGCGGTGCTCAGCCGCGGCTACGGCGCGGCGCGGGGCGAGGCCAACGACGAGGCGCGCATGCTCGGCCTGCCGGCCTTCTGCGACCCCGACCGCGTCGCGGCCGCGTCCCGGGCGCGCGCCGCCGGCCACGACTGCCTGATCCTTGACGACGCGTTCCAGCACCGCCGGGCGCGTCGCGATCTCGACCTCGTGCTGATCGACGCGACGCGGCCGTGGGGAGCGAAGCGCGCGGCCGTGCTGCCGCTCGGCCTGCTGCGCGAACCGCGCGGCGGCCTGCGCCGCGCCGACGCGCTGGTGGTGACGCGCGTGGATGCCGTGCCCCCCGGCGAGGCGGACGCGCTGGTCGCTGACCTGGCACGCCATGGCCGCCCGGTGTGGCGCTGCCATACCCGACCGCTGGGCCTCGCCGCGCTCGATGGCGGCCCCCTCATGCCGGCGACCGGGCTGTCCGGACGGCCGGTGGTCCTGGCCAGCGGCATCGGCAACCCGCTCGGTTTCGAACGCATGGCCGCGGCCCTGGGGTGGGACGTGCGCGGCAGCCTGCGTTTCCCGGACCACCACGGCTACCGGCCCGCGGACGTCGAGCGCATCCTCGCCGAGGCGCAGCACCACGCGGCCACCGTCGTCGTGACCGAGAAGGACGCCGTGAAGCTGAAGGGCCTGGTCGCGGCCGCCCCGTGCCTCGCCGCGGCGCGGGCCCTGCGCATCACGGGCGTCATCGATCCGCAGGACGAGGCGGCGTTCCTCGCCGCGATCGACCGCGCGCTCGCGCGCTCGCCGTCCGCTTCCCGCTGAGCTCGGCGCGCCTAGGCTCGCGCGCCATGACCCGATCCGCATTCCTGGTCGCGCTGGTGACAGTCGCTCTGCCGTTCAGCGCGTACGCAGCCGACGAGATCGCCCTCTCCAACCGCGCCACGCGCACCTTCCGCGTCGACGCGCCCCCCGGCCGCACGCTGGCGTCGGTGAAGCTCTTCGTCTCCGCCGACCGCGGCGCGACCTGGACGCTGGCGCAGGAGCTGCTCGTCCCCGCCGACACGCGCGAGCCGACGCGCCTGCGCTGGACGGCGCCGACCGACGGTGTCTACGGCTTCGTGATCAGCTCGGCCTACACCGACCAGCAGATCGAGGCCGAGCCCGAGCCCGGCCGCGAGCCCGACGTCACCATCGCGCTCGACACCGCCGCGCCGGTCATCGCGCGCTTCACCGCGCAGGCGGCCGCGGACGGCGCGACGCACGTCGCGTGGCAGGCCGACGATCCGCACCCCGGTCCGGTGCGCCTCGAGTTCGCGCCGGCCGGATCGGACCGCTGGGCCCTGCTCACCGAGCTCGATGCGGCCGCCGGCGAGATCGACCTCGTGCTGCCGGTGATCGTCGAGGCGACCGCGATCACCCTGCGCCTGGTGGCGCGCGACGCGGCGGGCAACGAGGCCACCAGCGCGCCGACCCAGGTCGCGCCGGCCCCCGCGCCCGCCGTCTCCGATGCGGTCGTCGCCGAGCCGCTCCCGACGGCGTCGACCACCGCCGATCTCGCCGCCGCGCTCGCCGACCTCCCGGCCGCCGAGGTCGCGACGGCCGAGCCGGCGCAGATCGCCGCGCCGGAGCCGGCGCCGGCCATCGCCGCCGTCGCGCCTCCCGCCGAGGACGAGGTGCTCTCCGGTCCGGGTGTCGACGCCGCCTATCACGAGAAGCTGGCCGAGGACGACACCGCGCTGGCCTGGGCCAAAGGGGCATCGCCGAAGGAGCAGACCGCGGCGTCGCCCGTGCCCGAGCGCAAGCCCGCCTACGTCCCGCCCGCGCCACGCTCCTTCCTGCGTGGCGCTGAAGCCCAGGCCGCCCTGACGGGCGCCCGCGCCGCGTTGGACGAGGGACGCGCCGTCGAAGCGCTCGAGCTCTACCGTCAGCTGCGCGACAGCGACCTGGCGCGCGTGGCGGCGCCCGAGGAGCTGCGCGCGCTCGCCGCGACCGGCGCCGGCGAGGACGCGCTGGCCGTGGCCGCGGCGCTGCCGCCCGAGGCGCGCACCGACACCGTGCTGCTCGAGCACGCGCGCCTGCTGCGCGCCGCCGGCCGCGCCGACGACGCGCTGCGCGTCGCCGCGGACGTCCCGCGCGCGTCGCCGCTCGCCGACCAGGCGATCCTGCTGATGGCGGCGTGCCTGCGCGATGGCGGGCGCGTGGCGCAGTCGCGCAAGCTCTACCAGCACCTGGTGACGCGCCGCGGTCCGCACGCCGACGAGGCCGCGGCCGAGCTCGCCGCCATGCCGGTGGAAGAACCGCCCGCCAAGCAATGAGGCGGCGGCCGCTGTTGGTCGCCGCCGGCGCGGCGGTGCCGGCGCGCACGCTGGCCGTCGACGGCGACGTCGCCGGCGCCGCCGCGACCTACAGCCACTGGCGGACCGCGCCGACGACGCCGCCCGAGCTGACCGCCGACACCTCGACGGGCATGCTGGTCGCCGCGGCGCGCGATCCCGCGCGGTGGCTGGACGGCTTCGACACCGTCGCCATCGACCACATCGATGCGGACGGCCTGCTCTCGGTCGCGATCGCGTGCCGACCGGATCTCGTACGCGACGCCGACACCCGACGGCTGCTGATCGCCGCCGCCGAGTGCGGCGACTTCTGCGCATGGCACGGCGAGCTGCCCTATCGCCTGATGCTCACGCTCCACGCCGTCATCGTCGCCGAGCAGGCCGCGGGCGACGGGTGGAAGCAGCGCAGCCTCGATCGCGTGGTCGACGGCCTCGAGCACCTGATCGAAGCGGCGCGCGCGCCGCACGCCGAACGGGACGCCCAGGTCGCGTGGGTCGTCGGCGTGCGTGAGCGCATCCGTCGCGGCGACGGCGTCGCGCTGACGCTCGACGGCGATCTCGCGCGCGTCGCGTGCACGCGCCGCCATGGCCACGTCGACGACTTCCTGGTCACGCGCCGCGACGACGACCTGCCGCCGCACGCCATCGACGGGCTGGTCCCGACGACCGCGTTCCAGCTGCTGTCGCAGCGCGTCGGCGACCGGTGGATCCATCAGATCGACGCGCCACGGCATTCGTGGGCGCGCACCGCGCAGCGGCCGCCGGTGGCGTGGCCCGACCTGACGGCGATGGCGTGGCGGCTGACGCAGGACGATGACGGCGTGCGCTGGGCGACGCCGCCGGACAGCGCGAAGGTCGGCTTCACCTGCATCCTCGCCAGCGTCGACGAGACGGGGAACGCCGCGCCGTCGCGTCTCGATCCCGATGGTCTCGCCGCGGCGTGGCGGGCGCGCTGATCTCAGGCCGGCGCGGGCGCGTGGCGCGCGAACACCGCGCCATCGATCACCACCTCGACCGACTCGGCGCGATCGCGGCCGCGCACGATGCAGAAGTCGGCGGCAGCGCCGACCGCCAGCGGCTCGGCGATGCCCATCAGGCGCCGCGGAGCATCGGAGAAGCGCGCCCAGCATTCCTGCCACGGCCGATCGAGCATGCGCGCCGCGCGGAACACGCCCTGCAGCGGCGACAGCGCCGAGCCGGCGAAATTCGGTTTGCCCGGCTCGCGCACCACCTGGTCGGCGCCGACGTCGACCTCGAGCGCGCCGATGCGGTAGCGGCCCGGCGGCATGCCGGCGGCGGCCATCGCGTCGGTGGTGTAGTAGGCGTCGACGCCGCTGCGGTGCATGATGCGGAACAGCGTCGGCGAGACGTGGATCCCGTCGGGGATGATGCCAGCGACGAGCCCGGACCCGTCGAGCACGCGCCACACGACGTTGTCATGCCGATCGAGCGCCTGCGGGATGCCGTTGCCGAGATGCGTGAACGCGCGCGCGCCCGCGGCGACCGCGGCGCGCACCACGTCGGTCGGCGCATCGCTGTGGCCGATAGCCACGACCATGCCGAGCGAGGTCGCGAGCCGCACCGCCTCGATGCCGCCCTCGCGTTCCGGCGCCAGCGTCAGCATCAGCGGCAGGTCGCCCGCGGCGGCGCGCAACTCGCGCAGGCGCTCGGGCGTCGCGTCGCACATCCAGCGCGGGTCGTGGGCGCCGGCGAAGCCGCGCACCGGCGACAGGAACGGCCCCTCGATGTGCCAGCCGACGATCGCGCGCGTCAGCGCCGGCGAGCCGTCGCGCGCGGCGCGCGCGCGACGCAGGTTGGCGATCAGCTCGTCCCACGGGCGCGTGGTCAGCGTGTACAGGATCTGGCCGCAGCCGTCGCGGCGCAGGCCGGCGACGCTCGCCTCCATCTCGGCCGCGCTCACGTCGTTGCGCTGGAAGTCGATGCCGACGTAGCCGTTGACCTGCGGATCGAACAGCGTCGGCGCCAGCCACGCGTCGTCGGGCGCCGAGCGCGCCGGCTCCAGCGCGACGATCCGGCCGTCGCGCCACGCGCAGCGGAGCGCGGCGCCGTCGGAAGCGCGCCGCGACGTGATTTCACCGGTTCGCATGCCGAATCCTCGACCTTTCGGTGGACGGAAGCCCCGCTCGCGCGGCGCTCACCGGTTGGTTGGATGCCATGCTCTGCCATCGTCGGCACACCGATAAGGAATCGCCATGGCCCCCTCAGCCCAACCGTCCGCGGCAGCTCGTACCTTCACCGTCGACGCGCTGCCGGTGCGGGTCTTCGCCACGATCGCCGACCTCGCGAAGGACGCCGCGCGCGAAGCCCACGGCATCATCGCCAACGCCATCGCCACGCGCGGCTCGGCGGCGGCGATCCTCGCGACCGGCAACTCGCAGCTGGTGTTCCTCGAGGCGCTGGTCGCGATGGGCAATCTCGATTGGGCGAAGGTCACGCTCTTCCACATGGACGAGTATCTCGGCCTGCCGGCGACGCACACCGCCAGCTTCCGGCGCTACATGCGCGAGCGCGTCGAGGCCCGGGTCAAGCCGCGCGCGTTCCACTACATCGCCGGCGACGCGCACCAGCCGGTGCAGGAATGCCGCCGCTACGAGTCGCTGCTGCGCGCGCAGGCGATCGACCTGTGCTGCCTCGGCATCGGCGAGAACGGCCACCTCGCCTTCAACGATCCGCACGTCGCGTCGTTCGCCGACACCGACTGGGTCAAGATCGTCTCGCTCGACGAGGCGTGCCGCCGCCAGCAGGTCGGTGAGGGCCACTTCCCCTCGATCGACGCCATGCCGCAGTACGCGCTCACGCTGACCATCCCGGCGCTGATCGCGGCCGAACGCGTGCTGGCGATCGTGCCGGAGAAGCGCAAGGCGGCCGCCGTGAAGGCATCGTTGACCGGACCGATCGGTTCGGCGTGCCCGGGTTCGTACCTGCGCCGCCAGCCGCACGCGCTGCTCTACCTCGACGCGGACTCGGCCAGCCTGGTCTGAGCGGGACGCCGGCGACGGCGTCTCCGGCGGGGTCACGCATCGGGCGTGGTGACGACCATCCCGTACTCGTCCAGCGACTGTCCGCCGCTGAGGACGTACCGCTTCGCCTTCCACACCTCGAAGTCGACGACGATCGCCGCGGTCCGCCCGAAGAGATCGCGTACCCGATGGACCGGGTAGTACCCGTCGCCCAGGCCGGCGGCGCAGGTGATGGCATTGGCGCCGCGAATCGTGATCTCGCCGGAATCGACGATGATCCCGGCGTCGAGGTCCGGCCTGATGTCGTTGCCGATGACGAGCGCACCGGACCTCGTCGGCCAGCTCCGGCGCAGCATGATCGCGACGCAGACGTCGATCGTTCCCCGGCCTTGATGCAGCCAACGGTAGGCGACGACGGGGTAGGTGCTGGACGGCAGGGCCACCGGCAGATCCGGCCAGAGATCGATCATCTCGCGGTCGGCGATGCGCACGGAGCGCTCGACGACGAGGTCGCCCAGCGCGTGGCGTTCGGCCGTGACCATCCGGTCGTTGCGGTAGAAGGCGATCGACGGCGCGGCGGCGGCGATCGCCGACAACGGCAATCGCGTGCGCAGGTACGCCACCAGGGCGCGCGAACGCGCGAGCCACACCGCTGTCCCCCCGAGAGTCGCCAGCGACGCCATGCCGAAGGCCATCAGGTCGAGGCGCATCGCCCCAGACCGCGCCTGCAGGACGAGGATGGCGGTCGCCGCCGCCGCGCCGACCAGACACAGCACGGCGAGCAGCCAACGCATCCAGCCCGTCCGTTCCCACAGCATCCAGAAGCACCACAGCGTCGTCCCGAGGTTGATCAGCCCCTTGGCGATCGAACGGTCGTGCGTCGCTCGCAGGACGAGGGAGGCGATGCCCACGGCGATGACGAGTCCGCCGACGATGAGGATCTGGCGCTGGGCGCGGTGCATGACGTGCTGCTGGGGAGCCTGGGCCTGTGCTCCCGTGCCTCAAGTCGGGCTCGGGAGCGTTCGGCCGTCGCGATGCATCTGATGTTCGCCGGCTGACCACCGGCGTCGCACGGCACCAGCGATGATGCGGTCACTCCGGCTGCGCGCGCAGCCACGCGACGAACTGGCGCAGCGCCTGGCCGCGATGGCTGCGCGCGTGCTTCTCGTCGGGCGTCAGCTCGGCCATCGTCTTGTCGAGCTCCGGGATCAGCACGTACGGATCGTAGCCGAAGCCGCCGGCGCCGCGCCGCGCGGCGGTGTGCACGCCGGCGAAGGTCCCCGACCAGCACAGCGGCGTCGCGCCCGGCCGCGCCAGCGCGATGACGCAGCGGTACTGCACGAACTTGTCCGCCGTGCCGGCCAGCTCGGCGATGAGCTTGCGGTTGTTGGCCTCGTCGTCGCACGGGATGCCGGCGTAGCGCGCGCTGTGCACGCCGGGGCGCCAGCCGAGGGCGCGCGCCTCGATGCCCGAATCGTCGGCGAGGGTCCACTCGCCGGTGGCGGCGAGACCGGCCTCGGCCTTGAGGATCGCGTTGGCCTCGAAGGTCTCGCCGGTCTCGTCGACGTCGGGCGCGTAGCCGACATCGACCGGCGCCAGCACCTGCACCGGCAGCCCGGCGAGGATCTCGCGCAGCTCGCGCAGCTTCTTCGCGTTGCCGGTGGCCAGCAGCAGGCGCCGCATGGCGTCGGCCGCGGCTTACTGGGCCTTGGCGCCGCCGCCGGTCGAGCGGGCGGGGACGATGACCTGCGTGCCGGCGGTCGGGGTCTTCTCGAACCCGTTGCGCTGGATCAGCTTGCCCAGGTCGATGCCGTACTGCTTGGCGATCGAGCTGAGGGTGTCGTCCGGGCCCATCGTGTGGTAGGCCTCGTTCTTGCCCGCGACGCGCGTGATGCGCTGCTCGGTGCCCTGGTTCTCGCCGGCCGCGTGGCCCGCGCGATCGAGGGTGATGCCCATGTTCTCACGCTTGTCGCCGCATCCGACGACGGCGAGGACTGGCACAAGGATGAGGCAGGCGAGGAGGTTGCGCATGCGCGGAAGCTACTCAGGCGATTTCCGCTGCGCAAGAGCGCTGGACGGTCTGGCCGCCTCAGTCGGTGAGCGCCTGGGCGATGGCGGCGCGCACCCGCGCCTGGGCCTCGCCGTTCGGATAGCGGGTGAAGACCTGGTCGGCGATCCGGTTGGCCTGTTCGGCGGGTCCGGCGAGGCGCTCGACGTCGATCACCGTCCACTTGAGGAACGACGCCGAGCGCGTCAGCAGCTCGCGGCGCTGGACGGCGAGCTCGCGCAGCTCCTCGTCGATCGGCACCGGCGGCAGGACCAGGACCAGCCGGGGCAGCTCGCGCGACGATTCCAGCCGCGACAGCAGCGCCGCCAGGACGCGCTCCTCCTCGGGCGACCAGCCGGCGCCGAACAGCGCCTGGTTGCCCGGGCTCCAGATCAGCGTCCGCGGCAGCGGATCGGGCAGCGTCGCCAGGGCCACGAGCGCGGCGTGATGCGGATAGCGCTCGTCGTGGGCGATGCGCTGCTCGGCGTCGAGGCCGCTCCAGGTCGTATCGCCGTAGGCCTCCATCGGGTCGCCGACGATCAGCGCGCGCCCGGACGAGCGCGGCAGGTCGGCGGAGAGGATCTTCCACTTCCGCGCCGCGGCGGGATCGCGCCGGCGATCGATCAGCAGCACCGGCCGCCCGGCCTCGTCGACCGGGAAGCCGTCGACCAGGCCTTTCAGCGGCCACGGCTCGCGCACGTCGGCGAGGCGCACCGGCAGCTTCCAGGAGCGGTCGGCGATGGTGACCTCGGCCACGTGGTCGCCCTCGCCGGTGGGCGCCGGGATCAGGCCGGAGATGCGGTCGCCATCGGCGTCGAGGGTGAAGGGCAGGCGCTCGCCGCCTTCCCAGCCGACCGATCCGGGCACGCCCGCCTGGCGCACGGGCAGCTCGAAGCTGAGGTTGCGGCTCTCATCCTCGTAGACGATCGGCGGCCAGTGGGTGAAGCGCGGATCCGGCCAGATCCGCTCGCCGCTGGCCGACGACGGGCTCGGCGGGATGTCGCCGGCCTTGGGCGGCTCGCCGCCGACCAGGGACGTGGCGAGGAGCAGGACGAGGAGCGCGCGCATGGGAGGCACCCTAGATGGCCGTCGAGGCCGTCTCCAGCAGGGAACGACGACGCGCCCCGTCGATGACGCAGTGACCGGGACAGGACGGTTGGCCGGCCTGCCGCCTTTCCTACGGTCAGGCCCCCCATGACCACCCAGCCGCGCCCCGTGTTCGAGAAGGTCCCAGCCAACCCGAGCTTCCCGAAGATCGAGGAGCGGATCATCGCCCTGTGGCGCGAGCTCGACGCCTTCCACGAGTCGAACCGCCGCCGCGCCGGCGCGCCCGAGTTCGTGTTCTACGACGGCCCGCCGTTCGCGACGGGCACGCCGCATTACGGGCACCTCCTCGCCGGCACGATCAAGGACATCGTGCCGCGCTTCTGGTCGATGCGCGGCCGCCACGTCGACCGCCGCTTCGGCTGGGACTGCCACGGCCTGCCGATCGAGAGCCTCGCCCAGCAGGCGATGAACCTGAAGGGCGCGTCGGACATCCGCGCCGCCGGGGTCGGCGCGTTCAACGAGCAGTGCCGCTCGATGGTCCAGCAGTACGTCGCGGAGTGGCGCCAGACCGTCACGCGCATGGGCCGCTGGGTCGATTTCGACAACGACTACAAGACCATGGACGCGACGTTCATGGAGTCGGTGTGGTGGGTGTTCAAGCAGCTCTGGGACAAGGGCCGGGTCTACAAGGCGCATCGGATCATGCCGTACGATCCGGTGCTGACGACGCCGCTGTCGAACTTCGAGGCGGGCAACAACTACAAGGACGTGCAGGACCCGGCGGTGACCGTGCGCTTCAAGGTCCGGGGCGAACTGATCCCTGGCGAGAAGGACGCATACCTCCTCGCATGGACGACGACGCCGTGGACGCTTCCGGAAAACCTCGCGCTCTGCGTCGGATCAGAAATCACGTATGTGATGATTCGCGATAAGCGCGATGCGACAGTGTACGTGCTGGCCAAGGACAGGTTAGCCGCGCATTACAAGACGCCCGATCTCTACGAGATCCTGCTCGAGACGCCCGGGAAAACGATGTTCGGCTTCACCTACGAGCCGCTGTTCCCCTACTTCGCAGACCAGCCCAACGCCTTCCGCGTCCTGGTCGACGACTTCGTCACCACCGGCGACGGCACCGGCATCGTCCACATCGCGCCGGCGTACGGCGAGGACGACTACCGCGTCGCCCGCGCCGCCGGCATCGCGCCGGTCGATCCATTGGACGCCGAGTGCCGCTTCACCGATCGCCTTCCGGAATACGCCGGCCAGTTCTGCAAGGATGCCGACAAGGCGCTGATCAGGCGGCTCAAGGACGAGGGCAAGCTCGTCCACCAGTCGACCATCGTCCACTCGTACCCCTTCGGCGAGCGCAGCGAGGCGCCGCTGATCTACCGCGCCATCGAGGCGTGGTACGTCAAGGTCGAGGACATGCGCGACAAGCTGGTGGCGAACAACGCGAAGATCCGCTGGATCCCCGAAGCCGTCGGCGCCAACCGCTTCGGCAACTGGCTGCGCGACGCGAAGGACTGGAACATCAGCCGCAACCGCTTCTGGGGCTCGTGCATCCCGGTGTGGGTCAACGACGCTGACAAGGACGATACCATCTGCGTCGGCTCGATCGACGAGCTCGCGCGGCTGTCGGGCACGCGCGTCACCGATCTGCACAAGCACATCGTCGACGAGGTCGTCATCCGCAAGGATGGGAAGTCCTACCGCCGCACGCCCGAGGTCCTCGACTGCTGGTTCGAGTCCGGCGCGATGCCGTACGGCCAGCAGCACTACCCGTTCGAGAACAAGGCCGCGTTCGACGCCAACTTCCCGGCGCAGTTCATCGCCGAGGGCCTCGATCAGACGCGCGGCTGGTTCTACACGCTGCTCGTGCTGTCGACGTCGCTGTTCGACAAGCCGGCGTTCCAGAACGTCGTGGTCAACGGCCTCGTGCTGGCGTCCGACGGCAAGAAGATGTCGAAGCGGCTGAAGAACTACCCGGACCCCAACGAGATCCTGGACTCGATCGGCGCCGACGCGCTGCGCGCGTACCTGATCGACTCGCCGGTGGTGCGCGCCGATCCGATGCGCTTCAGCGAGGAGGGCCTCAAGGAGATCGTGCGCACGGTCGTGCTGCCGTACTGGAACGCGCTGGCGTTCTTCACCACCTACGCCGCGGTCGACGCCTTCCATCCGCGCACCTGGCCCGCGCGACCGGTCGCCCAGCGCGCCGAGATGGACCGCTGGATCCTGTCGGTGATGCAGAGCCTGGTGCGCGACGTGAACCGCGAGATGGAGGGCTACCGCCTCTACAACGTCGTGCCGCGCCTGGTCGCGTTCATCGACGACCTGACCAACTGGTACATCCGCGTGTCGCGCGCGCGCTTCTGGAAGAGCAAGGACCGCGCCGACCAGTCCGATGCCTACGCGACGCTGTACGAGGTGCTCACCACCTTCGCCAAGGTCCTGGCCCCCTTCATGCCGTTCCTCACCGAGGAGGCGCACCAGCGCCTGGTGCGGCCGGTCGATCCGCAGGCCCCGGCCAGCGTGCACTGGTGCGACTATCCGCAGGTCGACGCGGCGCTGATCGATGAGGCGCTGGAGGCGCGCATGACCACGGTGCGCACGGTGGTGTCGCTGACGCGCAAGCTGCGCGACGACCAGCGCCTCAAGGTACGCCAGACGCTGGCGAAGCTCACGGTCGTCAGCCGCGATCCGGCGGTGCGCGCGGCCGCCGAGGCGTCGGGCGCGCTGATCGCCGACGAGGTCAACGTGAAGGCCGTCCAGACCTCGCCCGACGAGGCGGCGTTCTGCGCGATCGCCGTGAAGCCGAACTTCCAGACCCTGCGCGCGCGCGCCGGCGCGAAGCTCAAGGAGATCGGCCCGGTCGTGCAGACGTGGGGCTTCGCCGAGGTCACGCGGCTCGAGGCCGGCGAGGCCATCGACGTCGCCGGCGTGGCCATCGTCATCGGCGACGTGCTGCTGGCGCGCACCCCGGCGCCCGGCGCGGCGACGGCGTCCGCGGGCGCGGTCACCGTGGTGCTCGACACCGCGCTCACGCCCGAACTCGAGCGCGAAGGGCTCGCCAACGAGTTCACCAGCGTCGTCCAGCAGGCGCGCAAGAGCGCCAACCTCGACGTCAGCGATCGCATCCGCCTCGTCTGGCACTCGCCCGACGCGGCGGTGCAGCAGGCGCTGCGCGAGCACGCGTCGGCGATCGCCGACGAGGTCCTGGCGGTCGCGTTCGTCGAGGAGGCCACCGCCTCCGACGCCGAGCGCAGCGAGATCAACGGGCGCCCGATCGCGTTCACCATCGCCCGCACCTGACCAGGCGCGGCGATGAGGCGCGACCGCCACCTGCTGTACGCGGCGGTCTTCCTGCGCGCGACCGGGCTGAGCATGCTCGCGGTGCTCGCCGGCGCCTACTTCGTCGGCCTGGCGTTGTCGCCGGCGGAGCGCGGCGCGGTGATCGCCGCCGGGCTCGCCGGGTGCGTCGTCGCCTCGGCGCTGGTCGCGTGGCACGGCGATCGCTGGGGACGGCGGCGCTGCGTGCTGGCGCTCGGCGCGTTGTCGGCGCTCGGCGGCGCCGGACTCGCGCTGGCGCACGATGGCTGGGCGGCGGGCGTCGCCGCGTTCGTATGCATGCTCAATGCCATGGGCCGCGATCGCGGCGGCACCCTGGTGCTGGAGCAGGCGATGCTGCCGGCGGCGGCGGGGTCCGATCACGACCGGACGGCGGTCATGGCGTGGCATCACGTCTGGCAGGACATCGGCCACGCGCTCGGGGCGCTGGCGGCGGCGCTGCCGGCGCTGGCGATCGCCGCCGGGAGCGATGCCGACCTCGCCATGCGCCTGGCCGTCGCCGGCGCCGCGCTGCTGATCGCGCTCGCCGCGCTCCCCTATCTCGGCCTGTCGCCCGCCGTCGAAGCCGCGCCGGCCGCGACGCACGCGCCGATGTCGCCGGCCGGACGGCGCATCACCACCCGGCTGTCCGCGCTGTTCCTGGTCGACGCGATCGGCGGCGGCTTCCTCACCACGGCGTGGCTGAGCGGATTCTTCATCGAGCGCTTCGACGCCTCGCTCGAGGCGCTGGCGCTGCTGTTCGCCGGCGCGCGCGCGCTCAACGCCGTCTCGCACCTCGGCGCGGCGTGGCTCGCCCGGCGCATCGGCCTGGTCAACACCATGGTCTTCACCCACATCCCCTCGTCGATCCTGCTGCTGACGGTGCCGATCGCGCCGAGCTTCGCCGTCGCGGCGGCGCTGCTGCTGCTGCGCGAGGGTCTGGTCGAGATGGACGTGCCGACGCGCCAGAGCTACCTGATGGCCGTGGTCGCTCCGGGCGACCGCACCCGCGCCAACGGCGTCACCTCGCTGGTGCGCATGGCGGGCTGGACCATCGGCCAGGCTGGCGCCGGCCTCGCCGGCCAGGCTGGGCTCGGCCTGTCGCTGATGATCGGCGCCGGCATGAAGATCGGCTACGACGTGCTGCTCTACGCCGCGTTCCGCCGCGTGCGCCCGCCGGAGGAGCGCTGACGCCCTCAGCCGGTGAAGCCCCAGCGCACCAGGTGGTAGAACACCGGCGTCGCGAAGCAGAGCGAGTCGATGCGGTCGAGCATGCCGCCGTGGCCGCCGATAAGGTCGCCCCAGTCCTTGATGCCGGCGTCGCGCTTGATCGCCGACATCACCAGGCCGCCGGCGAACCCGAGCAGGCAGATCAGCAGCGCGAACGCCGCCGCCTGCCACGGCGCGAACGGCGTCGCCCACCAGAGCGCCGCGCCGATGCCGGTGGTCACCGCGACGCCCCCGACGAAGCCCTCCCAGGTCTTGGACGGGCTGAGGTTCGGCGCGATCTTGCGCCGGCCGAACAGCTTGCCGCAGACGTACTGCATGACGTCGCTGAGCTGGCAGATCATGACCAGCAGGAACAGCAGCTTGGCGCTCTCGCCCTCGTAGCCGGGGATCCGCAGGTCGAGCAGCGCCGGGGCATGGCTCAGGCAGAAGACGCAGGCCATCAGGCCCCACTGGATCTTGGCGCAGCGCGCGAGGAAATCGCGCGAGTCGCCGCGCAGCGCGCTGCGGATCGGCACGAACAGGAACGCGTACACGGGGATGAAGATCGACCACAGCCCGTACCAGCCGTCGTAGACCAGCCAGTACTGCGCCGGCACCGCGACGAAGAAGCACCAGAACAGCGTGCGGTGGTCGGCGAAGCGGGTGTTGAAGACGCTGATGAACTCGCGCAGGGCGAGGAACGAGATCACGCCGTACAGGGCCACCGCGCCGCCGCGCCCCAGCGCCAGCGCGCCGAGGAAGATCGCGACCATCAGCCACCACGCGCGCACCCGCGCCACCAGGTTGGCGACGGTGCGCGCGCCGCTCTCGCCCTTCACCGTCCGGCGCAGCACCGCGCCGGCGATGCTGCCGGCGAGCAGCACGCCGACGACCACGCCGACCATCGCCTGCAGTTCGGGATCGCGCAGCGCGGTGTTCATCGTTCCGCCAGATCGGCGACGGCGCGCTGGGCGCGGTCGAGGAAGGTCGGCTTGTCCTCGCCCGCGAGCGGCGCGATCGGCTCGCCGAAGGTCACCGACGCCAGCAGCGGCACGAGCACCACCTCGCCCTTGGGCAGGATGCGGTTCAGGTTGGCGAGATGCACGGGGATCAGCTCGACGTCGGGGCGCTTCTTCGCCAGGTGCCAGAGACCCGGCTTGAAGGGATTGTCCTCGTCCTCGCGCGCGCGCTTGCCCTCGGGGAAGATGATCAGCGACGAGCCCTCGGCGAGCGCCGCCTCCATCGCCACCAGCGGATTGTTGGCGGCGGTGAAGCCCGTGCGGTCGATGAGGATCGCGTTGAACACCCGCGTCGCGAGGAAGCGGCGCACCGGTCCGGGCTGCCAGTAGTCGCGCGCGCCGATCGGCCGCGCTCGCCGGCGCAGCTCGCGCGGCAGGGACGCCCAGATGACCGGGAAGTCGAGGTTGCTGACGTGGTTGGCGAAGTAGATGCGCTGCTTCGCCTCGGGCGCGCAGCCGACCCAGCGCGCCGTGGCGCCGGTGATCAGGCGGATCACGCCGGCGATCACGGCGTCGTGCCCCCCGCCGCGCGGGCGCGCAGCCCGGTGGCGATCACGCGCAGGCGACGTACGCAGGTGATCGCCGCGCCCAGCGCGACCACGACCAGCGCGACACCGATGGCATGGAGATCGTAGCGCCATGGCGTCACCGCGGCGGCGACGACGCACGCGGCGGTCATCGCCGCCATGCGCTGCGGCTTGGCCATCGGTCCGAT
>DASPLE010000136.1:0-14346 GCA_035627695.1 Planctomycetota bacterium
TCGAGCCGCGTGAGGATCGGCGCGAGCTCGGCGGGGATCGCTCCGCGCTTGCCACTACGCACCATGCGGCCGGTCTGGTCGACGAGCGTCCCATAATTCAATCCCGGCGATCGTAGCCCGCGGAGCGCTGGTCAATTATGCCGGCGCCGAGTCGAGGAGGAGGGAGGGCGGGTGTGCGAGATCCAAAATTGGAGGACAGGCATCGCTTTGATCCGTCTAGGAAGAAATTAGAGGACAGGGTCGTGGCCAAAGCCTCGATCCACGATCGACCCGCTCGTCCTCTGCCTTCCCACGCGCCGAATCACGCCCGCCAGGACGCGATCGCGGGAGAACCCGGAGGAAAGCCGTCCCTATGTGTGCTGCCGTCCTCTGGACCGGCACAACGGCGACGGGTCGCCGCCATTACACGCGAAATCCCCCACGCGCGGTAGCGCCGTGCGCTCGCTGCGCTTCGGAAGCGCCGAGCCCGACCTCTCTGGCGTCATGACCACGTGCTTCCGCCGCGCATGATCGGGAAGCCGAGCGGTGCATTTTCCCCACGAGCCACAGCTGGCAGAACCATCGACGCGGTCGAGACCAGCTGCCGCGCCGCTCGCATGCCCAGCGACGACGTCCGCGACCACCACTGGAAGGATCCCAATGATGACACCAGCCGCTCTCCCGAAGTCCATTCTCTGGCTGTCCACCGTGATCGTCACCATCGCGGTCACCGCCGCCAGCGCGCGCGCCGACGACGAAGCCGGCTTGCCCACCGTCGTGACCGAAGACCTCGACTGGACCGACTCGATCGTCTCCGCGACCAGCGATGCGGATGCCATCGTGGATGCTGAGGGTGCGGCGGACTCCGCGGGTACGCCGGAAGCGGAAGCCGATGCGGAAGCCGAATTCGATGCGGCCCTCGCGGACACCGATGAGCCGGAAGGGCGTGACCCGGAATCGCGAAACTGGTATAACCCGCCGCCGCCCTACTATCCCGTGCCGGACTTTCCGACCACCCAGTCGTTCGGGGGATGGGAGAAACTGTTGCCGGAGGGATCTCATTACCGTGATGTGTACGGTCAGATATTCAGGTTGATCGGCGGCGAATGGAAGGTGCTTGGTCCGTGGGAGCTGAAACAATTGGATGACAGAAAGAGGGATATCGATCCGCTCGGCCCGGGCCGGCACTGGGGAATGGTGGTGCCTCTGGCGCCGCGGTACTGGCCGAAATACCCCGACCCGATCCCGCTGGAAGGTCCCGTCAACGCCGGGTAGCCCAAATTAGAGGACAGGCATCGCCTCGATCCGTCTCACAGCCGAGCGCCATCATCGAACGCCAACGCGAGCTGACGCGTCGATGCCACGTCGACGACGCTCGCGACCATCTGCCTGGGTGCGGTCGGCGTCGCGAAGGCGAGCGTCCTGGTAAATTAGAGGACATGAAAAATTAGAGGACAGGCATCTCCTTTGGTGTGACACGGCGCCGCCCCGCGAGTGACCGAGAGTTCCGGTTCTCCAACGTGAGATCGATGCCTGTCCCGTCTTTGTCCGGCAATTCCGCTTATCGGCAGTGAGCGACGCTGCTTGATGGCATCCTGGCCTCGCCTTGCCGCGGCTTCTGTTCACCTCAGACTCTGTCACTCCATGATGAAGTCGATCAAACAGTGGTTGTTCTTCATTCCCATTCTCATGGGCGGAATGTTATATTACGCCTGCAAGTTGGTTTGGGCCATGTTGAATCGTGCTCCCCTGTATCGGGCTGGGCCGGCGAAGATCGACGTTAAGAAGGAGCTTGCGGAGCAGGGATACCGACAGTTCAGGATCTCTTCGTCTGAGATTGTCGATCTACTCCAGAAGGCGTCTTGGATTTCGACTTCAACGGAAGATCGTGATGGTATTTATGTCGAGTGGACAGATCAGGGTCGTACAAAGCGGTCGGACCTGAATCAGTATGGCCATGAGTTGGAGCCCCTCTCCGCGGCGTCGAGGCAATTGCTGCCACAAGTTCTGGATTCACTCCAAAATTAGAGTGATTCGCAAATCAGAGGACAGGCATGTCGTTTGGTGTGACACGCGGCCGCCCTGGAAGCGACCAAGAGTTGCGGTTCTCCGGCGTGAGGTGTCGTCAGGTCGCTGGCGACATTGACGATGAGAGGGCGATTGAGACCCTCGGCGAGGCGTGAAGGCTATCGCTCACGGCACCTTGCGATATTCCGTCGCTCACACACAGCGGGAGTTGTACTAATGCGCCGGCTATCGTTTATCAGACAGTGCCCGATTCCGACTTCGATGGACGTCGCCGAGGCGGAGAAGACAATTGGGTTTCGTGTTCCTGCAGCTTACATGGATTTCCTACGCGTGAACGGTGGCGGTGCCTCTGAGCAGTACGTCATCGACATTCCCGGATTCTATTGCGCAATCGAGTTGTGGGGCGCGCTGAAGGCGGCGCCTGGCTGCGAAGGGCTATTGGTGCAGAACATGGTGCGTAACAGTCAGGACTTCGTTCCGTCGGGTCACGTGCCGATTGCGAACACGGTAACTCATGACATTCTGTTCATACCGCTCGTCGGCGATGCGATCGTCAGCCTTTGGGACTCGAATCCGCCAAACCAGATTCAGTCATCGAATCTGCCCTTGAAGGAGTTCCTAGACGCACTCTCTGAAAATCCTGAGAATTAGCGCAGACGAGAGGACAGGCATGTCCTTTGGTGGGTGTGACACGGCGCTAGCGCAGAGGTGGCCTGAAAATTAGAGGACAGGCACCTCTTTGACTGGCGCGGTCTCGGCAACTGATCGCCGAGCGGTCGGCTGCGTTCCCAGCGGTTGTGCCGGCTGACGAGCCTCAGAGATCGTGTGAATCCTGCAGGATTCACCCCGCCCAGGTCACTTTTCCGTGATGCGTCTCGACGCCGCCGCTCGCAGTCGCTGCGCGCGCTGCGTCTCGTCCGCATCGATACCCGCGCGTGGGCCGCTCAGGCGGCCGCAGTCGCTCGATGCAGCCTCAATCGATCGACCACCCACTTCACGCCCCGGCGCAGGGCCTCGCCCGCGCGCGCTACGGCGGAGCCGATCGCCGAACCGAGGAAGCGTCCTCCGTTCATCATCGCCTCGATCCAGTGCTCGGCGTCGATCTCGAGCCTCGCGAGGATCGGCGCGAGCTCGGTGGGGATCGCTCCGCGCTTGCCGCTGCGCACGATGCGCCCGGTCTGGTCGACGAGTTCGAGGTAGGTGTCGAGGCTGATCGGGCAGGGGGCCAGGACCTGCGCCGCGTCGCTGCCCGGTGTGCAGCGCTCGATGGGTGCGATCCACAGGCCGGCTTGAGGACCAGGCACGTCGATGGCGATCGTCGGACCCTCGCCCGAGCCGCCGCGCGCGCGCGCACCGGCGGCGATGCGGCTGAGCTGACGCGCGTCGATGCGGTCATGGACGCTGGTCAGGAGCGACGACTCCGGCGTCGTCGCCTGCTTCGCGCGGATCGGATTGAGGTCGACGTACGCCATGCAGGCGATGACCGCCCCCTGATCGAGCAGCGCGACCGAGGGGTAAATTAGAGGACAGGCATCTCTCTGATCGTCGACACCGACGTCTCCGATCGACCCTTGGTGTGCTCGCGCTCCTAATGCCTGTCCGGTGAGATCAATGCCTGTCCCATAATTCAACCATAATTCAATCCCGGCGATCGTAGCCGGCGGAGCACTGGTCAATTATGCCGGCGCCGAGCCGAGGAGGAGGGAGGGCGGGTGTGTGAGATCAATGCCTGTCCCATAATTCACTTCCATGAGGCGTCGCGGTCCCGGTGGAAGAGACTTCCGGTTCCAGGTCCAGCCACGAAACGCACGCCCGCCTCGATCAGCCGACACGCCGAATTGACATGAGGAAGCCAGCCGCGCCGCCGCGGTAGCGTTCATATCGCCGACCGTACGCAGCGCTCAGGCGCTGCTCCTCGTGACGCGACCCGACCACGAAATACGCCGAAGCGAGGATCGTCGCCACGAGCCGATTGCGCGTCATGCGCGGCTGCAGCCACAGCAGCGGGATCGGAGCCGCGTTCAGCGGATGTCGCGAGCGCCGGAACGGGCCGCGCGCATCCATGCCGTCGGCAGTCGGTGCCGGGCCTTGCGCCTCCTGTGGCGCGGGCACGGCGTCTCCGCACAGCCACGCTCGGGCTCCCGGCACGCCGAGGAGGTTGCCGACTCCCGCCGCCGTCGCGGCGCGAGCCATCCAGACGAGCGACGTCGCCTGCCCCACCAGCATGAGCGCCGCGACGGCCGGGGGCGCCCGCCACACCTCCCGGTCCGGCGGCCCGAGCACGGTGCGCATCCACCACGCGGTGGCGAACACGGACTGCACCACGAAGAACGGCCGGTACCAGGCATCGCGCGCGCGCTCGCCGACGAGGCGTCCTGCCGCGGCCTTCGCGCCCCTGCTCGCCAGCCCGCTATGCAGCGCTGCAAACGAAACCGTCGCGACAACGACACGCGTCACCGGTTGCATGCTCGACTGTATCCGACGCTGTCGACCGCATCGGTTCGGAGATCGAGCGCTTCTTCACCCCACGCGTCGACAGTTCCGCTTCGGTCGTTGTCTCACGTCACGCCAGCCCGATCGACGCGGCAGATCGCGGCGCAGCTCGTCGAGCCTCAGCACGCGCTGATGCATCGTGGTCGCACCGACATGGACGCAGACCTCGCCGCGCCCCGCGGACAGCGTCTGGCGCACGAACTGCGGCGCGCCGTTCGTTCGTAGCGGCGACGACTTGGCACGGCTGCGCGAACGCGACGTCGTCGGCGCGGCTGACGGTCAGGGACGCAGAGAGGGGACGACGGCCTAGACGCCGAGATCCTTCCGCTCCCAGGCCGGCTTGAGCGTCCAGCACTGCAGACGCGTCTGCTCGAGGAGCTTGGCGAGGTCCATGCCCTTGGGATGGATGGGCCATTTCACGATCTCGGCGGCGACATCCGTCGCGATCGTCTCGGCCTCGAGGGGATACGGCGCGGCCTGGGGACCGGTGGCACGCTCCTCGCCGAGCAGCACCTGGGCGAGCGCGACGAACACGGTGCCGACGCCGGCTGGTCCGAGGGCCATGGATGCCGCGGCCGGGAGATGGCCGGTGCGCGCGACGTCCTCCAGGATGCGCTGCGCCGCGGCGCGCGCGGCCGCGGCCGTGGCATCCATCGGGCCGGGCATGACCGGCGGCATCGCGAGCGGACCGAGCACCGTCGGTCGCGTGTAGCTCGCGGCGGGCGCGGTGACGGCGCGGCACAGCATGACCAGCAGTTCGGCGGCGGTGAAGTGGTCGGTGAACAGCACCCGGCGCTCGCGGGCGATGCGGCTGGCGATCGCGAGCAGGTCGGCGTGCGTCGCATGCGGGCGCTGGCCATCGTAACGGCGGATCAGGTCGCCCCAGCCGACGATCTCCAGCTGACGCTGATCCCGCAGCCACTCGCACAGCCGGCGGAAGTTGGTCTGGATGATCGGCATCCGCTCGGCGGGGTGCAGCACCGCGGGCTTCCACTGGTTGCGCGGCGGGTTGGCCCCGTCGAGGAAGTTCATCGCGTCCCAGAACGAGGTGTGGATGGCCCGGGTGGGGTGGCACATGAACACGTCGGTCCAGTGCGCGCCGTGCCGCGGCCAGCGCGTGCGCTCGTCCACGCCCTGTTTGGCCACGGCCAGGCGTGATGCGAAGCGCGCGTCGTCCACCAGGGCGTCATCGAATCCGCCGACGCCGTCATCGTGGAAGCCCAGGCATCCGCCGTACCAGCACACGTTGGTCCCGGGCAGGCGCACCGGGCTGTAGGCGTACGCCCGACCGAGCCGGCCCATCAGGCCCTGGATCGATGGCGCCCAGCTCGAGCCGGTGCGCGCCCAGCCCAGCAGCGGCCGGCCCAGGATGCGTTCGGTATCCTGCCAGCCTTCGCGATCCCAGGCCCACAACGCGTCGATGCCCTGCGCGAAATCCGTGGTCAGGCAGTGCTCGGTGGTGGTCGGGTGCACTGAATGCCAGGTCGAATGGTATCCGAGATGATGGCGCTTGAGCGCCTCGATCACGTCGCGGCGACCGCGTCGTTCCCAGAGGCGGGCCTTCTCGCCCACGATCATGAACGAGCCGGTCAAGCCGTGCTCGGTCAGCATCTGCGCCATCCACAGCGCGGCGTCGTCGGACTCGGGCGAGATCAGATCCTCGACGTCGAAGCACAGCAGGGCGGGCAGGGGGGCGGGCATGACGACTCCGGCGGGAGGGGATGGAGCGGCAGGAGGCGAGGGGAAGCGGAAAGCGCGAAGCGGAATGCTGAAAGCTGAGCGCGGAGAGCGCAGCGCGGGCAGGTCCGGTGTGCGGGATGGTGGTTGAGCCGGACCGAAGTCCACGCCGGTGCGGCCTTCACAGCTGCGGTCGGCGTCCATCAGCATGGTCTGGCGATGCCTGTCGTCTCGTCGTCTGCTGTCGTCTGGTATGCTCGACGAGGTGCGATCGTGGAATCGTCATTCACGCGATTCGTCTGCGGCGGAGCGACGGTCGATCGTGTCCGCGTGGCGTCGAGGACGAGGGAGCGCACGTCGGTGAGATCGATGCCTGTCCAGGCGTCTCTGCCTGTCGTCTCCTCTGTCGTCTGCTGCGCCGTCGGCAGCCGCGTTGGCGCGGGCGCACCTCCTGTCCGGCGTCCCGCGCGTGCGGCGCGGCGGACGTCCATCCTCGATGCGCCGCGCCGTCGTCAGCCCTCCGGCTGTCCGCGTCGCAGCCCCGGCCTCGGTGGGGTCGTCCGTTCGCGGCCTGCGCCGCCGACGTTGTCGCGGCGGGCAATGCGTTGCTTACCTGAGCCTGGTCGGGACGTTGCCAGCGCAGCATGCGCACGGGAAGCCTCGACAGCGAGCCATGGAACGACCCGGAACGGTTGTTCGCGAGCCTCGGGCTCGCGGCTCCCTCGGAATCGGTCCGCGCGACGTGGCCGGCATCGCAGGCGACGTATCCGGCGACGCGGCCCGAAGCGATCCCGTTCCTTGCGCCGAGCTCCATCGCGGAGATCTGCGATCGCATCGCACTGCCCGCTCAGCTGCGTGAAGCGGTGTCGGACGCGCTCGCGGTCTACGACCGGCATCCCGCCCTGCGGCGCCTGGCGTGGCACCAGCACCACCGCCTCGCGAGCACGCCCATGATGCGCCCGGTGGACGTCGGGTGGCCGGTCATGCCCGAGAGCTTGGGACCAGGCGGAGCATTCGTGCACATGCACGTCCTCCTGTCGCGCGTGCCGGCCCTGCTCGCCTTCCACGGCGAGCACGGGGTGCCGGAAGACGTGACGCTCGCGACCTTCGCGGACTTCCCGGTGTGGATCGAGGCGTATCGCACGAAGCGCGGGGTTCTCGGATTCGACAACCCCGGGTGGCTGACCTACGGCCTCACGGGGCGGCTGTACCGGCTCGGCCGGCTCCAGTTCGAGCACACGGCCTTCTGGCTTCCGATCCACGTCTATCGCCATCGCGTCGACCGTCGCGTGGTCGCGCTGGCCGCCGATGGCCAACGCTTCCGCGACGACGGGCAATGCGACGGCGCCGACGGCGTCAGCGATGCCGAGCGCGGTTTCACCACCCGCTTCACCGCCGACGAGCGGACCATCATCGGCCACCGCATCACCCCGATGGGCGCGGCATCGCGCGAGGCGACCGTTCTGCCGGCACCGGAGTGGCGGCTCGTGCTCCAGCCGGGGTCGCCGGTCCTGAACATGCACATCCCGCGGGATGGACGGATGGACCACGCGGGCTGCGGGGCCTCCATCGCGCAGGCGTTTCCGTTCTTCGATCGCCTGCGCGCCGAATGGCGGGGCGCCGCCGCCCTGGTCTGCGCGTCGTGGTTGATGGATCCGCAGTTCGAGGGCCGGCTCGAGCCGACGTCGAACATCGTGCGGTTCCTGTCCGAATTCCACCTGCTGCCCAATCCGAAGGCGAGCGATGCGCAGACCTTCGAGCGCGTCTTCGGAGGACCCGTCGCGGATCTCGACCGCGCACCGCAGGACTCCTCGCTGCGGCGCGCGATCGTCGCGCATGCGCGCGCTGGCGGCCGGTGGCGCGACGCGGCCGGATTCATCCTCCGCGATGACCTCGACTGGGGGAGCCGGACGTACCGACGGATGGACGTCTAGCACGTCGGCGGATGGTCCGCGGCGACCTCGCTGATCCACCGCGATCATCCCGAACAATCGGAGGTCAGGCATCGCGTCGAGCATGGCTTTCATGGCTTTCGTCTCTCTGGCTGGGTGGGACGTGATGAGTGCTCTGCTGTCGATGATCTCGCGATGCCGTAAGCTCCAGCGGCGCCGCCGGGTCGTCAGGGCCGGATCGGGGAGAGAAACGGTGTCCCCAGCCACGGGGCGACGGCATCTGCTCGGGAGATGGCGATGACTCTGGAAGCTTCCGATCTCGTCGATGCCCTCGCGGTCGTGGACCGCGGGGACGCGGCGGCGTGGGCGCGGCTGGTCGCGGTGGCAGGGCCGGCGCTTGCGCGCACCTGCGTCCGCGTGGCCGGGCGCGACCTCGCCGACGATGCGCTCCACGACTGCCTCGTCCTCGTCCGTACCCGCGCCGGCTCGGCCAAGCCGGTCGACGAAGCAGCGGCGATGGCATGGCTCCAGCGCGTGGCGACGACGTCCGCGCTCCAGGCGCTGCGCCGCCGCCGGCGACAGCGGCGGCTCGCGGCGGAGTTCGCCCTCGTGCCGCGCGATGCCGTCGCCGACGCGCATGCGGATCTCGAGGTCCGGGAGCGCGACGAGGCGCTGCGGCGCGAACTCGCGTCGCTGCCTCGCGACCAGCGCGAGGCGGTGGCCATGCACCACCTCGCCGGCGAGCCCGTGCTCGTCGTCGCCGCCGCGCAGGGTGTCACGGTCGAGGCGGCCAAGAAACGGATCCAGCGCGGAGTGGCGACGCTGCGCGCGCGCCTGGCCAGGCATGGCCTGCCCTTTGCCCCGGGCGCGCTCGCCGCCGCCCTCGTCGAGGCCGCCGACGCCGAGGAGCCCGCGGCCGCTGCCGCGCTCGACCACGCCATCGCCGCCGGGATCACGCCGCCTTCCACCTCAACCGGAGTCTTTCCCATGGCCACCGCCCTGTGCGCGCCAGTCGCCGCGCTCGCCCTCCTCATCTGGTCCTCCTCGGGCGTACCGGAGACCGTCGATATCGCGGTGGGCGATCGCCCTCCCGCCGTCCCGATCCTGCACCGTGATGGCTCGCCGATCGCGGGCGGGACGAACGGCGACGAGGCCCCCGTGCCGGAATGGCGGGCCGAACTCGATCGCGCGCTCCTCCGTCCGATCGACGTCGGCTTCGATGGCGTCGCGCTGCTCGATGCGCTCACGCGTCTGCATGAGGTCAGCGGGCTCGTCACCGTCGTCGACCCGCGCGTGCTCGCGGCGCCACCCGGGCCACTGACGATGCGCGCGCGGCAGCGGACGGCGCGCGAGGCTCTGCTTGAGATCGCGCGCCTTTCAGGCCTGCGCTGCGCGATCGTCGATGGAGCGGTCCTCCTCGCCCGGCCGGAAGCGTTCGCGGTCGATGCGCCCGTCCGGGCCGCGGCTCGCGAGACGCTCGCCGTCGGCGATGCCGCGCACATCGCTGCTGCGCTCGGTCGGATCATCGGGCACGCCGAGGCCGCGGCGGTGCCGCCGGAACAGCGCGTCGCGCTGCTGCGGATGCTGGTCGAGGAGCACGAGATGCTCGATGCGCCGGTGACCGAGGATGCCGTGCGGCGGTGACCGAACGGCTGCGAAAAGAGGACAGGCATGTCTCGGCTGTCAGCGGGCAAGAGAGCGAGATCGCAGCATTCGTCCGGACGACAGGAGAGGCACTCGGTAGCGCGCTGGCTAACACTGCGGATAGGTCAGAGTTTCGTTGCTGCAGCGCTTTAGCCGCCGTCTTCCTTCAAGGGCGTCAATGAGGAGATAGCTTATCACGGTAGCACAGGACTTCGTCAGCTTGCCCATCTCGATCGAGGATGCGGGGTAGATCAATGACACAGGAGATCAACCACCGCGGGCTCTGTCTGCGCCTCCCTGACGGGTTCGTTCGCCAATGCTTCGACGAAGACTACTCGTCATTCGTGAAGGCGAACTCCTCACATCTGGATGAGCCGGTGGATGCGGTGACGCTGGGCGACCTGATGAGCAGGGGCGAGGCGTTCTCGTGCTTCCGGGCAGCCGAACGCCGCGGAAAGCGAATGCCGTGGTCTGCCTTCATTGCCCAACAGAGACGAGACCTGCAGGAACTGTCGCGTGTCGCTGTGGCTACTGAGCGTGAGATCACGGGTGGGAAACTCATGTGGACGTGGATTGGCGGGCCGGATCCGTTTGGTAAAGAGTGCGCCGTCGCCGTGTGTCGCGTTGGCAAGGCGCCGGCAACGCTGCGATTTGAGGTAGAATGGGTTCTGCCGGAGAAACTCCGAGAGCGTGATGGGGCTGCCTTCGAATCTGCGCTCCGTGAAGCTCGGTTCGAACGTACCGCCGATGATCTCGCATCCATGGCTGCGGAGCGGCAGCGCCGCGTCCAAGCTAAGGATGATTCCGCCAAACGCCTGTGCATGCACGAAAGACTGGCAAGGGACATGTTCCCTGAGTCGGAGCAGATGCGTGCACGCATCACAATGGCCTTCCTTCAAGATATCCTGGATGGAGAGCCGCGGACTCAGATGATGCACGAGGCGTTTCTCAAGGCCGTACCCTTGATGATGAACTTTCGCACGGAGTTCTGCGGAACCGATCCGCACCAAATCGCCAAGTGGTTTATGGAGCGGTGCGAGCGCATTCTGTTGCAGCCAGACGAGCGTTGGAAAAAGACGCTCGACGAGCTCAAAGTTGGACCGCCAGAAAAGTAGAGGACAGGCATCTCCTTTTAGGCATCTCCTTTTAGGAAACACGAGGACAGGCATCGGCTGACGGAAGATCGATGCCTGTCCCGTCGCCTTCGCCGCGGGGATCGCTGCGCGCTTGCCGCTGCGCACGATGCGGCGGGTCTGGTCCACCAGCTCCAGGTAGGTGTTGAGGCCGAGCGGGCAGGGGGCCAGTGCCCGCGGCGCGTCAGTGCCCGGCGTGCAGCGCTCGATGGGCGCGATCCACACAAAGTTAGAGGACAGGCATCTCGCTGGGCATCTCGCTGATCGCCGCTAGTGAGGCAGCCGGTCCGCGATCGTGAACAGGAACCTCGAGCCCTCTCCGGCCGTGGACTCGACCCAGATCGCGCCGCCGTGCGCCTCGGCGATCGTCTTGCAGATCGCGAGACCGATCCCGCTGCCCGCGATCTTCGCGCGATCCCCGACGCGCTGGAAGGCGTCGAAGATGCGCTGGTGGTGCTGCTCCGGGATGCCGATTCCGTTGTCGGCGACGGAGACGCGCCACGTGCCGCTCTCGTCATCGCGCACGGCTCGGATGCGGATCTGGGGCGCATCCTCGCTCCGGTACTTGATCGCATTGCTGATCAGGTTCTGCAGGAGCTGGATCAGCAACCGTCGGATGCCGGTGACCACGGGAAGCGGCTCGACATCGATGCGCGCGTCGGTCTCGATGATCACCTGGCGAAGCGCGACCTGCGCTTCATTCGCCGCTTCGAAGAGGTCGACCTCGGTCCGTTCGCCGCTGACGTCCTGCACGCTCGCGTAGTCGAGGACATCGCGGATGAGCCACTGCATCCGCTCGGCGGCGGAGGTCATCTGCGTCAGGTGCTCGGCGGCCTGCGGCGGCAACGCGTCGCGGTGCTTGCGCTCGATCAGCGATCCGAAGCTCCGGATCATCCGGAGAGGTTCCTGGAGGTCGTGCGCCGCCATGTGCGCGAAGTCCGCGAGCCTCCGGTTGCTCTGCATCAGGGTCCTGCGGACGCGGTAGACGCGGTCGACGACGCCGCGCAGGCTCGCCTGCACCGCGCGGGCGGCGGACAGGTCCTCGAGCGTCCACGGCTGCGCCGAGCCACGGATCTCCTCGGTCCAGGCTGCGAACGACTTCCTCGGCGCCAATCGCGGCGGGCCGTCCGTCGGATCGACGGATTTCCGCGGATCGCCGCCCCAGCTCACGGTCGTCACCCATTCGGGGCGCAGCCACATCAGCACGACGTCTTCGGCGATGCGGATCGCGAGGCACGAGGCCGCCGTCGCCGCGTGATGCCTCAGTTGGGGCAGCTCGTCGCCGATGCGTTCGATGACGACCACGTCGTCCGCGTGTCGCGCGAGCAGCGTCTTGGAGAGGTCGCGCAGCGCGGCTTCGCCAGGGCTCGCTCCGACCGGGCGGATCGCCGTCCCTGCGACCAGCGCGGCGCCGGAGCACGGGACGACGCTCGTCACCAGTCCCTGGCGCATGACATCCGCCATCCAGTCGCCCGAACCCTCGCTCGAGAATGCGGAGAGCAGCGCGGTCTGCATCGCCGCGGCCCGTACCCCGGCCGAGATCGCGCGGCGCGCGTCCAGCTCGGCGATGCGCGACGCCAACAGGGTCGCTATGAGGTCGATGAAGGATCGCAGGCCATGGGGCGCTTCCTTCGTGTCGCCATGATGGCAGGCGATGAGCCCCCAGAGCTGGCCATCGACCCGGATCGCCGCCGTGAGCGAGGAGCGGACCTGCATGTTGCGCAGATACTCGAGATGGATCGGCGACGATGCGCGCAGGGCGCTCCGGCTCAGGTCGAGCGCCGGCTCGTGCTCATCGCGCTTGAGGAGCGGAACCGGTGGCGCATCGCGGTCGACGATCACCCGCACCCGATTCACGAGGAAGAGCTGGCGCGCCTGCGCAGGGATGTCGCTGGCGGGATAATGCAGGCCGAGGAACGACTCCGTGGCTGGACTGACGGTCTCGGCGATGACCTCGCCGTGATCGTCGGGGTGGAACCGGTAGATCATGACCCGGTCGTAACCCGACACCCGGTGCACGAGCCTGCCGTACTCGTGCGCGACGGCGACGATCTCGTCGCGGCGCGTCGTCGCGCTCGCGGCCTCGGCCACGAGGGCGAGTTCGGCGGGGCCCGGGAAGACGCCGGGATCGGCCGCCTCGACGTCCAGCACGACGCGGTCCCCGATCGCGTGGGCGAGCACCTGCACGCGGGCGCCGGCGGCACCGGTGATGGCGCCGATGACGTGGACTTCCCCATCCCGACTGAGGCTCGCGACCGCGTCCTCGAGGCCGGGAAGGGCGGCACCGAGCCGGACCCCGAGGACGTCCCGTATGCCGAGCCGTTCGACGGCGTTCGCGCTCGCCTGGACGATGATCCGGTCGGCGTCGAGCACGAGCAGAGCGCCGTGCGGCTGCGTGGCGCCGATCAGGTGGATCGGTTCGCGCGCGCACTCCGCGAGCATCTCGTCTCGAACGTCCACTCTGGCGCCGTGCATCTGCTCTCCGCGGGTGGCGTATTGCCCGACCCGCGAGGGTCGATGCAAGCCGTTACCGCCGCCCCGTCATCAGCAGGCCGATGAATAGATGTCGAGCATGCCGGTCATCGTCCGGCGCGCGCCGTCGACCGCATCGGCGGCGAGGTCCTCGGGGAGACGTTCGAGCCTTGCCAGGAACGCTGACCACGCCTCGCGCAGGATCGCGGTTGGGACGCGGTGGTAGTCGAGTCCATCCCCCGGCTGATCGAGCGTCTTGAACGCCTTCACCAGGGAGGGACGCAGGACCGCTGAACCGAGGGCGGAGCCGGCGATGACGTAGGCGGCGCCGACGAGGTGACCGCCGTTCGCCGATCCGAGCCAGAGCGACAGCGACCCGTGTCCGGCACCTCGGGACAGATCGCGCCTGCCCAGTGCGCATCGATCGCGCCGCAGCGCGTCCGCTCGGAACACCAGGGGTCGCGGCACCAGGTCCTCGAGCGTCGCCGCGGCGAGGCGATGCTCGAGGACCTCGTGGACGGGCTCCAGCCTGTCGAGGAGTGCCAGATACGGTTCAATCGTGATGGAGCTCCCGACGATGGCGCGCGCCAGTGCGGTCGACTCGACGTGGAGATGCAGCTCCGCGATCGCCTGACGGAGCCTCGCGGCGAGTCCAGGGCCACGTACGCTGGCGCGTTCTTCGAACGGAAGCGGTCCCGGTTGCATGATGCCGGATTGAACTTCGGCGCCCGGCGCGATCCACTGCGATCGCGGTGCGCCACTTCGCGTCCGATGCCGAGCGCAGATGAGGAGCAGATCAGATGGCAGGCATCTCATCTGTGTCCTTGCGTTCGCCGTGTCCCTCGCCGCCCTCTCCGGACGTCAGATGCCTTCCTGTCGTCCGCTGCCGTCCGCCCGGCTCACGTCTGCAGCGGCAGGAGAAGCGTGACCGCCGTTCCCGAGCCCGGATCGCTTTCGATGCCGATGTCGCCGCCATGTTCGCGGACGATGGCGAAGCAGGTCGCCAGCCCCAGGCCCGTGCCCGCGTC
>DASPLE010000137.1:0-10762 GCA_035627695.1 Planctomycetota bacterium
GCGGGCTCCACATCGCCGGGCCCTTCGACCGGCCCAGGGTGCGGAACTGGATGCCGGTGGCGTCGGTCGCCAGGCCCATCAGTCCGCCCAGCGCATCGACCTCGCGCGCGAGCTGGCCCTTGGCGACGCCGCCGACCGACGGGTTGCAGCTCATCTTGCCGACCGTGTCGAGGTTGCCGCTGACCAGCGCGGTGCGGCAGCCGAGGCGCGCCGCCGCGGCGGCCGCCTCGATGCCGGCGTGGCCGGCGCCGACCACGATCACGTCGTATGCGTGCGGCGACATCGCCGGCGAGTATGGCCCGCCGACGCCTCAGGCCAGGCGCGCGAGCTGGCGGTCGTGCCACCGCGACAGGACCGCCTGCGCCGTGATCGCGCCGGCCAGCGCCAGGAACATGTCCCACTGGGTGTCCCACGGATCGCCCTGGGTGCCGAGGAACGCGGTCGCGTCCTCGCCGGTGGCGGCGGCGGTCCACCACTCGATGAGCTCGTAGAACGCGCTGAAGGCGAGGCAGGCGCAGGTCACGAGCACCGGAAGCCAGCGGCCGCGCAGGGGGCTGGTGCGCAGGAGCAGCTCCCGCGCGAGGATCGCCGGCACGAAACCCTGCATGACGTGGCCGAGCCGGTCGTAGTGGTTGCGCTCCAGGCCGAGGGCATCGCGCACCCAGAACCCGGCGGGGACCTCGGCATACGTGTAGTGGCCGCCGATGATCAGCACGACGGCGTGCGCGGCGAGCAGGCAGCAGAGCAGCGGCGTGAGCGGGAAGCGGCGCGCCGTGAAGACGAGGATCGGCACGCCGATCAGGACGGGAGCGACCTCGAGCCACCAGGTGAAGCGGTCGCGTGGTCCGATCGCCGACCAGACCAGCACGGCCGCGACGATCGCGATGAGCGGCAGATGGAGGCGCATCCGTATCCGATACACGCGCGCGGCGCGCGGCGCCAGCGCCCGGCACCGCGTGGGATGAGAGGCTCGCGGTGGAGATGGCGCGACCTACCGTCCGCGGCGATGGACCACGCGACGCCCCAGACGGCGATGCCGACCGCGCGCCGCCCGGTCATCGGCCTGAACATGGCGGTGATGGAGGGCGACCTGCCGCTGCGCGCCAAGGCGGTGTGCCACCTCCATTACATCGACGCCGTTGCCGCCGCCGGCGGCCTGCCGCTGCTGATCGCGCCGTACCGCGACCAGTCGCTGATGATCGAGGCGCTGGCGCGCGTGGACGGCATGGTCTTCATCGGCGGCGACGATTACGACCCGGCGACGTACGGCGGTCGGCCGCAGCCCGCCGAGCAGCTCGTCGGCGAGCGCCGCAACCGCTTCGACCTGCGCCTCGCCGAGCACGTCATCGAGCGCACCGCGCTGCCCGTGCTGGGCGTCTGCGGCGGTCACCAGCTGATCAACATCGCGCGCGGCGGCGCGCTGGTCCAGGACATCGCCACCGACTGGCCGGCGGCCTCGCTGTCGCACGACAGCACGTCGCGCACCGGCACGCCGCAGGCGGGCAACGTCTTCCGCCACGTGGTCCGCCTGACGCGGGGCAGCGCGATCGCGCGGATCGTCGGCGGCGAGACGCTGGCCACCAATTCGTGGCACCACCAGGCCATCGATCCGAAGCGCATCGGCCGCGGCCTGGTCGCCACCGGCTGGTCCGAGGACGGCGTCATCGAGGCCGTCGAGCTGCCGGGCGAACGCCTGGTGATCGGCGTGCAATGGCATCCGGAACGCCTGGGCGACGAACCCGAGCACCGCGCCCTGTTCGGCGCGCTGGTGCGCTCGGCGGCGGCGGGCGCTTCGCGCCGGCCCGCGTCGACGTAGCGTCCGGGGCATGCGCATCGTCGTCATCCCCGGCACCAATCGCGTCGGCTCGCAGTCCATCCGGCTGGCGCGGATCATCGCCGGGCACTACACGGCGCTGGGCCACGACGGCGACCTGCTCGAGCTCGCCCTGGGCCCGGAGTTCCTCGACCCGTCCGCCTACAAGGAGCCCAAGCCGGCCGTGAAGGCGCTGGTCGACCGCTTCCTCGCCGCCGATGGCGTGGTCTTCGTCGTGCCCGAGTACAACGGGAGCTATCCGGGCGTGCTCAAACTGTTCATCGACATGCTGCCGTATCCGCAGGGCTTCGATCGCCGTCCCTGCGCCTTCGTCGGTCTCAGCGCCGGCCAGTTCCAGGGGCTGCGCGCGGTCGAGCACGTGCAGGCGGTGTGCGGCTACCGCAACGCCTACCTCTTCCCGCCGCGCGTGTTCATCGGCGAGAGCCACCGCCAGTTCGACGCCGACGGCAATCCGATCGACGCCAAGCTCGTCGAGCGCCTGAAGCTGCAGGCGGCCGGCTTCGTGCAGTTCGTGGCGCAGGTGAAGCCGAAGGCCTGACGCGGCGCGGCACGCGCGTCCGTCCCGCTCGACGCTCGACGCTCGACGCTCGACGCTCGACGCTCGACGCTCGACGCTCGACGCTCGAGGCTCGAGGCTCGAGGCTCGAGGCTCGAGGCTAGCGCGCCTTCTTGCGCCACGCGCGCGGGCTCATCGAGGCGTGGCGGCGGAACACGCGCGAGAAGTACAGCGGATCCTGGAAGCCCACCGCCGCCGCGATCGCCGCGATCGGCTTGGCGCTGTGGGTGAGCAGGTCGCGGGCGCGGGCGATGCGCTGGACCTCGAGGTACTCCATCGGCGTCTGGCCGGTCTCGGCGCGGAAGAGGTGCGAGAGCCGCGACGACGACAGGCCGCAGGCGCGGGCCAGGCGGGCGAGCGTGATCCGCTCGCGATGACGGTCGCAGAGGAATGCGCAGGCGCGGCCGACCCGTTCGTCGAGCGCGCGGCCGGCGCCCGGGTTGAGCGTGTCGCACCACAGCAGCAGCTCCTCGACGCGCGCCAGCGCCAGCGCCTCGCCCCGGCGCAGGTGGCCACGGTGGTGCTGGACGACCTCGTCGAAGATCGCGGTCAGGCGCGGCAGCAGCGCATCCGGGCAGCGCAGGCGCTGGACGCCGCGCGTCACGCGCGGCCAGTCGAGCAGCTCGAGCCAGGCGGGACGCGCGACGAAGTAGATCCACCAGTGGTGCCAACGCCCGTCGGCGGGTTCCGGACCGTAGTCGTGCACGACCTCGGGGGCGAACAGCAGCAGCTCGCCCGGACCGACGGTGAAGCGATCGGCGCCGTGGTTGACCCGGGCCGCGCCGGCGACCGTGAGATTGACGATCCACGCATCCATGCCGTGCTCGCGCCAGATCTCGTGGCCCTCGCCGGGCTCGATCGCGCTCAGCCCCGCGTGGAGGTCGCGGTGGAAGGAGATCAGGCGCGGGTTGGCCGATCGCCGCATAGCACGATCGTACAGGTTCCTCAGCAGGCGCGAGTCTGGTCCCGCTCCGGACCGGCGGTACCGTAGGGCTCACCGGCGGCGCCAGCCGCGCATCGACCCGTCATAACCAGCACGATCAAGCCAGGTCCGCCCGCTCGGACCCAGGCCCGCCCGGCGCCTTCCACCGCCCGGCGAAGGAGTCTCCCATGGCCACCGCGACCGTTCGTTGGGGCATCCTCGGCCTGGGCAGCATCGCCCGGACCTTCGCCACCGGGCTCAAGGCGGTGCCCGGCGCCCAGCTGGTCGCGGTCGGCTCGCGCGACGCGGGCAAGGCCAAGGCCTTCGCCGCCGACTTCGGCGCCGCGCGCGCGCACGCCAGCTACGAGGCGCTGTGCGCCGATCCGGGCGTCGATGCGATCTACGTGGCGACGCCGCATCCCAACCACCGCGAGAACGCCCTCGCCGTGATCGCCGGCGGCAAGGCGCTGCTCTGCGAGAAGCCGTTCACGGTCAACGCCGACGAGCTGGTCGAGATCGTCGCCGCCGCGCGCAAGGCCAAGCGCTTCGCGATGGAGGCGATGTGGACGCGCTTCCTGCCGGTCCACGCCAAGGTCCGTGACTGGATCGCGCGCGGCGCGATCGGCGAGCCGCGCATGGTCACCGCCGATTTCGGCTTCCGCGCCGGCCTCGATCCGACCAGCCGGCTGTTCGATCAGCGGCTCGCCGGCGGCGGGCTGCTCGACGTCGGCGTCTACACCATCGCGCTGGCGAACATGGCGCTCGGCGCCGCGGCGGAGAAGGTCGCCGGCTTCGCGCATCTCGGCGAGACCGGCGTCGATGAGCAGGCGGCGATGGTCCTGGCCTATCCGGGCGGCCGCCTGGCGTCGCTGACCTGCGCGGTGCGCACCAACACGCCGCAGGACGCGCGCATCGACGGCACCGAGGGCTCGATCCGCATCCCCGGCTTCTGGCACACGACCCGCGCCGAGCTGCACGGCAAGGGCGGCGCGCGCGAGACCGTCGAGATCCCCAACCAGGGCAACGGCTACGAGCACGAGGCCATCGAGGTCGGCCGCTGCCTGGCCGCCGGCCTGACCGAGAGCCCGGTGATCCCGCTCGACGAGAGCGTCGCGATCATGCGCACCATGGACGAGCTGCGCCGGCAGTGGGGCCTGCGCTATCCGTTCGAGCAGACGACCAAGGCGGGCAGGGCGTAGCTCGAAGCTCGAAGCTCGAAGCTCGAAGCTCGAAGCTCGAAGCTCGAAGCTCGAAGCTCGAAGCTCGAAGCTCGAAGCTCGAAGCGCTACCCGCCGGCCCCGCGTCCCCACTCCATTCCACCACGAGGTCCCCATGCCCCAGACTCCCTCCACCACGCGCGTCGTCGGACTCGACCGCCCGGTCACGCGGGTCGCGCTCGGCACGATGATCGTCCAGCGCGACAAGAAGGAGGCGAGCTTCCGCCTGCTCGACGAGGCGCTCGATGCCGGCATCGACACGCTCGACACCGCGCTGGTCTACGGCAGCGAATACTGCATCGGCGACTGGATCGAAGCGCGCAGGAACCGCGACAAGCTGGTGATCCTGACCAAGGGCAGCCACCACAACGACGTGCGCAAGCGCTGCCGCCCCTGCGACATCGGCACCGACCTCTTCGACTCGCTGGCCAAGCTGAAGACCGATTACGTCGACATGTGGATGCTGCACCGCGACGACCTCGACATCCCGGTCGGCGAGATCGTCGACGCCCTCGACGAGCACCGCCGCGCCGGCCGCGTCAAGGCGTACGGCGGCTCGAACTGGTCGGTCGCGCGGATCAAGGAGGCCAACGCCTATGCCGCGAAGCACGGCCGCCAGGGCTTCACCGTGTCGAGCCCGAACTACAGCCTGGCCGAGCAGGTCGAGGATCCGTGGGGTCCGGGCTGCACCACCATCGGCGGGCCCAAGCACGCCGCCGACCGCGACTGGTACCGGCAGAGCCAGGTGGCGATCTTCGCCTATTCGAGCCTGGCGCGCGGCCTCCTGTCCGGCCGCGTCACGCGCGAGAACTTCAACGAGATGAAGGGCAAGCTCGATGGCGCCTGCCAGACCGCGTACTGCCACGAGGTCAACTTCAAGCGCCTCGACCGCGCGAGCACGCTGGCCAAGGAGAAGGGCGTGAGCGTGCCGCAGATCGCGACCGCGTTCATCCTCTCGCAGCGCATGAACGTGATCGCGCTGATCGGCGCCGCGAGCCGCGCCGAGATCGACGAGGCGATCGTCGCGAGCCATCTGACGCTCACCGCGGACGAGCTGGCGTGGCTCGATCTGGCGAGCGATCAGCGCGGCGCGACCGCGCGCGGCTGACGCGGAAGTGGCCGCCGAGTTGCGCTCGCGGCCGCGTTCGAGTCAATGTCGTTTTCACCGGGCTCGCGGCGCAAGTCGCGAGCCCGATGCGTTCCACGGGTCCGGCTTGTGCGCAGTTCGCGATGCAGACGTTGCGACCACGATTCTTATTCCGAGCGTTGCGACCCGGAGAAAACGATATGAATCACCACGTCGCCCTGGTCGCTGGTCTCGCGCTGCTCACGTCGGCGGCGAGCGCAGCCGATCAGGACATCTACGACCTGCGCGGCTATTACGGCATCCCGCCCGACTACGAGGTCACCGACAGCGGCCGCGACGACATCGACGGCGGTCACCGCCTCGGCGTCCAGCACATGCGCAACTTCACCGAGATCGGCGATGTCGGCGGCTGGATCTGGGGCGCCGAGGCCTCGCTGAGCTTCGTCGACGATCAGGGCGTCGAAGCCTTCATCCCGGCGATCACCGGTCTCGTCGGCTACGCCTACCAGCTCCAGAACCTCGAGAACCTGCACTTCGAGGGTACGCCGTACCTCGGCGTCGGCCTCGCGTCGATCGACGGCACCGGCGACGACTCGGAGCTCTACCTCGAGTACGGCCTGCGCGTCGCGTCCTTCTGGACCTTCGAGTCGAACTGGCAGGCGGGCATCGACCTGCGCCTGCACCGCGCGGACGCCGACGTCATCGATTCGAGCGGTCTGCTGGCCTGCTTCGTCGGCGGTTATCGCTTCTAAGAGGCGATGTCGTCGGCACCCGGCGGAAGCTGGCCGCACGGGATCGGAACGAGGCGCTCATGTCGTGGAGGAACGCGTCCAGCGCTCCGCGGCATGGGCTCGGCCACGTCGCCCCGGCGGGGGGTCTGTATGCGTCAGCCCCCCGCCGGGGCGCAGGCCGTGCCTAGACGCGGGCTCGCGGATGTTTGTGCTCCGGCACCCCGGCCTGACCGGGACCGGAGATCCCAGATGCCCGTCATTCGCACGCTCGCCCTGATCGCCGTCGGCGGCAGCGCCGTCGCCGCCGACCTCAGCGACCTCCGCCGCGTCGCCGACCTGCGGCTGATCGGCTGCTCGTCGCCCGAGTTCGAGGTCGGAACCGGCGGGGACGATACCGATCGCGGGATCCGTGTCGGCGCGGGCTTCTTCTATTCGTTCGTCGAGGAGTTCGAAGGCGACGTCACCGGTCCGCTGGTCGGACTCGAAGTGGCGCAGGTCGCCGCCGACGGCGACGACTTCGACATCACGGTCATCGGCGGGTGCCTGCACCTCGGTCTCGCCTACCAGACCGACTTCCGGCCGGTGCACACCGAGCTCGCGGTCCTCGGCGGCATCGGCTCGGCCGAACTCGAGGCCAGCGGCGGAGGGGGCGCCGACGAGAGCAGCTCGTACGAGTGGGGCGCCCGGGTCGGCGCGTTCTGGACGTTCGCGGTGGGCGCGCAGATCGGCATCGACGCGCGCATCATGCGCGGGACGTTCCACCTCAAGGTCGGCGACGAGAAGGTGAACGTCATCAACCCCGGCTTCACCGGCGGCGTCAACCTCGGCTGGCGCTTCTGAGATGATCGGCCGATCGGGCCTCCTGCTCTGCGCCGTCGGTTCATTGGCGGCGCTCGATGACGCGCCGGCGCGACGGGTGGCCGATCTGCGGATCTTCGCCGGCGTCACCGACGGCTACGAGTTCCTCAACGTCGACGGCGACGACGGCCTGCGCGTCGGTGCGGGGTACTTCCGCTCGTTCGTCGACGATTACGAAGGCGACGTCAGCGGCCTGATGGTCGGCCTCGAAGTCGCCGGCACCCGCAGCGACGGCCCGGATATCGACATCGAGACCATCGCCGCCACCGGCCATATCGGCCTGGCCTACCAGACCGACGTGCGCCAGCTCCACCTCGAGCTCGGTCCGCTGTTCGGCATCGGGCGCAACAGCGTCGAGTTCGTCGGCGAGAGCACGTCGGGGACCTATTACGAGGCCGGCGTGCGCGGCGCGCTGTTCTGGACCTTCGACGCCGGCCTCCAGCTCGGCATCGACGCGCGCTGGCAGACGGCGCGCGCCTACATCGACGTCGCCGACGAGCGCCGCTCGGCCGAGAGCCGCGGCTTCATGGGCTCGGCGGTGGTGGGCTGGCGGTTCTGACGTCGCACGTCGCGATCCCCGCGGCTCGCCTGCGCGGGCGCCGGGCCATGATCGGCGCGTGGACCCGACCCGAGCGCTGAAGGATCACGTCGCCGCGCTCGCCGCCTGCGCCCGCTGTCCGGCGATGGCGGGAACCGCCGTCGCGCCGCCGCCGGTGGTCTCGCGGGTCATGCTGATCGGCCAGGCTCCCGGCCCGCGCGAAGCCGCGCTCGGCCGGCCGTTCGCGTGGACCGCCGGCCGCACGCTGTTCGCGTGGTTCCAGCGCCTGGGCGTCGACGAGGCGACGGTGCGCGCGCGCTGCTACATCGCCGCGGTCTGCCGTTGTTTCCCGGGCAAGGCCTCGGGCGGCGGCGATCGCGTCCCGGGTCGCGACGAGATCGCGGCCTGTTCGACGTGGCTGCGGCGCGAGGTCGAGCTGCTGAAACCGGAACTCATCATCCCCATCGGTCGTCTCGCCATCGAGCAGGTCCTGCCGTCGGCGCCGCTCGACACGCTGATCGGCCGGAGCTTCCCGGTCGTGCTCTTCGGGCACGCGAGCGACTGCGTTCCGCTGCCGCACCCGTCCGGCGCCTCGACGTGGTTCAAGCGCGAGCCGGGCATCGCGCTGCTGGCGCAGGCGCTCGAGCTGATCGCGCGCCACCCCGCCTGGCGACGCGAGGTCGTCTCCCCGCGCTGAGCGGACTCAGCCCGCCGCCTGCTCGCGTCCGTTCACGCGCAGCGTCAGCCCGTCGCCATCGCCAGGCTCGACGCTGACCTCCGCGCCGTCGACCAGGTCGCCGGACAGGATCAGGTGGCTGAGGCGGTTGACGAGATGCCGCTCGAGGTAGCGCTTCAGCGGCCGCGCGCCGTAGATCGGGTCGTACGCCTCGCGGATCACCTGGTCGAGCGCCGCGTCGGTCAGCACCAGCTGCACGCGGCGGTCCTGCAGCCGCGCGCCGATGCGGTTGAGCTGCAGCGCGACGATGCCGCGCAGGTCGTGGCGGGTCAGCGGCGAGAACACGACGATGTCGGAGAGGCGGTTGAGGAACTCGGGCCGGAAGTGCCGGCGCACCGCGTCCATGACCTTCTCGCGCGTGCCTGGGGCGAACTCGCCCGACGGCGTGACGCCGGCGAGCAGGTGCTCGGCGCCGAGGTTCGAGGTCATGATCACGACGGTGTTCTTGAAGTTCACCGTGCGGCCCTGGCCGTCGGTCAGGTGGCCCTCGTCGAGGACCTGGAGCAGCGCGTTGAACACCTGCGGGTGCGCCTTCTCGACCTCGTCGAACAGCACGACGGTGTACGGGCGGCGGCGCACCGCCTCGGTCAGCTGGCCGCCCTCGTCGTAGCCGACGTAGCCCGGGGGCGCGCCGATCAGGCGCGAGACGCTGTGGCTCTCCATGTACTCGGACATGTCGATGCGCACGAGGTGCTTCTCGTCGTCGAACAGCTCGGCGGCGAGCGCCTTGGCGAGCTCGGTCTTGCCGACGCCGGTCGGGCCGAGGAACAGGAACGAGCCCATCGGCTGGTTGGGATCGGCCAGTCCGGCGCGCGAACGCAGGATCGCCTCGGCGACGGATTCGACGGCCTCGTCCTGGCCGATGACGCGGCCATGCAGGCGCTCGCCGAGCGCGAGCAGGCGCTCGCGATCGCCTTGCGACAGCTTGTGCGCGGGGATGCCGGTCCAGCGCGAGACCACTTCGGCGATGTCCTCGGGACCGACGGACTCGGTCAGCAGCGCCTTGCCGTCGCCGGTGGTCTGCGCCGCGGCCAGCTGCTTCTCGAGCTCCGGGATCACGCCGTAGCGCAGCTCCGCCACCTTGCCCAGGTCGTAGCGGCGTTCGGCCTCGTCCATCTGCTGCTTCGCCTGCTCGAGCTTCTGCCGCTGCTGGCGCTGCGCGTCGACGCGCGACTTCTCCTGCTGGTGCTGCGCGGTGAGGCGGCCGAGCTCCTCCTGGATGCGCGCCAGCTCCTCGGCGACCTTGGTCGCGCGCTGCTTCGACGCGGCGTCGCTCTCGCGTTTGAGCGCCGTCTGCTCGACCTCGAGCTGCAGCCTGCGCCGTTCGAGCTGGTCGATCTCCGCCGGCGACGAATCGAGCTCGACGCGCGCGTTGGCGCAGGCCTCGTCGACCAGGTCGATCGCCTTGTCGGGTAGGAAGCGCTCCTGGATGTAGCGGTGGGCGAGCTGCGCCGCCGCGACCAGCGCGGCGTCCTGGATGCGCACGCCGTGGTGGGTCTCGTAGCGCTCGCGCAGGCCGCGCAGGATCGACACCGTATCCTCGATGGTCGGCTCGCCGACGTACACCGGCTGGAAGCGGCGCTCGAACGCCGCGTCCTTCTCGATGTGCTTGCGGTACTCGTCGAGCGTGGTCGCGCCGATGCAGTGCATCTCGCCGCGCGCCAGCATCGGCTTGAGCAGGTTCGCGGCGTCCATCGCCCCGTCGGTCTTGCCGGCGCCGACCAGCTGGTGCATCTCGTCGATGAACAGGATGACCTTGCCCTCGGAGGCCTTCACCTCGTCGAGCACGCCCTTCAGGCGTTCCTCGAACTCGCCGCGGAACTTGGCGCCGGCGACCAGCGAACCGAGATCGAGCGCGATCACGGTCTTGTCCTTGAGCCCTTCGGGCACGTCGCCCTTGACGATGCGGTTGGCGAGGCCCTCGACGATCGCGGTCTTGCCGACGCCGGGCTCGCCGATCAGCACCGGGTTGTTCTTGGTGCGGCGCGAGAGCACGCGGATGACGCGGCGGATCTCCTCGTCGCGGCCGATCACCGGGTCGAGCTTGCCACGCTGCGCCAGCTGGGTCAGATCACGCCCGTACTGCTCGAGCGCGGCGTAGGTGCCCTCGGGGTTCTGGCTGGTGACCCGCTGGCTGCCGCGCACCGCGTTCAAGGCGGAGAGGAAGGCCATGCGGTTCAAGCCGCGGTCCTTGAAGACCTTGGCGAGCTGCGAGCCGTCCTCTTTCAGCATCTCGAGGAAGACGTGCTCGACCGAGACGTACTCGTCTTTGAGGCGCTTGGC
>DASPLE010000138.1:0-19049 GCA_035627695.1 Planctomycetota bacterium
CGAGGCGACAGACGCCCTTGTCGTCGATCGACAGCGACGCTGAGACTGGCCCGAGGATCAACTCAGGATGATCCGGAAGGCAGTCGATGAGCACACGCACGGGGATGTGGTTGGCGCAGATCATTTGCCGCCCATCTTCGGAGCCATCAGCCCGCGTTTGACCGCGTCGGACCACGTGATCTGAGCGCCCTTCGTCTTGGTCGGATGAGATACGATGACCTTGCCGCTCGACTCGTGAGCATGCCAGCCGCCCAAACTACCCGAGAGGATGGTCGAGCGTCCCTGAGGAGTCGAGTCCAGCGCGGCGATGTAGGCAGTGCCAATCTTGTCGTACACCGCAGGCGACCTCATCGTCGCGTGCTTCGTCATCGCATCCTTCAGTTCGGCCGGGAGGTGCTCCTTCGCGAACTGATGAATGAGCGCAGGATCGCCAAAGCGCGAGAGGCGCTCCGAAGCCTGCTGCTCGAAGCCAGCTTGAACCTGAGAGACGGCATAGGCCACCTGCTCGCGAGTTGCCCCGCTCGTCGCGGCAATCGCATCCAGCGTCTGGGTCGAGACCGAACCCTTACTGACCAACTCTCCGATCAATGCCACCTGAGTGGTCACATCGGTGGATGAGTGCAGCGCTTCCGCGATCTCCTCAAGGCCATCAGGGAAGGCTTCACCTTCGTACTGCGGAGTCGCTTCGTGCTGCGGGGCTGCATTGCCCATCGCCTCGGGCGACAGCATGTAGCCATCGGCGCCCTTGGAGATCAACCCAGCGGTCAGCAGTGCGCCAACGGTGGTCTCGGTGCCATTGAAGGTGATCCGGTCTTTCTCACCGAGGTGCGATCCGAGGCGTCCCTCAGCAACGCGAGCTGCGTGGAGTAGGTCTGTCGGGGCGCTGGTGGGAGCGGAAGCGGAGGATACGGCGCCGATCGCCTGCACGGTGCCTGCATGAGCGTCGACTCGGAATGCGTCAGGGGGCATCGTGGGGGCATTCGCGGTCAGCTCGGGCGGACCAACACGGCCGTTGTACTGAGTGGGCGTGGAGTCGTAGTGATGAGACATGGATGTCCTATTTCTGTTCCGCAGCTTGTGCGGTTGTGAGAGGGAATGGATCGGAGGCGATCAGGACACGCTCATGACGGAGCGCGGAGATCGCGGTGATGCTGTTGGAGGCGTTGACGCAGAAGTGGCCGAGGACGCGCTGCACCCAGCCGCCTACTTCGCGGACTACGCCAGCGCGGAGTGCATGACTGCGCGGCTTGCCGTTGTCCCCGATGTACGGAGCACGGGGCACCGTCCTGAGCACTGCACGACCAAGGGCAAAGGTCAGCGTCTCTGGGTGATCGAGAGCAGCACAGAAGCCACTTCGGTCGAGGAGGTACGTCGCGATGAGCTTCGGGAGGACATCCTCCGCACTCACCTGGAACTGACGCAAGCGGGGCATCAGCTTCTCGGTCTGCGGTGAGTCGTATGGACCGCGATCGATGAAGGCCTGAAGGAGCTTCAGTGCTGCCACGATCTGAGGAGCACCTGCGTGCATCTTCAGGAAATCCTGAGCAGCCTTCAGGTAGGGCTTGAGGGTCCTCACTTCGATGACCTGGCCGTACGGTGAGCCGTAGAGGTTCGAACGCCTGGCGTGCCCGGCGCAGTAAATGGAGGAGGACCATCGTCGGTTGCTGCACCCCCTCGCTTCGCAGGGCAGAAGGCGGTTCCGCTTCCGGAACTCGGTGATGTCGGTGGCCATTGAAGAGAACTCCAAACGAAGACACCCAAGGCGATGTGCCCTGGGTGCTCGTGATGCGGTTGATGGATGAGGTGAACTAGGCAGCGTCTTCGACGAAGCCGTAGCCACAGACGACGCGGCGGAAGCACGTGAAGTAGCGCTTCCCTGTGGTCCACTCTTCCAAGCTCAGCTCTGCAAGTGCATCGCGGAACGCGGGATTCTTCCTGATGTTGTTCCCGAAGTCAGTGCTGCCGATGCGGAGGTCATGGCAGATGGTCTTGAAGCTGAGCACGTCCGTAGTCGCAGAGGACGCGAGCCAACGCTCGACGTACGCCACGACCTTGGCCACACGACCACTCAGGGGCACCTCGATTGGCTTCCACGGGTTGACGGTGCATCCGGGGAAGATCGCCGGCAGCGCTTGCGGGATGTGACTCCGCATGCTTGCGATGACATAGGCATGCATGGGAGCACACTTCTCACCATCGCACTTGCGGACGCGACCACGACACAACGCCTGCAAGATCAGATGGGCATGCTCGCCCAGCATCACCCGCTCGATCTCCTCCTGAGTGACCCTGCCGGCACCTGAAGGACGATCGGCATTCAGCCGCTTGAGTGCCTCATAGAAGGACGGGCGGTAGTAGAGCGTGCCGGCTAAAATGACGTTCTCGTAGTCCACGTACGCATTGGTGGCCTGGTGGTTGCCCCACGAGATGAACGCCAGGTTGTCCCCTGGTGTCGCCTTCACGCGCTTCCTGATCTCCTTCTCGACATCACCAACGCGGAAGCCGTCAGCTCGGTGATGGACGATGAGCCACCGCTCCCCTGGCTTGGTGTCGACGGTCTTGGCGATGCCATCCAGTAGGTCGACTCCAGTTGATCCTTGGAAGCTCGACTTCCCCCCTCCGCGCTTCCACACGTGGACCGTGAGTGGCTCGTAGCTCTTCGGAGCAGACTCGAGCTTCACAAGAATCCTCCGCTCATCCTGCATGTCGCGGTAGCCATCGCGCACCCGACCACTGGCGTCAGTGATCAGCATCGGCGCGAGATCGAGCGGCATCGTGTCGCGGTAGTCGATCACGGTGTGACCGAAGCGACCATCCAAGCGGACCGTCACGGTCTTCCCTGAGATGTACCAGAGCGACGTGGCAGCGTGCCGTTGGTCGTCCCTGAGGGTGCGCTCCTCCTTGTCCTTCCCGTCCTCATCGAACAGGCCGAGAACATCGTTCAGGTCGACCCCGTGCTTGGCCGCGAAGTCCTCAACCTCGTAGACCATCCCGTCGGTCGCTTCGGAGGCTGCGTTGAAGAGCCTTCGGATCGACTGGTACAGGTCCGGCTTGAAGCGCTGCAGCACAGGGAAGAGGAACCCCAAGTCAGCAGGGTTGAGGGTGATGGCCTGGCCTACTGAGAAGCTCTCATCCCAGAGCCGCACCTGTCGGGGCTGACCACGGTAGAAGAACAGATCAGCAGCCTCGAAGCTGGGATAGAACCGGAGCCGAGACTCCACCATCTGCTGCGTGGTGATGAGCACCTGCGCCTCATTGATCGGAGCCTTCCCGAGGGCATTCACCGCGTCGTCCCTGGTGAGCACGTGGAGCATCCCCTCGGGGATACCCATGTCGTGGACCATGGACTCGATCTCGGAGAGTCGGGAGACGCAGAGGAGGACCCCCACGTGGGCATAGGCCTGCTGGGTCAGGAGGGCATCGATCGACGCCTTGATGACGGTCGACTTGCCGGTCCCCGGATCGAGGTCGCTCAGGAACAACTTTCGATCAGCCTCACCCAGGGCCATCTGTTCGATGGTCCGGGCGATGTCACCCAGGGCAGCGACCATGGATGGGCTTGGGTTGTGGCCCTTTGACCGGAAGAACCTGCCCACCGAAGCCATGGCCTGCTTGGTCAGGTAGCCCGGAAAGGGCCGAAGGTATGATTCAGTAGGCATTTAGGTCCGATGGAAATATTCATACGAACGACATTAAGAAGGATCTCTTTAACGTGAGCCGTATGAATTCTGTGGCGGGCTACTCAAGGTCGTCTTCGAGTGGCGGAGGAGCGACAAACGGGGTGCCCTCGGGAGGCTTCATCGGGTACGCAATCGGGTCGAGGTAGGTGATCGCATTGAAGCGGGAAACTGCAAAGTTCTGGTCTTCAAGGGCATGGCGCAGCGGGACGATGTCCCTTGGATGGATACCCAGGTTGACCCCTTCGAGTGCCCATAGGGCCTGGCGACGAGTCAGAGGCTGGGCTGGCCTAACGCGCTGTGGCATAGGTCATTCCTCCAATGGAAACGGAAGGTTGATGTCTGCGAGGGTCTTGGAGTCGGCAGGCTCACCCCTGACAGGAGCACCAGCGACATGCTTCAGGCCGGGCATCCAGTCAGCTATGGTCTGAACCTTGATTCCGTTCTGCCTAAGGAACCGCTGGGTGACGATCATGAAGGAACTCGAGAACTCGCCCTTCAGGAACTTGTTGATCAGGAACCTCGCGATTAGCCGGTTGAGTTGTCCTGCACGTTCAGGGCCAGCACATGCCTCAGGGCTTGACCGGGACATCTTCAGACTCCCCATAGGCAGCAGCGAGGCCTAGCTCCCTAACGAGGGAATCGAGTGCCCTTCGGGTCACAGCCGAAAGCGTCAGGTCGAGTCCGTGAAGGGACTTGTAGTGGGACCTTAGGAGGTTCATTCGGGCCACAGCCCGCTCAGAAACGTAAAGCGTGAGCTTGCGTTTGTTCATGGTGGTCCTTTCGAGGACACGGATAGGTATTGAGAGGTAAGCAAAAACAATTGAGCCTGCGCAGTGAGAGAATGCGCGGCGGGAACTTGTGGCTGGCCTGGCCTAATGGAGGCGCGGGGGTGCTGCCTAGGTTAGAATCCGCCCCGATGCCACCGGCGACGGTTCGGCTTCGCTCGGGTAGAGGTGACGAGCGGTCTCACCAAGCACGGTTCCGCAGGGAAGGTTCCTGGTTGCTATGGGAGGGGCTAATCGCTGCCATCCGAGTCAGGCCAGGGAGCCCTCAGGAGCGATCCACTATCAAAACGGTCCCCACCTACCCATGCATGACAGCCTGTCAGAGAATGGCTAGGACCGCCGGCAAAGGGCTATCGGCAAGGGATACGAAATGTGCCATCCGAAAGGAATCGGGTGGGTGAAGGGTCACCCTAGGATTTCGCGGAAGCGGTCAGGTTAGGGGAGGCCCTAGGAATCACCCGCGGCGGTTCCCTCTGGGTAGAGGTGGCCAGCACTCTCACCTGTCACGGTTCAGGTGGGGTTAAAGGGGCCACTAACTTTCACGCATCCGGTTAGCCTGCGGCTCCGGTGGGTTATAGGGCAGGGTCACTTCACCCCGAACGGTTCCAGTGGGGTTCAGGTCCTGAGCGGTCCAACCCCAAGCGAAAACGAAAACCCCCGCCGTGTGGCGAGGGCCCTTCAAGGGACGCGACGGCGACGCAGGGATCAGACTTCGCGGTACGCCTTCATGTCCTCAGCGTCGGCAGCGATGCCCACTGCCAGGGCTCGAGACTGAGCCGCGTCCAGCCACACCCACGTCAGGGCCCGATCAGCATCCTTGAGGAACTGGTGCTTGGCGTCGACGTCATGCTCGGTGGCAGCGGGCGTGGCGATCATCCGAGCGACGAGCACGTCCCGCCAGGCGAACAAACCGGGATGGTCGTCCATCTCCCGCTTGGTCAGGTTGAGCCCCGCGTTGATGTCCCTGAGCTGGGCGAGCATCTCGACGTGCGACGTAATGACGCCCATGGTGCGCTTCAGGCGAGCGATCAGGCGACGCTTGCTGGTGGTGTCCTCGCCAAGGGTGCCGGTCCCCACGTAGAACTGGGCCCACGACTGGTGGACCTTGAGGGCGACTCCCTTGAGGTTGAGGGCATCCAAGTCGGCCACGAGGGCGAGCCGTTTCGAGCCTGAGGTTGAACTGGTGGTGGTGGTCGCGGTGGTCATGTGTGGTGGTTCCTTGGATCGGTTTGTCCTCTGGAATCTCCATGCTCGCAACACGTTCGTGTTGATAATTAATACCAAGTGGAATCATTAATGATCTATTCCCTGACAATTCAATTCTTTCGGTTGGCGTGTACCTCCATCAAGCAGACGCACGCTCGAAAGGAATCCGGGGCCTGCCTCGAGCGCGCCGCCACCCTCGGGCCCCCGCTGCTCAATCTGAGAGCACCCTCGGGATGCCTACCGCGCCCTCCCTGTCCTTGCCGTGACGCACGATCGCTGCCCGTGGTCCCCCACTGACCCCACAAGGGCGATCGTGGCTGTAACCAAGGAGAAACAGGCGTCAATCACCGGTGCTAGCGCTGGTCCCCGTCCCCATCATGTCGAGGTTGTGGACCAGGGATCGCGTATCCGTCGGCCCTGGGAGTGGCTTCAAGGGGTTAGGAGCGCGTGGCACAAGTCCTGTGGATGGATGGCACAGGTAGGAGGCAGGCTACTGGGGTTAGGACGACGGGGGTATACGGGGGGAAACGCGCCCGTCGCTTGTACGATAGGGGTTCTCACATTTTCTAGAAAATATCGGCCGTTCGGCGCGCTGGCATTCGGCAATTCCCGAGTAGGGTTCTGCCCGTGAACAATCCCACAGAGCCCGCAGACGAATCACCGGACCTGCGCCCCCTTCATACGGAAATCCTCAAGCACTCCCTTGGGCGGTCCGCAGAGAACTACGGCGAGTTCCGGAAGACGCTGTTCACCCTGCAATCACTCGTTATCGGCCTTTCGCCAGCAATACTGGGCCTGAAGTGGCTAGATGGGCGCGAGTTCTCCTTCGGCCCCCTGTTCATCGCATGGTTCTTCGCACTGGTTGGCCTCATCCTCCTCCTGATCACGTTCCATCATGTGGGGAACGGTTTTGTAGCTCAGTGCCAGGCAATGATGGCTCTTTGCGTCAGGGGCCCGATTGAAGGCAGGGAAAGGGCGGTGGCTGAAAACATCGAGGCCAATCGATGCCATATCATCGGCCAACGGTTAGTCATCGCTTCCGCCATCCTCTTCCTTGCGTCACTCGTCTCGCTAATGGTGTTCTTCGCACTCGCCTTAGGGGGCAATAGAGATGTCGGCCAAACCGCTTCGAATCAAAAAGCAGACCACGAAGAAGTCCTCCAAGGGAGCTTCAGGGACGGCTTCGAAGAAGGCTACTCGTCGGGATTCAGAGACGCGGTTCAGCGTGACCATCAAGAGGCCAGGCCGCTACGCATTCCAGATCAAACGCGACTCCCGGACGGGGAAGTGGACAGTAGTCCCGGCCAAGGGATCGGGCCTCAAGTCGGTCGGGGCCAAGAAGGGGCAGGCGACCAAGGGGTCCCTCAGCCGCCCCAGCCCTGACCTGGACGTCCTGATGCCCCGTCCGAAGCCGAAGCCTCTCAAGTAGCTATTACCGGTCTAGGCGGCAGGTAGGCTGGGGCCGGAGGCTCCATGACCACCGACGACGAAAAGAAGATCCAGCGTCCGAGACCTGACCACGTCCCGGAACCGTTGGTTGAAGGCGAGCGGAAGCACTACACCCGGCCTTCCGCGCCACTGGATCAACTGATCCCGGAGAAGCCCAAGCCTAAAGAGAAGTAGTCCTGGTCCTGTTGTAGATGACAGGCTCATGATCGGTCCGCCGGGCTCCGGCAAGACCATGCTCGCGCGCCGGCTGCCCGGCGTGCTGCCGCGCCTGACCGTCGACGAGGCGCTCGAGGTCACGCGCGTGCATTCCGTCGCCGGGCTGCTGCCGCCGGGCATCGGCCTGATGCGCTCCCGGCCGTTCCGCTCGCCGCACCACAACGTCTCGGGCGTCGGCCTGATCGGCGGCGGATCGGTGCCGCGGCCGGGCGAGGTCAGCCTCGCGCACCACGGCGTCCTGTTCCTCGACGAGCTGCCCGAGTTCCACCGCCCGGTGCTGGAGAGCCTGCGCCAGCCGCTCGAGGACGGCCACCTCACCATCAGCCGCGGCGGCGGGCGCCTGCGCTTCCCCAGCCGCTGCATGCTGGTCGCGGCGATGAACCCCTGCCCGTGCGGCTGGCTCGGGCATCCGACGCGCGCGTGCATCGACAACGCCGACGCCGTGCACCGCTATCGCGGCCGGATCTCCGGGCCGCTGCTCGACCGCATCGACCTGCACCTGGAGGTCCCCGCGCAACCGCCCGCCAGCCTGCACGGCGGCGACCCGGGGGAATCCAGCGCCAGCCTGCGCCTGCGCGTCGAGGCCGCGCGCGCGCGCATGATCGAGCGCCAGGGCTGCGCGAACAGCCAGCTCGGTCCGCGCCGCCTGCACCTGATGCTGCGCGCCGAGGACGGCGCCATCCCCCTGCTCGACCAGGCGGCGACGGAACTCGGCTTCAGCGCCCGCGCCTACGACCGCATCCTCAAGGTCGCGCGCACCATCGCCGATCTCGACGCGCGCGACGGCGTGGTCTGCGACGATGTGGCGGAGGCGATCGGCTACCGGGTGCTCGATCGGGCGTCGTGAGCCGTGATCCCGACAGCCCGGGATGACCGCGGCCGTCTCACCCGGCGCGGCGCACCGCGGTCTCCAGCCGCTCCAGGCCAGCGGCCGCCCAGCCGACCAGGCCGTGGCCGGGGACGCCGGTCAGCGCCCGGTAGACGTGGCGCGCGTCGTCGATGCGGCCGAGCGTCTCGGCGAGCCAGCCGGCGAGGGCTTCGAGCGGCAGCGCGTCGTGGTCGTCGACGCGCAGGCGCAGCGCGTCGACCACCGTCTGCCACGGCGTCAGCTCGAGGGCGTACGCGCCGAGGCGCGCCGCCCAGATGAGCCCTGGATCCGAGCGCTCGCGCGCCAGCACATCGGTGTAGGCGAAGCAGCGCTCGAACTCCTCCTGCGCCTCCTGGGTCCGCCCGACGCGGCGGCACAGGCCGGCCCACAGCAGGCGCTCGACCGGCGTGCGGTCGCGCGGCGCCAGGGCGTCGATCAGCGGATCGACGCAGCCCAGCCCGATCAGCGCCAGCGCGCCGCGCGCGAACAGGCCGACCTGCAGCGGGTGGTGCTCGCCGAAGGACAGCGCCTCGTCGGCGTGGCCGCCGGCCTTCAGCGCGCGCGCCAGGACCACGTCCTCGTCCGGGGTGCGCGGCGCGCAGCCGATCAGCTGGTAGCCCATCTCGCCCATCTGCTGGCCCGATTCGCGGCCGAGCGCGACGTCGTCGAAGCGGCGCGCGTCGAGCAGGCGGTACAGCCAGGTGCGCAGCGCCCAGCCGGCGCCGAGCGAGACCGTCGCCAGGATCAGCCCCTCGTCGGGCGAGCCGCGGATGAGCATGCGCAGCAGGTCGAGATCGCCGGCGACCTCGGGCGTCAGCCCGTCGTCGGCGATGACCTTGCGCAGCGCGTCGTTGACCAGCAGCGCGAAGCGCGAGCGGACGAAGTCGCCGGACTCCTGGTACGACAGCACGACGCGCGTCGCGCGTTCGACCGATCCGGTCTGGCGCTGCACCACGCGCGCCAGCTCGTAGATCGCGTCCTGGGCCAGCGGGTGGTCGAGCCAGCGCGAGAGGTAGTCGCGCAGCTCGCGCTCGGCGGCGGCGAACTGGCCGGCGCGCCGGAACGCCTGGCACAGCATGAGCCCCGCCTCCGCGGCCTCGGCGGTGTCGCCGTGCTCGTCGAGGAAGCGCCGGTAGAGGTCGATGGCGTGCGGGAAGCGCCGGCTGCGCAGCAGCTCGTTGGCCACCGCGTAGCTCGGCACCATCAGCGGGCTGCGCCGGCGCGACACGGTCAGCTGGCGCACCACGGCATGGGTCTCGACGAAGCCCAGCGCCAGCTGCACGCCGCTCGCCGGCGCCGACAGCGGGATCGGGTCCTGGACCGTCAGGGGCGCGAGATCGTCCAGCGCCAGCGACAGCTTGGCGCCGACCAGCTGCAGCTCGACGCGGCAGCGGTGCAGCGCCATGCGGCGGCGCGGGTCGATGGCGGCGCTGTCGCCGCGGTCGCGCAGCGGCGCGAGGGTCAGGAGCTCGCTGGCGCCGTCGGCGCCGGCGCGGGCGATGGCGATCCAGCGGCCGCCCCAGGCGCCGATGGTGAACTGGTAGCATTCGCCCGGGCTCGAGCCGCGCGCCTGGATGAAGAACTCGCTGCCGCGCAGCACCTCGATCTCGAGCACCAGGCGCACGTCGTCGCCCGGGACCAGCGCCATCGGATAGGTGTGCGTGCCCCAGCCGCCGACCAGCACGCCGCCGAGCTCGTCCGCCGGCAGCTGCGGCATCGGGTCGCCGATCGACAGCGGGGCGTCGACGAACGGGCCGAGCTCGGGCAGCGCCGCGAAGTCCCAGCTGCCGAGCTCGTTCCAGGCGCCTTCGCGCTCGCGGGCCAGGCGCGCGTGCTCGATCTCGCTGTACGACGCCGAGAGCTCGGCGAGCAGCTTGCGCAGGTCCGAAGCGAAGCTGCGGCAGTCGCTGAAGCGGTCGTGGGCGTGCAGCGCGAGGGCGCGCTCGACCAGCGCGATCAGCGCCGGCGGGGCCTCGGGCCAGGCCTCGGCCAGCGTCGCCCGCTCGCCGGCGACGACGCGGGCGATGAAGGTGCGCAGCGCCTCGTCGGCGCGCGGCACGCACGGCGTGCGCAGGGTCAGGATCTCGAACAGGATCGCGCCCAACGAGTAGATGTCGCTGCGCCGGTCGGCATCGCTGGACCTGCCGCGCGCCTGCTCGGGCGACATGTACGCCGGCGAGCCGAGCACCTCGCCGAGCTGCGTGCTGCGCTCCTGGCGGTCGCTCGGGTTCGGGCGCGGGCGCCCGCCCGTGGCGGTGCTCGACGCGCGGACGCGCGAATCGCGCGCCTTGGCGTCCGAGCCGACGCGACGGGTCGAGCCGTGGGTGGTGGGCACGGTGGCGTGCGATCCCGAGTCGTGCTTGGCGTCGCGCGTCGCCGCCGGCCGCGGACCGGACTGCGCGACGATCGCGCCGGAGTGGTCGATCGCGTCGCTCGGCACCGCGATGTTGGTGCCGGAGTTGCCGGTGATCGTCGCGTCGGATGGCGAGTGCCGGCGGGTCGCGGCATGCCCGGCGGACAGCTGCCGCGCGTCCTCGGTGCCGCCGAAGACCTCGTCGAAGGCGCGCTCGGTATCGCCGGCGCGGTCGCGCTCGTCGCGCAGGTTGCGCGCCAGGCCCCAGTCGAGCACCCAGACCTCGCCGTACGCGCCGAGGATGATGTTCGCCGGCTTGAGGTCGCGATGCACGACCTCCTCGCTGTGGGCGTAGGCGATGACGTCGACCAGGCGCAGGAACAGGGTCAGGCGGTCGAGCAGCGACGCCTTCTTCCACGGCTCCTTCGCCTGGCGGACCTCGTCGAGCCACTGGTCGAGCGTGCGCCCGCGCGCCAGGCCCATGACGTAGCACGGGCAGCCGGCGCGGGTGTGCCCGCTCTCGAACACCGCCGCCACGCCGGGATGCAGCAGGCGCGCCGTGGTGCGCACCTCACGCTCGAAGCGGGTCTGGATCTCGACGTCGTCGACGAACGCCTCGTCAAGGACCTTGATCGCGACCTCGCGCGCGAGGTGCTGGTCCCAGGCGGCGAACACGCGTCCGGTCGCCCCGCGCCCGATCTCGCGGCTGAGCTTCCAGCGATCGTTGATGAGTTCGGCGATCGAGGACATGGAGCGATGGGAAGGTACGTCGCGGGCCGGACTTCGGCAACCCGACCCGGCAAACGTGGACAAGGCGCGGCGGATCGCACGCGCGTGCGATCGCGTCGATCGTTCCGGATCCCGCCGACGGGGCGCCGCCACCCCGGATCGCGTCGGGGCGCGGCGGGCGCCTAGGGGCGCTGCAGCCCCTGCCGCGCCAGCGCCGCGAAGCCCGAGCCCTCGGTCAGGAGGAACGTCCACCCCTGGCGGGCGTCCTCGCCGTTGCCGAGGCAGTCGGCGAGCCACGCGGCGAGCGCCGCGAACGGCGCGAGGTGCGGCTCGCGCGCGTCGGCGCCGAGCGTCTCCCAGACCAGCGCCCAGGGGATGAAACCGAGGCCGTAGCAGCCGAGGCGCGTCGCCTGGAGCATCACGTGGTCGCTGCGGTCGGTCTCGAGGCGGTCGGTGAACTCGAAGCAGCGCATGAGCTCGGTCGTCGCGCCCGCCTTGTCGCCGGCGCGCGCGCGCAGGCCGGCGCGCACCACCATGGCGAGCGGATCGTCGTCGCCGACCAGCGCGGCGCCGACCTGCGGCCCGCCGCCGATCGCGATCAGCGTCAGGCAGTCGCGCAGCCAGGTCGACACCGCGAACGGATCGCCGGGCTCGCGGCGCATCGCGGCGCGCGTGCGCTTCGGGTCGTTGCTGGTCAGCGTGCGCCGCGCGACGTCGAGGTATTCGAAGCGCGTCAGCTGCTCGACGCCGCGCAGCGCGAAGCCGGACGCGGCGATGCGGGCCAGGCCCGCGCGGAAGGCCACGACCTGGTCGTGGGCCTCGCGGTCGAGCAGCGTGAAGAGGTGCTCGCGCGCGCGCAGCGACAGCACCTGCGAGATGGTCGCGCGCATCGGCTCGAGATCGGGCGAACCCTTGATCAGCAGCTTGACGCGGTCGAGGTCGGCGAGCAGGTCGTCGTCGAGGCCGTGGTCGTGCAGGCGCTGGCCGAGGCCGCCGACCAGCGCGAGGGCGAAGCGCGAGCGCACGAAGTCGCCGGCCTCCTGGTACGACAGCACGACGCGCACCGCCTTGTCCAGCGAGCGGGCCTGCGCCATGACCAGGCGCGCGAGCTCGAAGATCGCGTCCTGCGCCAGCGGATGGTCGAGCGAGTCCGACAGCAGCCCGCGCAGCTCGCGCTCGGCGAGCTTGAGCTGGCCCGAGCGCAGCAGCGCCAGGCACAGCATGAAGCGCGCCTCGACCGCCTGCGTCGTGCCGGGGTGCTCGGCGAGGAAGCGCCGGTAGGCGTGCACCGCGTGCGCGAAGAGGTTCTGGTCGAGCAGGCCGTTGGCGACCGCGTACGCCGGCTGCATGAGCGGGCTGCGCCGGCGCTGCACGGCGACGCGGCGGATGATCGCGTGCGCCTCCCAGGTCGCGAACGCCATCTGGCGATGCAGGGGTCCGCTGAGCGGGCACGGATCCTGGACCGTCAGCGGCTCGCCGCCGTCGAGGGTCAGCGTCAGCGTCGAGCCGACCGCCTCGATCACCGCCCGGCAGCGGCCGAGCGAACGCTTCGCGGTGGTGTCGGGCCCGGCGCCGCGGTGGCGCAGCGGCCGCAGCGTCAGCACCTCCGGCTCGACCACGTCGCGGTCGGCGCCGGAATTGGCGCGCGCGACCATCAGCCAGCGCCCGCCGTAGGCGCCGATGCGGAACTGGTACGCGGGCTGCGGCGGCACGCCGCGCAGCATCAGCCAGACCTCGGCGCCGTGGCGCACGTCGAACTCGATCTCGAGGCGCACGTCGTCGCCGACCGGCACGGCGAGCGGGTAGATCTGCAGGCCCCAGCCGCCGACCAGCAGGCCGCCGAGCTCGGGATGCATGACCTGGCCGACCGGCTCGGCGCGACGCGCGAAGCCCGGCTCGCTGAACGGTCCGAGTCCGGGCTTGGCCGCGAAGTCCCACTCGCCCGCCGGGGTCCACGCGCCCTCGCGCTCGCGCGCCAGGCGCAGGCGTTCGTGCTCGGCGTAGGATTCGGCGAGCTGGCCGAGCAGCGTGCGCAGCTCGACCGCGAACATCTCGCAGTCCGGGTAGCGGTCGCCGGGATCGGTCGCGAGCGCCCACTCGAGGATGTCGCACAACCCGCGCGGCGCGTCCGGCCAGCGCGCGCTCAGCGGCACGCGCTGGCCGAGGCGCACGCGATCGGTCAGCGCCGACAGCGGCTCGCCCGGCTCGAGCTCGCACGGCGTGCGCAGCGTGAGGATCTCGTAGAGGATCACGCCGAGCGCGTAGATGTCGGTGCGGCGATCGACGCTGTCGGCGCGCCCGGCCGCCTGCTCGGGCGACATGTACGCCGGCGAGCCGAGCAGCTCGCCGTGATGGGTCTGCTTCGCGTCGGCGGCGGGATGCGCGCGCGAGGCATGGGCGCGGGTCGCCGTGCCGCCCGCGTCGACGCGCATCGTCGCCGCCTCCGCGGCGGCGCCCGCGGCAGGTGCGGCGGCGGGCGCCGGGATGCGCTGCGTCGCCGAGCCGTCGCCGGGCAGGATCACCGTCGCCGCGCCGCGCTTCGGACCGCCCGGATCGCCGAACATCTGATCGAACGCCGCGCCGGCGTCGCCGTTGAGCTCGCCGACCTCCTCGCGCAGGTTCTTGGCCAGGCCCCAGTCGAGGACCCAGACCTCGCCGTACGCGCCGAGCATGATGTTGCCGGGCTTGAGGTCGCGGTGCACGACGTGCCGGCTGTGCGCGTACTCGACGATCTGCAGCAGCTTGAGGAACAGCCCGATGCGTTCGAGCAGCGACATGCCGCCGTCGCCCTCGTCGAGGCCGCGCTGCTTGTCGATGTGCTCGCCCAGCGTCCGGCCGCGCGCCAGCCCCATCACGTAGCAGCGGCGGCCGTCGGGCGCCTGGCCGCTCTCGAACACCGTGACGATGCCGGGATGCTGCAGCAGGGCGGTGCAGGCGATCTCGCGCTCGAAGCGCCCGGCGAGGCGCGGATCGTCGACCGCGGGATCGAGGATCTTGATCGCGACCTCGCGCCCCAGCGCCTCGTCGAACGCGGCGTAGACCGCGCCCGTGGTGCCGCGGCCGATCTCCCGGAGGAGCCGGTACCGACCGTTGATCAGCTCCTGGTCGACGGCGGCCGGCATTGCGGGAGAAGGGTACGTCGGGCGTCGGAGGCTCGCAACCGACGCAGGACGATCTGAAACGGATCGGGGCCCCATAGCCGGCGCGAACGGCCGGAGGCCGGCAGCCCGCGCCCGAACCTCGGGCTCGGAGGTCGGGGGTCCGGGCCCCTGGCTTCTGGCCTTTGCCTCCTGGACCTGATTAATGGCCCCATGCCATCCATCGGTTTCGAGCGCATCGAACGCGTCCCGGTCCCCTCCCTCGGCGTCACCTACGAGCGCTGGCGGCATCCGTGCGGCGCCACCCATCTCCACCTCGCGTGCGCGGACCAGCACCGCTCGTTCTCGGTCGCCTTCCGCACCCCGCCCGACGACGACCGCGGCCTGCCGCACATCCTCGAGCACACCGCGCTGTGCGGCAGCCGTCGTTACCCGGTCCGCGATCCGTTCTTCAAGATGCTGCGCCGGTCGCTGCAGACCTTCATGAACGCGGTGACGTTCCCGGACATGACCGCCTACCCGTTCGCCTCGCAGGTCGACAAGGACTTCACCAACCTGCTGGCGATCTACCTCGACGCGGCCTTCCGGCCGAACCTCGACCCGCTCGACTTCGCCCAGGAAGGGCACCGGCTCGAGCGCGAGGGCGACCGGTGGCAGCGCAAGGGCGTGGTCTTCAACGAGATGAAGGGCGCGATGGATTCGACCGATGCGCAGGTCGAGCAGGCCTGCGCGAGCGCGCTGCTCGCCGACACCATCTACCGCTTCAATTCCGGCGGCGAGCCCGAGGCGATCCCGCAGCTGACCCACGCCGACCTGGTCGCCTTCCATCGCCGCTGCTACCGCCCCGCCAACGCCTGCTTCGCGACCTACGGCGACTTCGCGCCGGAGCGGCTGCACGCCGCCCTCGCCGACTACATCGCGGATGACGCCGGCGTCCCCCTGCCGGCGCCGAAGCCGCAGCCGACGACGCCCTGCCGGCGCACCGTGCGCGTGCCGGTGCCGCAGGCCGCGGGCCAGGACGAGCGCGAGGTCGCCAGCGCGCGCATCGCCTGGGCGTGGGGCGACGCGGCCGATCTCGACGAGGCGCTGACCGGCGAACTGATCGACCGCCTGCTGCTCGGCCACGCCGGCGCGCCGCTGCGCCACGCCCTCGAGAGCTCCGACATCGGCCGCTCGATCGACGGCTCCGGCTACGCCGCGCACTACCGCAGCGGCGTGTTCAGCGCGCAGATGGACGGCCTCGCCGTCGCCGACTACGGCCGCTTCGCCGCGCTGGTCGACGCGACCATCGCCGGCATCGCGACCACCGGCGTGCCCGCCGACGAGGTCGCGGCGGCGCTGCATCAGCTCGAGCTGACGCGCCGCGAGGTCGGCGGCGACAGCTACCCGTTCGGCCTCGAGCTGTGCCTGCGCGGCATCCAGGCGTGGAACCACGGCGCCGACCCGCTGCCCTTCCTCGACCAGCGCGCGGCGATCGACCGCCTCAAGGCGCGCGCGGCGAAGCCCTCGTTCCTCGGCGCGGAGCTGCGCGCGCGGCTGATCGACAATCCGCGCCGCGTCGTGGTCGAGGCGCAGCCCGATCCGACCTTCCACGAGCGCCGCGACGCCGCCGAGCGGCGCGCGGTCGAGGCCGACGTCGCGGCGATCGCCAAGGCCGATCCCGCCGGGCTGGAGCGCATCGAGGAGCAGGCGCAGGCGCTGCTCGCGTACCAGAAGCGGGTCGACGATCCGGCGACGCTGCCCGACCTGGCGCTCAGCGACGTGCCGCGCGAGCGGCGCTGGGCGACCGGCGAGAAGCGCGACGACCTGACGGTCTTCGTCCAGCCGACCAACGGCATCCTCCACCACCTGGTCGCGCTGCCGCTGCCGTCGCTGTCGCCGCGCGAGCTCGAGCTGCTGCCGCTGTACGCGCAGACCATCGGCCAGCTCGGCGTCGGCGAACGCGACTACGCGGCGCAGGCCGCGCGGCTCAACCGCGACTGCGGCGGCATGTGGGCGTGGTCCGAGATCGTCGCCGATCCCGACGATCTCGGCCGCGCCGCCGCGTTCCTGGTGATCGAGTGCAAGGGCCTCGCGGACAGGCACCGCGACTTCGCCGACGTCATCGCCGAGACCCTGGCGCGCCAGCGCTTCGACGAGGGCGAACGCCTGGGCGAGCTGGTCGAGCAGCAGCTGGCGCGCATGCAGGACGCGGTCCAGCACCAGGGCTCGATGCTCGCCGCGCGCGCCGCGTCGCGCGGTTTCGGCGGCGTCGCCGCGCTCGGCCACACCCAGAGCGGCCTGGGCCGGCTGGCCTGGCTGAAGGCGTTGGACGAGCGGCTCGAGGACGATGCCGCCGCCGCGGAGCTGGGCCGCGAGCTGGCGGCGCTCGCCGAGCGCATCGTCGGCGGGGCGCGCGCCCAGGCCCTGGTCGGCGACGCCGCGTCGCGTCCCGAGGTGATCGACGCCGTGCGGCGCTCGTGGACGCGCGCGCCCGGCCGGATGATGTCCGCCTTCGCGCCGCCGGCCGCCGGCGAGGCGCCGGGCATCGCCTTCACCACCGCCACCGGCGTCAACTACTGCGCGTTGTGCCTGCCCGGCCTGCCGCTCGGCCACGGCGACGCGCCGGCGCTGGCGGTGGCGGCGCGCCTGGTGACCAACCACGTGCTGCACCCGCGCCTGCGCGAGCAGGGCGGCGCGTACGGCGGCAACGCCAACTGGCACGCGGGCAGCGGCGTGCTGTCCCTGACCAGCTACCGCGACCCGCGCCTGGCCGAGACCTTCCGCGACATGGACGAGGCGCTGGCGTGGCTGGGCGAGGCGCCCGACGACGAGCACCTGATGAAGGAGGCGATCCTCAGCGTCATCGCCGGGCTCGACGCGCCCGGCAGCCCCGCCGGCGAAGGCAAGGCGCGCTTCCTCGCCGACCTCAAGGGCGTCGGACCGGAGCGGCTCAATCCGTTCCGCGCCGCGGTGCTCGCGGTGACCGCCGCCGATATCCGCCGCTGCGCCAAGGCGCATCTCGATCCCGCGCGCGGCCGGCGCGCGGTCGTGACCAGCGCCGAGGCGTTCGCCGCGAGCGGGCTCGGCTGGGCGACGCAGGCGATCTGAGGCGATGAGCCACGGCCTCCGGCAGCTCGCCGAACTGCGCGGCTCGCTCGCGGCGCCGATGCGCGCGGACGAGCTGGTCCCGCCGCCGCGTTTCGCCGCGAAGACCTTCGCCAGCTTCATCGTCGATCCGGCGGTCGCCGGCCAGGCGGAGGCGGTCGCCGCGGTGCGCGCGTTCGCGCAGGCGCGCCGGCCGTGGTGGCGCAGGCGCTGGCTGCCGTTCGGCCGCGCGACGAAGGCCGGCCTCTACCTCGACGGCGGCTTCGGCGTCGGCAAGACCCACCTGCTCGCGGCGAGCTACGCGGAAGCGGCCGGCACGCGGCGCTACCTCAGCTTCAGCGACGCGATCAGCCTGGTGGTGCTCAAGGGCGCGTCGCCCGCCGCCGAGCTGATCGCCGCCGAGCTGGTCTGCATCGACGAGTTCGAGCTCGACGATCCCGCCAACACGCGCCTGGCCGACCTGCTGCTGGTCGAGCTGGTGGCGCGCGGCTGCCGCATCGTCACCACGTCGAACACCGTGCCGGGCGAGCTCGGCGTCGGCCGGGTGTTCGTCGACCAGTTCCGCGATCAGCTCGCGCGCATCGCCGACACCTTCGCCGACGTGCACGTCCCCGGCCGCGACTGGCGCCGCCGCGAGCTGCGCGAGGTCGATCGCGATCCGCCGCGCTGGGCGGCCGATGCGGCCGTCGCCGCGGACGCGGTGAGCGTCGACGCCGCCGCCCTGCACCGCCTGCTCGGCGACGTGCCGGTGGTCAACCTGCGCCGCCTCGCGCTGCGCCTGCCGACCCTCGCGATCCTCGACCTGGCGCCGTTCACCGACCAGCTCGCGGCGCTGCGCTTCGTCCACCTGGTCGATCGGCTCTACGACGCCGGCTGCGCGCTGACGGTGCGCTGCGCGTCGCCGCTCGCCGGTCTGTTCCCGGAGGAGCACTGCCAGCAGGCGTTCGCCAAGAAGTACCGCCGCTGCCTGAGCCGCCTGATCGAGATGTGCTCGTGAGCGTGCAGCACCCGCCGCGGGCGGCTTGCCACCAGGCGCGGTTCGGCATGGTAGTCGGATCGATCCCGCACCTCCGACGAGCCCCCCGATGAAACGCTGCAAGCTCACCTATGTCGCGCAGTGCGAGGCGCCGCCGTTCGAGCGCGCCAAGGCGCAGAAGGTCGTCGACCTGGCGCTGGCCGAGGCCGGCCGCAGCCGCTGCTCGCTGACCGTGCTGCTGGTCTCGGCCAAGGAATCGGACGCGCTGCACCGGCGCCACTTCGCGGTCGACGACGCCACCGACGTCATGACCTTCCCCGATGGCTCGGACGATCCCGAGACCGGGCTGACGCATCTCGGCGACCTCGCGGTGTGCCCCGAGGTCGCGCGCACCGTCGCGCGCGCGCGTGGGCGCACGTACAGCGACGAGATCGTGCTCTACATCCTGCACGGCGTGCTCCACCTGCTCGACTACGACGACACCACGCCGGCCGAGCGCACCCGCATCTGGTCGGCGCAGCGCCGCCTGCTCCAGCAGGTCGGCATCGAGCTCGAGGGCTCGCCGGAGTAGCCGCGGCCCGAAGCGACGACCCGGCCGCCCG
>DASPLE010000139.1:0-20311 GCA_035627695.1 Planctomycetota bacterium
TCGGTCTCGGCATCGACGCCGATGACCCTCGCGTCGAGGGTCTCGTCCCATCCTGGCAGCTGGACGCCGATCTTGTCCGCGAACTCGACGACGTGGTTGTTGGTCAGGATGTAGCCATCGGCGCGCACGATGACGCCCGAACCGATGCCTTTGCAGACGGCGTCGTCGCCGGGCGCGGCCGCGATGCGGTCGGCGAGCGCCGCGGGCACCTCGCCGCCGGTGATGTGGATCTCGGGGATGATCGTGACGACGCACGGCATGGCCGCGTCGACCGCGCGGGCGTAGCTCGACGGCCCGGCCGGCGCCGTCGTGGCCATCGCGGGCACGCTCGGCGGCGTCGGCTGCAGCGGCGCCAGCCTCGAGGTGGTGGCGATCGGATCCGCGGGTCGCTGCGACCAGCCGGGCGCCGCGCCCGCCACGTACGCCGCCAACGCCATCACCGACAACAGGATCGCGGTGCGCATGACCATTCCCTTTTCCGACATCCGAACCGATCCACCGCACAGCTCCGCCACCGCGCCAGCGATCAACGTCCAGGATCCTAGTTCACGCCGCGCGAGCGATCCGCGGCATTCGCGGCGTCCTGCACATCGAGGCGGCGCGTTCCGGCCGGCGGACTCAGCCTCGGGCTGTGCCCGCGGGCCAGACGCGCTGCGCGACGAGCTCGCGCAGCGCCAACGCGTCCCAACCCTTGTTCGCAGCCGGATTCGCCGGGCTCGGATGGGCGATCGTGGCGACGCGCTGGCCGGGCAGCGCCGCCGCGGCGCGCTGGGCGGCGAACTTGCCGACGCCGACCACGACCTCCGGAGCCAGCGCGCCGACCACGGCGCGCAGGTGGTCGTCGCACGCGGCGCCGATCGCCTCGCGTTCGTCGCCGGGCAGCTGGTCGGGCGTGCGGTTCCTGCCGCCCGTCTCGATGAACAGCAGGGGGCACCAGTTGACGACGTAGTGCTCGGCGAAGAAGGCGTCGGCGTCGGCGAAGCGCCGCGCGAACAGCCCCCACAGCCGGCGACCGCTGACCTCGCTGCGGGTGCAGGCGAGACCGGTCACCGGGCGCTTCGCGTGCTGGTGCTCGGGCGTACCGATCGGCGCCGAGAGGCGCAGCCAATCGCGCACCGCCGCGACCTCGCCGAACGGGATCCCGGTCTGGGCCATGCCGAAGGGCCCTGGATTCATGCCCAGGAACAGCACGCGCTTACGCGAGGCGGCGAAGCGCGCGATGTAGGCGGCGTGCATCGCCCCCGCGTAGCGCAGCGGGTGGTACACGTGGCTGACCGGCGGGGCGCAGCGCACGTCCGCGCAGCGTTCGGCGAGCGCCGAGGCGGCTGCGGCGACGGCGTGCGCGATGGTGGCCATGCCCCCAGTGTGCCAGCGGCCACGCGCCGTCGAGCGGTTGCAGGTGTGCCAGTTCCGTATCCCTGCGAGGGTCCTCGCCGGTACGAACTATCCCCGGTGCGACGAGCACCGTCACCGGGTGTCCGCACCCACACAAAGGAATGGTCCCATGAAGAAGAACCTGCTGTTCGGCGCGCTGGCCGCCGTCGCGATGCTGGTCGTCGGCTGCAATGACGGCGACACCGCCGGCGACAAGATGGAGCGCGGCGCCGAGAAGACCGGCGATGCGATCGAGACCGGCGCCGACAAGACCGGCGACGCGATCGAGAACGCCGGCGACAAGACCCAGGACGCGCTGAAGTGAGCGTTCCCGCCGCCGGGGGCGGATGCCCCCGGCGGCGGCTTCACGTCGGATGCACCGCGTGCGCGTTGACGGCCTGATCGGCCAGCGCGGTCAGCCGGCGATCGTATTCGCGCTCCTCGTCCAGCGCCTCCTGCATGAGGCCGGCGAGATCCTCCCGTCCCCAGGCGTGCGCCCAGGCGCGCGCGCACCCGTAGCCCGCGATCTCGTAGTGCGCGATGTTCTGCGCGTAGGCGATCAACGCCGCGTCGAGCACGTCGGGATCGCCGCGCGCGGCCATCAGCAGCTCGCACTCGTGCGCGATGCCGCGCATCGCATGGCTGACCACGCGCTCGGGGTGGGCGCCCATCAGCGCGAACGCCGCCTCGAGCCGCTCGATCTGCCCGGTCGTGCGGTCGTGGTGCTCCTCGATGAGGTCCTTCAGCTGCGCGTCGTGCGCGGCGTCGCGCAGGCGCGGCAGGAGGTCGTTCAGGCGCAGCTCGATGTCGAAGAGGCTCTTCAGCTGGCAGCGGATGAGGTCCTCGATGGTCTCCAGATTCGTCTCGGTGATCCAGGTCATGGCGCTCTCCTCGGCGGTCCCGGGCGGGATCATCGCTGATTAGATCGCTCGGGACGAGCCCGCGACCGGTCGATCGCGTCGTCCTGAACCCAGCGGATGCGTTCCGCCGAGGCCGGTCGTACGCGAAGGGCAGCGGCTTCAGCGCCACGGCGCGATGACGCCCTGGCCATCGCGGACGAGCAGGACTCCGACCAGCTTGCCGTCGGCCGACGCGACGGCGGCGGCGCCGTGCCACGATGCGGCGAAGGAGAACGACGCGTCGATCGCCCAGCGGCCATCGTTGTCGAGGGTCAGGCGCGGCGCCGACACCGGCAGCGGCTGGTCCGACGGGTCGGCGACGAGCACCAGGTCCTCGGGCGTCATCGCCACGCGCATGCGTTCGCTCGGCCACGGCGTGACCTCGGGGCTGATCGGCAGGAACGCGATGCCGTCGCGGTTCCAGGTCGGCGGCGTGGTCAGCGGGTAGCGCGCGCCGGCGACCTCGAGCGCCAGGGTCTTCTTCTTCGCGTCGTCGGGCGCGGTCACCAGTTCCGCAGGGGCGATCAGGCCGCCGGTGACGACCAGCACCCAGCCGGTGCGGCGCTCGGCGCGATCCCACAGCCAGCGGTCCTCGTCCCACGCCAGCGTCGCGCGCAGCGGACGCGGCAGGGCGAGCTCGCGCGCGGTGGCGTCGGGCTCGAGCGCCAGGGACGGCTTCCACGTCAGCCATTCGTCGTCCGCCTCGCCGTGCAGGGTGAAGCGGTGGCCGGTCATCACCGCCGGGCCGGCATCGGGCGGCGTCGCGAAGGCGATGCCGCCTCCGGCCAGCGCCTCGAGCGACGACATGCGGACGGTGATGCCGGTGATGCCGGCGTCGATGCGCAGGCCGCCGGCGTCCCAGAACTTCGTGCCGGTGCGCACCAGGCGCGCGTATTCCGGGCGCACGCGGACGCGCGCCTCGATCGCGCTCGCGTCGCTGGCGAGGCCGACCGAGACCACCGAGCCGACCTGGATCTGGCGGTACAGCACCGGCGCCCCCGGCTTCAGGCTGCCGCGGTTCTCGGCCTGCATGCTCAGGTCGAGCGCGCCCGGCGTCAGCGCCTCGGGCACCGGCGGCTCGTCGAGGCCGATGAAGGTCGGTTGCGGCGTGCCGCTGCCCGGCAGGACGGCGACGTAACGCGAGCCGATGAGCGTATCGAGGCCGCGTATCGCGTTGATGCCGACCTGCGGCCGCACCACCCAGAACAGCGTGCCGCCGTAGGTGCACGCGCGTGCGTCCTCGCTCAGCGTGATCTGGACGCGCACGCCCGAGCCGTCGTCGCGCAAGCGCACCGACGACACCTGGCCGACGTCGATGCCGCGATAGCGCACCGGATCGCCGGCCTTGAGGCCGCTGCCTTCGGTGAAGGCGATGTCCACCGATGGCCCGCGGCTCATCCAGGCGCGGTACGACAGGACCACCGCCAGGCCGAGCGCGAGCGGCGGCAGCAGCCAGATCCACGACCAGCGCGAGCGCTGGCGGACGACGGCGACGGGCAGGGGGGTCGATGGCATGACGCTCGGATCGGGGGGTGGGCGGTTGCTGGTCGGGCTTCTGGCGCGGTGGAGATCAGCGGGTCGTCATCATGCGTGGGGCTTCTCGCTCGGCTGGTCATGCCACAGGCTGCGCGGATCGAAGGAGGCGCTCGCGACCAGGCTGAGGAACACCATCAGCGTGAACGCCAGCGCCCCGGGGCCGGGGCTGACGGTCATCAGGTTGCCGAGCTTGACCACCGCGACGAGCATGGCCGCCAGCAGCACGTCGATCATGCTCCAGCGGCCGCACCACTCGATGATGTGCGCGATGCGCGCGCGCATCAGCGGCGCGTGCCGCCGCGCGCGCAGCGACAGGTCGAGCAGGGCCAGCAGCTTGACCAGCGGCAGGACGATCGAGCACACCGCCACGGCCACGCCGACGACCACGTCGCCGGAGGAGATCATCGCCGTGACCGCCTCCCAGGTGTTGGCCTCGTGCACCACCCCCAGGCGTTCGACGCGCACGATCGGCAGGCCGACCGCGACCGGGTAGAGGATCAGGGCCGCCATCGCCGCGGCGGCGGTGCGGTCGCCCATGGCCTTGCCCCCGGGGGGATCCGGCAGGCGGGCGGCGCAGCGGTGGCAATGGGCGCGCCACCCCGCGCGATGCGCCGGCCGCCGCTGGATCAACCCGCAGGTGCGGCAGGCGGAGAGGCGATCGATCTCGGCTGGGCTCACGCGACGAGGGTGGCAGCAGATGGGGCGGCCACCAGCCCAACCAGGGAAGGTCGACTCAGGTCGCCTGCTGCCAGCATAGCGATCCGCCGGTGCCGTCCGCGTCGACGAAGACGTAGATCACGCCGCCGTCGCCCAGCTTGAAGTCGATCAGGTCGCCGGTCAGCCGGTGGTGGAAGACCTGCGGCTTGCCCATCAGACGATCGAGATCGACGGGGGCGTTGGCCCACAGCGGCCACCCGCCCAGCTTCGAGCCGTCGACGCCGAGCTCGTCGACCATGTCGACCCAGCGGTCGGACGCGGCGAGGTCGAGCCCGGTCGGATCGACGTCGAGGTCGTCCGGTTCCTCGACCGGATCGCCCAGAGCGACGCGCACGCCCTTCCAGTCGCCGGCGTTGACGCCGTTGATGACCGAGCACAGCACGCCGGCCTTGGGCACGATCACGACCTGGTTGTCGCCGAGGTGCGGTTCGTTGTCGAAGGTCTCCTCCGGATCGGAGCGGTCGATGAAAGCCAGCACGAGCTGGTCGCTGCCTGGCGCGAGCGGCAGCGCCGAGACCAGCGCCATGGCCTTGCCCGTGCGCCGACCCTTCGGCGCCTTGAAGCCCATCTTGACGTGGCCGCCGATCTGGCCGAACGCCTGCACGGGATTCGGCGCGCGGATGAGCGGGTAGCTGGTGCGGCTGGTCGAAGAGGACATCGGCGCGGCAGCCTAGGGAATCGGCGGTGCGATCCAGGGGTCGATCACCCCGATCGTACCGGGCCGCGGGTTGCGCCTCGCGCGCGTCGGAGCCACTATCTCCGCATGTCGGCTCGCATCGGGCAGCATCAGCATGGGACCGAGGCGGCGCGCTCCTGGCGCCTGCCCGGCGGCATCGCCGTGGAGATGCCGGCGGCGGTGATGGGCGTGGTCAACGCGACGCCCGACAGCTTCTCGGACGGCGGCCGCCACGGGGACGCGCAGGCCGCCATCGCGCACGGCCTGCGGCTGGTCGATCAGGGCGCGGCGTGGATCGACGTCGGCGGCGAGAGCACGCGGCCGGGGTCGCGGCCGGTGGCGCCCGACCTCGAGATCGCGCGCGTGGCGCCGGTCGTGGCCGCGCTGGCGGCGCGTTGCCCGGCGCGCGTCGCGATCTCGGTCGACACCATGAAGGCGGCGGTCGCCCGCGCGGCGCTCGACGCCGGCGCGCGCGTGGTCAACGACGTCTCGGCGGGCGCCGATCCGGCGATGCTGCCGCTGGTCGCCGAGCGCGGCTGCGCCGTGGTGCTCATGCACATGCAGGGCGCGCCCGCGACGATGCAGCGCGCGCCGCGCTACGTCGACGTCGTCGACGAGGTCCTCGCCGCGCTCGACCAGCGCATCGAATCGGCGCTGGCCGCCGGGGTCGACGAGGGCGCGCTGCTGATCGATCCGGGCATCGGCTTCGGCAAGACCCCGGCGCACAACCTCGCCCTGCTGCGCGCGCTGCCGCGCTTCTCGCGCGAGTTCGGCCGGCCGCTCGTGGTCGGCGTCAGCCGCAAGTCGTTCCTGCCGGTGGTCGCGGGGGTCGATCTCGCCGCGGGCGAACGCGACGGCCTGTCGCACATCGTCCACGCGCTGATCGCCCGCGAGTGCGCGCTGGTGCGCGCGCACGACGTCGCCGGCGCGCGCGCCGCGCTGGCGCTCGCCAGCGCCCTGACCGGGACGCCGGCCGATCGGGGCGGCGATGTTTGACTGGCCCGGCTGGATGGACTGGCGCGAGCTGTCGTTCTACACGCGCTCCGGCATCGAGATCGCGATCCTCTACCTGCTGCTCTACTGGCTGCTGGTCGGCCTCGAACGCATCAGCGCCGGCGGCAAGCTCAAGGGCCTGTCGCTGGCCGTCGCCGGCCTGGTGTGCGCGGCGATGGTCGCGCGCGTCGCGCAGCTGCACGCGATCTCGTGGCTGCTGCAGGCGTCGATCGGCTTCAGCGCGATCATCATGGGCGTGGTCTTCCAGCCCGAGCTGCGTCGGCTGTTCACGCGCATGGGCGGTCTGTTCCCGAACCAGGACCTGTCAGCCAACGCGTCGATCATCCAGCAGATGATCGACGCGATCACGTCGATGGCGGACCGGCGCATCGGCGCCCTGATCGTGGTCGAGCGCAGCGACCGCCTCGACGACTACATCAACACCAGCCCGCTCGACTGCGAGGTCACCGCCAAGTCGGTGATGTCGCTGTTCTGGAAGGACACGCCGCTGCACGACGGCGCGATGATCATCCGCGACGGCCGCATCGCGGCGGCGGGCGTCATCCTGCCGCTGACCGAGAACATCGAGTACAAGCACCTGCCCGGCACGCGCCATCGCGCCGGCATCGGCATCAGCGAGGACACCGATGCGCTGGCCCTGCTGGTGTCGGAGGAGACCGGGTCGATCAGCGTCGCCGACCGCGGCAAGCTGAACCGCGGCCTGACCCGCCAGGACCTCGAGATCCTGCTCGGCCGCACCTTTGCCGGCCACGTCCGGCGGAGCTCCGGCCTATGAGCGTGATGTCGGTGGTCCAGCGGCTGTTCGTGCACAACTGGCAGGTCAAGGTCGTCGCGTTCTTCCTCGCGGTGGCGCTGTGGCTGTACACCAGCGGCCAGGCGCGGATCGAGCGCACCCTGCAGGTGCGCATCGGCGACAGCGCGGTGAAGTCGCTGCCGGGCGACTACCAGATCACCGAGATCGCGCCGCGCGAGTTCCGCGTCGACATCGACGGGCCGAGCACGCTGCTGGGCGACCTCGCCCTCGACGTCCAGCCGGCGCTGGTGATCGCGGCCGACGCGCTCGCCCAGGGCCAGCAGACCTTCGCGATCACCGAGCGCGTCCTGGGCCTGCCCGGCGACGTGCGCCTGCAGCGCATCATCCCCGAGAACCTGCGCGAGATCCGCGTCGCCTTCGGTCGCATCGTCGAGGGCCAGGCCGGCCTGCTCGAGCCGACCGTGGTCGAGGTGCCCGAGGGCCTCGACGTCACGATCTCGCTCAAGCAGCGGCTGGTCCGGCTTCGCGGTCCCCAGGCCGTGGTCGACCAGTACACCAGGGCCGACCCGCTGCCGCTGCGCATCGGCTTCGAGCCGCTGCGCCTCGCGTCGATCGATCCGGCGACGGCCGCGCAGACCAGCTTCGAGGTCGAGCTGACGCCGCGGCCGCCCGCCAACGTCGCCGTCCTCGGCGCGGTCGAGGCGACGGTCACGGTCATCCCGCGCATCAGCGCGCACAAGCTCGAGACGGTGCCGGTGAAGCTGCTCGTGCCGCACGATTTCCACGAGCGCTACCGGGTCGAACTCAGCGCGTCGCAGGTCTCGGTCGGCGTGCATGGGCCCCAGAACCTGCTGCGCGAGCTGCAGCCCGGCGACCTCACCGTCTACCTGGCGCTGCCGCGCGACATCGAGCCCGACGTGCCGAAGGAGGGCAAGCTGACCATCATGAGCCGCTCGCCCGCCTACACGTTCGATGACGTCTCGGTGCGCTACAAGGTCAGCGTCGTCGCGCCGCGGCCGGCGCCGCCGGCACCACCCCCGGTGCCGGACGAGCCGAGTCCGTAACTATTTGATTCATCGATGGTGGTCGATACGTTTGGCGCGTTCGCATTCCGCCGGAACGCTCCGGCTGACGCTGACATTGCCCATCAGCGGCATCCCGCCGCCCAACCGACAACCCCCGGAAGTCCCTCCATGAAGACCCTCCTCATCGCCATGCTCGTCGCCTTCTCGGCCGCCCTGTGGGCCGGCGACAAGGAATGCGCCGACTGCGCCTGCCCCGAGATCACCCAGTCCGAGCTGGCCAAGGCCATCGAAGCCAAGCAGGTCGTGCTCATCGACGTCAACGGCACCGAGTCGTTCGCCAAGGCCCACATCCCCGGCGCGATCGACGCCGAGGCCGCCGGCGCCGACCTCGCCAAGCAGCTCCCCGCCGACAAGGGCGCGCTGATCGTGGCGTACTGCGGCGGCCCGAAGTGCGGCGCCTGGAAGTCGGCCGCCTCGGCTGCGGCCGAAGCCGGCTACACCAACGTCAAGCACTTCAAGGGCGGCATCAGCGGCTGGCAGGAAGCCGGCGGCAAGGTCGAGGCCGCCGCCGCGCACTGATCGCTGACGACCCTCGAGGACGTCGTCGAGGACGGCCCGCTCCCACCGGAGCGGGCCGTCCTCTTTTTTTGCGTTCGCCGGCTGCCGAGACTCGGCCTGGATCGGGTTGGCATGGGCGCGGCCGTCGCATACTGCCGCCCACGTAGGGGACGCAGATGGATGCCGGGACTGTTGCCGCCGTGGGTGGAGACGTCGGTTCGCTCTTCACCGTCGCCAACGGCATCGCGCTGCTGACGTTGACCGCGCTCGAGATCGTGCTCGGGATCGACAACATCATCTTCCTCTCGATCCTGACCGGCAAGCTCCCGGAGAAGGATCGCCCGCGCGCGCGCCTCATCGGTCTCGGCCTGGCCATGGGAGCGCGCATCGTGCTCCTGCTCTGCATCACCTGGGTGATGAGCCTGAAGAACCAGCTGTTCGCCGTGGACCTCGGCTTCTGGCAGCACGGTTTCAGCGGCAAGGACCTCATCCTCCTGGCGGGCGGCCTCTTCCTGGTCGCGAAATCCGTCCACGAGATCCACTCGAAGCTCGAGGCCGGCGACGAGGCGCACGGCGGCGGTGGCAAGGCGGTCAGCTTCGCGGGCATCATCGTCCAGATCATCCTCATCGACCTGGTGTTCTCGCTCGACTCGGTGATCACCGCCGTCGGCATGGTCGATCGCATCGAGGTGATGATCACCGCGGTGGTGATCGCGATCGGCGTGATGATGGCGTTCGCCGCGAAGATCGGCGCGTTCGTCGAACGCCATCCGACCATCAAGATCCTGGCGCTGTCCTTCCTGATCCTGATCGGCGTGATGCTGACCGCCGAGGGCTTCGGCGAGCACATCAAGAAGGGCTACATCTACTTCGCGATGGCCTTCGCCCTCGGCGTGGAAATGGTCAACCTGCGCGTGCGCAAGAACCAGCAGGTCAAGATCGGCGGCATCACCGGACACGCCGGCGGGCCGGTGGATTTCAGCGCCAAGGGCTAGCACCTCTGCTCGGCGCCAACTCGGCTTCGAGCTTCGAGCTTCGAGCTTCGAACTTCGAGCTTCGAGCTTCGAGCTTCAAGCTTCGAGCTTCGAGCTTCGAGCGCCCAGACTTGCGTCGACGCGGCTTCAGGCGCGCAGGCGCGCCGTGAGTCGCCTGACGCCGTGCACGGCGGTAAGACCTATCCGTACGTGCCGAGCATCGGCGCACGCCGTGGTCAGCGTCGAGCGATCGTGGAAGAAATGCGTGATGGTGGCGCCGCCCAGCGTCCACGTCGCGAGCCGCTTGCCGTCGCCGAAGCCCTCGCGCGCCAGGCGCCGGCGGATCGAGGGCAGTCCGGCGTCCACGCTCTCGATGTAGGCGCGTCCGCCCGGACGCAGCACGCGCAGCATCTCGGCGACGCAGGCGCGCTGATCCGCCACCGTGAGCAGGTGGTTGAAGCTCGACCACAGGCACAGCACGCGATCGAACGACGCGGCGCGGTACGGCAGGTCGAGCATCGAGCCGACATCGAACCGCGCCGGCGACGCCGCCCGCCGCGCGGCCCTGCGCGCGGCGACGATCAGCGGCCGCGCCAGGTCGATGCCGCGCACGTTCCACCCCGCGAGCGCCAACGGCACGGCGATGCGGCCATAGCCGCAGGCGAGGTCGAGCACGTCCTGGCCGCCGCGGCACAGGCGCTTGGCCAGGCGCAGGTCGGCACGGGTCTTCTCCTCCGACGCGAGGTCGGCGAGCCCGTCCGAGCCCAGCTTGGCGTAGAAGCGCCCCGACGACGCCTCGCTGCGGGAGGCTGCCGTCGTCACAGCCCGACCTTGAGCAGGTCGTGCGCCGCGGCGCCGGTGTGCGACGCGTCGATCTCGTTCGCGGACAGGCGGGTGAAATCGATGCCGACCGTGCCGTCGGCGCGGATCCGGCGATTCAGCTTGAGCGGGACCCACCGGCGGTCGTCGTCGGTGTAGGGCATCGCCGCCGGCATGACGAAGTCGCGCTGCGGGACGGCGATGCGGCGTCGGTTCCCGTCTCCCGGCACGTGCACCAGGATGTGCTCGTCGCCCTTCGTCCCCGCAAACCGCCACCGCTTGGCGAGCGGCACGTCGATCGGCGGCGCGGAACGCGAGGCCATGGTCCGACGCGCTTCGGCGGCGATCCCATCGATCTCGTGCGCCAACGAGGCGCGATCGGCGCGCGTCGTGCAGCCGCTGATGACCGACAGCGCGACGACGACCAGGACCAGGCGTTGCATCCCGCCGATCATCGCGCCGGGGCCCGTCCGGCAACGCTCCGCTCACTCATCCAGCTCGTAGCGCGCGTGCCGCATCCAGTCGGTCAGCTCGCGCCGAGCCGGGGTGAAGCGCTCGCGCAGGCGCTCGGGCAGCCAGAAGTGGCGCATGTTGGCGGGCTCGTGCCCGGCGACGGAATACAGCCGGTGCAGGTGGTTGACGTAGAGATTGGTGCGCAGTCCCGGCGTCGTCTTGCGCAGCCCGCCGTGGATCAGCGCCTCGCTGAACACCAGCACGTCGCCGGCCGAGCCGGTGATCGGCACCGAGCCGGGCAGGGCGAGGCCGGGGTGTGCCGCGTAGTCGAAATCCGCGCCGCCGTCGCGCACCGCCTGCGCGTCGTACGCGCCCAAGCGGGCCAGGTCGCTCTTGTGCGAGCCCGGCACCGCGCACATGCAGCCGTCGTCGGGGCCGTTGTCGCTCAGGAACCAGACCGCGTTGAGCATCGCCGAGCGGATCACGCCTTCGCGGCACCAGTACTGCATCGGCGTCGCGCCGCGGTGCCAACCGCCGACGCCGGTGTCCATCGCCTTGCTGATCGACCACGTGTTGATGACCTGGGGAGCGCCCATGAATTCGCGCACGTAGGGCAGCACGCGCGGATGGTCGATCAGCGCATCGAACGCCGGATCGAGGCGCAGCAGCCCGTTCAGGCGCACGCCGTGGTCGATGTAGGCCTGCCGCGTCGGCGAGGCCGCGGCGCGGTGCTCGGGCGCGAGCCGTTGGCGCCAGCCGTCGTCGTGCGCCACCGCCTCCAGGCGTCGCACGGTCCCGAGCAGGCTCGCGCACTCCCCGGGCGACAGCACGCCGCGCAGCAGCACGAAGCCCTGCAGGTCGAAGAGGAAACGGTGCCCCGCCGGGACGCCGGCGGCAGCGAGGGGGTGAGCGACGGTCATGGCTGCGGTCTCCGCCAGCGATGATGCATCGCGCAGGCGACCCTACCCGACGGCGAGGGGACCGCTTCCGATCCTCAGGCGCGCAGCGCGCTCGGCGGCCGCCCGGTGACGCGGCGCACGAGCCGCGCCAGCGCGCGCGGGCCCGACAGCCCGACGCGGCGGGCGATCTCGCGCATCGGCAGATCGGCATCGCGCAGCAGTTCGCGCGCCGCGCGCACCCGTTGCTCGGCGACCAGGTCGGGCCATGAGCGGCCGGTGACCGCGGACACCGCGCGGCCGAGGTGGTCGGCGCCGATGCCGAGATCGCGGGCGACGGTGGCGAGCGACGGCGGCCGGCGCGCGGCGCCAGCCAGGCGCGCCAGCGCGTTGTCGGCGAGTTCGCGCTGGCGCGACGAGCCGGCGCCGATGGCGCGCACCGGTTCGATCATCGCGGCGATGATCGCCAGGACGTGGGGCAGCGCCGCGTCCGGCAGCGGCGCCGCCGGACTCGACCGGGGCGGCGTGCCCGCGAGCAGGTCGGCGAGCGCCGCGAGCGGCGGCGCGGCCGTCGCCGCCGCCGCGCCGGTCAGGAAGAACGGCGTCGCCGACGCGTCGCGCACGATCGCCGGGTGGCCGGGGAAGCGCACCGCGACGTAGAGGATCTCCGCCGGCTCGTCGCCGTTCCAGCCGGCGTGCTGCTCGCCCGGCAGGAACAGGTAGATCGCGCCACGCCCGGTGCGGATCTCGCGCCCGCCCGCGACCAGGACGCCGCGGCCGCGACGCACGAAGTTGATCTCGTGCACGTCGTGGCTGTGCGGCCCCTGGCTCCACCCCGGCGGCAGGCGCGCGAGGTCGACGAAGGTCGGCTGCGGCAGCGCCATCGGCAGCGTCGCATCCGCCATGCGCGCATCACCAGCCGGACAGCTTGTCCGGATCGATCGCCAGCAGGAACTCGATGTTGGTCTTGTAGTTCTTGAGCTTGCCGCGCAGGAACTCGATGGCGTCCGCGCCGTTGCGGTCGGCGAGGAACTTGCGCAGCGCCCACACGCGCTTGAGCTCGTCGTCGCTCTTGATGAGCAGCTCGTCCTTGCGCGTGCCCGACGCGCCGCAGTCGACCGCCGGGAAGACGCGGCGGTTGGCGAGGCGGCGGTCGAGGACCAGCTCCATGTTGCCGGTGCCCTTGAACTCCTCGAAGATCACCGTGTCCATCAGGCTGCCGGTATCGACCAGCGCGGTGGCCAGGATGGTCAGCGAGCCGCCCTCCTCGAGCTTGCGCGCGGCGCCGAAGAACTGCTTCGGCTTGATCAGCGCGCCGGACTCGATGCCGCCCGACATGATGCGGCCGCCCGACGGCGCCTCCGTGTTGTAGGCGCGCGCCAGGCGCGTGATCGAGTCGAGCAGGATGACGACGTCCTTGCCGCGCTCGACCAGGCGCTTGGCCTTGTTGATCACGATCTCGGCGCACTGCACGTGGCGCGACGAGTGCTGGTCGAAGGTCGACGCGACGACCTCGCCCTTCACGCTGCGCTGCATGTCGGTGACCTCCTCGGGGCGCTCGTCGACGAGCAGCACCATGAGGATGACCTCAGGGTTGTTGGTCGTGATCGCCTTGGCGATCTTCTGGAGGTAGACCGTCTTGCCGCACTTCGGCTGGGCGACGATCAGGCCGCGCTGGCCTTTGCCGATCGGCGCGACCAGGTCGATGATGCGCAGCGAGTAGTCGGTCGGGTCGTTCGGCAGCTCCATGAACAGGCGGTCGTGCGCGTGCAGCGGCGTCAGGTGCTCGAAGTCCTGGCAGGGGGTGCGCTTGTTCTCGGGCTCGCCCATCACCGTCTGGATCATCAGCAGCTGCGGGCAGCGCTCGTTGCCGCGCGGCGCGCGCGCCGTGCCGGTGACGTGCATGCCGGGCTTCAGGCCGAAGCGGCGCAGCTGCTGGCCGGAGATGAAGGTGTCGGTGTTCACCGCCGAGTAGGCGTTGAGGTTCGAGCGGATGTAGCCGAGCTGGTCCTTCTGCAGCTCGAGGTAGCCCTCGACCACGATCTCGTCCATGCGGCCGCCGGCGACGCGCTTGAGGATCTCGACGATCAGGTCGTGCTTCTTCAGCCACTTCACGTCGCGGACCTCGAGCTTGTCGGCCTCGGCCTGGAGGTCGGGCAGGGTGCGCTTGAGGTAGCTGTCGAGGTCGACCCTGACCGGCGGGCGCTCGGGTTGCGGCGGCTGCTGCGGCTGCGCCGCGCGCTGGCCCTGGTTCGCGAACTGATTCTGGCCCTGGCCGTCGTTGGCGCGGGCCTCCATCGGCCGCTGCGGCTGATCGGAGCCCTGATCGTCGCCATCGTCATCGTCGCCGTAGTCGTCGTCGTTGCCGTTTCCGCCGGAGTTGCCGCCGCCCTCCTCGGCGCGGCGCGCGTTCGCCGCCTGGCGCGCGGCCTCGAGCGCCTGACGGCGCAGCGCGACCAGGTCGATGCCGAGCTGGCGCGCGAGGATGGTCTTGGCGAACACGGTCAGCGTCGATGGATCGCCCGCGTTCTCGACGGCGAGCTGGCAGCGCTTGCGGCGCGCGTCGGCGTCGCCGAGCGCGGCCTCGCGCCGCGCCAGCTCGTCCGCGTCCCAGCCGCGCTGGCCGACCCGCGCCTGACGGGCCTCGCGCGGCGCGCGGACGTAGATCGCCTGGCTGCACAGCTCGCCGAGGCCGAGCTCGTGGAGCAGCGCGCAGTCGATGACCACGAAGTTGCCGGCCTTCTTGACCGCCGCCTTGAGGTTGGTCGTCAGCTTGGGATGGACGATGGCGTTGAGCTTGGCGGTCGACTCGGCGGTGGCGAAGGCGAGCTTGCCGAGCGCCGCGCGGTCGATCGCGCCGTCGTCGTCGACGATCTCGTCGCCGAATTCCTTGACCAGCTTCTTCTTGATCAGCGCGGTCTCGATCAGCTCGTGGCCGATCTCGTCGGCGTCGATCACCGTGCCGCCGAGCTTGGCGAGCTCGCGCGCCAGCGAGCTCTTGCCCGCGCCGGGTTCGCCGGTGATGCCGAGCACCACGGTCTTGTCCGGCGGCACCGTCAGCGACGGCTCCTCGAAGACGAAGCCCGGCGGGGTCTCGGTCGCGGTCGACGACTGCTGGCCGTCGTTCTGGCGCTGGGCGCCGTCGCGGTTGTCGCGGAAGTCGCGGTTGTCGCGGTAGCCGCCGCCCTGTCCGCCGCCGCCACCCTGGCCGCCGCCGCCCTGGCCACCGCCGCCGCCGCGCCGACGGCGCCGACGGCCGTGGCGACCGCCGCCGCCTCCGCCGCCGTGCTGGTTGTTGTGGAAATCGGGACGGTGCTGGTCGTTCATGGGGTCTCTGGAGGAGTCATGCGGAGATGTCGCGGCATCGAGCGCCGAGGCGATCGGTCGCGAGGATGGCTTGGGGAAGGGAGGCGCGGCGCTCGCGGAAGCGGCGTGATCAGGTGGGCATCCATCACGACACCTCGAACCAGTTGCGCCCGCGCCGGACCTCGGCGACCAGCGGCACCTGCAGCGACCACGCCTCGGTCATCGCCTTGTGCAGGGCGGCGCTGGCCGCGTCGGCGACGGCGTCGTCGGCCTCGACCAGCAGCTCGTCGTGGATCTGGAGGACGAGCCCCGAGCCGCCCGGCAGCATCAGATCGCAGCGCAGCATCGCGCGCTTGATCAGGTCCGCCGCCGAGCCCTGGATCGTGCTGTTGAGCGCGATGCGCTCGCCCTGGAGGCGTTCGTTGCGGTTGCCGCTGCGCAGCTGCGGCGTGTAGCGCCGGCGGCCGGCCATGGTCTCGGCGTAGCCGCGCGTGGTGGCGGTGGCGACGACGTCGTTGATGTAGTCGCGGACCTTGGCGAAGCGCGCGAAGTAGTCGTCGATGAACTGCTGGGCCTCGCCGCGCGGGATGCCGAGCGCCTGCGACAGGCCGAAGGCGGTCTGGCCGTAGATGATGCCGAAGTTGACCGCCTTCGCCGCGTTGCGCTGCTTCGGCGTCACCGACGCCGGATCGCAGCCGCTGACCTGCGCGGCGACGAAGCGGTGGATGTCGACGTCATCGCGGAACGCCGCGGCGAGCGTCGGGTCGCCGGAGAGGTGCGCGAGCACGCGCAGCTCGATCTGGCTGTAGTCCGCGGCGAGGAACACGCGGCCGGGATCGGCGACGAACGCGGCGCGGATCTCGCGGCCGAGGTCGCTCTTCTTCGGGATGTTCTGGAGGTTCGGGCCGTCGCTGGCGATGCGACCGGTCTCGGTGCCGGTCTGCTTGAAGTTCGAGTGGATGCGGCCGGTCGTCGGGCTGACGTAGCTGGGCAGCTTGCTCAGGTAGGTGCCGATCAGCTTGGAGAGCATGCGCCATTGCAGCAGCAGCTCGGGCAGCTCGTGCAGGTGGCGCAGCGCCTCGAGCACGCCGGCGTCGGTCGACGGTCCGCTCTTGGTGCGCGAGATCACCGGCAGCTTGAGCTTATCGAACAGCAGCGCGGCGATCTGCTTCGGGCTGCCCGGATTGAAGTCGGCGCCGGCGACGGCGCGGATCGACTCCTCGACGCTCTTGAGGAACTGCTCGAGGTGGCGCTGGGTCTCGGCCAGCACCAGCGGATCGAGGCGGACGCCGCGGCTCTCCATGCGCGCCAGGCACTCGGCGATCGGCAGCTCCTGTTCGCGGTACGGCTCGCTCAGGCCGTGTTCGACGAGCTGCGCCTCCAGCACCTCGGCCAGGCGCCACGCGCACTGCGCGTCCTCGCACGCGTACCGGCCGACGCGCTCGATGTCGACCATGTCCATGGTCTGGCCGGCCTTGAGGTCGAGCACCGAGCTGGTCGGGATCTTGTCCTCGCCGAAGAACGACTTGGTCAGGTGGTCGATGCCGTGGCTCTCGCGCGACGGATCGAGCAGCCAGCTCGCCAGCATGGTGTCGCCGTCGAGGCCGCGCACCGCGATGCCGTGGCAGGCGAGGATGCGCATGTCGTACTTGGCGTTCTGCGCGACCTTGCGCACCGAAACGTCCTCGAACAGCGGCTTGAGGATCGGCAGCGCCTCGTCCCACGGAACCAGCGGCGCGCCCGTGCCGGCGATCGGGATGTACGCGGCGGTGCGGCAGTCGCCGTTGCCGCAGGCCAGGCTGACGCCGACCAGGCGGGCGCACGACGCGTCGAGGCCGGTGGTCTCGGTGTCGAAGGCGAAGCGCCCCGCCTTGCGCATGTCGGCGACCAGCGCGGGAAGTTCGCTCGCCGCCGCGACGATGCGGTAGGCCGCGCCGTCCGACGCCGGCTTGAGCGCGGCGACGGACGCCGGCTGGAGTTCCGCCATGGTGCCGTTCACCGACACCGTCGGCGCGGGCTTGGCGGCGGCGAAGCGCGCGGTGTTGAAGCCGAACTCGCCGTACGCCTTGGCGTCGTTGGTGAAGGCGCGGTCGATGCGCAGCGTCTCGAGGTCGGGCAGGTCGGCGACGTCGCGCAGGGTGATGAGGTCACGGGTCATCGCCGCGAACGGGATGAAGGCGCGCACGCGCTCCTGCAGCTTGCCCTTGAGCTTGTCGACGTTGGCGATGACGCCGTCGAGGCCGCCGTATTCGGCGATCAGCTTCACCGCCGTCTTCGGGCCGACGCCGTCGATGCCCGGCACGTTGTCGGACGCGTCGCCGAGCATGCACAGGTAGTCGATGACCTTCTCCGGGCCGAAGCCCTTCTCGGCGCGCAGCTCGGCGGGTCCGCGCAGCACGCCGGCGACCGGGTCCCAGGTGCGGATGCGATCGCTCAGGACCTGGTCGATGTCCTTATCCTTGGAGAGGATCCGCGCCTCGATGCCGCGCGCGGCGGCCTGCTTGGCCAGGGTCGCGGCGACATCGTCCGCCTCGACGCCCGGGATCTCGATCACCGGGATGCCGCTGGCGGCGGCGAGCAGGCGCGCGTCGGCGATCTGCTGGCGCAGGGGATCGGGCGTCGGATCGCGGTGGGCCTTGTACTCCTTGTAGAGCTCGGAGCGGAAGGTGTCGCCGGGCGCGTCGAAGATCAGCACCCAGTGGGTCAGTTCGCTGCGTTCGCGCAGATCCTTGAAGAGCTGCGCGAAGGCGTACGTGACGCCGGTGGGCCGTCCGCCGGGACCGCTGAGCGGCGGCATGCCGAAGAAGAATCGGTACGCGTAATAATGGCCATCGATGATGGCCAGGACGTCAGCCGGCATTCGGTCCTAGGGGCGTCACGGCCATGAACAGGGCCGGGCACGGGAGGGCGGGAAAAAGGCTCTTCGCAGGCGTCTGGTCGCAGATGAGGGGGAAGATCGAGGAGCCGCCGCGGCGGAAGGCCCGCATCGCGGCGCCGCAAGGATCACGGTCCAGGCGGGGGGAAACCGGACGTCCAGCGGACAGCCCAGGTCTGCGTAGAGGTTTAGGCGCGGCGGCCGGCCAAGTCAACCGCCGAGCCCGCGCCCTTCTCGCCGTACAGGTTGCCGTCCCTGGTCGTGGGCGTATCCAGCCCGGATGCCCGACCCGCTCGCGACGTTGCCCATCGATCGGCCGGTCGCCGTGCAGTTCGCCGACGGCGTCGTCCTGCGCGGCGTGCTGCGCGCCTGCGGCGGCGGCTGGTTGCGCCTCGAGGACCAGCGCGGGGTGCACTGGGTGCAGACCACCCAGGTGGCGATGATCAGCGCGCTGAGCGAAGGCGAGGCGGTGCCGGTCGACTCGGCGCTGCCCAAGCCGCGGTCGGCGGATGCGCCGGTCAAGACCACGCGCGCGCCGGGCCGCCCATGGGCCGATGGCGATCTCAAGGCGTTGGCCGAGGCGTTCCTCGATGGCGCGCTCGACAGCGACTGCGCGCAGCGCTTCAACCGCACGCGCCACCAGATCACCCTGCTGCGCCAGGGCTTCGAGGCCGCGCGCGGCGGCCTCGACGAGGATCGCATCCCCGACGTCGCGCGCACCTGGGTGGCCCGCTGGCGGCGGGTGCTCGCGGGATGATGGCGCCGGCGCCGGCGCTACGCTGGCGTCACCGTGCCGGACGACGTCGCCATCCTGCCGCGGCCGCATGCGCGCAAGATCGTGCATGTCGACATGGATGCGTTCTACGCGTCCGTCGAGCAGCGCGATCGCCCCGAGCTCAGGGGCAGGCCGGTGGTCGTCGGCGGCTCGCCGCATTCGCGCGGCGTGGTCTGCGCCGCCTCGTACGAGGCGCGCACGTTCGGGGTGCGTTCGGCGATGGCGTGCGCGAAGGCCTACCGCCTCTGCCCGACGGCGGTATTCGTCGCGCCCGACTTCGCCCGGTACGGCCGCGAGTCCGAGCGCATCCGCGCGATCTTCCTCGCCGTTACCGCGCTGGTCGAACCGCTGTCGTTGGACGAGGCCTTCCTGGACGTCACCGTCAACGCGCTCGACGAGCCGAGCGCGACGCGCGTCGCCCAGCACCTGCGCGCGCGCATCCGCGCGGAGACCGGCCTGGCGGCGTCCGCCGGCGTCGGACCCAGCAAGTTCGTGGCCAAGGTCGCGTGCGATCGCGCCAAGCCGGACGGCATCTGCGTCGTGCCGCCGGCGCGCGTGCGCGACTTCCTCGCGCCCTTGCCCGCCTCGGTCGTGCCGGGCATCGGCCCGAAGACCGCGGATCGGCTGCGCGCGCGCGGCATCGCCACGATCGCCGACCTGCGCGCCTGCGCTCCGCTCGAGCTCGAGCGCGTGGTCGGCTCGTGGTGGCCGGCGCTGCGCGATCTGGCCGAGGGCATCGACGAGCGTCCCGTGCATGCGCGCGACGAGGCCAAGTCGGTCGGCATCGAGGACACGGTCGAGCGCGACCTGGTCGATCGCGGCGAGATCGCGGCCAAGCTCGAGGAGCTCGCACGCGGTCTCGAGCGTCGCCTGCGCAAGCACGGGCTCGCCGGCCGGACGGTGACGCTGAAGGCCAAGTACCACGACTTCCGGCGCATCGCCCGCAGCCTGACCCTGACCCATGCCATCGACGACGCTGCCACGCTGGTGCGCGTCGTTCTGCATCTGGCTGACGATACCGACATCGGTCGCATCCCCGTGCGGCTGCTCGGCATCACGTGCTCGCACCTCGACGACAGCGGTGCGCGCCAGGAGGAGCTGCCGTTCGCGACGTCCCCGCCCGGCGCGGCTCCCGGCGCGGAGGGTGTCGAGGGAGACGCCTAGCAGCGCGGCCCCGCGCGCGTCCGGCGTATGATCGATGGCCCAGGAGCCCGTCATGGCCGTGCAATCGAAGCCGCACCTCAAGCCGCTCGCCGAGCAGATCATGGTCATCACCGGGGCTTCCAGCGGCATCGGCCTCGCGACCGCGCGCCTGGCGGCGAAGGCCGGCGCGAAGCTCGTGCTCTCGTCGCGCAACGCCGACGCGCTGCAGAAGATCGTCGCCGAGGTCCAGGCCGCGGGCGGCGAGGCCATCTCGGTGGTCGCCGATGTCGCCGACGAGAAGGCGGTGCGTCAGATCGCCGACGCGGCGATCGCCGGCTTCGGCGGTTTCGACACCTGGGTCAACAACGCCGGCGTCTCGATCTACGGCCGGATCACCGAGGTGCCCGTCGCCGAGCAGCGGCGGGTGTTCGAGACCAACTACTGGGGCGTGGTGCACGGTTCGCGCGAGGCCGCCGAGCACCTCCGGACGCGCGGCGGCGCGATCATCAACGTCGGC
>DASPLE010000140.1:0-9775 GCA_035627695.1 Planctomycetota bacterium
CCAACTGCGGGGGTCGACCAATGACCCCCGTCGAGCATGGGCAGTATCGCGACGCCTCGCCTGATCCCAAACCCGGGATGGGTCTCCTCCCACACCTCAGCCGTCGTGGGCGCTCCCGGGGAGATCCTCCTCGGCGGCTTCGGCTTCGAGCTCGCTCGTCGCCTCGTCATCGTCCTCGATGACGTCGTTGGCGTCGTCGTCGTCCGCCAGCGGCTCGTCCGCCAATGGTCGCAGGTCGCGCCGGCTGCCCTGGGTCGGCATGATCGTCTCCTCGCTCACCGATGGTCGCCCGCGTCCGGGTCGCCTCGCGCATGAAGTGGAACGCCTGCACACCTCGCATCGCCGCCGCAGCAGGGGTTGCGCGAAAGGCCGGCTGGCGAACAACGTCAGACGCACCACCCCGGCACCTCCATGACCTCAGCCCAACCCGCATCGGCTTCCGCTACCGCCCTCGCCACCTCCTTCGCTGAAGCCGCGCAGCCGCTGCGGCTGGTCGAGGCCGAGGTCGCCAAGCTGCTGGTCGGTCAGCGCGACATGGTCCGCCGGCTGCTCATCGGCCTGCTCTGCGACGGCCATCTGCTGCTCGAAGGCCTCCCGGGCCTGGCCAAGACCACCACCGTGCGCGCGCTGGCCCAGGCGCTGTCGGCCAGCTTCAGCCGCATCCAGTTCACGCCCGACCTGCTGCCCGCGGACATCGTCGGCACGCGCATCTACGAGGCCGGCACGTTCACCACCCGCAAGGGCCCGATATTCGCCCAGGTCGTGCTGGCCGACGAGATCAACCGCGCCCCGGCCAAGGTCCAGTCGGCGCTGCTCGAGGCGATGCAGGAACGCCAGGTGACGATCGGCGGAGAGACCTTCCCGCTGCCGCGCCCGTTCATCGTCCTGGCGACGCAGAATCCGATCGAGCAGGAAGGCACCTATCCGCTGCCCGAGGCGCAGACCGACCGTTTCCTGATGAAGGTGAAGGTCGACTACCCGTCGGCCGCCGAGGAGCGCCAGATCCTCGACCGCGCGATGGGCGCGATCGGCCCGCAGCCGCAGGCGGTGCTGGACCCGGCGGCCCTGGCGCGCGCCCAGGCGCTGACCGCGACCGTGCACATGGACGACCGGCTCAAGGACTACTGCATCGGCCTGGTGCGCGCGTCGCGCGACGCCAAGGCCGCCGGCATCGCCAGCCTCGACGGCCTGATCGAGCTCGGCGCCAGCCCGCGCGCCTCGATCGCGCTGGCGGCCTCGGCGCGCGCCCAGGCGTTCCTCGAGGGACGCGGGTTCGTCACCCCGCAGGACGTGAAGACCGTCGCCGCCGACGTCCTGCGCCACCGCATCCAGCCGTCGTACGAGGCCGAAGCCGAGGAGCTCGACAGCGACGCCCTGGTCGCGCGCCTGCTGGAGCACGTCGCGGTCCCGTGACTCCCGCCTCGCCGACGCTCAAGGATGTCCTGCGCCAGGTGAAGCGCATCGAGCTGCGCACCGAGCGGCTGGTGTCGTCGCTGGCGGCGGGTCGCTATCGCAGCGCGTTCAAGGGCCAGGGCCTCGAGTTCGACGAGGTGCGCGAGTACACCCCGGGCGACGACGTGCGCACCATCGACTGGAACGTCACGGCCCGCGCCGGACGTCCCTACGTCAAGGTGTTCCGCGAGGAACGCGAGCTGACGACCATGCTGCTGGTCGACGTCTCCGGCTCGATGCGCTTCGGCGCGATCCCCGCGATCTCGCCGCGCGCGAAGCTGGCGTTGGCGGCCGAGGCCGCCGCGGTGGTCGCGGTGACCGCCCTGCGCAACCACGACCGCATCGGGCTGACGGCGTTCAGCGACCGCAGCGAGCTGCACCTGCCGCCGCGCAAGGGCCGCGGCCACGCCATGCGCCTGCTGCGCGAGGTGCTGGCGGCGCAGGCGCGTCATGGGCGCGGCACCGACATCGCCGCCGCGCTCGACGCGTTGGTCGCGCACGCCAAGAAACGCACGGTCTGCTTCCTGGTCAGCGACTTCCTGTCCGGCGACGAGGCGCTGGCGCGGGCCCTGGCGCGCGCGGCGCGGCGCCACGACGTGGTCGGTCTGCGCATCGCCGATCCGGCCGAGCAGGCCCTGCCGGCGGGTGCGACGCCGCTGGTCCTCGCCGATCCGGAAGGCGACGAGGAGCTGGTGCTGTCGGCGGGACGCCATGCGCGCGCGGCGTACGCCGCCGCGTACGCCGCGCAGCGCGGCCGCGTCCAGAGCCTGTTCCGGGCCGCGGGATGCGATCTCGTCGACCTCAGCACCGATCAGCCCGCGTTCACGGCGATGAGCCGGTTCTTCGCCCAGCGGCGCCGGCGGATCCATGCTTGAGCTGAGCCGCTCCGCGCTGCGCAGCCTCGCGCTCATCGTGCTGTGCGCGGCGCTGGTCGCAGGCGACGCCGTCGCGACGCCGACCGTGACCATGTCCGCCGCGCCGGCGCAGGTCGACGTCGGCCGCGAGGTCACGGTGACCTTGTCGTACGCTTGGCCCGCGGGCTGGACGGTCGTCGCCGAGCCCGATCCGGCGCGCGACTTCGCCGCGCTTTTCGTCACCTCGTTCCCGCCCGTCGAGAAGATCGCGACCGGCGAGGCGGAGGAACGCCGCTGGCGCCTGACCGTGCTCGCGCCGCAGAGCGGCGCGTGGTCGCTGCCGCGGCCGACGCTGACGGTGCGCGCGCCGGATGGCGCCGAGCACCGCGCGCAGGCGCCCGAGGTGATCGTCGCGGTCGGCACCGCCAACGCGCCGGCGCAGCTCGCGGCGGCGCGGCCGTTGTGGACCCGTCCGGAGAGCGTGATCGGCGACGACCACGACGCGTGGCGCTGGATCGCGGTCGCGATCTGCGCCTTGCTGGCCGCGGCGATCGCCGCCATCGTCCTGCGGCGCCGCGCCGCGGAGTCCGGCCCGACCGCGCACGCGCGCTTCCACGCCGCGCTCGCCGGCGTCCGCTCGGCGGGCGATGGCAAGGAGGCGGGCGCGCGCCTGAGCCTGGCGCTGCGCGCGTTCGCCGGCGCGACCTGGCGCTTCGACGGCGCCGGCTCGACGACGCGCGAGCTGGCGCAGCTGCTGAAGCCGCGCGCGCCGGAGGGCGAGACGCGGACGGTGGTGCGCATGCTCGAGGAGCTCGACGGGCTGCGCTGGTCGCCGGACCAGCTGCCCGCCTCGCAGGTCACGCCGCTGATCGACGAGGCACGCAGCTGGGCGGACGGCGTGCAGCGCCGGCTCGACGAGGAGGCGCGCGCCGCCCTCGCGGAGAAACGCGCCAAGCGCACTGACCGCGCCGCGTCCGCGACGAAGGCGGGCTGATCATGGAGTTCCGCTTCGCCGATCCGTGGCTCCTGCTCCTGCTCGTCGCGTCGCTGGTCGTGCTGCTGCGCCGCCCGCGGCGCGGCGGCGCCGAGTTCGGCGCGTATGCGCTGGCGAGGCTCGCGCTCTCGCCGAGCCGCGGCCCGCTGCTGCACCGCCTGCTGATCGCCGGGGGCCTGGCCGCGTTCGCCCTGGCGGCCGCGCGCCCGCAGTACGGCCGCACGGTCATCGAGCGCGCCGAGAGCGGCCGCGACATCATGCTGGTGCTCGATCTGAGCCCGAGCATGCGCGCCGACGACATGGTCGACCGCGACCACCGCCGCTGCGACCGGCTGCAGGCGGTGATGGCGGCGGCCATCGACTTCGTGGCGCGCCGGCCGAACGACCGCATCGGCCTGGTGTTCTTCGCGCGCACGGCGATGACCAGCTGCCCGCTGACCTACGACCACGAGACCGTGCGCGCGTTCATCGAGCGCACCGAGCGCCAGCAGCGCGCGCTGTGGGACGAGGGCCACAAGGGCCTGCTCAGCGACGGCACCAACATCGGCCTCGGGCTGGGCACGGCGCTGCGCGCGCTGCAGGATCCGCTCAGCAAGGGCCGCGCGATGGTGCTGATCACCGACGGCATCGACACGCGCAAGCTGCCGAACTGGGTCGATCCGCTGGTCGCGGCGCGCCACGCGAAGACCAAGGACGTCACCATCCACGCGCTCGGCGTCGGCAACGCCGACGGCACGATCAGCGCCACCGACCCGTTCGGCGGCATGCACCTGCAGCGCGTGCCGCGCGACCTGCTGCCCGACCTGGGACGGCTGCGCGAGATCGCCGGGCTCACCGAGGGCGTCGCCGCCATCGCCGGCGACGCGCAGGAGCTCGACGGGCTGCTGGCGCGCATCGACGAGCTCGAGGAGACCGAGCGCTCGGTGCCGACGCGCGAGGACTACGCCGACCGCTTCCACTGGCCGCTCGTCGTCGGGCTGACGCTGCTGGCGCTGGCCTGCCTGTGCGAACCACGCCTGCGCGGTGTCGCATGATGGGCTGGGGCGACATCCGCTGGTTGTGGCTGCTCGCGGCGCTGGTCGTGCTCGCGGCGCTGCGCCTGGCGTGGAGCGCGGCGACCCGGCGCGCGCGCGCCGGCGTCGGCGCGGGCCTGGCCGGATCGACGCCGCGCGTCGGCCGGCGGCGCGAACGCGTGCGCGCGATCGCGCTGTGGAGCGCGTTGGCGCTGGCGTGCATCGCCGTCGCCGGGCCGCGCTGGGGCGCGGCCGACGAGGCGCGGCGCCAGGTCGGCGCCGACCTGCTGCTGGCGATCGACTGCAGCCGGTCGATGCTCGCGACCGACCTCTATCCGGACCGCATGCGCGTCGCGCGACGCAAGGCGATGGACCTGCTGCACCTCGCTCCCGAGACCCGCATGGCGCTGCTGCCGTTCGCCGGCGCGTCGCTGCTGCGCTGCCCGCTGACCGGCGACCACCAGGCGCTCGGCCAGATCCTCGAGGACTGCGATCCCGAGCTCTTCCCGGCCGAGCACGGCTACCAGGGCACCGCGATCGGCGCGGCGGTGCGCCAGGGCCTGCGCCTGCTCGACCGCCAGGTCGAACGCGGCCAGGCCATCCTGGTGATCAGCGACGGCGCCGATCCGGACCAGGAGGCGGTCGCCGCCGCGGCGAAGCAGGCGCAGGCCCAGGGCGTGCCGGTGTACGGCCTGTTCATCGGCGCGGTCGACGGCAAGGCCGAGATCGAGATCGACGGCGTGAAGCGCAGCGTCGCCGCCGAGATGACCTCGCTGACGACGCTCGCCGACCAGACCGGCGCGATCGTGGTCAGCGCGACGCTCGACGACGGCGATGTGCGCGCGCTGCACGAGCACCTCGGCGCGGCCGTCGCCCAGACGCCGTGGGAGGAGCGCCGCCGCATCGTCCAGAGCGAGCGCTACCGGTGGCCGCTGATCGCCGCGATCATCCTGACCACGGGGGCGATGCTCCTGCCGACGCGCCGGCGCGTGGCGGAGGCGGCATGAGGACGCTGTGCCTGCTGCTGCTGGCGTGCGCCGCGTGCGCGGCGCAGTCCGGCGACGAGCGCGAGGCGTGGCCGCGCTTCGACGCCGCGAACCGCCTGATGGCCACCGATCCGGCGGCGGGTCGCGCGGCGCTCGAGGCGCTGCTGCTCGACCATCCGGGCCTGCACGCGGCCAGCTACAACCTCGGCTGCCTGCTGCTCGACGACGACGCCGAGGGCGCCGCGCGCCGCTTCCAGGCGGCGACCGCGAGCCCGCAGCCGGAGCTGAGCGCGCACGCCTGGCACAACCTCGCCCTCGCCCACGAGAAGCTCGGCCGCGGCGCCGAGGCGCTCGAGGCGGCGGCGAAGGCGGTGCTGCTGAAGCCCGACGACGCCGACCTGGTGCGCACGCGCGACGAGCTGCGCCGGGTGCTGATCGCCCGCCAGGACGAGGCGCGGCGGGCGAAGGAGGAGGAGGCGAAGAAGCTGGCCCTGGTCGGCGCGACGCTGCCTGCCGGGCGCGTCGGCGAAGCCTACGACCAGCGCCTCACCGCGCGCGGCGGCACGCCGCCGTACCGCTTCGCGCCCGGCGCCGAGGCCACCCTGCCCGAGGGCCTGGCGCTGGACGCCGATGGCCGCCTGCACGGCACGCCGACGGCGGCGGGCAAGCTCAGCCTGCCGATCACCGTGCAGGACGCGGCGACATCGGTGAACGGCGCGGTGGCGCTCGAGGTCGAGCCGACGCCGGCGATCACCACCGTCGAGCTGCCCGAGGCGATCATCGGCATCGACTACCGCGCCGAACTCGCCGCCGTCGGTCTCGACCAGCCGCGCTGGACGGTCGAGGGCCTGCGCGACGGCCTGCGTCTCGAGCAGGATCGCGCCGGCGCGCGCATCGTCGGCACGCCGACGACCATGGGCGAGGTCGCGCTCGCGCTGCGCGCTGCCGACCGCGAGCGCAGCGCGCAGGCCACCCTGCCGCTGGCGATCACCGACCGCTTCGCCCCGGCCGAGCCGCGCCTGCCGCCGGCGACCGCGTGGGCCCCCTACACGCATCGCCAGGGCGTGCGCGGTCCTCCGCAGGGCTATCGCTGGCGTCACGCCGCGGCGCAGGGCGGCATCGGCATTGCCGCCGACGGCGCCACCAGCGGCGCGCCGGTGCAGGCCGGCGATCTGGAGCTGACCACGACGATCGTCGCCGACGACGGCCGCGCGCGCGACGTCGCGGTGGTGCTGCCGGTCAACCCGCCGCCGGTCATCGAGGTCGCCGATCCGATCGCCGCGCAGCAGGGCAGGATCCTCGATCTGCCGCTGACCGTCACCGGCGGCACGCCGCCGTACGCCTGGTCGATCGCCGAGGGCACGCTTCCCGGCGGCCTCAGGCTCGAACGCGATGGCGCGCTGCGCGGCGCGCCCAGCGAGGTCGGCGACTTCGCGATCACCCTGCAGTGCGCCGACCGCTGGCAGGCGACGACCCAGCAGAAGACCACCGTGCGGGTCGAGAAGCCGCAGGACGACCAGGCGGACAAGGACGACGAGAAGAAGGACGAGCAGGCGAAGGACGACGAGAAGCAGGATCAGCAGCAGCAGGATGGCGGCGAGGACCAGGCGAAGGACGAGCAGCAGCAGCCGGGCGAGGATCAGCCCGGGCAGGGCGATCAGGCGAAGGACGACGCGAAGTCGGGCCAGGGCGGCCAGGACGACAGGGAACAGCCGGGTGAGCCCGGTGATCAGCCGCCCAAGCCCGGCGAGCAGCCACCCAAGCCCGGCGAGCAGCAGCCCAAGCCCGGCGAGCAGGCGAAGAACGATGCGACCGACGACGCCGCCGAGGCCGGCGCGCAGGCATCGGCCGAAGCGCAGGCCGATGCGCAGCAGCAGGCCCAGACCCTGACCGGCGCCGCGGCGGACCGCTGGCTCGAGCAGCTGCCGCCCGAGGACCGCGCCGGCCTGCGCCTGCAGATGCTGCTCGACGGCAACGCGCCGCGCGGCCAGGGCGAGCAGACGTGGTGAGGACCTGCGCGCTGATCCTGCTGACCGGCGCGCTCGGCGCCGTCGAGGTCGTGGTCGAATGGCCCGAGCTCATGGCGCCGAACCGCGCCGTCGACCTCTCGATCCGCATCGTCGACGCGCCGGCGGCGCTCAGCGCGATCGAGCTGCCGAACGCCGACGGCGTGCAGTCGCAGCTGCTCAATTCGGTCAGCGCCTCGAGCTCGGTCGGCAGCGATGGTCGGCGCACCTCGGTCGAGGAGCGCGCCTTCCGCATGGTGGCGAGCGTCGAGGGCGAGCTCGTCCTGCCACCCATCACCGTCCGCTTCCGCGACGGCACGAAGGCCGAGTCGCCGCCCGCGACGATCCGCGTCGGTCCCGGCGACGCGAGCCTGGTCGGCGAGGTCGTCGCGGTCGCGCGCTTCGTGCCCGATCGCATCGTGCCGGGCGAGCAGACCGAGCTGGTCTACACCATCTACCTGCGCCGCGGCGACGTCAGCGAGCTCGGCATCGCGCCGCCCGCCGACGCCATCCTCCTCGGCGAGATGACGCAGCGCGCGCGCACCACCATCGACGCCGACAACAAGCAGTGGCAGGGCACGACCTTCACCTGGCCGCTGACCTTCGCCGAGCCCGGCGAACGCCGCGTCGTCGGCCAGCAGAAGTACGAGGTCGCCAAGGGTTACGACCTCTTCAACCGGCCGATCCAGGTCCAGCGCAAGGCGGTCGCGATCAAGCCGGCGACGCTCGTGGTCGAGTCCCTGCCCAGCGCCGGCCGCCCCGACGACTTCCACGGCCTGATCGGGCCGGTCACCGCCGCGGCGACGCTCGAGCGCGAACGCATCACCGTCGGCGAAGGCACCGCGTTCACCTTCGCCGTCAGCGGCCGCCAGGTCGATCTGCTGCCGCGGCCGACGCTGACGCTGCCGGCCGGCGTCACCGCCTATCCGCGCGACGTCGCCGCCGAGCCCGGCCGACGCGCGTTCACGTGGGACCTGGTCCCGGCGACCGCGGGCGACGTGGCGTTGCCGGCGCTGTCGGTGGCGTACTTCGATCCGGCGTCGCGCGGCTATCGCCGCGCCGCCAGCGAGCCGCTGACGCTGCAGGTCGTGCCGGGGCGCGACCAGCCGCTGACCGTCGTCGGTCGGCTCGCCCCCCGCCCCGAGCCGACGGCCACGGCGCGCGCGACGGGGCCGACGCTGCCCCCGCCGCTGCGCGGCGCGGCGCCGCCGGCGGCGCCGCCGTGGCTGGCCGCGATCGGCTTCATCGTCGGAGCGCTGGTCGGCGGCGGCGCCGCCGTGGTCGGCTGGATGCGCGCGCGCGGGCCGCGGACACCGCCGCCCGGCGCGTCGCTGGCGAAGGCGGTCGAGGCGGGCGATCTCGATCGCGCCGCGGAAGCGCTCCACCTGCTGACGCCACGCCTGCGCGACGACGCGTCGCGGGCGCTGGCGGCGCGCCTGGCCGAGGCCGTCGACACCGCGCGCTTCGGCGGCGCGTCGCTGCCAGGCGAGGCGCTGCGGTGGGCGCGGCAGCTGCGGGATCGATCATGACCCGGCGCCTCGCCATCGCGGCATCGATCGCGGTCCTGGCATCAGCATCGCCGATGGCCGCGGCAGAGGATGCCTACGCGGCCTGGGAGCGCGGCGATCCGGCGGCATCGCTCGCCGCCCTGAGCGAGCGCGCCCACGCCACCGACCGCTGGGACGCGTGGCTCGACGCGGGCCTGGCCGCGGCCGCCGCCGGCGAACGCGGCCAGGCCGCCGCGGCGCTGCTCGCCGCGCACCGGCGCGCGCCCGAACGCGCGGAACCCCGCCAGGCGCTGGCGGCGATCGGTGCGACGCTGCCGCCCGGCTGGCTCGATCGCCTGGGCCCCATCGCATGGCCGGGGCTCGGCTGGAGCGGCGCCGCGCTCGCGACGCTGGCGGGGCTGGCGCTCGCCTTCGGCGCCGCGCGGCGACGCGGCCGCTGGATCGCGATCGGCGTGCTGGCGGCGCTGGCGGCGGCACCGGGCCAGATCGCGAGCTGGCGCGACCGCCGCGTGCCGCTGGCGGCGATCGTCGCCGACACGCATCTGTACGACAGCGCGGGCGCCGCCGGCGCGGCGCTCGGGGCGGGCACCCTGGTCGAGCGCGATGCGCACCAGCCGTGGGCCGGGCGCCGGCTGGTGCGTACGCCGGACGGCGCCAAGGGCTACGTCGCCGCCGCCGATCTCGCCGAGTGATGCCGCCGGCTTTTCGCTCCACGTCGGCGTCCGTCGCGTGAGCATCGCCGCCATGCCGGCCGAAACCGCGCCACAGGTCGAGACCGTCGAGAAGACCCATCTCGCGCCGCGCTGGCACGTCGTGCTGCTCAACGACGACGACCACACCTACGACTACGTGATCGAGATGCTGATGCAGCTCTTCGGGCACAGCCTGGAGACGGCGTACCGGATGGCGGTGGAGGTGGACCGCACCGGCCGCGTCGTCGTCGAGACGACGCACCGGGAGCG
>DASPLE010000141.1:0-10761 GCA_035627695.1 Planctomycetota bacterium
GGGGCGGCCACGATCACCACGGCCACGATCACGCTGGCGAGGAGGGCCTCGGCGTCCCCTGGGCGGCCCTGGCGGTGGCGCATCTGCTCGCCTTGTGCCATGCCGGAGCCCTAGCCACGCTCGCCGCGGGCCTGGCGCCGCGGCTACCGCTCGCGCTCAATATCGTCGCCTGTTTCGCGGTATTCGTGCTCGGCCACCTGCTGGCGGGCGGCAGCGCGCTGATCGTCCCGGCGCTGGCGCTGTTCAACGTCGACGACGGCCTCGGCCGCGGCGAGGCGCCCGGGGCGGAGTACGTGGTCGGCTGCGCAGTATACGCCGCAACGTATGCCGCTGCGTGCCTGTTCCTTGCGCTTGCCGCGTTCAAGCGTCAGGATCTTTCCTAGACCGTCAGGAAAAGACCCGCGTGCGCTACGCCTTGCTGGGCGACATCCATGGCAACACCGAGGCGCTCGACGCGGTGCTGCGCTCGATCAAGGAAAGTTCGATCGACAAGATCGTCTGCCTGGGCGATGTCGTCGGCTACGGCGCCGAGCCGGTCCAGTGCCTCGAGACCATCCGCGCGCTGGGCTGCGACGTCATCGCCGGCAACCACGACTGGGCGGCGGTGGGCAAGCTGTCGATCGACTGCTTCAACGCCTACGCCAAGGCCGCGGCGCTGTGGACGCGCGAGCAGCTGAACGAGGACCAGAAGAAGTTCCTCGCCGACCTGCCGCTGACCATCACCTACGATCACTTCGCGGTCGCGCACGGCACCTTCCACCAGCCGGATGCGTTCAACTACATCCAGACCGTCTTCGACGCGCAGCAGAGCTTCGAGGCGCTGCGCAAGCTCAACGCGACCCTCGGCTTCCTCGGCCACAGCCACGTGCCGGTCGGCTTCTTCGACACCGATCCGATCACCTACACGCTCGACACCGACATCCCGGTCGACGAGGACGCCGCGATCATCATCAATGCCGGCAGCGTCGGCCAGCCGCGCGACGAGAACAACAAGGCGTCGTTCGCGGTGCTCGATACCGACAGCAAGATGGTGACCATCCGCCGCGTCGAGTACGACATCGATGCCGCCGCCAACAAGATCCGCGGCGTCGGCCTGCCCGAGATCCTCGCGGCGCGGCTCTACCAGGGCAAATAGCTGCGAGCCACGCGCGCTCGAAGCTCGCGGCTCGCGGCTCGCAGCCCGGAGCTGAGCGGGCGGACTGACCGATGACCCAGATCAAGTTCTGCGGCTTCACCCATGCCGACGATGTCCGCGCCGCGGTCGCGCTGGGCGTCGACGCGTGCGGCTTCAATCTCGCGCGCGGGCCGCGGCGTATCGATGCGGCGCACGCGGCGACGCTGGCGCGGCTGCTGCCGCCGCTGACCACCGCGGTCGCGCTGTTCGTCGACGCCGACGAGGCGGCGATCCTCGAGGCGATGCGCCTGAGCCGCTGCCAGGCGGTGCAGCTGCACGGCGCCGAGCCGCCGGAGCTCGCCGAGCGCCTGCGCGTCCGCTTCCCGGTGATCAAGGCGTTCGCGGTGCGCGAGCGCGCGGCCCTCGATGCGCTGCGCGGCTATCCCGCCGATGCGTTCCTGCTCGACGCCTACGTCCCCGGCGTCGCCGGCGGCACCGGCGCGGGCTGGGACCACCGCTGGCTCGCCGGGCTCGATCTCGGGGCGCCGGTCATGGTCGCCGGCGGGCTGGTCCCGGACACGGTCGCCGACGCGATCCGCGCGACGCGCGCGTGGGCGGTCGACGTCTCGAGCGGCATCGAGTCGTCGCCGGGGCGCAAGGATCCGGAGAAGATGCGGGCGTTCGCGCGCGCGGCGCGCGGCGCCTAGCAGGCCGCTGCTCATGGTTCGGGGGCCTGCCGCCCCGAGCCGCCGCAGGCTGTGTTTTCAGCAGCCTGCTCGCGACCGCGCCTGAGCGCGGTTGGCGCCGACCCCGGCGCGACTACCGTTCCGGCATGACCGAGCAGCGTTCGCAGCGGCCGGGCGGCAAGGCCATGGCCAAGCCGATGATCATCGCCATCGACGGGCCGGCGGGGGCGGGCAAGAGCTCGGTCACGCGCACGCTGGCGCACCGCCTCGGCATCCTGCACCTCGACACCGGCGCGATGTACCGCGCGGCGACCGTCGGCCTGCTCGACAGCGGCGCCGACATCGACAGCCCGGACGCGGTCGCCGGCTACGTCACCGGCCGCCAGCTCGACTTCACCGATCACGGCGAGGTCCGCCTCGACGGCCAGATCGTCCCCAAGGACCGGACGCGTTCGCCGCTGACCACGCGCCAGGTCTGGCGCGTCGCCAACAATCCACGCTGCCGCGAGCACCTGGTGCGCCAGCAGCAGCAGCTGGTCGCCTCGCGTGACGCGGTCGTCGAGGGCCGGGACGCGACCACCGTGATCTGCCCCGATGCCCAGCTGAAGGTCTACCTCGACGCGACCGCCGAGGAGCGCGCCCGCCGCCGGCTCAACGAATGGGCCGACGACCAGGAGAAGCCGACGCTCGAGGAGGTCGCCGCCGAGATCCGCCTGCGCGACAACCGCGACATGCACCGCGAGGTCGGCGCGCTGCGCCTGGCCGACGACGCCGTGCACGTGCTGACCGACGGCCTGGCGATCAACGAGGTGATCGCCCGGCTGATGGCGTACGCCGTGCAGCGCCAGCCGTTCCTGCTCGAGCAGGTCGTCGCCGATCAGCTCGTCGTCGGCCGCAGCCGCCAGCCGGGCTACGTCTCCGTGGCCACCGGCGACGCCAGCCCGTGGCAGCTCGGCCTGACCAATCCGAGCGACGGCCGCATGCCCGGCAGCGTCAGCCAGTTCGCCCGCAACCGCGGCGGACGCCAGGCGGCGGTGCTGTGCCAGGGGATGGCCGTCCTCGCGCTCGCCGGACGCCACGACAAGCCCGGCCACGTCAACGCCCTGCCGATGCTGCCGCAGACCTGGTACGTCATCGAACCAGGCGCGTGGCACGCGGTCGTCCAATCGCCCGGCACGATCTGCGCCTGGGCCGAGGCCAGCGGCATCGAGGAGGAGCAGCGCGACCTGACGCCGGGTCAGGTCGACGAGCTCAACGGCTTCCTCAGCGTCTACCTGCCGCGCTGAGCCGCCCGCGACCGGCGGCGCCGCGCGCGACCGCTCAACCGTCGGTGCCGGTGCGGGTCAGCTGCTCGGCGGCGATCGTCCGCGCCTCCTCCTCGCTGATCGGGCCCGTCGAGACGATCGAGTCGATCTCCTCCTGGCCGCGGCTGGCGCCGACCATCGCGGGGCGGCCCTCCCTGCCGGCGAGCAGGCGGCGGAAGTAGCGCACCGTCTCCTTCAGGCCGTCGTCGAGCGCGACCTTCGGCTTCCAGCCGAGGTGCTGCTCGGCCAGCGTGATGTCGGGCTTGCGCTGGCGCGGGTCGTCCTGCGGCAGCGGCTTGAAGACGATGCGCGACGGGCCGCCGACCTGCTTGAGCACCTTCTCGGCGAGCTCGAGCATGGTGAATTCGCCGGGATTGCCGAGGTTCAGCGGGCCGGTCACGCCCTTGGGCGTGCCCATCATGCCGACGATGCCCTCGACCAGGTCGTCGACGTAGCAGAACGACCGCGTCTGCTGGCCATCGCCGTACATGGTCAGATCGCGGCCCTGCAGGGCCTGGACGATGAAGTTCGAGACCACGCGTCCGTCATGCGGGTGCATGTGCGGGCCGTAGGTATTGAAGATGCGGATGACCTTGATGTCGACGCCGTGCTGGCGGTGGTAGTCGAAGAACAGGGTCTCAGCGCAGCGTTTTCCTTCGTCGTAGCAGCTGCGCGGGCCGATGGTGTTGACGTTGCCCCAGTACCCTTCCGGCTGCGGATGGACGCTGGGATCGCCGTACACCTCCGAGGTCGACGCCTGGAGGATGCGCGACTTGGTGCGCTTGGCCAAGCCGAGCATATTGATGGCGCCGTTGACCGAGGTCTTGGTCGTCTGCACCGGATCGAACTGGTAATGCACCGGCGACGCCGGGCAGGCCAGGTTGTAGATCTGGTCGACCTCGACGTAGAGCGGCTGGCAGATGTCGTGCCGCAGCATGTCGAAGCGCGGATGACCGAGCATCGGCTGCAGGTTCAGCTTCGATCCCGTGTAGAAGTTGTCGACGCAGAGGACGTCGTGCCCTTCCTTCCACAGGCGTTCGCAGAGATGCGAGCCGATGAAGCCCGCGCCGCCCGTGACAAGAATACGTTTCATCCGTCGCTCCCGTTTTCCGCCGGTGCTGGCGCCCGGCCCGCGCATGTTCGCACGGCCGAAGCTGCAACAACGCCGAAGCCGTGAAGTTCGAACAAAGTCCCGCTCTTTTCAGCACTTCCGACGCGACGTCGAATCGACGAAAACTTGGCCACCGGTTTGCGTTACGACTCCCAGCAGTGTAGCTTTCCGGGTGCAAGACCTGGTGGAGGGAGCGCGTGGAACCGTCGATCGTGCGCATCCAGGCGCGAGTGCTCCAGTGGGTGGGCCTGGGCTGGCTCGCCGTCGGCCTGTGGCTGGGCTACGACCCGGCCACGGTCGCCTGGCGCGCCGCCCTCGGCGCCGCCGCCGCGACCGTCGCCGCCGGCTGGCTGCTGCGCATCGCCGCCACCGCCATCGAGGAGCGCATGGTCAGCGACCTCGCGGAACGCGAGCTCGCCAAGGCCGCCACCGCCGCGGTGCCGGCGAAACCGGCGCGTCCGGGCGCGAGGTGACATGGGTACCGCGCAGATCCCCGTCCGACGTCTGAAGGCCGCCTACGGCGCGGCCGAAGGCACGCGCGCGGACGGGCTCGACGCCGAGGTCCTGCGCCACCTGCCGCTGGTGCACAGCGTCGTCGAACGCATCGCCGCCCACCTGCCGCCGACCGTCGACAAGGAGGACCTGCTGCACGCCGGCGTCATCGGCCTGATCGACGCCATCAAGCGCTTCGACGCCAGCCGCGACAACGCCTTCTCGACCTACGCCGTGCTGCGCATCCGCGGCCAGGTGATCGACGAGATGCGCGCGCGCGACTGGGTGCCGCGCGGCGCGCGCGGCCGCGCCCGCGAGTACCAGCAGGCGATCGCGACGCTCAACCAGAAGCTCGGCCGCCTGCCGCAGGACGACGAGATCGCCGCCCATCTCGGCGTCGACGAGAACGATCTGCTGCTGATCGAGCAGGAGGCGCAGCTCGCCGTCCAGGTCAGCCTCGACGCGCCGGTCGGCGACGACGGGCGGCTCGGCGTGATGCTCGCCGCCTCGCGGGAGGACGATCCGTCGCGCGCGATCGAGGTCGAGGATCGCAAGGCGCTGCTCGCGCGCACGCTGGCGACGCTCAGCGAACCGGAGCGGCTCGTGGTCAAGCTCTACTACTTCGAGAACCTGCTGATGAAGGAGATCGCCGAGGTCCTCGGCGTCACCGAAAGCCGCGTCTGCCAGATCCACACGCGGATCATGGCGCTGCTGCGCGCGCGCCTCGGCGATCCGGAGCTGGTGGGATAGGTGCTCGCGCGCGGCCGAGGTCGCGGTTCGCGGCACGAACCTTCGCAGCGCCGAGCCGGTAGCGGATAGGCCGTAGCCGCATGCCCATGGAACTTCCCGACCCCCTGCTGCAGCTGGCCTCCGGCCGCTCGGTCGAGGTCATCGCGCAGGCCGCGGCGCTGCGCGCGCTGACCGAGGTGCTCAAGGCCGGAGACGTCGTCAGCGCCCGCGTCGTCGACCGCTTCGCCACCGGCGACTACCTGTTCGCCCTGCGCGGGCGCACGCTCGTCGCGCAGAGCGCCATCGCCCTGGCGCTCGACAGCGTGGTCGCGTTCGAGGTCCTGCCCGACGACGGCGGCACCGTGCGCCTGCGCCTGGCGCAGCCGCCGGCCGGAGCCGCGCCGGGCGCGCAGGCGCCCGCGCCGGCCAGCGTCGGCCTGCCCGACGACGCGCCGGCGCGCGCGGTGCTCGATGCCTTCGCGGCCGCCGGGGCGCCGCTCGAACGCGACCGCATGCACGCGGCCTGGCGCGCGCTGACGAGCGCCGCGCCCGAGGCCGCGCCGCGCATCGCCGCGGCGCACGCGGCGGTGGCGCGCGTGGCGCTGCCGGCGACACCCGCGGTGATCGCGCTCGCCGAACGCGCGGTCGATGGCCCACCACGGCTAGCGGCGGCCATGGCGCACGCGCAGGCGATCGCGGTGGCTTCGCCTCCGGTCGCCGCGCCGAGGGCGCCGACGGCGCCCATGGCGCCGATGGCGCCGACGACGGTCCCATCGACCCCGACGGCCGCGCCCGTGGCGGGCATGGCGGCGCCGCCGCCGACCGCGACCAGCTCCCCTCCCGCCTCCGCCGCCGCGCCGATCGCGGCGAACCTCCTCGCCCACCTGCTGCCGCGCGTGCCCGACGTCGGCCGCGATGGCGTGCGCGCGGTGATGGCGGCGCTCGGGCAGATGGGCGTGGTCAGCGACGACGGCGCCGCCCCGCTGGCGCGCGCGACGCTGCCGGCGAGCGTCGATCCCGCGACGCGACCGGCGCAGGCCGTCGACGGCGCGCTGCACGAGCGCGCTCAGTCCCCGGCGCCGGAGCGCCTGCTCCCGCGTCTCGCCGAGATCGTGCGCGCGCTCGCCGACCAGGCGGCGCCCGAGGCCAGGACCACCGGCGCCGCGGTCGTCGCCGCGATGCGCGAGGCGGCGGCCGAGACCGTGCTCAAGCCGCCGCGCCTGGCGGACTACGACGTCGTGCTGCCGCTGCCGCTCAGCGCGCACGGCGAAGCGACGCCCGCGCGCCTGGCGATCGCCCGCCGCGCCACCGCCAGCGGCGTCGTCGCCACCTTCCTGCGCGCCGACGTCGAGCTGTCGCGGCTCGGACCGGTGAGCGCGCGGATCTCGGCCATCGTCGGCGGCCCGCTGACCATCACGGTCGTCGCCGACGCGCGCGGCCGCGCCGCGCTCGCGCCCGGCCTCGATGCGCTCGAAGCCGACCTCGCGTCGCGCGGCTCGCCCGCGCGCGTGCGCCTCATCGACCCGGACGAGGCCGGCGATGGCTGATGCGCCGCGCGATCCGCGCCGCCGCGCCGTCGCCCTGCGCTACCGCGAGGACGAGGGCAACGCCCCGCGCGTCCTGGCGAAGGGCTCGGGCGAGATCGCCGACCGCATCCTCGCGCTGGCGCGCGAGCACGACATCCCGCTGCACGAGGACCGCGACCTGGTCGCCGTCCTCGGCGCGCTCGAGATCGATCAGCCCGTGCCGCCGGCGCTGTACGTGGCCCTCGCCGAGGTCCTCGCGCACATCTACCGCGCCAACCGCGCGCCGACCTGAACACGCGTCCGCGCGACGGCGGCGCGACGTCGCCACGCTCGAACGATCAGCGCGCCGCGCCGAGATGCTGCGCGAGGAACGCGAACGAGCAGGCGCGCGTCCATTCGGGCAGGCGATGGCCATGGCGGTGGGTGACGAAGGCGAAAGCCGACTCCGCGCCGAGGATCGCGTACGCGTCCGAGACGCGCAGCCACGCGTCCTTGACGTAGACGCCGCTCTCGGCGCCGACGTTCTCGTCGTTGAGCGCGGCGATGTCGAGGAACGGCCGCGGCGCGATGAGCGCGGCGATCTCCATCATGTCGACCGGCACCCCCTCGGGAGTGCCGACCCTGCCGGCGAGGAAGCCCTCGCGCAGCGCGGGCGCGTACCGGTACCACCAGTCGCGGCACCAGTGCATGCGCTCGCTGTCCGCGCGCCACGCGGTCGAGCCGACCATCGCCACCGCGGCGGCGATGCGCTCGTCGTAGGCGGCGAGGAAGATCGAGCCGTGGCCGCCGAGCGACGCCCCCGTGCAGCCGATCCGCCGCGGATCGACGCCGGGCGCGGCGGCGAGCACGTCGATCGCCGCCGTCCCGTCCCACAGCGCCTTGCCCAGCGCCGACCAGCGCGGGTGCCGCCGATAGAGCGCGTCGTCGGCGAAGCGCCGGTCCTGCGGCGCGCGCGCGCCGGCGCAGAAGTGGTCGGGCGCGAGGACGATGAATCCGCGCCGCGCCAGGTCGCGCGCCAGCCAATGCTCGGGCAGCTCCGCCAGCCCGGCGAGCACGTCCTTGCCGTTGACGAAGGTCGCCGACAGGCACAGCACGGCCGCGCCGTCGCCGCGCGGCGCGCGCGGCAGCAGCAGGAACGCCTCGCAGTCCTCGTCGTCCTCGACCGCGTAGGCGATGCGACGGCGCGTGAGGTCGTCGTCCTGGACCTCGTCGATGATCCGCGCCACCGGCGCCGGACGCCGCGCCGGCGGTTCGCCGAGGATGCCGAGGAAGCGGCGGCGGATGTCCGCGCGCTTGATCGCCCACTCGGCCGGCGTCGTGATGCGTCCGCCGCCGTCGCCGGCGGGCAGATGGATGATGTCGTCGTAGAGCGTCGGCGGCAGCGGCGGCGGCTGCAGCGGCACGTGCGGCATGGTCGGTCCCTCAGCGATTGACGAAGGCCAGGCGCGGCGACAGCGCGTACGGCGCCAGCCACCCCGGCGCCGCCGACAGCGGCAGCACGCTCTCGTCGAGGGCGATGCCGAGGGTCTCGATCATGAAGCGCCGGCGACGCTGGATCCGGGTCCACATCGCCGGCCGCTCGCGCGCGATCGCCTCGCGCAGCTCGCGATCGGCCAGCGCGATGCCGTCCTCGCCGTTGGCGCAGCACGGGGCGACCTTCGCCGCCGGGATGATGTCCATCTGGATCGCGACCCCCGACGGCAGCGGCGTCGCGTCGCCGGCGATGAACGGCGAATGCAGCCACTCGTCCAGATGCAGGTAGTGCCCGGGGTTCAGCGCGAAGTCGTACAGCGCCGGATCGCGCGCCGCCTCGACCGCCGCCACCACCTCGCCGCCGGTCGCGCCGACGCGCACCGCCTGGTACCACGCGACCATGACCGCGAAGAAGTTGGCGGCGAAGCGCGGATAGATGTCGGCGACCTCGCGCGGCAGCTGCGTGGCGTCGGCGACCACGAACCCGGCGCGCGCGCTGAGCCCGCCCCACACGCCGAAGGCCAGCGTGTAGGCGTCGCCGACGCGCGCGCGGCCGTCGCCGGGGCTCGACAGCCCGCGCTGGGCCTTGTCGCCGAAGCTGACCATCGGATGGCACGACAACGGCAGGCCGTCGGCGGCGAACGCGCGCGCGACCTCGCGCTCGCTGGCGCCGGGGCGGATCGAACGCACCGCGGCGCCAACGCCGCGCGAGGCGACGCCGGCGGCGTGCTCGAAGACGGCGAGCTGGGCCGCGCTGTTGCGCACGCGCAGGCCGTCGCGCGGATCGACGAACAGCCCCGCCGCGTTGACCACGCGTCCGCGATCGCCGGCGAGCGATCTGATCGTGTCGGCGATGTACGACGGCAGGTCGAGCGCGCGTTCGCCGCCCTCGACCAGGCGTGGGTCGTACCACTTCCAGCCGACGCAGCCGATCGCGCGCCCGGCGGCGACGCCGCAATCGGCGAGGATCGCGCGCAACGGACGCGACGCGGCGCGCGATTGGCCGAGCAGGCTGAAGTCCTGGAACACCGCCGTGGCGATGCGCAGGGCGGGGTCCGGCAGGTACCCGAGGCATTCGTTGCCGACCAGCAGCGTGCGCCGTCCGTCGGCGTCGAGCACCAGCAGCGCCTCCTCGAAGCGCGGCTCGACGCCGGTCAGGAAGGCGAGGTTCGCCGCATGCTCGCGATCGGCGTACACCACCAGCACGTCGAGCCGCGCGGGGCGCAGGCGCGCCGCGGTCGCGCGCAGGCGCTCCTCGTATTCGCCCGCGCCGATCTGCGGCACGGCGGCGTCGCACTCGAGCTCCGGCAGATCGATCTCGGCGAGCGTCGGCATGGCGTTTCCCCGCGGCGATCAGACCGGCGCCGAGCAGCGGCACACGACCGCCGCACCAACCGATCGGTTTTTCCGTGCACCGTCATCCGGCGGAACGGATCCACCGCGGCGCCGCGACCGCGTCGCAACGACGGGCCAGGACACGGCGCTCGGTGTCGACGGACGGATTCCGGGCAACGACCTGCGAGGTTCGCGCATCGTCGATGCGAGCGGACCCCGGACTCGCGCGCCTCCGCTGCGAGCTTCGCGCCGCCCGCTCGCTCAGCGCGGCGCCAGCCAGCGATCGGCGAAGGCGAGGTAGTGCCACCAGTCCTCGGCCACCAGGCTGTGCACCCCGGCGCGCAGGTGGTAGCCGATCGCGTCGCCGATCGCGATCCCCGGCGGCGGCATCTCGCTCGCGCCGCCGATGCCGCCGGTGCCGAGCAGGCGGTAGACCGGATCGGCGTGCACGCAGGTCAGGAACTCGCCGCGCGGATCGGCCCACAGATCGCGCGTCGCGCTGGCGACGTAGACCGGACGCGGGGCGATCAGCGCCAGCAGCTCGTGCTGATCGACCGGCAGCTCGTCCTCCCGATCGGCCCAGGTCGCGTGGTCCGGGCAGAACCAGTGCGGGAACGCGGCGGTGATGTGGCGGATGGTCTCGCCGAACCGCCGGCGGCCGAGCGCGGCGCCGCCCTGGCCGGAGTTGGTCGAGATGGTCAGCGCGAAGCGCTGATCGGTCGCGCCCGCCCACAGCGCCACCTTGCCCAGACGCGACAGCCCGACGACGGCGACGCGGCGCGCGTCGATCGCCGGAACCGTCGCCAGCGCATCCAGCGCGCGCGACAGCGACCAGGCCCAGAGCGCGATCGCGCCGAAGCCGTCGCCCGCGCGCTCGGCGCCCTGGCCGAGCGCGGCGAAGGTTTCCGAGCCGAGGACCTCGGGCCGATCGGATGCGAGGTCGCCATAGAACGCGGTCACCAGGGCGTAGCCGCGCGACAGGATCATCTCG
>DASPLE010000142.1:0-11846 GCA_035627695.1 Planctomycetota bacterium
GCTCTGACCTGGACGGGGTCGGCCACCGCGGGCACCGACTATGCCGCGCCGCCGGCCTCGGTCGTCATCCCGGCGGGCGCCGGCAGCGCCAACGTGCTCGTGACGCCGGTGACCGACGCGATCGCGGAAGCGAACGAGACGGTCACCGCGACCATCGCCAGCGGCACGGCCTACCTCGTGGGCACGCCGGCCTCGGCTTCGGCGACCATCTACGACACGGCGTTCCCGGTGGTCTCGATCTCCGCGTCCGACGCGATCGCTGGCGAACCCGGCAGCAACACGGGGACCTTCGCGATCGCGCGCACTGGTCCGACGACGGCCGGTCTGACCATCGGACTCGCGACGTCGGGGACGGCGGCCCCTGCGACCGACTTCGCCGCGATGCCGACGTCGATCGCCATCGCCGCAGGCCAGCCGAGCGCGTCGCGGGCGGTGACGCCGATCGACGATGCGATCGCCGAGGGTCCGGAAACCGTCACCGTGACGCTGGTCGCCAGCCCGCTCTACCGCCTCGGAACCGGCCGGAGCGCCACCGTCCGCATCGATGACAACGAACCGATCGATGCCGCGTTCGCCGCGGGCACCGTCTTCACGCTCGGCGATGACGCACCGACCTCGGCGGTCGCGGTCGACCTCAACCGCGACCGTCGTCCCGACCTGGTCGCCACGAGCAATGGCCGGTCGCGCCTCTGCCTGCTCGTCAACACCACGCCGGTCGGCGCTCAGACGCCGGAGTTCGCCGCCGAGCAGAACGTGCCATGCGGAGTCGGGCCGTGGCAGGTCGAGTCCGGCGATCTCGATGGCGACGGGCTCCCTGACCTCGTCGTCGTGGACTTCGATGGCGACGGTGTGTCGATCCTGCGCAATATCACCGGCGCAGGCGCCACCCGGATCGCCTTCGCGCCGTCGATCACCATCGCGACCGGCGACCGTCCGGAACGCGCGGCATTGGCCGATCTCAACGGCGATGGCAAGCTCGATATCATCGTCGCCAACTTCGGTTCCGGCACACTGAGCCTCCTGCGCAACACGACTCCCGTCGCAGGCGGAGCGCTCGCGTTCGCGGCCAAGGCCGACCTGGCGGTCACGACCTTCCCGGGGCTGGTCGCCGCCGGTGATCTGGATGCGGACGGCAAAGCCGACGTGGCGGTCGTCGGCATCCTCGATGGCGAAGTACGCGTCCTGCGCAACAGCACGGCGACGGGGGCGACGACCATCTCGTTCGCCGCGCCCGTGAGCCTGTTCAGCGACCGCAATTACGCATGCGGCCTGGCCTTCGCCGACATGACGGGAGACGGCAAGCCGGATCTGACGATCTCCTACGATGATGACGGCAGCGTCTGGGGGTTCGCCAACACCACGCCGACCGGCGGGACGACGCTGTCGTTCGCGGCGCCGGCGACGTTCGACCTGGCGACGAGGCTTGGCGATCTCGCCATCAGCGATGCCAACGGCGATGGCCGCGCCGATCTGGCGGTGGCGATGTCGAACGGCGATGCGATCGCGTTCCGCCAGCACGCCGCCGCGTCGGGGTACGCCCTGCAGCCGACCGTCGTCTTGACCACGGCGTCGCACCCGCTGTGGACCGCCTTCGCCGACATCAACCAGGACGCCAAACCCGATCTCGTGGCGGCGTGCGGCCTCGGGGGCGCGATGACCGTCGTGCTCAACCGCACCGGCCTGCCATCGACGGCTCCGGCGTCGCTCCAGCAGGCGAGCGCGCCGCAGATGGCGAGCGTCGGCGCGGGTTCGCCAACAGGAGGCGCGGGGGGCGGTACCGCCGTCGAGGGTGGCGACCTGGCCACCGCACCGGACGCATCGGTGAGCGCGTTCGCTGAGCCACCGCTGGTCGCGACGGGTGGTCGGACCGCGCGCGATGGCGCACCCGTGGACGACCGGGACGACGCAGGCACCGTGGCCGAACTCGACCTCGCGATCCCGCGCACGTCCCGCGTGTCTCCGCTGACGTTGTGGGCCGATCTGACGGCCGAGGCGCATGGCACCAGCGGTGGCCGCGCGCTCCGCCTGCATCGCCTTGGCGCTGCCGGGACAGCGGTCCGCGCCGACCTGGCGGAAGGCGGCCCCGTCACGGTGCTGGTCGAGGATGGCGGCGCGCGTGCCCGCGGCGCGGTCGCCTGGGAAGCCATCCCCGTGGAGGGGGACGCCGCCATGACGGTGGCCGTCGGTGACGAGGTCGTCCTCGCGTACGGTGAGCACGGCCGCCTGGAGTGGCTCGAGCAATGCGGAGTGAACGCGGCTTCCGACAAGGTCGTGCTCGCGCCGGAGCGCCGTCACCGTCACCGTCACCGTTTCGAACGCATCGGCACGGTCACGTTCCGCGCCTACGACCACCGCGAGCGGGTCGTCGGGACCCTCGTGGTGGACGTCGTGGGGCTCGACGCGTTCCTGTTCGCGGGGGCGCGGGCGCTGGCCGATGACTGCGGATGCGGCAGCGTGCGCAGCGCGGGTCCGACCACCGCGGCGCTGACGACCGCGAGCAGCGAAGGCGACGATTGTCCGGAGCCCGCCGAGCCCAATCGAGGCGTGGTGACCTCCAGCCAGACCCGGCTCGCCGTCAGCGTTCCGGACACCGGTCAGGCGCCGGTGCCGGCGACCTGGAACGTGATCCACAGCATCGTCACGGTCAACACGCCGAGCGCGCGCGACCTGCATGGCAAGCTGCGGCTGACGGTGAAATCCGGCGATGCCAACGGCATCCGCATCACGCCGGACGCCATCGCCGCACCGATCGCGGTGACCGAGCCGGGCCACTCCGGCTGCGGAGTCCACGATTTCCACACGGGCCCGCAGGCGTTCGAGATCGTCGGCCTGAAGCCCGGCAAGGTCGTGCTGATCGCTTCGGTGGATCCCGACGCGGACGTCAGCGGCGATGGAGTCTCGCGCCAGGAGGCGGAGATCGAGATCGACGTGCGCGAGGTGCAGATCTACAACGAAGCGCTGTTCGACCTCGATCCGAACATCGCCCGACTCACCGGCCTGGTGGGCACCGAGTCCCCGGGGCTGCGCACCCGCCTGACCGGCGAACTGTTCCCCGGCGCGTCCTCCGGCTCGCCGGTGTGGTCATGGGTCATCGGCGGGTCCAAGATCAGCACCTACTACCACGACATCGACGATCCGACGCAGATCGCGCTGCCGGTTCCTCCGGTCGTCATCAACGAGCGGAGCGCCCGCTTCTTCTGGACCAACATCGGCAATCCGATCCCCCTGACGCTCAAGGCGACCATCGGCGCCGACACCTGGGAGAAGACCATCAAGTTCAATGTCAAACATAGCGACGACCCGAATGAGGAATTCTACTCCTCGAAGATCCCTACTGCCGATACCAGCCCGAACGGCCCGACGGCTATGTACAAAGCCGTGCGCGGTCATGGGAATTGGCATCGGGGGCAGTTGCTCGACGATGGCGACACGCCCACGCGCGCGGCGTGGCGAGGCGGCGAGCGGTGGGGAGATATCGGAATGAACACCGTCGACTACAACGGACGCGGATTCCTCGATTGGCATGTGGACCTGCTCGCAGCGCACGATGCCTGGCGGAGGAAGTTCAATATAGCGATACCGACCCCCATGTCCGCACCCGGCCTCTCCCTGCCGTCGCATCTCCTGCAATCCCCGCCTGCGGGCGTCCCGGCGCGGGTGTCGCGGGGTTATCAGTATCGGAGATTAGGCGAGTGCGCCGATCGCCATGAGGTCGGCATCGTCCTGGTCGACTGGCACAACGATGGCCACGTCGCCTTCAGCGGTGACATGGGAAGCCCGAACACGTCACTCGCCATGAACGACGACATCTTCTGGCGCTGGCACAAGGAGGTCGAGCGCTTCAGCGGGACCTGGGCAGCCGACCAAGCGGCGGTGGCGACCACGACGCCGGCGACCGGTGCGGCCCTGACCTCGATCCCGGCTTCCATCGTCATCGGTTTCGACCGGGCAGTGTCGCATAACGCTCCTGCCGCCAACGTCATTCAGATCTCCGCTGCGCGTGTCGCGCTGAACGGCGTTGCGGCGACCGGGATGACCAGTTCGGCTGACGCGAGGACGTTCGCGTTCACCTTCCCCGCGAGCGCGTTCCGCTCCGGATCGAACGACGTTTCGCTGATCGGGACGCGCGGATACGCTGGCAGCATGCCGGGTTCTCCTCTGATCCGATTCTCGCTTCCATGATCGCGTTCCGCTATCGGGCGATCGCGCTCGTGTTGTGCGCGCTCCATGCCACAGGCGCTGCCGATCCGCTGGAGGGCGTTTCGCAGGCCGATCACGAACGGATGGACCGCGAGATGGCCATCGCCGACGCGCGGGTCAGGCAGCAGGAGATCGCGCGTTGCCGGGAGAAGCTCCAGGAGACCGGCGATCCCATCTGGGTGAATGCCCTGATGGCCGCCGGGCTGGATGCCGCTTCCGCGAGCGACATCTATCCGCCGCTTCTGGATCACGAGAATCCCTACGTCCAGCAGATGGCCGCGGAGGCCATCCTGCGTCATGGGACGGAGCTCGACCATCTGCTGCCGGCGCTCCTGGTCGTCGCCAAGGATCCGACGAGGCAGCATTATGTCCGCGTCGTCGCTCTGCAGGCCGCGTCGGCGGTAGCGCCGCAGAATCCCGATCTGCTGCGGTGCCTCGATGGTGTGCTGACGGGCACCTCCAGCCCCGATGAGATCAAGGCCGCCCTGGTGGCTGCCGAAGCGGCAGGCCCGGCAGCCGTGCCATTGCTTCCGGCGGTCGAACGCCATCAGGGCGACGACTACGTCTCGGTTTCCTATGCCGCGTGGCGAGCCGCCGGGATCTTGCGGGCCGTGGAGCCGCCGCCCTGGGATCTGGTCGAGTCGCGAGGCCTCCTCGCCTTCCAGCGCGACATCGCGTGGCAGTCGTTCCACGCGGTGACGTCACCCGATGCGCCGGCGGAAAAGGCCCGCGCGCTGCTCGCCGTCGTGATCTCCGCCCCCGACGTGGTGCCGCCGGTGCGCTTGCATGCCTTGAGGCTCCTGGCGGAAGCACCGCGGCTCGAAGCGGAATGCATCCGCGCGGCGGCCCCGTTGGCCGATCTCCACGTGCGGGGCGACAATTCCAGCGCCAATGCAGCCCGCGACACCCTCAGGCGAGCGCAGCCGGACGAGCGCGAGGTCATCGACGCCCTGCTCGGCGTGATGTCGACCAGCGGCGGCGACGCGGCCGCCATCTGCGCAGAACGCCTGGGCGGCTGCGGAGCGGCGATGGCCGCGCATGCCGCGCCGGCCTGCGGGCGCCTGCTCGCCTCCGCGAGCGGCGCGACCGCGACCGCGGTCATCGGAGGCTGTCTCGACGTGCTCAAGACCGCGGGCGTCGCGGCATCGTCCGAGGCCCAGGTCGTCCGCTCCCTGCTCGCCGAGACCTCGCCGCTCTACACCGGACGTGAGAAGGCGGATGCGAGCGCCATCCGCGGCTACGCCCTGCTCGCTCTGATGAGCATCGGATTGTCGCGTCAGGAGGAACCCGCGATCGTCGACCTGCTGATCAACGAGGACCACCTCCACGCGCGCGCCATCGCCGCCCGTGCCGCTGGTGCGCTCGGGCGCGATGGCGGTGCCCTGGTGCAGCATCTGATCGCGGTGCTGGGCAAGGACGTCCGGGACGACATGGTGCTGCTCGACCGCTTCGACCAGCATCATCCGCATCTCGGCGACTCCTACACCCTGATCCGCTGCGAAGCGATCCGCTCGCTCCGCCGCATCGGAAAGCCCGCCGCGGTCGCAGCGGTGCCGATCCTGCGCGAGCGCGCCGCCGATCCGCACATCGGTCTCGACGAGTATCCGGACTACCAGAGCGAGGCGGCCCTCGTCGCCGACGAGTTGTCGCGATGAGGCGTTGGCCAGGTGTCGCGCTGCTCCTGGCGATCGCGGCCCTGACGATCGCCGAGGATTGCCCCTGCGCATCATCGGTGGCGGACTCCGTAGGCGGGGAGATCGGTCCGTGGATCGCCCCCGACCGACGCACGGCCCTCGATCTCGACTTTCCGATCACGCACCACGATGGCACCCGAGCGAAGCTGAGCGACCTGCGCGGGCGCCCGGCGGCGCTCACCTTCTTCTACTCGCGCTGCGCCAACGCGAGGAAATGCCCGGCCGTGGTCTCCGCCTTCGCCCACCTGCATACGGCGGTGCGGGACGCGGGTCTCGGCGACGAGGTGCGGCTCGCGCTCGTGACGTTCGACCCGGCCTGGGACACCCCGGAACGGCTCACCACGATGGCCTCGGAGCGCGGCCTCCGCCCCGATGATGTGCTGTGGCTGCTCATTCCGGATGCGGCGGTGCGCGAGACGATCTTCCCCGCGCTCGGCGCTTCGGTGTCGTTCAATGACGACGGCGTCACCATGCACGCGATCCAGCTGCTCGTGTTCGATCGTTCTGGGCGGCTCGCGCGCATGTATCGCGTCGCGCTCTGGCAGAAGGACGCGGTCCTGACCGATCTGGCGACGCTCATCGCCGAGCCGTGATCGCGGTCACCCGCGTCGCTTGGCCGGATCTCCGCACGCACGGCAGCAGAGCGCTGATGACGCTCGTGCCGGCTCGACGACGGGAGTGATGCGATCCGTGGCGCCAGGGATCACGGCACCGACGAGCGGGATGCCATGGCGGCGCCAGCACCGCCGGCGGCGGCAGTCGCTCTCGTCGAGGCGCGGCATGCGCGCCGGCATCGCCGTCACCGACCTCGTGGTCGCGTGCGTGCGTGACGTAACGACCACGCTGATCCGGTGACCTCCTGGACCAAGTGCGGCCAGGGGCGAGCCGGCATCCGCACGCGTCCGAGCGGACTTTGGCCGAGATCACGCATGCCGCCCCTGGCCTCGGTGCCCAGCGCGCCGTCAGCTGCGCAATCGCGATATACGCATGGTCGCAGCAGAACCGGAAGCGGCGTGGCGGCTCCCGATATCGTGCTTGCACGAGGTGCATCCTGTCACCAAGACTGCGCGCCTCCGCTTCATCCGTCCGCCGGTCCGAGGTTCCATGCGCTCCCCCCCGAAGCCGCTCGCCATCATCCTCCTCGCCTGCCTCATCGCCTTCGCCAGCGTCCTGACCATCGCCAGCTGCCGGAAGAAACCGGCGAAAGTCCACACCGGCGGCGAGATCCACGGCTCGATCGTGGCGATGATCAAGCCGCGCGGCGATCACGCCGCCGCCGCGGGGATGCCCACGCACGGCATGAAGCTCCCCGAGCTCACCCTCGAGCTCATCGACAAGGCCGGGACCGTCGTCTCGACCGAGCTGACCGACCTCCAGGGCCGCTTCGTCTTCGCGACGCAGAAGCCCGGCACCTACCGCATCCGCTGGAATCAGCGCGGCTTCGTCGCCGGCGCGGGCGACTGGCTGACGCTGCGCAGCCACACGCTCTTCCTCAATCCCCTGAAGGTCGCGCCGTTCACCGGCCGGCTGCCCGATGGCACGCAGCGCGACTACGTGGCGGGGCGCGTGCGCCTGATCGGCGGCGGGTCGCCGTGGTTCCATGACGACGCCGCGCGGCGCGCGCAGATCCCGGAGGTCGCCGCGCTCGACGCCGGTGGTACGGCCGTCGCTCCGTCCGTGCACACCAACATCAACGGCGAGTTCCTCATCGTCGACGTGCCGCGCGCCGATGTGCGCGTGCGCGCGACGCTCGACGGCGCCCAGGCCGAGGTGCCGGTGCCGGCGGCGCAGCTGAACGGCGGCACGGCGCTGGCGCTGACCTTCGCCAACCACCGGCCCGACATCCTGGTGGTGCGCGCCCGCGATGGCGCGCGCGAGGTGCGCGGCGGGGCGAGCTCCGGCGCGACGCTGAAGGTGAGCGTCAGCGCGCGCGACCCGGACGGCGATCCGCTGACGTACACCTTCCTCGCCTCGGACGGCGGCGGCTCGGTGGTGCAGGACGGCAGCGATACCGCGACGTGGACGCTGCCGGCGCATCGCGCCAAGGTCATCCTGTACGTCACCGCCACCGACGGCAAAGGCGGCTTCGCCAAGACCGAGCTGTGCCTGACCTGCGGGCGCGAGAAGGAGCTGTTCGGCGCGCGCGTCGTCGACGACGGCGGCGCGCCCGTGGCCAACGCCGAGGTCGAGGTCAACGGCGAGAAGACCCGCACCCGCGCCGACGGCACCTTCCGCCTGCTGGTCAAGCCGGTCGACCGCTACGTGCTGAACGTGCGCGCCAGCGGCTTCGCGCTGATGTCGCGCATCCTCGATCGTGGCACGAGCCGCACCTGGCAGCTGGTGCGCGCGCGCACGCAGAGCGTCGATCCGAAGCAGCCGATCCGCCTCACCGACACCGGCGACGACAAGCAGCGCGATCGCAGCCCGTGGTTGTCCTTCGCGCTCGAGATCCCGGCGGACGCGCTGGTCGACGGCGGCGGCGCGGCGCCGACCGGCAACCTGACGGCCTCGTACGCGGTGCTCGACATCGCCCGCGGCGAGATGCCCGGCGACTGGGCGGCGCGCGATGGCGGCACGATCACCAACCTGAAGTCGTTCGGCGGCGCGTTCGTCGAATTCACCGACGCGGCCGGCGCTAAGTTCAACCTCAAGCTCGGCACCGAGGCCGACGTCCGCCTGGCGGCGCCGCCGACGCTGATCGCGATCGCCCCGCCGCAGATCCCGCTGTGGTCGTACGGCGAGAGCGATGGCGTGTGGGAACCCAACGGCGCGGCGCAGCTGCAGGGCGGCGAGTACGTCGGGAAGGTGAAGCACTTCTCGACGCTGAACGCGGATGTCAAGTTCAGCGCGTCGGGCTGCCTGTCGTTCAAGCTCGATAACCCGACCATGGCCGGGAAGGTCAAGGTGCGCGTCACCGATCCGACCGGCACCGCCTTCAGCCAGGCGTTCGAGTTCATCCTCGACAGCGAATTCAACGCGCTCTACCGGCTGCCCGACAACACCGACGTCAAGGTCGAGCTGCGCGACGATCTCAACCAGCCGATCGGCAACGTGGTGATCAAGGACGCGGGCGGGACGGTCCTGCCCGGCGGCATCATCAACACCGGCGGACCGGTCAGCGATCCGTTCCCCGCGCCGGACTCGGGCGTGTGCACGCTGGTGCGCATCGATCTCGCACTGCCGCCGTGGGCGGGTGCGCCGGGCATCCCGTTCCTGAACCTCCTGTACCACTACGATCCGGCCGAGGCCGCGCTGAACGAGGCGCGCACCGACGGCTACTACGCGAAGATCGACCCGAACGGCGAGCGCGACACGCTCGGCGAGTGGTGGGCGAAGAACGGCTTCGACGCGGCGACGGGAGAAGCGGCGGACGCGCACCACGCGACCTACCTCAACAACAACGACCTCGGCTTCGGCCGCGACATGCACATGCGGGTCGAGCGCTCGGGCGCGACGGTCGTGCGCGTCGCCGCCTACGTCACCAACTACGGCGACCCGGATCAGAGCCTGGGCAACGTCAACCAGGCGGCCGACGTGTGGGAGGCCGGCATCGACCAGGCGGAACGCGACGACCGCAAGGGCGAGGCCGCGGCGACGGTGTGCATGGAGTACGCCGTGGTCGAAGGCGTGACCGGCGCCGACGCGACCACCAAGGTCGTCAAGTTCTTCGCCTACGGCGGCGGCCTGGCGAACGCGCCGCGCATCAAGTCGGCCGACCTCGATCAGCAGGGGGGCCAGAAGTTCATCCCGATGCTGTGCCAGAACTGCCACGGCAGCACCGATTTCTACGCGCCCTATCCCACGGGAGTGCCGAGCCCGACCCCGGCGCAGTTGCTGACCGCGGCGGCCAATCCGTCGTTCGACGATATCAACATGGGCGCGAGCTTCCGCGAGTTCGACATCACGACGTTCCGCTACGCCGGCGCGAACCCCGACAACGCCGGCGCCCAGAAGGACGACCTGCGCCTGCTCAACGGCGACTGCCTCGCCAGCGCGCCGTCGGCGGCGATCCGCGAGCTGATCCAGGGCTGGCACCCGCCCAGCGGCGGCGCGCTGATCGGCACCAACGATGATCCGGTGTCGTCGTGGCGTCCGAGCGGCTTCAGCGGGTCGCCCGAGAACACGCTGTACGACCGCACCATCGCGAAGTCGTGCCGCACGTGCCACGTCGCGTTCCCGAACGCGAGCGAGGCACCGGGCGAGATCTACGCGCAGTTCGCCTGGGACACCTACGAGCAGCTCAAGGCGCGGCAGTCCTTCCTGCACACCGTCGCGCTGTGCGGCGGCGACCGCACCATGCCGCATGCGCTGATCACCTATCAGAACTACTGGCTGCTCGATGGCGGGCAGGCGGCGGCGACGCTGAACGCGTTCAGCGATGGCTCGGATTGGCCGGCCTACAACTGCGCGCCGTGAGGCGCGGGCGGCGGGACAGGGCTTAGGACCGCGCCGCCACCCGGAAAAGCCGGTTGGTCTTCCGGTTCGCGCACCGGCGCGGTGTACGTTGCTGTCTCCAGGACCGCCGCGGCATGGCCCGGCGCTGAAGCCACTCCGTCGTCGGGTGTCCCTTCGGCGGAAAACGTGGGAACGGTGGCGTCGGGCCGCCGGGCCTTGTCGCGGCGGTCGCTGTGTCGAGGAACTGGACGTGCTGGTGGTCAACTGGTGCGGGCGTTCAAGGCTGAGTGCACGGCTCGAAGCTCGAAGCCCGAAGCCCGAAGCCCGAAGCTCGAGGCTCGAGGCTCGAGGCTCGTGGCCCGAAGCCCGAAGCCCGAAGCCGATTCCGATGCTGGGCCAGGTCATGCCCGCGTTGCGAACGTTGCGTCCGCTCGGCCTCTGTCCGCCAATGAACGATCGGGCGGGCTCGCGTAGCGGAACTGGTACGGCATGTGCGTTCCGGCACTCCAGGAGCTGTCATGCTCGGCAACGAACGGATGGACCGGTTGGTGCGGCTGATGGACGTCTCGGTCGTCGAGGCGCACGTCCATGCCGCCAATCTCGCCAACCAGAACACGCCGGGGTATCGCGCCAAGGCGGTGGACTTCACCCGCGAGTTCGAGCAGGCGCTGCAGCGCGGCGATCACGCCGGAGCGATGGCGGTCGAGCCGGAGCTGATCGAACCGCGCGAGACGTCGGTCGGCGTCGACGGCAACGACGTCGCGCCCGATCGCGAGATCCTCGCCGCCGCCGACAACGCGATGCGCTACAATGCCTACATCTCGATCATGCGCGGCCAGATGCGCCTGATGAACATCGCCGTCGGCCAGTCGCCCTGAGCCTGATCGCAAGGACCTGAACCATGCCCCAGAGCCTCTTCAACATCAGCGCGTCGGCGATGAGCGCCGAGCGGATGCGCATGGCGGTCGCCTCGGAGAACCTGGCGCACGCCGGGGACACCGAGAAGCGCGCCAACGGCCTGCCCTACGCGCGCCAGCGCGTGGTCTTCTCGACGGTCATGGACAAGGCCGGCCGCGATACCGGCGAGGTCACCGCCCGCATCGTCGACAGCGCGCGCTACCAGCACCGCTTCGAGCCCGACCATCCGCACGCCGATCCCGCGACCGGCATGGTCGTCGAAGCGCGCATCGACCCGATCCTCGAGCTCACCGATCTGATGATCGCCAGCAAGGCCTACGACGCCAACGCCGACGCCGCGCGCGGCATCATGCGCATGCACGACTCGGCCCTGCGCCTGGGCGAAGGCTGATACCCATGACGACGCCCCTCGATCCGATGCGCCTCGCCCTGGGCGCGCAGCCGGTCCAGCCCGCCGGCATCAAGCCGGCGGAGGCCGCGCGCACCGAGGACGGCAAGAGCTTCGGCGACGTCCTCCAGGACTTCGTCAAGCAGGTGGACACCGCCCAGCACCAGTTCGACGACGCGATCGCGGCGGTCGAGCGCGGCGAGACCGACAACATGCATCGGGTGATGCTGGCGCAGAACGAGGCGCAGCTG
>DASPLE010000143.1:0-42753 GCA_035627695.1 Planctomycetota bacterium
CGCAGTTCACCTGCAGGTTGTGGTCGGGCGCGAAGAACACCGGGCGCCACACCGCCGGATCGACGCCGTGGTGGATCCAATCGCGATGCCAGCCGGTGCACCATGCCTTCTCGGCGGGTTCGAAGAGGATGCCGGCGATGCCCAGCCCGGCGCTCGGCGCGTGCTGCGGACCGAGGATCGCGGCGATCGCGTCGACCAGCGCCGGCAGCGTCACGTAGTCGTCCAGCACGCGCTCGTCGAGGCCCTGCCCGGCCAGCGGCTGCAGGCGCTGCACCTGCGGGCCGTTCAGCGCGCGGGCACGGGCGCGCGCCGCCTCGGCGACGCGGCGCAGGTCGGCGACCAGCGTCGTCGGCAGGATGCGGCGCAGCACGGTGCAGCCCTCGGTACGCAGCTCGTCGCGGTGGCGCTCGGTCTCGATCATGGCATCCATCCTGGCGACCGGGCCGAGCCGCGCGACGCGCGTTATCCCGCGTCGACCGCGCCACGGACGTCGTCCACCAGGCCTTTTCCGGACGCCACCCCGCGCGATCCGCGCATCGCCCGCGCGCAGCCGCGCGGTACGGTCGGGGATGGCCTGGGATGACCATCCGCTGCTCGATGGCGCCGTCCTGCCGCGCGTGATCGCCGCCGGGATGTCCTGCGTCGGACCGGGCGCCGAACTGCCCGAGCACGAGCTCGACTACCACGAGATCGATTTCGTCTCGCGCGGCAGCACGGCGCTCACGCTCAATGGCGAGGCCGGCGTCATCGGGCCGGGCATGGTCGGCGCCTATCGCCCCGGCGATGTCGCCCATGGCCGCATCACCGAGGAACTGGTCTGCCGCTGGGTCCGCTTCTCGTGGCCCGCGACGCGCGGCCGGGCGGCGCCGGTCGCGCTGCCGCGCGTCCGCCGGCTGTCGGATGCGGCGCAGGCGCGCCTGGTCGCCCCCTTCGACCGCCTGATCGCGCTGCACGCGACGTCGCCGGGCACGCCGCTCGCCACGACGGCGCTGCTGATCGACGTGCTGGCGGTCGTCGTGGACCAGCACGACGCGGCGCCGGCGCGCATCGACCGCCGCCTCGCGCCCGGGGTCGCGTACCTGTCCGCCAACCTGGCGCGGCCGCTGCGCATCCGCGATGCCGCCGCGGCGTGCGGACTGTCCGAGGACTGGTTCAGCCGTCGCTTCCGCCGGGTGTTCGGCGTCCCGCCGATGCAGCACCTGGTGCGCCTGCGCCTCGACGAGGCGCGCCGCCTGCTGGTCGCCGACCCGCTGCTGCCCGTCGCCGAGGCGGCGAAGCGCTGCGGCTTCGATGATCCGGGGCACTTCACGCGCCTGTTCCGCCGCCGGCACGGCCTGGCGCCCAGCGCCTTCCGCTCGCGCCTCGACGGACGCTGAAGCGCGGACCGGAGCGCTCACCACGCCTGGCGCGGCCTGCGCGCATCGATTGCACCGGGTCCCTCGCGCGCGTACCGTCCGAGCATGCCTCCGCCGAGCATCGCCGCGGTCCAGGACGAGGACCTGACCAGCGAACAGCTCTTCCTGGGTTTCGCCCAGCGCCGCGACAGCGCCGTGCTCGAGCGCCTGCTGCAGCCGCACCTGCCGCAGGCGTACGCGCTCGCCCATCGCATCCTCGCCAACGACGCCGACGCCGACGACGCCGTCCAGGAGGCCCTGGTCCGCCTGGTGAAGACCTGCGACCGCTACGACGGCTCGGTGGCGTTCGCCGCCTGGCTGGGCCAGCTGGTGCGGCATGCGGCGGTCGACGTCCGGCGCGCCCGCGGCGCGCGCACCCGGCGCGAGAGCGCGATCGATCCCGAGGCCATCGGCGATGATCCCGCGTCCAGCGGCGACATCGACGCGCGCAGCGTCGCCATCCGCCGCGCCGTCGCCGAGCTGCCCGAGCGCTACCGCGCCCCGATCGAGCTCCACTACTACGGCCAGCTCAGCCAGGAGCAGACCGCGCAGGCGCTCGGCCTGAAGGAGAACGCCGTCGCCCAGCGCATCTCGCGGGCTCGCGAGCGGCTGCGCGCGTCGCTCATGCGTGGCGGCGTGGCGCTGGGGGTGACGGCGCTCGCCGACGCGCTGGCCGCGGCCGAGACCGCACCGGTCGTGCCGACGGGGAGGAGCGCCGCCGAGCTCGCCTCGCTGGCCATGACCCGTGCCGCGGCGCCCGGCGTCGGCACGGCATGGACCACCGCGCACGCCGTCATGGCGATCGCGGCCGGCCTCGTCGTCGTCGGCGCGATCACGGTCGCGACCATCGCTGGCGAGGGTGCCGATACGGCCGCCGGGCGCGTCACGACCGGGCAGCGCTGGTGGACGTTCGCGACCCCCGACACGCCGGGCCTGACGCGGATCTCCGGCACCTGGCGCCACGAGGCCACCGGCGGCACCGGTGATGGCGGCAGCATGGTCATCGAGAGCGACGACTTCATGGCGCTGATCGAGGCACCGGAGGGTTCGCCGCCGCTGCGCCTGTCGATCCGGTGCCGCCCGATGCTGCCGATGCCGGCGGACGGCCTGGGCTGGATCCGGCTCTTTCCCGAAGGCGCCGACCTCGCCGCCTTCGGCAACGTCGGCCGGGTCAATGATACCGATCAGGCGACGATCGATTCCCCGACGCTGTTCGACCGGACCGTGCTGGTCAGCGGCGATTCGCTCGACTGGTGGTCGGCGGGCGCGCGCACCAGCCTGGTCTTCTACCGCCGATCGCGTCCCACGACGCGCTGGATACTCGCCACCCACGGACCCTGGCGCATCGATGACCTGCGCTTCGAGCCGATCGAGCCTGGCGCGCTGCCCGACGTCGGGATCTACCGCGCGGCCCTCGCCGCCATCCCGCCAGCCGATCGCCATGGCGACCACGCGGTCGCCGGACTGCGCGGCCTCGATCCGGACGAACCGGTCACGATCACGTTCATGACGGCCGACGAGGCCGGCGCGCCCACGACCGCTCCGTGACCGGTTTCGGGTCGTAGCGGCTCGCCGTCCTCGTCACGCATCGCGCTCCCGGCCATGGCGATGGTCCAGGGCTCCGCCGTGCTCGAGCGGTGCGCGTAAACGCTCGTGGCGACTCGATCCGACCAGCGATCGCGCCCGTCTGCCAACTTTGCTGTCAGGTCGCCAGGCGCTGCCCCGGGATGCTGACGTGGAAGGGCCGAGCCCTCCGCGTCGAAGTCGTGCCGGCTGGTCCTGCGCATCGTGTCGATCGCGCGCTTCCTGTCGGCGGGGCCCAAGCCACCCCGTCCCACCCCCTGGCCTGTCGAGGAGTCTTCATGTCGTTCGTCAAATACGTGGGCTGTGGCTTCGCCGCCGGAGCCCTGGTCCTGTCCGCCGGTTGCGGCGGCAACTCCGACAACCGCACCCAGCGCTCGACCTCGAGCAGCGGCACGTTCGTCGAGAGCAACACCGCGCCGGCCGTCGGCTATGGCCTGGTCGATCGTCACCTGGTCGTGGTCGAGCCGAACGTCGGCAACCGCGTGTACCTGACCAAGACCAGGACCCTGGCCACGGTCGACGCCATCGAGAACAGCACCAACGTCAAGGCGGTCACCCGCATGACGGACTACAAGGGCGCCTACGAAGCCGACGTCCCGCGCGTCAGCCCGGACGGCCGCACCGTGCTGTACCAGCTGCGCGAGGAGCTCGGCAACGTCAACCTGTGGACGATGACCGCGGCGAACGGCACCAACAAGGTCCGCAACACCGAGGGCGACTACCTGAACTACTCGGGCGCCTGGTCGACCAAGGGCGACAAGATCATCTTCTCGTCCAACCGCACCGACGCGAACGCGCACCTCTGGGAGATCAAGGCCTTCGGCGGCGGCGGCGGACTGCGCCGCATCACCGATTCTCGCGAAGCCGACATGTTCGTGCAGGAATCGCCGGCCGGGATCGACACGCTGGTCTACAGCCGCTTCCAGATCGGCCTGCCGACCATCTGGACCTACGACCGCAAGACCTACCTCTCGACGCAGCTGCGCGTCGGCCGCCAGGGCCAGATCTCGCCCGACGGCACCAAGATCGTCTACTCGGCGTACGATGACCAGGAAGGCCACTGGAACATCTGGACGATGAACCTCGACGGTTCGGTGCCGACGCAGCTGACCTCGAACGACGCGGACAACGTCACCCCGGCGTGGCACCCGAGCAGCCAGTGGATCATCTTCGCCTCGAACAAGGGCTCGATCTCGGGCAAGGCGCGCGCGAACGGCGCCGACATCCAGATCCACAACTTCGACATCTGGATGATGCACGCCAACGGCGAGCACGTCTCGCAGCTGACCGTCAACGGCTCGGACGACGACAACCCCTCGTTCTCGCCCGACGGCAAGACGTTCTACTTCTCGTCGAACCGCGGGCACGCTCCCGAAGCGCTGGCGGCGATCGGCACCGGACGCGACATCTGGCGCGCGACGATCACCGACGACATCACCTCGCAGGACATCGCCGACGCGGTGCCGGCGAAGAAGTGACGACGGTCCTGCCCACCGGGCAGGAGACGTGACGTGATGCGGCGGGCTGCCGGGGGTGATCCTCGGCGGCCCGCTGCTTTTGGTGGGTTGGGCGGAAGCTGGAGGCTCGAAGCCCGAAGCCCGAAGCCCGAAGCCCGATGCCCGAAGCCCGAAGCGGCGAGCCTCGCTCAGCCCGCTGCCTTCCGTCCGAGCCGCTTCTCCCACCCGGCGACCTGGGTGGTGAAGTACAGGCCCGGCCGGTACGGATGGGCCTTCACGACGTCGAGATCGAGCTCGAGCCCGAGCCCCGGTCCGGTCGGCAGCGCGAGATGGCCCGTCGCCGGGTCGAGCGCCGGCGTCCAGTTCACCAAGTCCTGCGTCCACGCCTCGTTGAAGGGCAGGAAGTGCTCCTGGATCAGGAAGTTCGGCGTGCACGCCGCGATGTGCAGGCACAGCGCGGTCGCGACCGGGCCGCCGCTCTGGTGCGGCGCGATCCAGGCGCCGTTGGCCTCGGCGAGGTGGGCGACCGCGAGGGTCGGACCGATGCCGCCGAGCGACATCGGCTCGGGCTGCCAGATGCCGACGCCGCCGCCGCGCGCCAGGGTCTCGAAACGCGCGACCTTGTCGAACTGCTCGCCGGTCGCGACCGGGATCGGGCACTGCCGCGCGACCTCGCAGGTCAGCTCCTCGCGGTCGGGGCTGGTCGGCTCCTCCCACCAGAACAGGTCGAGCTCGGCGAGGCGGCGCGCGATGCGCACCGCCTCGGTGGGCGTGAACCGCGAGTGCACGTCGATCAGGATCTTGAACGCCGGACCGAATCGATCGCGCAGCGCGCGCAGGATCGCGTGGGTCTGGCGCAGCTCGCCTTCGGGCAGGAAGCCCTGGGCGGTGCCGAACGGATCGAGCTTGAGCGCGTTGAAGCCCTTGGCGACGGCGACCTCGGCGGCGGCGAGGAACGCCTCGGGCGTGCGCTCCGCGCGGTACCAGCCGTTGCCGTACGCCGGCACGCTGTCGCGGACGGTGCCGCCCAGCAGCTGGTGGATCGGCACGCCCAGCGACTTGCCGAGGATGTCCCAGCACGCGGTCTCGATCGCGGCCATGACCAGGCGATGGATGTGGCCGGTGTCGGCGAACGTGCCGATCACGGCGCGGGCGATCCGGTTCACCTGGCGCGGATCCTTGCCGATGGCGAGCGATTCGAGATCGCGCACCGCGCCGATCGTCGCCTGCGCGAAACCGTTGATCGTCGCCTCGCCGAGGCCGGTCAGGCCCTCGTCGGTGAGCACGCGGATGAACACCCAGTTCTTCCAGATCGCGTCGACCGGGTGGATCTCGATGGCGGTTATCTTCATGGCCCGATCAGACGCGCCGGCGGCGCGCGACGCGAGCGACGGATCGTGTACGACGGCCGACGGGGACTATGCGGCGTCGCTAGGGCGCGCGCGCCGCGAGGTCGCGCCACTCGCGCGGCGTGCAGCCGCGGGTGCGGCGGAAGACCAGGCTGAGGTACTGCGCCGAGCTGAACCCGAGCTCGCGCGCGATCAGGGCGAACGAGGCGCGCGGACGTTCGGCGATCCGGCGCGCCGCCTCGTCCACCCGCAGCTCGGTGAGGTGCTCGTGCGGCGTGCGCCCGGTCTCGCGCTTGAACGCGACCGCGAAGTGCGCCGGCGACAGCCCGGCGCGCTTCGCCATCTCGGCCAGCGACGGCGGATCGGCCAGCCGCGTCGGCAGCCAGTCGATCAGCGCGTTGAACTCGGCGCGCCTCGCCGCCGCCAGGCGCGTCCCGCGGCCGCCGCGCTCGGCGATGGCGCAGCGCGTGACGAAGACCAGGAGCTCGACCACCAGCGCGCGCACCATCACCGCGGTCAGCGTCCGCGTGCGCCGCTCGAGCTCGTGGCGGTCGAGTTCGGCGAGGATGCGCCGGAAGAGGTGCTCGGCCCCCTCGCCGCCGTGGATGACGCGCTGGCCGTGGACGCGCAGCTCGGCGCCGATCGCGTTGGCCTCCTCGACCGCGGGCACCATCTCGTCGCGCGCCGCCCGCGCCGGCGAGCGCACGCCGAAGGCCGCCGGATCGAAGCATATCGAGAAGTAGTGGTAGGGATCGCCGGGGTCGGCGCGCGCGCCGTGGCGCTCGCCCGGCGCGACGATGTACAGGTCCCCGGGGCCGACCGCGACCCGCCTGCCGGCGGCGACGCGGTCGCCTCGCCCGCGCAGCACGAAGCTGATCTCGAGGCCGGATGCGCGTGCGCGACACGCACGTGGTCACCGAGGCAGACCGCCTCGCTGACGTGCGTGATCGCCGGGATCTCCGGCAACGGCGCGGCATGGAGATGCCAGAGTCGGAAGCCGAGGTCGTGTCGCGGACCGCGGAAGCGCGTCATGTCCGGGCCAGTCCCGGCGATCTCAGGCGGACCCCGGGGCGCGCCGGTACGCCGGCAGATCGGCCACGGGAACGTCCTTCAGCTGCGCGAACACGGCATCGCGCGCCGACAGCGTCGGCGTCTCGCCGACGTCCGGCCAGGCGATGGCGACCCCCGGATCATCCCACCGCACGCCGCGTTCATCGCTGGGCGTGTAGAAGTCGCTGCACTTGTAGGAGAACTCGGCGATCTCGCTGAGCACCAGGAAGCCGTGGGCGAAACCCTCCGGGACGAACAGCGCGCGCTTGTTGTCCGCCGACAGCCGTTCGCCGACCCAACGGCCGAACGTCGGGCTGCCGCGGCGGATGTCGACGGCGACGTCGAAGACCTCGCCGAGGCCGCAGCGCACCAGCTTCGCCTGGGCGCGACCGATCTGGTAGTGCAGCCCGCGCAGCACGCCGCGCGCCGAGCGCGAGCAGTTGTCCTGGACCCACGCCCGGTCGATGCCGGCGGCCGTGAACGCGCGCTGGTTCCAGGTCTCCATGAAGAACCCGCGGTGGTCGCCGAAGACCTTGGGCTCGATCAGCAGGACGTCGGGGATCGCCAGCGGCGTGACCTTCATCCCGCGCCCTTGGCCTGCGCCTCCGCCTGGCGGCAGAGATCCCACAGGTAGTCGCCGTAGCCGCTCTTGCCCATGCTCTCGGCTTCGGCGCGCAGCTGGTCGAGGCCGATCCAGCCCTGGCTCCAGGCGATCTCCTCGAGGCACGCCACCTTCAGGCCCTGCCGCTCCTCGATCGCGGCGATGAAGTTCGCCGCGTCGAGCAGGCTGCGGTGCGTGCCGGTGTCGAACCAGGCGATGCCGCGCCCGAGCTTCTCGACCTGGAGATCGCCGCGCTCGAGGTACAGGCGGTTGAGATCGGTGATCTCGTACTCGCCGCGCTTCGATGGCTTCAGCCCCGCCGCCATGCGGCAGACGTCGGGCCCGTAGAAGTACATGCCGGGGACGGCGAACGAGCTCTTCGGCTTCTCGGGCTTCTCCTCGAGCGACACCGCGCGGCCGTCGCGGTCGAACTCGACGACGCCGTAGCGCTGCGGATCGCGCACCTGGTAGCCGAAGATCGTGGCGCCGGTGGTGCGCGCCGCGGCGGCGCGGATCGAGTCGGTGAAGCCGTGGCCGTAGAAGATGTTGTCGCCCAGGACCAGGCACGCGGGGGCGTCGCCGACGAAGTCGCGGCCGATGACGAACGCCTGCGCCAGGCCGTTGGGCACCGCCTGCTCGGCGTAGGTGAAGCGCATGCCGAGGCGCGCGCCGTCGCCGAGCAGCCGCCGGAACATCGGCAGGTCGTGCGGCGTCGAGATCACCAGCACCTCGCGGATCCCCGCCAGCATCAGCGCGCTCAACGGGAAGTAGATCATCGGCTTGTCGTACACCGGCATCAGCTGCTTGCTGATGACGCGGGTCAGCGGATGCAGCCGGGTGCCGGCGCCGCCGGCGAGGATGATGCCCTTCATATGCTTCCTGGGACGCCGGTGTAGCCGCGCCGAGGCGGGTTGCGAGCGCAAGGCGGTGCCGACAAGGCCGGAGCGTGGAGCGACGGAGCGCGCCCCGGGCGCTCACCAGTAGGCGCGATGCAGGCTGAGCCGACGCTTGAGCCCACGCGACAGGCGATCACCACGCCGGCCGAGCTGGAAGGCGAGCCACTTCGCCGCGCTCTCGACGACCGCGCGCGGCACCTCGTCGATGGCGCCGCGGCGTACCAGCCATGCGAGCAGCCGCGCCACATAGGCCGCGCCCTGTCCCCCCGATCGGGCGCCGGCGAGGAGCGGGCCCGACGCGGCGAGGAACGCGCCGATGTCGAAGTAGCGGCGGAACTGCTGGCCGATGGAGTAATTGTGCGAGTGCCTGACGACGGCCTCGGCGGCGTACGCGACCGTGCCGCCGTCGCGCAGCAGCTTGGCGCAGAACAGCATGTCCTCGTTCATCACCACGTCGTCGGGGAAGCCGCCGAGCCGGTCGAAGGTCGCGCGGTCGATCGCCGAGGCGACGTTCGAGAAGAAGAAGGCGCGGATGCCGAGGCGGTCGATGTCGGCGCGCGTCCGCCGCGACGGCGCCGCGGGATAGTTCAGCCCGCGCGCGAAGACCTCGGGCAGCTGCGCGTCGGGATACGGGATCTGACGCGCGAACGCGGCCTGGGCCTCGCCGGCGACGATCGGCCGCACGAGGTTGCCGAGGAAATCGTCGTCCACCGGCAGGGCGTCCTGGGTCATGAACACCAGCACATCGATCCCGGCGAGGCAGCGCCGCGCGGCGCGGTTGCGCGTTCCGCCGTGGTTGAACTCGCTGCGCGGGATGACGGTCACATCCCAGCCGGCGGCGCGCGCCAGCGCCACGGTCGCGTCGGAGGACGACGAATCGATCACGATGACCTGGCGGGGGCGCAGCCGCTGGCGGGCCAGGGCCGCGGTCAGCGCCGGCAGATGCCGCGCCGCGCCGAGCGTCGGGATGAGGATGGCGGCGTTCGTCATCGCTGATGCAGCATCGTCGGCGATGGGGCGAAGCCAATGCCAGCGGCTTGCGACCAGCCGCGTCGCCAACAGGCTGCCCTCGGTGAGCGGCACGCTGATCATCGGCGGCGACGGCATGCTGGGGCGGACCCTGTCGCGGCGCTGGGCCGACGCGGCCGCGCACGGTCGGGCGCAGGTCGACCTGACCCGCCCCGAGACCATCGCGGCGGCGCTGGACGCGCGGCGGCCGACCATCGTCGTCAACTGCGCCGCGATGACCGCCGTCGACGCCTGCGAGTCCGACCGCGAACGCGCCTTCGCCGTCAACGCGCACGGCGCCGGCGACCTCGCCGCGGCATGCGACCGGGCCGGCGCGACCCTGGTCCACATCTCCACCGACTACGTCTTTCCCGGCGATCTCGATCGGCCCTACCGCGAGGACGACGCGACCGGACCGCGCACGGTCTACGGGCAGAGCAAGCTCGCCGGCGAGATCGCGGTGCGCGAGCGGTGCCGGAGCCACCTCATCGCCCGCATCGCCTGGCTCTACGGCGCGGGCGGCCCGAGCTTCGTCCACACCATGGCCAAGCTCGCCGCACAGGCCGGCGGGCCGCTGAACGTGGTCGACGACCAGCGCGGCAATCCGACGTCCACCGACGCGGTGGCCGACCACCTCGGGCTGCTCATCGCGCGCGGCATCCGGGGGACCGTGCACCTGAGCTGCGAAGGCGAGACCACGTGGTTCGATTTCGCGCGCGAGATCCTCGAGTGGCGCGGGTCGACGCGCGGCGTGCGCCCGTGCACGACCGCGCAGTTCCCGAGGCCGGCGCCGCGGCCCGCCAACTCGTCGCTCGACAAGGTCGCGCTGCGCAGCCACCATCTGCCGCCGATGCCGCACTGGCGCGACGCGTTCGCCGCCTTCACCAGGACCTGGCCCGATGGCTGAGACGTCACCGACCGCACCGCACCAACCGCGCCGCGTCCTGGTCACCGGGGGAGCGGGGTTCATCGGCGCCAACTTCGTCGCCTGGCTGCTCGCCGACGACCGCGCCGTGCGGGTGGTGACGCTCGACGCGCTGACCTACGCCGGCTCGCGCGCCAACCTCGCCTCGGTCGATTCGCGCCACGGCGATCGCCACCGCTTCGTCCACGGCGACATCGGCGACGAGGCGCTGGTCGGACGGCTGTTCGCCGAGGAGGCGATCGACACGGTCGTCCACTTCGCCGCCGAGAGCCATGTCGACCGCTCGATCGACGGACCCGCCGACTTCATCCGCACGAACATAGTCGGCACGTTCACCCTGCTGCAGGCGGCGCGCGCGGCCTGGGGCGATCGCCGCGACGTCCGTTTCCACCACGTCAGCACCGACGAGGTCTTCGGATCCCTCGGACCGACCGGCTTCTTCACCGAGACCACGTCGTACGATCCGTCCAGTCCGTACAGCGCCTCGAAGGCGGCGTCCGACCACCTCGTCCGCGCCTGGCACCGCACCTTCGGCGTGCCGGTGACGATCTCGAACTGCTCGAACAACTACGGCCCATACCAGTTCCCCGAGAAGCTCATCCCGCTGATGATCCTGAACGCGCTCGCCGGCAAGCCGCTGCCGGTCTACGGCGATGGCCGCAACGTGCGCGACTGGCTCTACGTCGAGGACCACTGCCGCGCGATCGGCGCCATCATCCGCCGCGCCGCGCCGGGCAGGACCTACAACGTCGGCGGCCACAACGAGCAGGCCAACATCGACATCGTCCACCTGGTCTGCGATCTGATCGACGCGTCGCGCCCGCGGGCCGACGGCAAGTCGCGGCGCGAGCAGATCGCCTTCGTCGCCGACCGGCCCGGACACGACCGCCGCTACGCCATCGACGCGTCGGCGATCGAGCGCGATCTGGGATGGAAACCGTCGAACGTGTTCGCGGCGGGGCTGCGCAGGACCATCGACTGGTATCTCGCGAATCCCGATTGGATCCGGTCGATCAGCGATCCGCACCTGCGCCGCCAGGGCCGGCTCGACCGCAGCGCATGATCCGCGGCCGGCCATCGTCCTGGCCAGCCCGACTCGGCAGCGCGCGCTCCCGGCACCGACCCGCTCGCGACCGGTCCCTGCGATGAAGCGCGCCCTGACCTGGTCGCTCTCGGCGAGCCTCCTCTCCGGGTTCCTCCAGGTCGCCATGGTGCCCTTCTACGTCTCCCGCCTCGGGCTCGAGGCGTGGGGCGTCATCTGCTTCCAGATCCCCCTCGCCGCGATCCTGCAGCTGTTCGACTTCGGGATCGCGACCACGGTCAACCAGATGATGGCATCGCGACGCGGCCAGCCGGAGGCGCTCAGCCTCCTGCGCGTCGGCGAAGCGTTCTACGCGGGCGCGGCATTCGTGTTCGCCATCGCCCTCGGCCTCTCCTGCTCGTGGCTCGCGGAATCATGGCTGACCATCGTCGAGCTCACGGCGGGCGATGTGGCGACCGCCATCGGCTTCATGATCGGCACGATATGCGGCAACTGGATGAGTGCGTACTATGCCGCCGCGCTCGGCGGCCAGGAACGCTTCGCGACCGTGGCCGGGATCCGCATCGCCGGAGTCGCCCTCTTCCACGGCGGCAACGTGATCGTGCTGGCGCTCGCACATGGCTCGCTGCCCGAGGTCGCGGCCTGGCAGTGCACCGTCGCCCTGGCGCTGGCGGTCGCCTACCGCTGGGCGCTGTACCGAGCGACTCCAGCGACGGGACGTGTCGACTGGTCGGTCCTGCGGCGCCGGATGCGATTCATCGCCGGCGTCGGGGTCATCGCGGTCACCGCGGTGGCGATCACGCACGTCGACAAGCTGGTCCTGAGCAAGGTCCTGACGCTCGAGGCCTTCGGGCTGTACACCTTCGCGATGACGGCGGTGGGCGGGCTGCTGATGCTCATCGCGCCGATCTTCAGCATCACGGTTCCGCGCCTCGCGGCGCTCGCCGGCGGCGGGCCGGGCGAGGCGCTGACCAGGTGCTACCTCGACCGATCGCAGCTCATGGCCTGGCTCGTCATGCCCGTGGCGATGACCATGCTGCTCAATCCCTACGCCGTCATCATGGCGTGGACCGGCAAGCCCGACCTGGCCGCCTCGGCCGCTGTTCTTGTCTCGCTCGCGCTTCCCGGAACCATGGCGAACGCCTTGATGAACGTCCCCTTCGCACTGCAGTTGGCGATCGGCCGCCCGGGAATCGGCATAGCCCTGAACCTGATGATGCTCGCGACCCTCGCCATCGGACTTCTGCTCGTGGTGCCGCGCTGGGGAGCGGCAGGCGGAGCGGTGTCGTGGAGCGTCTGCAATCTGCTGTACCTCTGCATCGGCCTGCCGATCACCAACCGGCTGACGGCGAAACCGATCGGCATCGATTGGACGCTGGCGGTCGTCCCGGTCCTGCTCGCCGCCGTGCCGCTACCGCTCATCACGTCCCTGTTCCTGGGGTCTGATGCCAGCCGGCCGACCCTGACCGTGGTCCTGGCGGCGACGGCGCTCGCCTCGTGGCTGCTGGCGGCGGGTTTCGCGCGCCGCGTCTTCCCCACGAGCATGATGTCCGAGCATCTGCGTCGCCTGCGCGTCCGGTGGACGCGATGACGACGACGACCGATCGCCAGGACACGCCCGACAGGATGCGGTTCTTCAGCCAGTTCGGCGAGGATCGGCTGCTCGCCGAGATCTTCTCCGGCATCGGCGGCGGCACGTGCGTCGAGGTCGGCGGCAACGACGGGATCCTCAACAGCAACACCTATCACTTCGAACTCATCGGCTGGACCACCGTGGTCGTCGAGCCGATCCCGTGGCTGTGCGAGCGGATCGCGCTCGCCAGGCCGCGCGCGACGGTGATCTGCCGCGCCGCGGCCGAAGCCGCGGGCCAATGCGAGTTCCATGTCGCTGTCGGCGCCGACGGCATGTCGTCGATGGCCGATACCGCCGATCTGCGCGGGCAGGTCCAGCGCGAAGGCGCGCACCTGCAGACCATCCGCGTCGAGACCGAGACCCTGGATCGCATCCTCGAGCGGGCGAAGGTCGACGACATCCATTTCCTGACGATCGACGTCGAGGGCGCGGAGATGCGCGTGCTCCGCGGCCTGGACCTCGCCCGCTGGAAGCCCCGCATCGTCATCGTCGAGGACAACAGCCACGGTCGCGACGGCACCGTGGTACGGCACCTGCGCCAGCAGGGCTACGCCAACGTCCACCGGACCGGCGTCAATGACTGGTTCATCACCGAGACCGACCGCGAGTTGGCGTCCCGGTTTGACATCGCGACCTTCCAGCGCCGCCGGAGCCGGCTCTGGTGGCGGTATCGCGCGGGGCGGCTGGCGCAGTGCATCATGCCGGCGTTCCTCCGTCGCCGGCTGAAACGATTGGTCGGCGGCCTGCCGTTCCACGAGGCCGGGGATGTCTGAACGCGGCGGAACGACGAACGACGCGGCGGCGCCCTGGCTTTCGATCTGCATCCCGACCTACAACTTCGCCTCCTACATCGGCGAGACCCTCGACAGCATCGCGCGTCAGGATCTGTCGGGCGTCGAGGTGATCATCCTCGACGGCGGTTCGACGGATGATACCCCAACCGTCGTCGCGCGCTTCGCATCGCGCTTCCCGCGTCTCGACTACATCCGGCGCGAGCAGCGCGGCGGCATCGACCGCGACCTCGAGTTCGCCGTCGCGGCGTGCCGCGGCGAGTACGTCTGGACCTTCAGCGCGGACGACATCATGGTCGACGGAGCCGTCGCCCAACTGGCCGCTCGCATAGGCGGCGGCGAGGACATCATCCTCTGCGAAACCGTGCTCTGCGATCTCGCACTGCGCAACCCTCGACCGTACCGCAACCTGCGCGATCGCCGCGAGCAGACGTTCCGCCTGCTGCATCAGCCCGAGATCACGGCGTACCTGAAGCAGGCGGTGAACACCCAGGCGGTGTTCAGCTTCTGCGGCGCCAACATATTCCGACGCAGCCGCTGGAACTCGAGCCCGTACGACGGCTCGTTCCTCGGCTCGTGCTGGAGCCATGCGGCGCGCCTGCTCGCGCATCTGCCGGGCGGATTATCCGTCCGGCACGTGCCGCTGGCATGGAGCCTCAAGCGCGGCGACAACGATTCCTTCGCCGAGCGCGGCATCGTCCATCGGGTCGGCATCGCCGTGGACGGGTATCTCCGGCTCGCGGAGGTGTATCTGGCCGGGGTCGGCGATGCGCGGCGCCAGGTCGCGCGGCTGCTGCGCGCGGAGTACACCCTGCGCACCATGCTCGCGCAGAAGGCCCTGCTGCATCGCACCGGACGCGGCGCCGACATCGCCCGGCTGCTCGAGTTGTACGCCGCGATCACCGCCGGCGCCGGCGCGCGTCCATGGATCGGGTACTGGATCCTCCGCCTGACCCCCGCGTTGCTGCTGGACATGGCCAGATCGCTCAAGCGGATGCGCGCGTCGCGACCGGTGCCGTCATGACCGCCGGACCGCCTCGCCTGTCCATCTGCATCGCGACCTACAACCGCGCGCGCTTTCTCGGCGAGAGCCTGCGCAGCATCGTCGATCAGGGGATCGATGGCGTCGAGATCGTCATCGTCGACGGCGCGTCTCCGGACGACACCGCGGCGGTCGTCGCGCCGTTCGTCGATCGCTTCCCGGATCGCATCCGCTATGTCCGCGAACCGATCAAGGGCGGCGTCGATGTCGACTTCGCCAAGGCCGTCGGCTACGCGCGTGGCGAGTACTGCTGGTTGATGTCGGACGACGACCCCCTCAAGCCGGGAGCGATCGCCACGGTCCTCGCGGCCGTCTCGGGCGGGCGCTTCAGCCTGGTGGTGGTGAACGCCGAGATCCGCACGGCGGATCTCGCGGCGCGGCTCGAGGAACGCCGCCTGCGCGTCCACGCCGACCAGGAGATCGCCGATCTCGCCGAGCTCTTCAGCCTGACGGTGTCGTACCTCACCTTCATCGGCGGCGTGGTGATCGAACGGACGCTGTGGCTGGCCCGCCCGCACGACGCGTACCTCGGCAGCGAGCTCATCCATCTCGGGGTGATCTTCCAGGCGCCGCTGCCCAAGCCGTCCTTCATCCTCGCCGAGCCGCTGATCACGCTGCGCTTCGGCAACGCGCAATGGACCGGACGCAGCTTCGAGATCTGGTTGTTCAAGATGCCGAGACTCATCTGGTCGCTATCGGCCCTGCCCGAACCGGTCCGAGCCCGCGCCTGCCCGCGCCAACCCTGGCGGTCGTTGGCACTCGTCTTCCTCTATCGCGCCAAGGGATCCTACGACCGCGCGGTGTACCGACGTCTGATCATGCCCGAGCGCCCCGCGCTGCTGAAGCGCTGGGCGCTGTTGGCGATCGCCTGGTTCCCGGGTCGGATCGCGAACCTCATCGCCTACGCCGGTTTCATCATCAAACGCCCGCGCTGCTCGCCCGCCACCCTGGTCGAACTCGCGAACAGCCGCTACAGCGTCCTCGCCGGGCGGACTCGGAAATGAAACCGACTGCGCTGATCACCGGCGTCGCGGGCCAGGACGGCTCGTACCTGGCCGAACTCCTGGTCGGCGAGGGTTATCGCGTCATCGGTACCATCCGCCCAGGCGCCCCGCGCGAGCCCGCCAACCTCGCGTCGGTCGCCTCCCGCCTCGCGCTGATCGAACTCGACCTGGACGATGAGCAGGCTGTGGGCGCCGCCATCGCGGCGCACGCGCCGGACGAGGTCTACAATCTCGCAGCGATGAGCTTCTCGCCCGATTGCTGGAAACACCCGCGCCAGGCGGGGAACGAACTCGGCCTGCGCGTCGTGACGCTGCTCGAGGCGATCAGGCAGGAGCGGCCGCGGTGCAGGTTCTTCCAGGCCGGCAGCAGCGAGATGTTCGGGCACGCGACCCCGCCGCCCCAATCCGCGGACACGCCCCTGTGCCCCGCGAGCCCGTACGGCGCGGCGAAGGCATACGCGCATGCGCTGTCGCGCATCTATCGCGAGCGCCACGGGATGCACGTCGTCAACGGGATCCTCTTTCCCCATGAGAGCCCGCGGCGCGGTCGCCATTTCCTGACCCGCAAGGTGACATCCCATGCCGCGCGCATCGCCCGCGCCGGCGGCGGCGAGGTCGTCCTGGGCGATCTCGACGCGCGGCGCGACTGGTCGTTCGCCGGCGATGTCGCGCGCGGCATGTGGCTCGCGCTGCAGCGCGAAGCGGCGGACGATTACGTCTTCGCCAGCGGCGAGACCCATTCGGTCCGGGAGTTCTGCGCCTCGGCGTTCACGAGGCTCGGACTCGACTATCGCGACCACGTCCGCATCGACCCGACGCTGATACGCGTCGAGCCGGGCCTGATCTGCGGTGAGGCGGCCAGGACCCGCGCATTGCTCGGATGGCACGCCCGCACCACGTTCACCGATCTCGTCGAGATGATGGTCGACGCCGACGTCGCCGCGCTCGACGAGCGCAAGGATGAAGCATGATCACGTCGATCCAACGCTGCCGGCTGTGTGGAAACACCGATCTCGTGCGGGTTCTCGACCTCGGCTATCAGGCTCTGACCGGGATATTCCCGGCCGAGCGCAGCACCGAGGTGACCAGCGGGCCGATGCGCTTGGTCAAATGCCATGCCGGCACCGCCGCGAACTGCGGGCTGCTGCAGCTCGAGCACGACTTCGACCTCAGCGAGATGTACGGGCACAACTACGGATACCGATCGGGTCTCAATCCGAGCATGGTCGCCCACCTGCGCGGCAAGGTCGAACGCATCCGCGCGCGGGTCGCGCTTCGCGCTGGTGACCTCGTCATCGACATCGGCAGCAACGATTCGACCACGCTCCGCTGCTATCCGGAGGACCTCGACCTGGTGGGCATCGACCCGACCGGCGTGAAGTTCCATACCTATTATCCCAAGCACGTCCGCCTGATCCCCGACTTCTTCACGCGCGAACGCTTCGCCCGCGAATTCCCTGGCCGCAAGGCCAAGGTCATCACCTCGTTCTCGATGCTCTACGACCTGCCCGATCCGCTCGCCTTCATGCGCGACGTGGCCGCGTCGCTCGACGCCGATGGGATCTGGGTGACCGAGCAGAGCTACATGCCGAGCATGCTCACCACCAATTCGTACGACACGGTGTGCCACGAGCACATCGAGTATTATGCGCTGGGCCCCATCCTCTGGGCCGCCGAGCGCGCGGGCCTCGTCGCTATCGACATCGAGTTCAACGACGTCAATGGCGGCAGCTTCTCGCTGACCCTGGCGCACCGCGCTTCGACCCATGCGCGCGACCAGACGGCGATCGACGCGGTGATCGCGGAGGAGAAGCGCCTCGGGCTGGATACGCTCGCCCCCTATCACGCCTTCGCCGCGCGTACCGCGGGAGCTCGCGCGGCCGTCACCACGTTCCTCGACGCGTGCGCGCGCCGTGGCGAGCGCGTCGCGGGCATCGGCGCATCGACGAAGGGGAATGTCCTGCTGCAGTACTGCGACGTCCGGCCGGACCAGATGCAGGTCATCGGCGAGGTCAACGCCGAGAAGTACGGATGCTTCACCCCCGGGACGAGGATTCCGATCCTGGCCGAAGCCGAGGTCCTGGCGCAGGAGACCGACTACCTCGTCGTCCTTCCCTGGCACTTCCGGTCGTTCTTCGTCAACAATCCCCGTTTCCGCGGGCGCCGGCTGGTCTTCCCGCTGCCGCAACTGGAGATCGTCCAGCTCTGACCGCGTGGCGATGGCGGCGGCACGGGGCTTGTTGCCCCGACGCGGTCACTCGCGCTGGTCGTTGACCGCGAAGCCGTGATCCATGGCGACGCGATCGCGACGCGCTTCGGCCAGATCGACCTCCATCATCTCGGCGACCAGCTGCTCGAGCGTGGTCCGCGCGGTCCATCCGAGGCGCTCGCGCGCCTTCGAAGCGTCGCCGAGCAGAGACGCGACTTCGGTCGGACGGAAGTAGAACGGATCGACATCCACGACGCATTGGCCCGACGCGACATCGATGCCGCGCTCATCCAGCCCCTGGCCCTCCCAGCGCAGCGTGATGCCGACGCGGGCGCAGCAGAGCTCGACGAAGGTGCGGACGCTGGCCTGCTGGCCGGTCGCGATCACGAAATCCTCGGGCTTGTCCTGCTGGAGCATGAGCCACTGCATCTCGACGTAGTCGCGGGCATGCCCCCAGTCGCGCAGCGAATCGAGATTGCCGAGATGCAGGCGCTTCTGCAGGCCGCAGTGGATCCGCGCGATGGCGCGCGTCACCTTGCGGGTGACGAAGGTCGCCCCGCGACGGGGCGACTCGTGGTTGAAGAGGATCCCGTTGCACGCGTACATCCCGTACGCCTCGCGGTAGTTCACCGTGATCCAGTAGGCGTAGAGCTTGGCGACGGCGTAGGGCGAGCGCGGGTAGAACGGCGTGGTCTCGCGCTGCGGGATCTCCTGCACCAGGCCGTAGAGCTCGGATGTCGACGCCTGATAGATGCGCGTCTTGTCGACCAGTCCCAGCAACCGCACCGCCTCGAGCAGGCGCAAGGTGCCGAGGCCATCGATGTTGCCGGTGTACTCGGGGATCTCGAAGGAGACGCGCACATGGCTCATCGCGCCGAGGTTGTAGATCTCGTCGGGCTTCAGTTCGGCCACCAGACGGATGATATTGCCGGTGTCGGCGAGGTCGCCGTAATGCAACTTGAAGTTCGGGCTGACCTCGTGCGACGCCGGAGTCTCGTCGTAGAGATGGTCGACACGCTCGGTGTTGAACGACGAGGAGCGACGCTTCATCCCATGGACGACATAGCCCTTGGCGATGAGGAGTTCGGCGAGGTAGGAGCCGTCCTGACCCGTGACGCCGGTGATGAAGGCGACCTTGCGAGTGCTCATCGCCTGGGCCACGGCGGAACCAGGATGCAGCCGAGCCTTCGGAGCCGATGCGCGTGCCAATTCATCCGCGCGTCGCGATCACCGCATGGGCGGCGGAGAGCGTGTGTCGCATGGGGCGCGGACTATCACGCCGGCGCCGGATGAGGTCAAGCATCCGAAGCCTCCGAAACCCCGAAATGCCGACCCCCACGCGCAACCTGCCGAGTCACGCCGGCGGGGAGTCGGACGCCGCCGTACCGGTCGATCCACGTCGACCACGACGGACGAACGGGGCACGCCGCGAGCGAACCCGCCAGCAGCAGGAGGAACGCCATCGTCTTGTACGAGAGGTGCACATCGATGAATACCATGTGCGCGGCGAAGGCGATGAGGAGGCAGGTCGCCCATTCGCCACCCAGGCGCGTCACCGGGACGGTCCAGCCCGAAGCCACCGTGCGTCGCAGGGCGGCGAGGAATCCGATGTAGGCCATCAAACCGATGATCCCGCTCTCACACAGGATCCTCAGCCAACCGCCATCCACCGCTGGTCCGAAATGTCCCTGCCCGACCCCGAGGAGGATGGCCAGCCATCCGCCCTGAAGCCACGTCGACGACGTGAACGACCATTTTTCGGCGCGCACCGCCATGCTCAGGTCGTCGACGTTCGCCAGGCCCTCCACCTCGGCGAGCTCGTGGAGGGCAGAAGGCTCGTCACCGCCGAGCCCGCGCGCCGCCGCCACCAGCGCCGATGTATCGAGCCGGTCGGCGATGACGACTTCGCAGGCGACGACGATCGCGAGCCCGCACGTCGTCAAGACCGCGGCCGGGCCGAGCCGCGCGCCGACCAGATCGAAGCAGAGGATGAATGACTGCACGACCAGACCGGTGCGCGATTCGGCGAGAATCTGGATCGCCAGCGCGGCGACGTGGACGAGGACGCGCTTCGCGTCATGACGCTGGTGGGTGGCGAGCGCGACGACCGAGGCCAGTCCGGTCACCGCGGCGAGTTCCCATGGGCCACCGGTGGTGCCGAAAGCGCGGTCCACCTGCTGAGGGACCAGGTAGATGCCGTCGCGGAAGACGCCGACGATGTGCAGTTCCTGCAGGCAGGCGACCGAGAGCTGGGTGCCGATCCAGACCTTCGCCACTCGACCCATGTCCAGGCCCGAAAAACGTCCGGCGAGCAGGAACACGGCGTATTCGAGCAGTCGGGCCGCGTAGAGCACATTGCCGTCGCCGACGACGCAGGACACTCCTCCCAGCGCAACCACGACCGCGATCCACAGGCAGACCCGGTCGCGCTCCAGGCCGCGGTAGGCCATGGCGAGCGGCACCGCCAGGACGGCGAGCACCAGATCATCGACGCGCAGCCCCGCGGTCTGACCCGGGACCTCGATCAGGTTCACCTTCGGCGCGAACAGCAGGCAGATCGCAATGATCGCGATCCAACCGCGCGCGGCGAACCGCGCCTCCTCGAATTCCTGGTGCTTATGCACCCGTTGCGCGATGTTCGACGGCGGCCGCCGCAGCGATCAGGTCGGCGCAGAGCGCGAGCGCGGCCGCGCTGACGAGGCCGATGACCAGAGCGGCGGCGAAACGCACGAGCGGCGCGATGTCGGTGGGGGAATGCGAGACCAAGCCGATGCTGATGGCTCGCGTCTCACGCGAGATTCCCGGAGCATCGCCGGCCAGGCTCTGCTGGTCGGCGATGATGATGTCGCTCAGGCGTCGATGCACGGCGTGCTGTCCCTCCATCTGCGCTAGCGGCGCCGTCGATTTCAGCACGGCGATGTCGCCGGAACTCGCGACCACGAGCTTGACCAGGATCTGCTCCTTGAAGAACTGCTGCGCGGCTGGAACGAACACGTTGTCGAACTTGACCGCCACCGCCGCCAGCGATTCGAGGGGCTGCGTCGAGAGCGTGCCGGTCATCTCGTTCCTGACTTCGCGCGCTCCCAGCTGGATGACGCTGGTGTAGTCATGGCTGCGCGGAGCCATGGCCGCCGCCGCGCCGGCGAGCATCGCGATCAGGAGCACTGTCCCGGCCATCCGTCGCCGTCGCAAGATGCAACGCATCGCATAGATCAGACTGAACTCGAGATCGACCGACGGTGCGGGATCCACGACATGCGCGCGGAAGGCGGCCGGCGGCGGCGGCGGCTGGCGGAGGCTCAGCTCCGATTCGGCGACCGCAGATGACCCTGCAACCATGGCCATGCCTCCCAGGGCAGAGTCCTTAACTCGCCTCCGGACGGCCCCACCGGGCGACCTCGCAAGCTTCAACGAAATACGCGCCGCGCGCATCCACTGCGCCTTGCCTGGGCCGGACGACGGGCTTACCTGCAGCCATGACCAGGGAGAGGTCCATTCGACGGCATCGCGTACGCTGGATTCGTCGACTCGGTGCCCAGAGCCGCATCGCCTCGCCGTGATACGACCCGCTCCTGAAGCACGGACGATCGCGCCCTTCACGCATCAGCCCCTGACGCGTCCGCGCGTAACCTGCGCGCTGGTTCTCGCTTGCGACGTGTTCTCGCTGCTGTTGTGCGCGACCTCCGCGATCGTGCTGCGCGACTTGGCCGACGGGGTTATCCAGCCCGAGGTCTGGCGCGCGGTCTGGATAACTCCGGTGCCGTTCGTGATCGCGTTCGCGCTCGTCGGCCTCTATCCCCCGGTCGCGGTCGGGCCCGCCGACGAGCTCCGCCGGTCCACCTTGGTGATCACCCTGGTCTACCTCGTGCTCGCGGCAGCGATCTTCCTGTCGAAGGGAGGTCCGCTCTTCTCGCGCGGAGCGTTCGTCATCGCATGGGCCTTCTCGGTCGTGGTCGTGCCGACGGCCCGAGGGCTGCTGCGCAAGGCGCTGTGCGGCCGCCCGTGGTGGGGAGCCTCCGTCGTGGTGCTTGGCTCGGGACCGGCGGCGGAAGCAGTCGTCAGATCGATCAGGTCGCATCCCGAGCTCGGCATGAAGCCGTTCGCGGTGCTCTCCGATGAAGCGACCACCGAGGCGTCCATCGACGGCGTCCCGATCCTCGGCAAGCAGCAGCTCGCTCCGGTGCTCGGACGCGACCTGCATGTGCCTTATGCCATCGTGACGATGGCCGATCAGCCGCCGGGACGGCTCCTCGCCGCCATCGAGCGCTACGGGAAGATCTTCCCGCATCTCATCGTCGTCCCCGAACTGTTCGGCCAGTCGCTGATGTGGATGTCGACGCGCGATCTCGGCGGTGTCCCCGGATTGGAGGTGCAGCAGCGCCTGCTGCTCTCCGGACCGCGCCTGCGCAAACGCCTGTTCGATCTGGTGCTGCTGGTGCCGCTGGGGCTGATCGCCGCCGCGTTGACGCTGCTGATCGCAGTCGCCATCCGCACCACCAGCCGTGGGCCGGTCTTCTATGCCCAGACGCGCATCGGCCAGGGAGGGCGGCGATTCCGCGCCTGGAAGTTCCGTTCGATGGCGATGGACGCCGACGCCGTCCTGGCGAGCCACCTGGCACGCGATCCGGCGCTGAAGCTGGAATGGGAGCGCGACCACAAGCTTCGCAAAGATCCCCGCGTGACGCGCGTCGGACGCGTGCTGCGCCGCACGAGCCTCGATGAACTGCCGCAACTGTGGAACGTGGTGCGCGGCGAGATGAGCCTGATCGGGCCGCGGCCGATCGTGCAGGCCGAGGTCGAGCGCTATCTCGACCGCTTCCATCTCTACGGGAAGATCAAGCCGGGGATGACCGGCCTCTGGCAGGTCTCCGGACGCAATGACACGACCTACGATGAACGCATCGGCTACGACGCGTACTACGCGCGCAATTGGAGCGTGTGGCTCGACCTCCACATCCTCGCGCGCACCGCCTGGGTGGTCGCGTTCGGGCGCGGAGCCTACTGATCCTGCTGCGCCGCGAGGACGGTCGCGGCGATCGCGGTGCCGCCCAGGGACGCCCACGCGAGACCGAGACCGAGACCGAGCGCGTGGCCATATTCGCCCTGGCCGGCGATGTTGTTGAACAGACCGGCGACGAGCACCGCGATCGCGATCGCGGCGAAGGTCTCCCACGCATCGGACGCGGCGCGGCGACGCCGCCAGGCCGCCAGGATCATCGAACACCACCACGCGACGTGAAGCGCGGTCGCTGGGACGCCGTGTTCGGCGGCGACCGCGAGCAGGCTGTTGTGCGCGTGCTCGACCGATGGCTCCACGACGAAGAGCCCGGCACCATCGCCGTAGCGATCGCGCCAACGCTCACGGTACTTGCGGTTGAACGCGGCCCGACCGCCACAGCCGATCAGCGGATGATCGGCGATCAGCGTCGCCGAGGTGCTCCAGATCACCCAGCGGCCGTCCTCGCCGCGCGCGGTCGCCTTCAGGGCATCGGGCTTGAATGCGAACAGCGCGGCGACCGCGATCCCGGGCAGGACGAGGACCGCCAACGCGAGGCGGCGCCAGCGCCGCGCGATCGCCGTCGCGACGCACCAGCCCGCGAACACGCTGAGCCAGGCCATGCGCGACCTGCTCACGACCAGCGCCAGAGCCGCGCCGGCGATGCCAGCATGTCGCCACCGGCGGTGGCCGCGCTCGCCGCGCAGCGTCAGGCCGACGATCGCGGCGACACCGCCCAGCGTCAGGCCGCTGGCGAAGAAGCCGCTGCCGCGTTCCCAACGCAACCCGTCGCCTGCATCGATCCGCCACGGCTTCTGCCGATGATCCCAGCCGAGGCAGAACTGCGTCGCCGCGAGTACCGCGGCGCACAGCATGCCGAACGCCAGCACCTGCACGATCCATGGTCGTATACGCGGCCGTTGGACGGCGAACGCCACCAGCGACGGCGCCAGCCAGACATAGCCGAGGGCGAAACCCTTGGCGGGATCGTCATCGCGGCCGAGCGCCATGGTCGCGATCACGCTGAGCAGCATCCACGCCGACAATGCGCAGCCGGCGATGAACCCGGGCATGCGCCAGAGCGGCGCACGCGCGAGCAGCGCTCCCGCGAGCATCGCTACGAAGCCGATGTTCATGAGCGCGAGCGACACCGGCACACCCGCGGCGCAGACGATCGCGCCGATCTCCATCAGCCGTCCACCGCACCAGCGCGGTGACCCGCGCCTGGCGCTCGCGACCGCGTCGCGATGCGCGGCGAGGGCGACGACCCAGTCGTCTCGGATGCTCGCCTGGATCGCGCTCGCCTGCACGCGGCGGACTATGAATCCGAACCCGACGCGGACTAGGCCCTGACCAGCACCGCGGCGTAGCCGCCCGCGCGCCACTCGTCCGGCCACGAGCATCGCTCGGCGAGGATCCGCCAGCCGTGCAGGCCATGGGCGACGGCCTGGTTCTCGCGCTGGGCGATGCTGCACGTCGCGTAGATCAGCCTGCCGCCGGGGATGACGCGCGTCGCGGCGGCGCCGAGCAGGTCGCGCTGCAGCCTGCCGAGATCGGCGAGATGCTCGCGGTCGTAGCGCCACCGGGCTTCGGGCCGGCGCGCCAGCACGCCGCTGTTCGAGCACGGCGCGTCGACCACCACCAGGTCGAACGCCGGGACCACCGCTGGCCGGCACCCGTCCATCGCCATCGTCGGCGCCGGCAGGGTCATGGCGCGGAGGCGCACCGGCGAGAGATCCGCCGCTACGACCCGGCACCCGCGATCGATGAAGGCCAGCGCCTTGCCGCCGGGCGCGGCGCAGCAGTCGAGGATCAGGTCGCCCGGGCGCGGCGCCGCGAGGTCGACCAGCTCGCCCTGGGCACGGTCCTGGACGACCGCATCGCCCGACGCGACCGGACCCGCGAGCGCCGCGCGCGGGTCGGACCACCAGGTCCACGCGCCGTCCTGGCGCAGGATGCCGGTCCCGTTCGGGCGCGGCCGCCCCGGACGCGTCCGCGTGCACAGGTGCGGCAGGCGGTTCAGCGCCGCGAGCGCCGCAGCGCCGCCGGGCGGATCGCTCGCGAGCGCATCGGCGACCAGCAGCGGGGGCAGGCTGTGGCGCACCGCGGGGTCGTCGGGCAGCGCCTCGGGCGGCAGGCGCCCCTCCGGCCCGTCGCCCGATCGTTCCGCGAGGCGCATCTCCGACAGGCGGCGAAGCACCGCGTTGGCGACGCCCGCCAGGCGCGGCGAACCGCACTGCTTCAGGGTCTCGATCGTGGCGTGCACGGCGGCATGCGGCGGCACGCGGTCGAGCGCGAAGAGCTGATGCGCGCCGAGACGCAGCACGCGCCTGAGGTCCGGCGGCTGGTCGCCGGGACGCAGGAACGGGTCGGCGAGGAAGTCGTACAGCCGGTGGTGGCGGGCGACGCCGAATGCCAGTTCGCGCGCCAGGCCGAGATCCTCGTCGGTCGCGCCGTTGGCGGCGATCAGGTCGCCGAGGCGATCGGCGCGGCCGTCCTCGACGGCGCGCAGCGCCTGCCAGGCGATGGCCCGCGCATCGGCACGGGGCTCCACCCGCGCCGGCGGTCGCGATCCTGCATCCGCGCGCGCGTCGTCCGTGGGCTGCACCGCGCTACTGGGCCTGCTGTTTGACCAGCTCGTCCCTGATGTTGCGCTGCAGCATGTAGATGCGCTGCCACTTCAGCTTCTCGATGAAGTAGTTGATCTGATCCTCGGTCCACGGCGGCTTCTGTTCCTGCGCGATCTTCTCGAAGGCGTCGACCTTGGCGGCGCATTCGTCGATGCGGTCGCCGGCCTTCTTGAGGGCCGCGGGGTCCTTGCTCGCCAACGCCGAATTGACGATCGCGCTGGTCTCGGTGACGAACTTCTCGAGCTCGGCCTGCGGGCGGAAGACCGTCGTCCCGCCGCCCTTGGTCTGCGTCGCCTTGTAGCCCAGGAACGCGCCCATCAGCAGCAGCAGGACCAGGCCGCTGATCGCGGTGTACTTGAGGACGGTGCGCCCGCTGTCGTCCTGGGCGGGGCGGCGCTTCGTGATCTTGCCGGAGCTGCTCTTGCCGCCCTTCGCCGCGGGAGCCGGCCGCGAGATCGAACCCGAGCCGGTCTTCGCGCGCACGCCCGAGGGCGACTTGCGCATGCCGCTCGCGCTCTTCGGCTCGCGCAGGTCCGATCCGGACTTCGCGCTCGCGCCGGTGGCGCCCGTGCGCTCCTTCTTCTTGTCGTCGAACGCGAATGGCGAGACCGCCGGCGCCGGCGTCGGCGTGATGCCCGCGGGCAGGTCCTTCTCGATGTCGTCGATCAGGTCGTCGCGCATCTCCGGATCGTCGTTCGCGGGCATCGGGCGCGAGCCGAGTCGCGCGAAGGTCTCGGAGGCCGAGGCCAGGTCGGGAGCGGCGGCATCGCTGGGCACGCGCGTCGTGGCGACGTGGTCGACGGGCGCACTGGCGACGTCGGTGTCGTCGACCGCCGTCTGCTTCTGCGCGACGGCCTGCGGCACGATCCGCTCGGCCTCCTCCTCCTGCTCGAGCGTGCGGGCGCGATCGCGGGCCAGGTCGAGCACGCCGGCGGCGGCGCTGGGGGCGGGCGAGTCCGGAGCGGCCGCGGCCACCGCTGCCGCGACCGCCGGCTTGACCCCGGCGCGGGCGCTGAGCCATTCCTGGCCATGGCCCTGCTCGAGGCAGGTGCCGCAGATCACGTCCCAGCGGCGCCGGGTGCCGTGGCCGGCGCGGAGGTCGGCATCGGTGACGCGCGCGCCGCAGAGGTCGCAGAAGAAGATGTCCATGCAGTCCGCCGGCGGGGTTGTATCCCCCTGCGGGCGCAGCGGCTACCGACCCTGCGGCTTGATCATCCGCTGTGCGTGAAGCACCAGCAGCTCGAGCGCGGTTTCGCCGTTATAGCCGCTCTGACGCAACTGGCGTTGGCACAGGTACGCACCCGTCATCAGGCGCACCAGCATCGGCTTGCCGAGGGCGCGCGCGCGTTGCCGGGCATAGAAGATCGCCCCGCCGCGGACGCCTGCCAGGCGGGCGGCCTCGTCGTCGTCCCGGGCGTCGCAGCAGGCGATCAGCTTGCGCGTCTCGTTGATCAGCGAGCCGACCGCCTGCGGCGCCTCCATGCCGCCGCCGGCGTACAGCAGCTCGAGGGCGCGTCGGGCGGCGCCGTCCATGACCGCGCCGGTGAATTCCCAGATCGGCCGCTCGCCGACCCCGGCCACCACGGCGGCGACGTCGGCCGGACCGAAGGGTCGGTCGCCGGCATGGAGGGCGACGACGTCGATCGCCATGAGCAGCGCGTCGACGTCCTCGCCGAGATGCCCGACCAGCGCCTCGGCGACCTGCCGCGGGCGGTCGACCCCCTGCGGATGGCGCGTCAGGCGCTCGGCGAGCCAGCCGGACAGGCGCTTGCCGTCGGGGATGTCGACCTGGTGCAGGGCTCCGGCCTTGGTCAGGGTCTTGGCGAGCGCCTCGCGCCCATCGATCTCAGCCAGGGCCAGCAGCAACGCGCCGCCGTCGCCGCCTGGACGCACGGCGCTCGCGATCGCGCTCGCTAGCGTCTCGCGATGCCGCTTCAGGTATGGCGCCGACGCGCGCACCACCGTCAGCGCCGGCTCCTCGAAAAGGGACGGCGTGTCGAGCCCGAGCAGCAGCCCCGCCAGGTCGTCGGGCTCGGCGACACGCCTGACCGGCCCGCTCCAGGTCGAGCACAGCTCGGCGACGCGTTCGTCGCGCAGCCGCCAGCTGGCGCCGACGACCGCCTGGATGCGCGAGGTCGCCCAAGGCGAGGCCATCACGATTCCCCGGGCGGAGGCGGGAGGTCGGCGGGATCGGTCTTCTTGCGTCGGCCAGTCTCGTCGAAGCGGCCATGCATCTGGAAGCTCTCGCCGAGATAGGCCTGGCGGACCTCGTCATTGTTGACGATCTGCTTGGGCGTGCCCTCGGCCATGATGCTGCCGTCCTTCATCACGTAGAGACGATCGACCAGGCCGAGGATCGCGGTCTCGTTGTGATCGGTGATCAGCACGCTGATGCCGCGCCGGCGCAGCTGGTGGATGATGGCGATGATGTCGCCGCGGCTCTTGGGGTCGACGCCGGCGAACGGCTCGTCGAAGAACAGGAGCTTGGGTTCGACGACCAGGGCGCGCGTGATCTCCAGGCGCCGCCGCTCGCCGCCCGACAGGGATCCGGCGCGGCTGGAACGGAGATGGCCGAGGCTGAGCTCGCCGAGCAGATGCTCGAGCCTGCCCTCGCGTTCGCGCCGCGGATAATGCTGCTCGAGGACGATGCGCACGTTGTCGGCGACCGACAGCTGCGAGAACACCGTGGGTTCCTGAGCGAGGTACCCCATCCCCAGCCGCGAGCGCGCGTACATGGGCAGGCGGGTGATGTCGCGGTTGGTGAACCAGATCCGGCCGGCATCCACCGGCAGGAGGCCGACGACCATCCGGAACGTGGTGCTCTTGCCCGCGCCATTCGCGCCGAGCAGTCCGACGATCTCGGACGGCTCGACGCGCATGTCGACGCCGGAGACCACCTGGCGGCTTCCGAAACGTTTGGACAGGCTCTCGACCAGGAAAAGCGGCATTTGTGGAGAACTACCTGATCACCGCTCGGGTTTTGACAAGATTTCCACGTGAGACCTCGTCCGGAAATGATTCAAACGATGTAAGCATCACAGAACTGGCCACTTGCAACCGCGAAGCCACCCCCATCTGCGGCTCTTGGCGGGCTTTTCACGCGGAACTGACGGAACCCGGGTCCGCAACCGATGTGGAGAACTCGGTTAAAAGAGGCTCGCACCACGATCGTCAACGCACGACATGCCAACGACTCGGCCAGAGGACGACAGCCAGGACGCGGCCGCGCAGGTTGATCGCTGGCACGAAGCCCCAGTTGCGGCCATCCCAGCTGAACGGGCTGTTGTCGCCCAGCATCAGATAGCCATCGGCCGGGGCGGTCGCGGCGGTTTCCGCGCTGTAGCCCCAGGGCTGGACGCGCTCGCTCGCGGTCAACTGGTCGACCGGCTTGGCGCGGACGGCGGCCCGGACCTCGCTCATGTCGCGCAGCGCCTTGGCCGAGGCGATCACGCTCTCGCGGTTGGTGGCGGCGTTGATCGTGGCGCGGTATGCCGCCGCGGCGTGCTTGGCGTCGTCCAGCGGCTCGAGGAAGCCGTTGGCGCTGTAGTGCACGTCGCGCTGGACGGTGAGATCCGAGCAGGTGATCGCGCCATCGCCGTACCACGAGATCGACGCCTGGTGCAGCTGGGGATCGACCGGGGCGAGGTCGACCCGCGCGACCTCGACCCCGGCGATCGTCGCCACGGCCTGGTCGTCGATGGTGGCCAGCGACACCGCCTTGCCGATCGGCGATCCGGATCCTTCGCCGACGACGGCGCCGTCGACGTCCAGCTGCCAACCGGTCGCGGCCAGGCGCAGATCGATCCGCTGCGCCTGCCCGGCCGCGAGACGCAGCACCGTCCATCCGTCGAGGCGGTCGACGACGAAGCGGACGCGCAGGTCGCCGACGTGCTCGTCCATGCTCGCATTGAGCTCCTTCGCATGGATCCAGTTGTCGAGGTCGGCGCTGGTCAGGCGCATGAACTGCCACTGGTCGAGATCCCAGAGATTCCCCCTGGTGCCGTCCTTGAGCGTGAACTCGGGATCGAGCATCGAGACCTCGACCTGCTGCTTCTCGCCGTCGCGGCCCTTGCGGGCGGCGAGCACCGGGCCCGGCTTGACGTAGAGGTTGCGCATCGGCTGGGTGAAGGTCACCGCGCCGTCGCCGCCCAGCTGGAAGCCGAGGCTGCCGTCCTGCGGCGCGAACCCGGTGCCGCGGCCGTTGGCCCATGGCCGGTAGCTGGTGCCGGCGCGATGCCGGTAGACGTCCTGCCACAGCGCTTCCTGGATCTCCTCCGGCTTGCGCTCGATCGTGAAGCGCTGGTCGGGACGTTCGATGAACAGATCGCCATTGGCGATGTAGAAGCGCTCGCCCGGCAGCACGACCGCGCGCTTGACGAAGTTCCGGTAGACCAGCGGATTGGTCAGGAAGCTGTCGCGGCGCTCGCCGCGGTCGTCGATCGCCGTGGTCTCGCGACCGCCGACCATGATCTCGGGCTGGGGGAACTGGAAGACGGTGACGTCCCAGCGCCGCGGCGTGCGGAAACGCGAGACCAGCTTGTCGACGATGACGTGGTCGCTCTGCGTGAACGCCGGATCGCCGTAGAGCATCGGCTCCATCGACGCCGTCGGGATGCGGAAGGCCTCGAGGCCGAAGTGGCGGATGGCCATCGCGACGATGAAGGCGAAGATCCAGTTCTCGCAGAAGCGGTTGATCCAACGCTGCGGTTCCGGCAGGGACTGCTCGAGGATCTCGCCCGCGGTCGGCGGCACGGACGCAGCCGCGGGAGGCGATCCGACCGGCGGCTGGGCGTCCATGGGGCGCGACCGTACCCCTCGCGCCGCCGCGCCACAAGGACGTACGAGTGCGTGCCCCCGGTCAGGCGCCGCGCGACGCCAGCAGTTCGCGTTCCTGTCGCAGCATCCAGCGCCTCAGGCGCTCGGTGACCACGCGATCGGCCAGGCGCGCGTCAAGCCCGCGCGGCGAGGAGATCGGGCGGCCATAGCGGATCTCGATGCGGCCGCCGGCGAGGCGCGGCACGATCGCTCCGCGCGGCCACACCCGTTCGCTGCGGTGCAGGTACACCGGCACGATCGGCACGCCGGCGCGCCGCGCGAACAGCGCCGGCCCGTCGCGCAGCCGCCCGAGACGCCCGTCGCGCGTGCGCGTGCCTTCCGGGAACGCGAGCACCGACATGCCCTGGCGCAGGCGCTCGACGGCGCCCTTCATGCTCGACAGGCCGGGGTTGTCGCGCTCGACCGGGATGCTGCGCATGACCTCGAGGAAGAAGCGGAAGATCACCGCGTCCCACAGGTCCGAGCGCGCGAAGTACGAGATCGGCTCGCGCAGCCACATGCCCACCAGCCCCGGATCCGCGAAGCTGCGGTGGTTGGCGGCGAACACCGCCGGATGCGGCGGCACCTGCGCCATGCGCACGCGGCAGCGGAAGCAGAAGCGGATCGGCACGCGCAGGAACAGCACCGCCAGCCCGACCATCAGCCGGGCGAGACCGTCGCGGACGACGGGATTCACGGCTTCTTCTTGGGTTTCGGCTCGAGCGCGCCGAGGCGGTCGCTGGGCTTGCCGCCGTCGGGCGGCGCCGCCGGCCTCTTCGCGCCGCCATCGGGCGACGGCGGCTTCGCCGGGCGCGCATCAGCGGGCTTCTTCGCGCCTCCGGCGGCGGGCTCGGGGGTTCCGACGGCGGGCTTCCTGCTGCTGTCGGACCGCGGCGCCGGTTGGGCATCGGGCTTGTCGGTCACCGGCGTCTTGAACTGGGCCGGTTCCGGCGTCTTCGACGCGTCGCGAGCGGCGGCGTCCGCGGTGCCGGGCGGCTTGCGCTCGCCGATGTACTGCTCGAGGAACTGCGCCGAGAACTCGCTCGAGTCGTAGCGGCTGGGCCCGGCGATCAGGCGCGTGAAGGTGAAGGCGCGGTCCTCGCTGCGCGGCACGCGGATGAACGGCACCATGTAGCGGCGCGCGGCCTCGGCATCGAGCGGGCTGTCGCCGATGAACACGGCCTGCTGCGGCTGGACCTTGAAATCGGTCAGCGGCACGTCGAGGCGCTTGCGGATGCGTCCCGCGCCATCGCGGACGATGGCATTGCCGGCATGGTAGATGCGCTTGATGCGCGACTGCAGGCCGGCCTGGTCCAGCGCCTTGACGACGGTCTCCTCCTCGGCGTCGCTCACCACGACCAGGTCGGCCTTGCCGGCGAAGTGGTCGAGGAACGCGACGACCCCGTTGCGCGCGCGGTACTGCGAGCCCTCGAGCGCGACCAGCGTCTCGAAGCAATCCAGGAGGATCAGCTTCGCGTCGCCCGAGATGATGGTGCCAGCGCCGAACTGCGGCATGGCCGGGCATGATCACGGAGATGGCCAGCCGACAAGCGCGTTCCTCTCTCCGTCGTTGGCTTGACAAGGCCCGCCTCTAGAACGACGGCGTGCGAGACCTACCGAGCCGCCTCGTCCTGATCGCGGTCCTCATCGCTGGCTGGCCGGTGGTCGAGGCCGCGGTCGAACCGATCGTCGCCACCACCTGGGAGGTGCGCCGCGACGCCAAGGAGATGTTCGACGAGATCGCCGGCGCCGCCGTCGGCAGCCCGGCGCTGTACGAGCGCGCCCAGGCCCTGCTCGCCGCGCACGGCGATGAGCTGATCGCGCGCGATGGCGTATTCGCTCCGCTGGGCGAGGCGATCGCCGCGGCGCTCGCCGAACGCGGCTGGGCCGAGGGCTTCGCCGAGGCGATCGGCGGCATCGCCGAGCGCCGCCTGCGCGAGCTGCCGGCGGGCGACGACGCCGGCCTGCGACGCCTGGCGATCGCGCATCCCTTCACGCCCGCGGCGGCGCAGGCGTGGCGCCGGCTCGCCGATCGCGCCTGGGACCGCGGCCGCGTCGGCGCCTACCTCGCCTACGCCCGCGCCGCGGGCGACGCCGACGATGCGCAGCGCCGCGGTCGCCTCGAGGCGGCGCGCACGCTGGTCGCCGACCTCGACGCGCCGACCCTGCCCGCGTCGCTCGATGGCCTGGACGACATGTGGAAGCTCGAGCTGCCGGAGACCGCGGTGCGCGCCGGCGGCGGCGGCGGGCGGCGCGCCAATCAGCGGCCGGGAAGCGGCCGCGGCTACGCGCTGTCCGGTCCGCAGGGCGATCTCATGGCGGCGAGCGACGGCCGGTCGTTCTTCCGCTTCGACTACCTCGTCGGGCGCGTGCAGGGCCGGGTCCACGATTTCGGCCGCGACTCCGAGCCGTTGCGCCGCGATCAGTGCGTGCCGGCGCACGGCGGCGGTCTCGCCATCGCCCTCGGCTCGGCGGGGCAGAACGTGTCGCTGCTCGCCATCGACCGCAGCGGCGAGCTCGCCTGGCGCGAGCCGGTGTCGATCAACAGCGCGCACGCGGTGTCGGCGCCGGTGGTGGTCGACGGCCTGGTCGCGTTCGCGGTGCTCGAGATCGAGAATGAAGGCAGCGAGCTGCGCCTGATCGCGCGCCACGTCGCCGACGGCGCGCCGGCATTCGACGTGCTGATCGCCAAGCTGCCGGTCATGCGCCGGCCATGGGTCGACGAGTCGATCGCCTCGCCGCCGGCGCTGCGCGCCCATGCCGGCTCGTTCCTCATCCTCTCCAATGCCGGCGTCATGGCCCGCGTCCTGCCCGACGGCGTGGTCGCCCGGATCTGGAACTACCCCAGCCTGACCGCCGACGTCGAGGATCCGTTCGACGCGTTCAACGCGCAGTTCCGCGAAGGCCGGCTCGAGAGCGACGGCGCCTGGGCCGTCGCGACCCCGGCGGACGCCGAGGGCCTGGTCCTGCTGCTCGGCCCCGATGATGTCGCGCCGCGCGTCTGGACGGGCGACGGCAGCCACGGCGTGGTGCTCGATGTCCGCGAAGGCGTCGCCCTGATCGGCAGCCAGCGCCTGATCTGCCTCGACCTCGCGCGCGGCGAGGTCCGCTGGTCGAGCGACGAGCAGGAGAAGAACGCCGCCTACGAGACCGCGCTGATCGGCGGCGGGCGCGCGCTGGTCGGCGGGCGCGAGATGGTCGCGCTGATCGATCTCGCCGGTGGCGCCCGGCAGGCGTCCAGCCGCGGCGCCGAGCCGTCGTTCGCCACCGCCGAAGGCATGTTCCTGGTCGGCGCGCGCGGCGGCATCGCCGCGTTCGGCCGCGCCGCCGAATTCCTCGCCCGCCAGCAGGCCGCCGCCGCGGCCGATCCCGCCGACTACCGGCCGCACGTCGCGCTGTCGTCGCTGCACCTCGCGCGCGGCGACGAGGATCTCGCCTTCGACCACCTGTCGCAGGCACTCGCGCGCGGCGCGCCGGTCGAATACGCCGAGAAGGCGGCGCGCCTGCTGCGTGGCGCGCTCCAGCTGGCCCTCGACGAGCCGGAACGCTTCGCCAGCCGGCTGACCCGCCTCGAGGCGCTCGCGGCGTACGACAAGCGGCTGGCCGGCGAGCTCGCGCTGTGGCGCGCCTGGAACCGCGAGCTGGCGCGCGACGCCGAAGGCGCGACGGCGCAGTATCGCCTGGTCCTGGCGGGCCCGTCGCTGCGCCTGCCCCTCGCCGACGGCCTCGAGGCGCAGGCCCAGGCGCTGGCGCGGGCCGGCCTGGCGCGGCTCGGTCGCGGCGAGGCCCCGCTCTGGAGCGCGCCGGCATCGCCGACGCAGCCGCCGGCACCAGCGGCGTCGCCGGCCTCGCCGTGGCGCATCGAGTCCGCCAGCGCGAGCGCGGCGACCGTCGCCGGCGACAGCATCGTCGCCTATGCGGGAGGCTTCCTCGCCGCGCATCGCCTGGTCGATGGCGGCGAGGTCTGGCGACGCGCGCCGGACAAGCCGATGCTCGGCATCAAGGGCGGCGACGCGCAGCAGATCCCCGGCGGCCCGCCACCGGCGCCGGGCATCAAGGTCGAGGTCCTGCCGGGCTCGGCCGCGGCGGGCGCCGGCATGATCACCGGCGACGTCCTGACCTCCTTCAATGGCAAGCCCGTGCGCAGCGTGCGCGAGGATCTGATCCCCCTCGTGCAGGCGACGACGCCCGGCGGCGCCTTCACCGCCGAGGTCCTGCGCGATGGCGCGGTGATCGCCGTGCGCGGATCGCTTGGCGGCGAGAAGGTCGCCGCGGCCGGCGCCAACGCGCGCACCGTCCTGGTCTGGCCGCTGCTGCCCGACGACCGTCCGGAGGGCACCTGGCTGGCGGCGCACGATCTCGCCGACGGCCGCCTGCTGTGGCGCGGAACGCTGCCGCCGGCGACCGACAACCGCGCGCTGCCGAGGCCGGTGCTGACCAGCGACGACCTGCTGATCGCGATCGAGAGCGACGACCTGATCGCCATCGACCTGCGCGCCGAGGGCGGCGCGCGCGAGCGCTGGCGCCTGGTCGGCCAGGCGGCGGTGATGGAGGATGTGCGCCTGGTCGGTCGCCTGCTGGTCATCGCCGACGCGATCGACGGTCGCGGCCGCGTGATCGATCCGAGCGACGGTCAGCTGCTGGCCGGCGTGCCGCTCGATTCGGCGCGCCACGCGGTGCTCGGCGCGGGCGATCTCTTCGCGCGCGACCTCGACGGCAAGCTCGTCTGCTGGGACCTGGGCTGGGGCCGGCTGCGCTGGAAGACCGACCGCCCGGTGGCGATGTGCATGGCCGCGCACGGCGACGCGGTGTTCGTGCAGAACGAGCGCCACCAGCTGGTGATCCTCGACCGCATCAGCGGCAAGCAGCGCCGGCTCTACGGCGACTGGAGCTCGATCGAGGACGAACCGGTCGTGGTCGGCGACCGCCTGCACGTGCTCGCGCGACGGCTCGATCTCGGCCTGTCGCTGGCGGCCGTCGCGCTCGACGGCGGCGCGGTGCTGTGGGAGCAGCCGCTGCCGCGCGGCGTCGAGATCCAGCGCCTGCTGATCGGCGGCGCCGCGCCGGCCTGCGTGCTCGGGGATCCCGAAGGCGGCGCCGCGGTGCTCGCGCTCGGGCGCGACGGGAACGTGCGCCACGCGGCGAAGCTCGAGGCCGGCGAATCGATCCACCTCGCCGGCGACGGGCTGATCGCGACAGGAGGACGAGGCGTCCGCGCGATCGCGGCGTCGACCGTGTCCGCCGGCGCGCCGGTGCCGTGCGTCGTGGCGCCGCCTGGCGATCTCGCCGCAGCGGCCGAGGCCATCGCCGACAAGCTCGCCTGGCAGACCGTCGGCGTCGCGCAGTACGCGCTCGCCCGCACCGGAAGCGCGCTGCTGGTGTTCATCCGGCTGCCCGCCGACTGCCCGGGGCTCGAGCTGCGCATCGCCGATGCCGGACCGATGATCGACGTCGACAACCAGCGCCTGACCTTCCAGCGCCACCGCGCGCCGCACCTGACCGAGGCCGAACGCGGCTGGCGCCTCGGCGGCTCGCATCGCCTGGCGGGCGGCGACGAGAACTGGGCGACCGTCGTCCGCCTCGAACCGCTGGGCGAACTCGGCGCGACGCTGCCGCTGCAGGTGCGCGCCGCATCGGGCGGGGTCAGCGATGGCGCCGATGCGCCATGGTGGCTGCGCCAGGGGTGGCGTCCCGTCACGCAGCCATGATCGTCGGCCTCGGCACCGACCTGATCGGTGTCGCCCGCATCGCCGGGGTCTACCGACGCCAGGGCGAACGCTTCCTCGATCGCGTCTACACCGCCGCCGAGCGCGCGTACTGCCTGAAGGCTTCCGATCCCGCCGAACGCCTCGCGGCGCGCTGGGCGGCCAAGGAGGCGTGCATGAAGGCGCTGGGGACGGGCTGGGCGCGCGGCGTCGCGTTCACGCAGATCGCGCTGGTCGCTTCGGCGCCCGGCAGCGCACCGAGCCTGACCCTGACCGGCGAGGCCGCAGCCGTCGCGGCGCGCCTCGGCGCCGACCGCTGGCACTGCTCGGTCAGCCACGCGGACGGCATGGCCGTGGCGACCGTCATCCTCGAACGCACCTCGCCCTGATCGGACTGCGATGAATCCCGCGCTGCGCGTCCTCAAACCGTACCCCATGGCCGAGCTGCAGGCGCGCAAGGCGGCGCTCGTCGCGTCGGGCATGACCGTCTACGACTTCGGCACCGGCGATCCGGTCGAGCCGACGCCACCGTTCATCCCCGAGGCGCTCAGGCAGTCGCTGCCCGCGATCAGCCAGTATCCCTCGGTCGGCGGCACGCCGGCGCTGCGGCGCGCCGCGGCGGAGTATCTCGCCCGCCGGTTCGACGTCGCGGTCGACGCCGACACGCAGATCCTGCCGTCGGCCGGCAGCAAGGAGGCGATCTTCCACCTGCCGCTCGCCTTCCTCGATCCCGCCAGCGGTCGCGACACGGTCGTCCACGGCACGCCGGGCTATCCGGTCTACCAATCGGGCGCCCTCTTCGCCGGCGGCCGCGAGCACGCGGTGATCCTCGACCCGGCGAAGGGCTTCCGCCTCGAGCTCGATCGCCTGCCGTGGGAGGTCCTCGAACGGACCGCGATCGCCTGGCTCAACTACCCGCACAACCCGACGGGAGCCTGCGTCGACCGATCCTACCTGCGCGCCCAGGCGGACGTCGCGCGCGCGCACGGCATCCTCCTGGCCAGCGACGAATGCTACCAGGACCTGTGGTTCGCCGGCGCGCCGCCGCCGCCGTCGATCCTCGAGGTCGCCGTGGAGGGCGTCCTCGCCTTCCACTCGTGCTCGAAGCGCAGCGGGATGACCGGGTACCGCACCGGCTTCATCGCCGGCGACGCCGCCCTCATCAAGAGCTACCGCGGCTGGCGCGCGCACATGGGCGTCGGCAGCCCGACGTTCATCGAGAACGCGGCCGCCATGGCCTGGCGCGACGACGCGCACGCGGCGGCGCGCCGAAAGGTCTTCGCCGAGAAGCATCGCGTGCTCACCACCGGTCTCGCGGCGAAGGGCATCGAGGTGCTGCCGTCGAGCGCCGGTTTGTACATCTGGGCACGCGTTCCCGGCGACGGCGACGCGCAGGGCTACGCCAAGCGCTGCCTCGAACGCGGGCTGGTGGTCAGCCCCGGGGAGTTCTTCGGCGATGGCGGCGCGGGGTGCTTCCGCCTGGCGCTGGTCCCGACGCTCGACGAGTGCCAGGCCGCGCTCGCGCGTTGGCCCTGAGGGCAACGCGCGAGCGCGTCGACCTCATTGGTTCGCTGAAGGGGCCGGCGGCTCCTCATCGAAGGAGCTCGTTGCCAAAGCGCCGTCATCTTCGCGAACCTGGACCAGGCTCGTCACCACGGTGTGCAGCGGCGAGTTGACCGCGAGGAACGTCCGCTTGCGGATGACCCTGATCTCGTGCGTCGAGATCGGATCCTGCAGGCCGCTGAGATTGTTGGTTCCGACGTAGAACTGCGGTACGGTCGACTGGTTGGCTTCGATGCTGACGGTCGTCCCGAACGTGTGATCTGCGGTATCCGATTCGGGCAGGTTGACGCGCAGAGCCGCCGACCTCGTCAGATCCTGCCTGAGCACGAAATCGGTCGCGAAAGGCGGCGAGGCCTCGTTGTCGTCCTTGTCGCGACGCGTGAGGCGGAACGAGAACGCCGTCGGATTGTTGAACTCGTCCACGATCCCTGGCACGGGACTGAGCAACGTCAGGACGAAGGTCGTGTCATCGTCCAGCAGATACTGCGCGAAGTCGGTATTCGTCGCCGGATGCAGGGGTGAACCGGTGTTGGCCGGCGCGAACGGCGAGAGCAGACGGACGAACGTGGTCGCATCATCCTCCGACAGTCGGTTGGCGCGACTGCTCGTCACAGCAATCGTGGTGGACTCCGAATTAGCCGGGAACGTGACGGTCTCAGGCACGTCGATCTTCCTCAAGGAGAGCGGGCCGGTCCACGTGCGGACGGTCAGGGGCAGGCCGATGCCGTAATTGCGTGTCATCACGGCGTGATATGTCACCGAGTTATCTCCCTCGAGCATCGGCTCCAGCAGCACGGTGATATTCTTGTCAGCGGCGTCGACGATGCTGACGTCGACGGACGCCGACCCTACACCCGACGTCGCCGTGATGCGCACCGCGACCGTGCCTTCGTCCGCCGCGTTGTGGCGAGCCTGAGCCGACCAGTTGAGCGTCGACTGCCCATTGGGGAACGTCAGCGTCGCGGACGTGAAGAAGACGCGAGAGTCGGCCGCGCCACCGACGCGCACCTGGCTGAGCGTGACGGCGAGACTTCCGACGGTCGTGGAGCGGGTGATGGTGCCACGGATCCAATCTGGCTCGAGGAAGCTGGCAGGAGTCGTCAGCGCGATGGTCAGCGCCGACGCGACCGCGTCCGTGATCACCAGATCGTCGCTGGCCGACGCCGCCCCGGAAGTCGCCGTGACCGTGATGGTCTCAGGACCTTCCGTCGCGCCGTCAGCGATGCCCGCGACCGAGAAGGACGCGGACGATTGTCCCGCGACGATCGTGACCGTCGCTGGGACCGTCACCTCGCCCCCCGGCAGCGCGCTCAAGGCGACGACCGTGTTGCCGAAGGTGCCATTACGGCTGACGGTCGCAGGCGCGCTCTGTCCTTCGATCACGTCGTTCAGGGCGACGGTCAGGGCCAGAGGCGTGGCGTCGGTGATGTCGACCGCGCCGATCGCCGTGGTGGTCGTGGCGCCGCTGGCCTGGATCGTGGCCGACTGCGTGCCATCGACGACAGCGTCGGCCACGGCGGTGACAGCGAACGTGACCGACGTCTCGCCGAAGCCGAAGGAGACGCTGGCGGGGACGGTGGCCTCGGTGGTGTCGAGCGAGGCCAGGTCCACGGTCAACGGATCCTCGCCGAGACCGTCGCGCTGCAGCGTCGCCTGGGCCGTCGCGCCCTCCGCCACGGACGGCGGCAGCACCAGCGTCAGCGTCGTGAGCACGTCGGCATTGAACACCGAGAGCTCGTCCTGGGCCGGCGCGTAGCCGGGCGCGCTGACGGTGATGGTCACCGTCTGCGTCGGATCGACGGACGCATCCGGCACGCCGGTGATCGTGAACGATCGCGACGACTCGCCCGCGGGGATGGTCACCGTCAGCGGCACCGTCGCCTCACCCGTGTCGCTGCTGCCGACGGTGACGTCGAGCGCGGCGGCGGCATTGTTCCGGCTCACGGTTCCCGACGCGACCTGTCCTTCGGTGACATCGTTCACCGTCAGCGTCAGCGCCGGCGCGCCATCGGCGTCCAGCACGTTCACGACCCGCTTGGCGATGGCCGTTCCGGCCGAGGCGGCGATCGTCACCGGCTGGGAGCCGTCGACCACGCCGTCCGTGACGCCGGTGATCGCGAAGGGCACGTCGCGTTGGCCGACGCCGAACACCACGCTCGCCGGCACGGTCGCTTCGCCCGTGTCGCTGCTGGACAGGAACACCGTCACCGCCGGAGAGGTCGGACCCGCGATGCGGTTCACGGTGCCGGTGCGCGTCTGGCCCTCGAAGACGTCCGGCACGGACAGCGACAGCGTCGGCGTCGGATCGATGTCGGTCACGAGCAGGCCGTCGCTCGCCGTCGCGACGCCGGACGACGCGGTGATCGTCACGGCCTGCGATCCGTCGACGAGGTCGTCATTCGCGCCGCTGACGACGAACGTCGCGCTGCTCGCGCCCGCGGTGATCGTCACGTCCGCGGGAACCGTCGCCTCGGAGGTGTCGTCGCTCGACAGGCCGACGACCAGCGCACCGGTCGTGCCGTTGCGCGTCACCGTGCCGGTCGCGGTCGCGCCCTCGGCGACGTCGGGCACGTCCAGCGTCAGCACCAGGGTGGGAAGGTCGGTATCGGTCACGTCGACGGTGCCGGAGACCAGGTCGGTCGTCCCGCCCTGCGCCTGGATCGTCACCGTGACGGTGCCGTCGAGCAGAGCGTCGTCCTGGCCGGTGACGGTGAACGCGATCGACGTCTCGCCGAAGCCGAAGGAGATGCTGGCGGGGACGGTCGCCTCGGTGGTGTCGAGCGACGTCAGGTTCACGGTCAGCGCCTGGTCGCCGAAGCCGTCGCGCTGCAGCGTCGCCTGGGCCGTCGCGCCCTCCGCGACCGACGCGGGCAGCACCAACGTCAGCGTCGTCAGCTCGTCGGCGTTGAACACTGAGAGCTCGTCCTGAGCCGGCGCGTAGCTGGGCGCGCTGGCGGTGATCACCACCGACTGCGTCGGATCGAGGGCCGCATCGGGCACGCCGGTGATCGTGAAGGCTCGCGCGGACTCGCCCGCGGGTATGGTCACCGTCAGCGGAACCGTCGCCTCACCCGTGTCGCTGCTGCCGAGGGTGACGTCGAGCGCCGGACCGACGTTGTTGCGACTGACGATTCCCGACGAGACCTGGCCTTCGGTGACATCGTTGACCGTCAACGACAGCACCGGGGCGCCATCGACGTCGAGCACGTTCACGGTCCGCGTCGTCGAGGCCGATCCGGCGGAGGCGGTGATCGTCACCGGCTGCGCACCGTCGACGATGCCATCGGTCACGCCCGTCAGCGTGAACATCGCGTCGCGCTGGCCGGCCGGGAACACGACGCTCGTCGGCACCGTCGCTTCGCCGGTGTCGCTGCTCGACAGGAACACCGTCACCGCCGGCGAGCTGGGAAGCACGATCCGATTCACGATGCCGATGCGCGTCTGACCCTCGAAGACATCCGACAATGTCAGCGTCAGCGACGGCGCCACATCGGTGTCCGTCACCAGCAGACCATCGCTGACGGTCGCGCTGGCGGAGGAAGCCGTGATGGTCACGGTCTGCGCACCGTCGACGAGGTCGTCGTCCGCGCCGCTGACGATGAACGTCGCGCTGCTGGCGCCGGCGGCGATGGTCACGTCCGCCGGAACCGTCGCCTCGGAGGTGTCGCTGCTCGACAGGGTCACCAGCAGCGCGCCGGTCGTGCCGTTGCGCGTCACCGTGCCGGTCGCGGTCGCGCCCTCGGCGACGTCGGGCACGTCCAGCGTCAGCACCAGGCTGGGAACATCCGTATCGGTCACGTCGACGGTGCCGGAAACCAGGTTGGTCGTCGCCCCCTGCGCCTCGATCGTCACCGTGACGGTGCCGTCGACCAGCGCGTCATCCTGGCCCGTGACGGTGAACGCGATCGACGTCTCGCCGAAGGCGAATGCGACGCTGGCGGGGACGGTCGCCTCGGTCGTGTCCAGCGAGGTCAGGCTCACGGTCAACGGATCCTCGCCGAGACCGTCGCGCTGCAGCGTCGCCTGGGCCGTCGCGCCCTCGGCGACCGACGGCGGCAGCACCAGCGTCAGCGTCGTGAGCACGTCGGCGTTGAACACCGAGAGCTCGTCCTGAGCTGGCGCATAGCCGGGCGCGCTGACGGTGATGGTCACCGTCTGCGTCGGATCGACGGCCGCATCCGACACGCCGGTGATGGTGAAGGATCGCGACGACTCGCCCGCGGGGATGGTCACCGTCACGGGCACCGTCGCCTCACCCGTGTCGCTGCTGCCGACGGTCACGTCGAGCGCGGCGCCGGCGTTGTTCCGGCTGACGGTTCCCGACGACACCTGGCCTTCGGTGACATCGTTCACCGTGAGCGTCAGCGCCGGCGCGCCATCGGCGTCGAGCACGTTCACGACCCGCGTGGCGGAGGCCGTCCCGGCCGAGGCGGTGATCGTCACCGGCTGGGAGCCGTCGACCAGGCCGTCCGTGACGCCGGAGATCGTGAAGGGCACGTCGCGCTGGCCGATGCCGAACAGCACGCTCGCCGGTACGGTCGCTTCACCGGTATCGCCGCTCGACAGGAACACGGTCACCGCCGGAGACGTCGGACCCGCGATCCGGTTCACGTGGCCGGTGCGCGCCTGGCCTTCGAAGACGTCCGGCACCGACAGCGTCAGCGTCGGCGCCACATCGGCGTCGGTCACCAGCAGGGTATCGCTCGCGGTGGCGCCGCCGGACGAGGCGGTGATCGTCACCGTCTGCGATCCGTCGACGAGGTCGTCGTTCGCGCCGCTGACGACGAACGTCGCGCTGCTGGCGCCCGCGGCGATGGTCACGTCGGCGGCAACCGTGGCCTCGGAGATGTCGTCGCTCGACAGGCCGACGACCAGCGCGCCGGTCGTGCCGTTGCGCGTCACGGTGCCGGTCGCGGTCGCACCCTCGGCGACGTCCGGCACGTCCAGCGTCAGCACCAGGCTGGGAACGTCGGTATCGGTCACGTCGACGGTGCCGGAAACCAGGTTGGTCGTCGCCCCCTGCGCCTCGATCGTCACCGTGACGGTGCCGTCGACCAGC
>DASPLE010000144.1:0-4214 GCA_035627695.1 Planctomycetota bacterium
GACGGCATTCACTTCGCCATGGATTTCCTGCCGCAGCAGAATCGCCGCCTTTCCGGCGAGCCGCTCGGACCCGTCCAGGAGATCACGGCGAAGGACAAGCACGTCATCGTCATCGGCGGCGGCGACACCGGCTCGGACTGCATCGGCACGTCGCTGCGCCAGGGCGCGACCGACGTCACCAACTTCGAACTGCTGCCCGAGCCCCCGGGCAAGCGCCCCGGCAACAACCCGTGGCCGCAGTGGGCGCGCGTGAAGCGCATCTCGTCGTCGGTCGAGGAGATGACCGCCAAGGGCGGCGACGTGCACTACTCGCTGGCGACCAAGCGCTTCGAAGGTCGTGACGGCAAGGTCACCGCGCTGGTCACGGTGAAGCTCGACTGGTCCAAGGGCCCGAAGCCCGAGGAGGTCCCGGGCAGCGAGCAGCGCTGGGAGTGCGACCTCGTCCTGCTGGCGATGGGCTTCCTCGGCCCGCGCAAGAACGGCCTGATCGAGCAGGTCGGCTGCGCGATGGACGAGCGCGGCAACATCAAGACCGACGCCGAGACCCGCATGTCGTCGGTGCCGGGCGTCTTCGCCGCCGGCGACGCGCGGCGCGGGCAGTCGCTGATCGTCTGGGCGATCAGCGAGGGCCGCGAGGTCGCGCGCTGCGTCGACTCGTTCCTGATGAAGCACGAGAGCCTGCTGCCGCGCGTGCGGATCGAGGCGTTCGCGTACTGAAGCCGCCCGCCGCTGGCGCTCAGCGCGCTGGCTGGGCCGCGCGGTGCGTTTGGCATGCCGCGACGGCTTCGGCCTGGCTGGCGAAGGTCCCGGTCCCGAGGCGCTCGAGCACCGTGCGTTCGCTCGCGGCGCCATCGGGCATGAAGGCGGCGCGCCACTGCTGGGCGAACGGCGGCTTCGAGATCACGTAGGTTCCGCCGGACGCGGTCGCCGTGAACTCGGGGAAGGTCGATCCAGCGACCTGGGTGAAGGCGAGCGGGTTCGGCATCCCGGAGTGTACACGCGAACCCGGACGCGGGCGATACCCCTCCTGGAGACGCGGGCCGCCTCTGGACGCAACGGAGCTTCGGGCTCCGGGCTTCCGGCTTCGGGCTTCGAGCTTCGAGCTTCGAGCTTCGAGCTTCGAGCTTCGAGCTTCGAGCTTCGAGCCGTCACGCGGGACATCCCGGTGGACACCCTGATCCAGCCTTCGTCTATCACATAGGCAGGGGCTTGCGGCCGAGCCGGAGGCGACCTCGAGGAACACCGAACGATGCCCCATCAGCTCCGCGCCGGCTCGATCGCGACCCGACCGATCGCCGCTGCTCAGGGCCTGCCATCCTTGCCACCGATGGCACCGAGCCACCATCCCGCCGCACGACCACAGGGCGCGCGCATGGAAGCCGATCGCAGCGCCGGACCCGATCGCACGCCGACACCGCCGCCGTCGTCCCGCGCCGCCCAGCTCGGCCCCTACCTGATCCTCGACGAGATCGGCCGCGGCGGCATGGGCGTGGTCATGCGCGCGCGCGATCCCGCGCTCAAGCGCGAGGTCGCGATCAAGATCCTGCGGCCCGAATCGAACGCCAAGGCGCACCGCCGGATGCGCTTCGTCCGCGAGGCGCAGATCACCGGCCAGCTCGAGCATCCGGGCGTGGTGCCGGTGCACTTCCTGGGAAGGAATCCGACGGGGCAGGAATTCTTCGCCATGAAGCTGGTCCGCGGGCGCACGCTCGAGGAGGTCATGGCCGAGAAGGGTTCGCCGGGGCGCGCGCGGCGCCTGTCGATCTTCGAGCGCGTGTGCGAGACCGTCGCCTTCGCCCACGCCAACCGGATCCTGCATCGCGATCTCAAGCCGGCGAACATCTCGGTCGGCGCGCACGGCGAGGTCTGGGTGCTCGACTGGGGCCTCGCCAAGCACCTCGATACCGCGGAGGACGCGCCGAACGCGGACGACGTCGACGACGCCGACGAAGGCGCCGGCGCGCCGCCGACCGCGGCAGGTCCTTCGGCCGCGCGCCCGACGACGCGCACCGGTTCGACCCTGAAGGTCACGCAGGCAGGGCGCATCCTCGGCACGCCCGAATACATGGCGCCGGAGCAGGCGATCGGTGGTCCGGTCGACCAGCGCGCCGATGTCTACGCGCTCGGCGCCCTGCTCTACCACCTGCTGGTCGACACGCCGCCGGTCGTCGGCAAGGACACCCGCGACACCATCCGTCAGGTCGCCAAGGGCGACATCGTCGACATCCGCAGCCGGGTCGGCGGCGCGCGCCTGCCGCGCGAGCTGGTGGCGATGGTGCGCTGCTGCCTGTCGCTCGATGCGGCCGATCGCTATGCATCGGCGAAGGAGCTGCTCGACGACCTGCGCCGCCACCTCGCCGGCGAGCCGGTGTCGGTGCTGCCCGACGACCCGCTGACGCGCTGCCGACGCCTCCTCGTCCGCCATCGCCGCCTGGCGACGGCGATCGGCGTCGCGCTGGCGGCGCTGTGCCTGACGCTGACCACGGCGGCGGTGCTGGTCGCCGGCAAGGAGCGCGGGCGGCTCGCGGCGGTCTCCGAGGCGCAGCGCGCCGACGACCTCAAGCGGCGCGCCGAGGGCGAGCGCGATCACGAGAAGGTCCAGCGCCTGCAGGCCGAGCTCGACGCGCAGCGCCTCGCCGCCGACCAGGCCGCGGGCGCGCGGCGCCGCCTCGCCGCCTTCCATCCGTACAGCGAGGCGATGGATCTGGTACGCCGCGGCCAGCGCCTCGATCGCGCCGTCGAGCTGGCGCGCGAGGCGCTGCGGCTCGACGCCGATTTCGTCGAGGGCGCGTCGCTGCTCGGCGACGTCCTGCGCGCCCAGGGCCGCGCACGGGACGCGGGCGACGCCTACGGCGAGGCCGACGCGATCAGCCGTCGCGTCGCCGGCCGGCCGCTGGTCAAGGCGCTGCTGTCGGCGGCGCTGTGCTACGAGAACGCCGGCGACATGGCGCGGTCGGCCGCGGCGTACGCCAGCGTCGACGCCGTCGCCGACGCCGACCCTCTGGCCGAGGTCGGGCGCTGCCTGCGCGACCTGCGCCAGTTCTCCTACGACGCGGCGCGCGGGCGCGCCGATCGCGTCTGCCGCGACGCGCCGCACCTCTGGGAATGCCATTACGCGCGCTCGCGCTGCTACCTGACGCTGCGCGACGACGGGGTCGAGGAACGCGGGCTCGCCCAGCGCGAGGCCGAGGCCTCGGCGCGGCGCGCCGTCGACCTGGCTCCGGGCGAAGGACTGGCGCAGCTGCAGCTCGCGCTGTCGCTGAGCGACGGCGCGGCGATCCTCGCCGCGATCGATCGCGCGATCGCCCTCGAGCCGGCCAACGGCAGCTTCGTCGTGCAGCGCGCGATGATGCGCCTGGCGCTCGGCGACGCCGACGGCGCGCGCGCCGATGCCGACGCCGCGCGCCGCCTGGAGGCGGCGCCGATCCAGCTCGCGCTGCTCGCGGTCGAGGAGGCGGTCCTGGCCGGCGACGAGCCGGCGAACTTCGCGGCGATGGCGAGGCTCAAGGACCAGCTCGCCGGCTGGCCGAAGGAGCTGATGGCGTGGATCTACCTCGGCGTCGCGCTCGGGAAGGACGAGGTGATGCCGAGCTACCAGGCGATGCTCGCGCGCCATGCGACCCATCCGTACCTGGCGATGACCAGCGCGCTGATCGCGGAACGCGCCGGGCGCATCGACGAGGCGCTGGCGATCGCCCTCGCCTGCCGCGAGCGGCATCCGTACCACGCGCAGGCCGGGCTGATGGTCGTCGTCTACCAGGGCGCGACCGGCGCCCACGAGGCGGCGCTCGCGACCGGGCGGGCGATCCCGGAGGCGACGACCACGCCGCAGGACCGCTTCCTGCTGCGGCGCCTGATGCTGCGCTCGCTGGTCGCGCTCGGTCGCAGCGACGAGGCGCGCGCGCTGCTGACGCGCACGCGGCAGGATTTCCCGAAGCTGGCGGAGCAGGTCGCCGACGTGGCCGACGCGCTGCGCTGAGCGCGAAGGGCGGAGTTCGAAGCGCGAGGCGCGAAGCGCGAGGCTCGAAGCGCGAGGCTCGCAGCTCGAAGCTCGCAGCTCGAAGCTCGAAGCCCGGTATGATCCGGGGACATAGGTGACACTTTGATCCGGGGACATGGGTGACAGTTCGCCACCATTCGGCATGGGAGGAAACCCATGCCGTGGAGCGAAGCCTGCACCATGGACCTACGCATCGCATTCATCCACGACTGGC
>DASPLE010000145.1:0-9150 GCA_035627695.1 Planctomycetota bacterium
TGGTCGCCGCCGCGGCCATCGCCGGCGAGGTCACCGACGCCCGCGAGCTGTTCGGCCTCCGGCCGGAAGGAAACGCCTGACATGTCCACCGACGCCACCCGCACCGTGATCGCCGGCCCCGCCGTCGCCGTCCGCGGCCACGACATCGACACCGACCGCATCATCCCGGCGCGGTTCCTGCGCTGCGTGACCTTCGATGGCCTTGGCGAGCACGCCTTCGAGGACGACCGCCGGCAGCTCGCCGCCGCGGGCAAGGTCCACGCGTTCGACGACGGGCGCTTCACGGACGCCGAGATCCTCGTGGTCAACGCCAACTTCGGCTGCGGCTCGTCGCGCGAGCACGCGCCGCAGGCGATCGCCAAGTGGGGCATCAAGGCGATCGTCGGCGTCAGCTACAGCGAGATATTCTTCGGCAACACCGTCGCGATGGGCCTGCCGTGCCTACGCCTGTCGGCCGCCGATGCCGAGACCCTGCAGGCGGCGATCGAGACCGACCCGCGCATCTCGGTGACCGTCGACGTCGAGCACCGCGAGGTCCGCTTCGGCGGCAAGACCGTGCCGGCGCTGATCGCCGACGGCCCGCGCAAGCAGTTCGTCACCGGCAGCTGGGACGCGACCGGCGAGCTGGTCGCCGGCATCGACCAGGCGAAGGCGACCGCGGCGCGCCTGCCCTACGTCCGCGCGTTTGCGTAACAGCGCCGCCCGGGCTACGGTCTGCGCATGGCGGTCGACGGTCTCCCCGATCCGAAACGGCATGCGATCTGCCGCAAGTGCATGCAGTGGTTCGACCGCACCGCCGGCGACCTGATCTGGCCCCCGGTCAACGGGCTGATGTCGTTCGTCCGGGTCCGCGCCGGCAAGATCGCCGATGCCGACAAGCTCATGCAGTTCTGGTGCACGGGCTGCCAGCAGCGTCAGGCGGAGAGGAACCGCAAATCCAAGATCTCGGCGGTGATCGCCATCGCCGTCGTCGCGGTCGTCGGCGCGGCCCTGTGGTACACCGGGACGCTCGCCGAGATCATGCGCGGCTTCTCGCCGCGGTGAGCGGTGGTCGCGGCCTCACTCCGCGAACGGATTGAGCGTCACCACCGGATCGGCGATGTCCCCGCGCACGCTGGCGCGCGCCACGCGGCTCGACGCCGCGCCGAGCAGCCATGCCGCCACGCCGCCGATGCCGGGAACGGACTTCACGGTCTTGAAGCGCGGATACGGCACCACCACCAGGTCGAGCGTGCCGTCGAGCCCGATCGTCCCGCGCACGTGGACCTCGGCGGCGGGCGAGACGATGCGCGTCGCGCGCAGGCGGATGCGGCCGTCGGCCAGGTCGAAGCGGACCTCGGCGGTGTCGGCGTGCACCTGCCCGGACGGATCGCCGATCAGCAGGTTGGCGAGCGGTCCGAAGCGCAGCAGGTCGGCTTCGCGCAGCAGCAGCTCGCCGCGGCCGGTCGCGGCGGCGATCTCGCCCCCGGGCAGGAAGACCTCCGCCCAGCCATCGAAGGTCGCGCCGACGCCGTCGTCGCCCGCGTCGAGCGCGCGCAGCATCGCGCCGAGGTCGAGGCCCTTGAGGCCGATGCGCCATTCCTGATCGCCATCGGCCAGGGCGATCGCGCCCGATCCGGTCACCGCGCCGCCGTAGGCGCGCGCCTGGCCGTTTTCGAGCATCATCGTCCCGCCGACCATCCGCGGCACCGCGGTCGCGTCCTGCACCGACAGCACGACGCGGTCGCGGCGCACGGTGATGGTGTCGGCGTGGACGATCTCGCCCGCGACGGTCAACGCGAACGCGTCGCCGTCGGCGGCGAACGCCGCGGCGCCGACGAGCGCCAGCGCTAGCGCGCGAGCGGCGTTCACGCGCCGTCGGCGAGCGCGGCGCGCTCGGCCTCGGCGAGCAGGGCGAGATGGGCGCGGCCGCGCGCGCGGACGTGCTCGTCCGGCGCGTTCTCGAGCGACGTGCGCCAGGCGGCGCGCCCGCCGGCGACCACGAGATGGATGCCGACGACGACGTCCGAACGCAGGCGCGGATTGCAGATCGGCAGGAACCGCTGGAGCGCGCCGCCGGCCTCCGCCGCGATGTGCAGCAGTTCGGCGGGGACCGCCGCCGCGCGCGCATCGGCGGCGCGGGTCGCGGCCTCGTCCTTCGCCGCGCGCGCCGCCTGGGCGGCTGCGAACGCGTCGGCGTCGGCCTGCGCCAACGACGCGGCGTGGGTGCGGATCCGGTCGAGCAGCGCCGCCGACGCCTCGGCCTGCTCGGCGACCTGCGCCCACTTCGCGCCCGTGGTGTAGCGCGCCGCCATCGCCCCGGCGGCGCAGCCCATGACCACCGCCACCCCGGCGGCGGCGCCGCCGCCGGGCGAGGGCGTGCGCGCCGCGATCGCCTCCGCCAGCTCGGGCACGGTCAGCGTCGACAAGCTCGGGATCGGATTCATCGAACTCGGCCCGGGGCGGCGATGGTGGGGCGGATGCGAGGCGCCGGCGACGATCGGTCCTCGCGGACACGAGGAGAGGCGACGAAGCCGATGCCCCGCGACCGCCGCACCGGGGGACTCATGCGCTGGCCGCGGCGGCCTCGGGCGTCGTGGTCTCCGACTTCACGCGCCTGATCTTCGCCCCCAGCTTGCGCAGGCGCTCCTCGATGCGCTCGTAGCCGCGATCGATGTGGTAGACGCGCGAGATCACGGTCTCGCCCTCGGCGGCGAGGCCGGCGATGACCAGCGCGGCGCTCGCGCGCAGGTCGCTGGCCATGACCTCGGTGCCGGACAGCCGTTCGATGCCCTGGATCATCGCGACGCCGTTGGCGACGCTGATCTTCGCGCCCATGCGCTTCATCTCGGCGGCGGCCATGAAGCGCTCCGGGAAGATGCGCTCGGTGATCGTCGAGGTGCCGTCGGCGACCGCCATCAGCGCCATGATCTGCGCCTGGCAGTCGGTCGGGAACGCCGGATGCGGCAGCGTGACGATTTCCGCCGCGCGCGGGCGCTCGCCGGGGACGACCTTCAGGCTGCTGCCCTTGCGCTCGATCTTCACGCCCATCTGGCGCAGCACGTCGAGCACCGCCATCAGGTGGTCGGGGCGGCAGCCGGTGACGGTGATCGGCGACTGGGTGATCGCGCCGGCGACCAGGAAGGTCGCGGTCTCGATGCGATCCGGGATCACGGTCCACTTCGCGGAAGCCAGCTTGCGCACGCCGGTGATGGTGATGCGCGGGCTGCCGGCATTGACGATCCGCGCGCCCATCGCGTTGAGGCAGTCGGCGACGTCGACGACCTCGGGTTCGCACGCCGCGCACTCGATGACCGTCGTGCCCTTGGCGAACACCGCGGCGCACATGACGTTGACCGTCGCCAGCACCGACGAGCCGAACTTGCCGCCGAGGTAGATCTCCGCGCCCTTGAGCCCGCCGCGCGGCGCCTTGGCGTGGATGTAGCCCTTCTCGAGCTCGATCTTCGCGCCCAGCGCCTCGAGCCCGCGCAGGTGCAGGTCGATCGGACGCTCGCCGATGACGCAGCCGCCGGGCAGCGACACCGTCGCCTCGCCGCGCTTGCCCAGCAGGGGGCCGAGCACGCACACGCCGGCGCGCATCTGCTTCACGAGCTCGTACGGCGCCGTGCTGTTGTAGGTGTCCTTCACCTGCGCGGCGACGTCGCGGCCCTTCCACGAGGTCTCGACGCCCAGCGTGTTCAGGATCTTCACCTGGGTCTGGATATCGCGCAGCAGCGGGATGTTGGAGAACAGGCACGGCGCGTCGGTCATCAGGCTGACGGCGAGCAGCGGCAGCGCCGCGTTCTTCGCGCCGCTGACGCCGATCGTGCCCGACAGTTTGACGCCACCCGTCACGAGGAATGAGTCCATGGCCGCGCAGCATGGCGGCGGGGGGTTCGTCGGAAAGCCTCGCCCGAGGGCCAGGCCGGAGCGGTCCCGGGATCGTGGCACATGCGTCGGCGGTCGATTGAGGCGGCGCCACGGACGCCCACCCTGCACCGCCCGGAACGACGCATGCAGAAGATCCAATCGCTGGAGCACGCCCAACGCATCCTCGCCCAGCGCGAGATCCACGACGCCCAGGTCCACCAGCTGCTCGACTACCTGCTGACCCAGCACCTGCAGATGCGCACCCGCACCCAGGGGGTGGAGGCTCTGCTGCTCGCGGCGCTCGAATTCACCCGCATGACGATGACCCACCTCGAGAAGACCGGCCACCAGGAGGATCCCGAGGTCGCGGAATCGGTGCAGCGCGTCGTCGTCGCCCTGCAGAAGGCCCAGGCGCTGATCGCGCCGCTCAAGGACGAGGGCGCGGCCGGCGAGCAGCCCTGAGCGTGCCTGACGGCGGCAGGACTAACGGCGCGCGCGCTTGCGCAGCGCGGCGATGATCGGTCCGTAGCCGTCGATCGAGAGCGGCTTCTCGAAGCACGGCACGCCCAGCGCCTTGCAGCGCGCGCGGTCGCCGCGGGTCAGGGCGCCGGACAGCACGGCGCTCGGCAGATCCTTGAAATCGGGGTGCTTCGCGAGCATCTCGATGAACTGGCGACCGTCGCTCGCGCGCAGGTGCAGGTCCACGACCACCAGGTCGGCCTGCGGCGCACGCGCGTAGTCGCCGATGCGGTTGAGGAACAGCGTCGCCTGGCTGGGGACGATGGCGTGGTGCACCTGCGCGTCCCACCCCGATGCGGCGACCACCTCGTGGAAGACGGCGGCGTCGGCGGTGTTGTCGTCGAGGTGCAGGATCTGGGTAGCGACGGCGGTCTCCATGGCCGGCAGCATGGTCACCGAGGCCGCAGCGTACACGACGCGGCGGCCGACATTCGTCGCCCGACCCTGGCGGCCCGGACGCGCCGGAGCACCATGGCCGCATGCGGACGTTGCTGGTGCCGGCGCCCCTCGCGCCAGGACCGATCGATCTGAGCGAGGAGGAGGCCTTCCACGGCCGGTCCGTCCTGCGCCTGCGTGTCGGGGACGAGGTCCGGATCGCCGATGGCGCGGGTCTCGCCGCGACGGCGGTGGTGCGCGCCGACCGCCGGACGCTGACCGTCGAGGCGGTCGGTCCGATCGAGCGGCTGGCTCCCGATCCGGCGGCCCACCTCACCGTCGCCTGCGCGCCGCCGAAGGGCGACCGCTTCGCCGATCTCGTCCGTGGCCTCACCGAACTCGGCGTCGGCTGCATCCAACCGCTGGCGTGCGCGCGTGGCGAGCGCCTGCCCAACGACACCCAGCTCGACCGCCTGCGCCGGATCGCCGCCGAAGCGCTCAAGCAGTGTCGCCGCAGCCATCTGCCCGAGCTCGGCCCCTTGGCGGAAATCGCCACCTTGGCGCAGTCCGGACGCGTACTTACGTTCCTCGATCGCGACGCGCCCCCAGCCCGGCCTGGACCTGTGGGTCCGACCGTGCTGGTGATCGGCCCGGAAGGCGGCTTCACGCCGGAGGAACGCCAGATGCTGGTGGCCGCCGGCGCGAACGCCGCCCGCCTGGCCGGGCCGGTGCTGCGCATCGAGACCGCCGCCCTCGCCGCCGCCGCGGTCTGGGCCACAGCCTGGGAGGAGCATCGCCCATGACGGACGCCGCGACGACTGCCGAGGCGAGGGGCACGGAGAAGGACAAGGAGCCGGAGAAGCCCGGCTTCGTCTTCACCGATCCCGGCTGCCGCACCGAGGTGCGGGTCGGCGCGCTGCTCGTCCTGGCCGCGGTCTTCCTGTGGCTGTGGTGGGGTCCCCAGAACTCCAGCCGGCTCTACCTGATCGGCGCGCCGCTGCTGCTCGTCGGCATCCCGATCCAGGCGCTGCAGGCGCGTCGTGGCCGCCCCGGCTATCCGTGGAAGCTCGGCCTGGCGCTGGGCGTCGGCGGCGCGCTGATGTGGCCCGACCTGCGGTACCGCGAGGAGCCGGGTGGCGCCATCCTGTGGCAGCCGATCGCCCCGCTGCTGACCATCGCGGGCGCGTGGATCCTGGCCTGGTGGCCGGTCGCCCGCGTCGGCGTGGCCAAGCCGGTGACGGCATGACCCCCGACCAGCGGGCGCTCGCGATCTGGGGCGGCGGCGCCCTCGCCGTCCTCATCGGCGCCGGCATCTGGCTGTCGTCGGGCGCCGATACGCTGGACCAGCAGCGCACCCAGGCGACGACGCAGCACGGCAAGTACCTCGATCTCTACCCGGCCGACGGCATGGCCGCCGCCGAGGCCACCGCCGTCGCCGAACGCCTGCGCGATCACCAGGCGGCCGAACTGGCGAAGACCGAGGCGCGCCTGGTGCCCGACCTGCCCGCCGAATACCTCAAGACCGACGTCAGCGACGCGACGTCGCGGGTGAACAAGGACTACGAGGAGGTGCGCAAACGCGCCGCGCGCGAGCAGGTGCAGCTCAGTGACCAGCTGCCGCTGCGCGCGCTCCACGACGACGCCGACATGCGCGGCATGCAGCTCGCGCAGCTGTACCTGATCCGCCAGGTCCTCGACGCCTGCCTCGAGGCCGAGGTCCGCGAGATCGGCAACGTCGACCTCGGCAAGCCGGCGCAGGATCCGAGCGGCACCTACGCGGTGCTGCCGGCGACCTTCCGGGTCAAGGCGAGCTTCGCCGCGGTGCAGAAGCTGCTCGAGAACCTGCGTCTCGCGCACGATCGCGGCATCGGCGTGGCCCAGCTCGAGCTGACGCACGACGACTCCGGCATCGAGTCGCTGGTGGTCACCGCCAGCCTGATCACCGGCGTGCGCAGCGGCTGGAAGCTCGATCCGGTCGACGCCGTCCGCGGCGGAAGCGGCGGCACCGGCGCCGGCGGCGGCAGCGGAACCCCGACACGCACGCGTCCCACCCGTTCGCGTAGCGGAGGCTGAATGAACGGCTTCACGCCCCACCTGGCCGTGGCCGGCGCGATCGTCCTGATCGCGCTCGGGATCACGTTCGGGCCGCTGACCACCGGCGCAGGGGATCACCCGCTGCCGGTGACCGACCTCAAGATCGCCGACGTCGCCGCCGCCGGCGAGGTGGTCGAGGCCGACGCCGCGCTCGCGCCGCTCGCACCGGCGTACGCCGCGCGCGTCGACGGCAACCCGTTCGTGCTGCGCGACAACACCGAGCTGCGCAGCGCGCGCATCCCGTTCCCGCCGGCTCCGCCGCTGACGCCGCCGGATCCGGCGGTCCTGCCGCTGCCGCAGGAGCCAACGGCGCCATCGGCGCCATCGGCGAAAGGAGCGCAGCCATGATCCGCGCCACGTTGGTCGCCTTGCTCGCGCTGGTCGCCGTCGGGGCCTGGGCCGCGGACGATCAGCCGTGGGCCGAGTCGGAGACCCTCACCGACACGGTCTACTTCAAGGACGGCGATCCCGAGTTCGGTCGCGTCGCCGAGGAGAACGGCAAGCTCTTCCTGACCTCGGAGAGGGGCGCGAGGATCGAGCTCAACCGGGATCTGATCGATCACGTCGAGTACCGCCGGATGGCGCCAGAGATCGTCGCCCACAACGCGCCGCTGCACATCGCGGCGAAGGACTCGGGCAAGCTCATCCGCACGCTCGACTTCGGCTTCAAGAAGAAGGCCGACGAGGCGACGATGGCGGCGCTGCGCGCCGGACTGGCCGCGATGCCCGCCGACACCGAGCTGGCCAAGTACGCCTTCGCGCACCTGACCGATCCGGCCGAGATCGAGCGCGTCGCGCGCACCGTGCTCAAGACCAGCAAGTTCTTCGAGGTCGCGTACGAGGCGCTCGGCAAGGTGCTGCTCGACGCGAACTCGGACGAGCTCGACGAGTTCGTCGAGCTCTGGCACAAGAACATGCCCGGCTCGCCGACCGCCAACCGCCTCAAGGCGGACATCTCCGAGAAGCGCGGCGACCTGCGCTCGGCGAAGCAGTCGTACGAGACCATCATGCTCCACCACGCGGCGAAGAAGGACATCCATCCCTCCGCCGTGCTCGGCTTCGCGCGCTGCGCGCTCAAGCTGGGCGAGCACAAGGCGGCGCGCGACGCCGCGGCCGGATTGCTGGCCGATGCGACCCACGGCGACGACGCCGCCGCGATCGCCGGCGCCGCCTGGCTGGCGGGCGGCGATGCGAAGCAGGCGACGCCGCTCCTGGCGCGCGCGGTGGCCGGGAAGCCGTCGCCCGAGATGGCGGCGATCGCGCGCTACGACCTCGGCCTGGCGCAGTGGAAGTCCGGCGACGTCGCCGGCGCGCGCCAGACCTGGGCGCAGGGCACGACCGCCGAATCGACCCTCGCCATGGCGATCCTCGAGCGCAAACCGTTCCGCGATGTCGCGGCGCTGAACCACGCGCGGCTCAAGGCGATCGCGCAGGAGCACAACGCCTGCCTCGACCTCGAGGCCGGCCAGCACGCCAAGGCGGTGGCAGCGCTCGATCCGTCGTCGTCGAAACGCCACCGCTTCCTCAAGGAGGTCGGCGACGTGATCGCCTCCAACGGCGACCCGGCCAGCGCGCGCGCGCTGGTGGCCACGCCGGGGGTCGAATCGCTGCGCTGGCAGGCGTACGCGCACATGCTGGCCAGCCGCTGGCGCGACGCCGAGGCGACCCTCGCCAAGCTGCCCGCCGACGACGGCTGGGCGGCGGTCTACCGCGTCTACTGCGCCGCGGCGCAGCGCGACGAGGCCGGCGCCAAGGCCGCGTACCAGCGCATCGCCGGCGCCACGGCGCCGCCCGCGGACTACCTCGCGCGGCTCGCCGCCGAGTACGAGATCGCCGACGCCGCGCGCGATCTCGAGGAGTTCGACTGGAAGGACGGCGAGGTCCTGGGCACCGGCTGGCAGTCGGTGGCGAACGGCACCAACATCCGCATCCACGCCGCCGCCGGCCGCCTGATGCTCGAGGGGGCGCAGACCGCCAGCCCGGATCCGGTCTCGCGCGCCTGGCGGCTGGTCCAGTCCGAGCGCCTGCGCGGCGCGGTCGTCGAGTTCGACCTGTCCGGCGTCGCCGCGGCGACCGCCGGCATCGAGCTCACCGACGTCGAACGCACGACCGGCGTGGCCGTCGCCGTGCTCGCCGACGGCTTCCTCGGTTGGCGCGCCCTGGGCGGCGGGCGGTGGGGCGCGTGGGAGAAGCTGCCCCTGCAGGTCGCCGGCGCGCGTCCGAAGCTCATGATCAAGTACCAGAACGGCATCGTCTCGGCGGCCAGTCCCGAGCGTCCCGACGTGACGCATCCGCTCGGCGCACGGCTGTTCA
>DASPLE010000146.1:0-44733 GCA_035627695.1 Planctomycetota bacterium
GGTCGGGACCAGCCAGGCAACGGTCTGTCAGGTCGTCCTGGGGCGCACCCGCCCGAAGCTCTCCAAGATCGGGAAGTGGGCCGACGCCCTTGGACTGGAGGGCGAGGCCAGGGCGAGTTTCCTAGAGGAGGCGGCACTGACCCACGCGCCCCCCGAGGTCGTCGAACTCGTAGAGCGGTTGAGGTCTGACCTTGATCGCTGCCGGAAGAAGACTCGGGTATCCCACTGATCGCAGCCAGCTTGGACGCCGAAGTACTCCGCGCGAAGACGTAGCGCAGACCGGCGTCCCTCTCTGAGCCGTTTTCGTTGGTCGGAGGTCCCATGACTGCTGACACTGGGGGCGAAGCCTGGACTAGCGCGAACACATCGCCTCGTTCCACTGGATCGACGCCATGCCTTCGGTCCTCATCATCGACGACAACCGGGCTGATGCCGACCTCATCAAAGAGGCACTCCGGGAAGTCGACCTGTCGGTTCAGGTGTTCTCGGTCGAGAACGCGGTACTCGGGTTCGCGTTCCTATCCAAGCAGAGCGGTTTCTCGCAGATGCCGACCCCAGCCCTTGTGGTTCTCGACATCAACATGCCCGTCATCACGGGCCTGCAGGCGCTCCGGTTGATCCGCGAGACCGGCGACTGGAACGCCATCCCGGTGATGATCTGGTCATCGTCCTCGCGGCGTGAAGACCGAGAGGACGCCCTACGGTCGGGCGCCATCGAGTACGTCGTGAAGCCGGCAGCTTGGGAGGGCCATGTCGCCCTCGCTCATCGGATCGCCAAGTTGGTAGCTGCTCGTGATGCTGGGGCGGCCGCCGGCTGACCTAGAGGTCGTTTGGTCCGCCGGGCGCGCGCGGGATAGAAGGCGGGTGCTCCAACCTGGTCATGACCGACCAGACGGTGTGCATGCACGAGAGGAAGGTCGACCTCGGGCCGTGGACCGCACCGCAGGCAACCTTCACGTTGTCGTAATCCACGTCCGTTGCGATGGCGGCCAGGAGCTTCACGAACTCAGGCTTCGGGAGGAACGCTCTTGCCGGGTAGTCGGTTCCGCTGGTGAGCTTGACCGGGGCGTCCGGGTTGAGCCAGGCAACCGTCGGGTACGCCCTGACCACGCCCTCCAGGTGCGCGCGGCTCCTCGATCGAACCATGATGAGCCCGACATCGAGTTCGCGCGATCGGCCCTCGTCCTTCCTCGCGCAGACGGCGCTCAGGAAACCTTGCCGGCAAAATAGCCACACCATGTCCAAGCCCTCCTGGTCGTGTCCTTCGCTCGGCGGAAGACTCCGTTCCAGTGGATTCTGACCCTTCAGCCGGGGTGTTTGGGCCGGAGGCCAGCAGCCACGCGCGTCAGAGCGAGAATCGACGATGCGAGCGAGCTTGAGCCCCCCAGGGGTTGGTCTCCCCCCGCCAGCGCGTGCAGTCCGAGACCCGGCAATAACACGGTCCCGTCGTGACATAGCGCGTGACACAATGTCATTCACGCCGCCGATGCCTTTGGTCAGAGGGTAGCCAAGACCGCCTGGGTTCCGGGAGCCAGAGACCCGCAGGTCGAGACAAGCCAGATCGAAGCGGAGTGGTCATCGCACGGTCGCTTTGCCTGCTCGACTCAGCCTCGCCTTCGGCTCGCTTCGTCTCGCAGCGCGGCTTCGCCGCGTCCGGCACGTCTCCTCTCCGTCCGAAGGACGTCTTCAGATCGCGGCGGCGAGGCGTAGCCGAGCCGATCGCGCGGCGAAGCCGCACAGGAGCGTCTAAGGTAGCCGCCCGGCATCCTACCAGGTCGCTGGTCCCCAATCCCTGCCGGCTGATCTTAGACATCACTACAGGGACCGGCAGAAAAATGGTCGAAATGCCGTGGAATCTCTGGCCTTTCAAACTGCCAGATGTGCTGGGATGGCGGGTTCAGTAGGGCAAGATGTGCTGGGATGGCGGGTTCGTCGATCCAACGCCTTGAACGAAGGTGCCGGCGCACGACGCTGTGCGAGTCGTTATTGCCAACGACATCGCCGTTCAACAAGCCGCTCCGCACCTCTGTAGATCCGAGGCGAGCGCGGCGGCAATCCGCTTTCACGCGGAGCGGCTTGTTGAACGGCGACCTTCTCGGCCGCTGGATCTACGTCATCGCACTTCCTCGACCCCCGCGACACCTCCGCGAACGACATCCGCTTCTCAAGAGGTCACCGAAGACGTGGCACCTGATCCACGGCCAGTGGACTGCCACGCTGAGTCGGCGCGTGATGAAGAACCTGCTGCGCGAACCCGCGTCCCTCCAGGTGTTCTGCTACATCGCCGCTGCCCTTGTCCTGGACGACCGAGGCTGCGCGAACCGAACCTTCAATGCTACCCAAGCGGAGATTGCCGAGGCGACCTGCCTGTCGCTTCGAACCGTCGAGCGACACCTCGAATGGATGACGCGACCTCATGGGGGTGGCGGCGGCAAGAGCGTAGGGCCGCTGCTGATCTGCAAGAAACGGTCTGTTTACCAGATCGCGCCTGAGCTTCTTGGGTTCTCGCGGCCATCGAAGGCCATGCAGGCAAGGCAGCGGATGGAGATGTCGAGGTACGGCAGGCCAGAGTACGGCAAGTTCACCGCCTGGCTCGCGTACCGGATGATCGAGGTACTCGTTGGGGAGGTCGAGTACCCTGGTGGGCTGCAAACCGTCGCCTGGTTCATGAGCCAGACCGTGCTCACAGGAAAGCTGAACAGGCCCAACGCGATCCCAACCTCGATGAGTACAGTCGCGGGCGAGATCCATCGCGGGAGACACCACATGAAGAAGACCTGGGACTACTTGGCGCGCGCAGGCATCTTGGCGAAGCGCACTGACGGCTGGTCGCTGGCGAGCGACATGTTCCAATGCGGAAGCAAGACGTTCGCCTGAGGGCGCCCTTGGCGGTTGTCACCTGCTCGATGCAGCCGCATGGCCCCCGCTGGTGCCGTCGTAGTCGCTCATCAACTTCGAGATGTGCCGCAGCCAACCGGCCATCTCCCCTTCGGTATCCCAGGAGTCGATGTGCGCGGCAGTCATCGCGCGCACCGCGTTGACGTTCAGGTTGGCTTTCGCCTTGCTCATTCGGCGCTCGCGCTCGTCATCGTCCATCTGTGCCCAGGATCTCGCCGCGCCGTTCTTCGCGGCGAGTGCCTCCGCGACGATAGCCGGCACATCATCTTGATGACCGAACGAGACCTTGATGTCCATCGCAGTTTCGATGGCTTCTGGGTGGATGTAGTTCTCCATCTCCAGCCGCTTGGTGACCAGGCCGACGCAGCCAGGTCGCTTTCCGATCTCCGCTGCTTGAACCTTGTTCTCGGGCTTGTCGCCGTCGTAGAGGTGGAACTCCCTCCGATTCAGCTTCTCCAGCCGCGTGACCCACAGCTTCAGGTTACTGCCTCCAAGCGGGACGAAGATGATCTCGCCTTTCTCCTCCAGATCGTCGAGATTTGGCAGCGACGAATCGCGCGCGTGAAGGATCTCGCTGATCCCCGTGAGGAAGCTGATGTCGTGCTGCCCTTCGACCGCGATGAACAGTCTGACCTGGTTGTCGGGGAGAACGCCCAGGGCACGACGGACCACCTCAGGAGTGCTCGCATCGACGCCACCGTCGAGGATGACGTGCGTGCCATTGTCGGCCTTGGACACGTACCGGAGTTCATCGACATTGAGCAGGCCGCCCAGCATCGGCGTGTGTGTCGTCAGCAGGACCTGGCATCCGCCTTGCTCAGTGAGTTCGCGGAACGACCGCAGGAGCAAGCGTTGGCTATCGGGGTGCTGCGAGGTCTCCGGCTCCTCGATCGCGTAGATGACCGACCGCTTGCCTTCCTCGTGCTGCTTTCGCTCGGCGCTCGCGCGGAAGAAGTTGAGTAGGATCATCCGTCGGACGCCGCTGCCGCGCTTGTTCACGGGGATGCCGCGCTCGGATTCGAGGGACACCTTGAAGACCTTGCTCCACTCGGGCTTGTTGAAGCGCGGGTTCAACTCCGAGGCCAGCGTCGGGTGCATCTCGTGCAGCTTCTCCAAGGTCGCTCGTGCGACAGCCATGACCTCTTGCTCGACGGAGGAGACTACTTCCTTGAGCTTCGCGTCGACCTTCGCCACGGCCTCGCGGATCGCAGCAGCCATTGGGTCCTGTGCCTCGTCATCTTGGTCCGTGCTGGGCCGATCCGCCTTGAACAAGGCGAACATCGGGACACTCGCTTCAAGCTGGCTCCAAATCTCTTTCCCATCTTCGCCATCCAGCGGGACGAGACGTTCGGTCAGCGCGAGATTGGGCGTAGCTGCCCACAATGCCTTTCGGATCTCCGAACTGACCGACAGGTTGACCTTGTCCTCGGGGACCTTCCGGTCCTTCATGCGCTTTTTGAGGTCGTTGATCTTCAGCCCCAGCAGATCGTCGACGCCTTTGGCAGACGGATGCGAGGCGCGAAGCGAGGTCTTCGCGGTGAACTTCTCCCCGACGTACTCCCGGACGATTTCCAACTCACCCTTGGCGGTCAGCAGATGCTCGGCGGCAAGGCTGGTCGGGCGGCTCTCATCGAGGATCAACGCTGCGGGAAAATCAGTGAAGATCGCAGAGATTCGGATGGGCTCACCGGAGGCTCCGATGTTGACGTCACCCTTGTCGAGTTTGTGGTCTCCGAAAAAGACGGCGATCGCCTCCATGATCGTCGACTTGCCGGCATCGTTGCGGCCGATGATCGCCGTGAGGTCGCCCAGCCGGATCGTTACAGGGGTACGGTAGCAGCGGAAGTTCTCGATCTTGACGCCGATCAGCTTCATCTTGCCCCCGCGAGCCGTGACAACGGCTCCTCGGGAGATTCCCTAAAACGGGGATCCGTTACAAGCCACGTCTTTCGTCAGGTTTTCGACGCTTGCAGCAGGCGTTGGATCTGGCCGACGCTCCATCCGCATCGGCCGGATCGGTTGGCGACGCCGCGACGTTCAAGCTCGACGGCTAGCTCACGAAACGAAAGCCGACGCCGGAGTCGGCGGATGAGGGTCAGCACCCTTCGCTCGCCTTCATCGGGAAGGAGACGGCGGCCGTCGTCAGCGAGCTTGAAGCCCCAGGGCAGGTTGCCGGTGCGAAGACCTGACGCCTTCCGCACCGCGAGCGCCGCCTTCGTGCGGGCGCGCAGGAGTGCCCGCTCGTAGGACGCGAAGGAGTCGACGACGCCCGCCATCAACTGGTCCTCCGGCGAGCCGACGTTGCCGACGCCATCAGTCGACCGGACGACGGCACCACGGCGCTCGACGAGACGTTGGACGAGCACGGTGTGCTCGCGGGACAGCCTGTCCCTCCTGGCGACGACGAGCACGCCACAGCCTTCGGCTCTCAGCGCATCGAGAGCCGCGAGCAACTGTGGCCTGTCTTCCAAGTCACTCCCGCCGCTGACACCGGCGTCGTGGAACATGCGAACCAGGTCGACGTCGTGGTCCCGGCACCACCGCTCGATGGCCGCGCGCTGCGCCCGAGGGCCAAGCTGGCCGTCTCCCTTGTCCTTGCTGCTCCGCACGTAACCGATCGCGCGATTCGGTTCGAGCTTTGGCTGGCGACGTGGACGGCGGGCAAGGGTGAGCAGATCGGCGGCTGCGTTCATGGCGGCTCCAGAACCGACCACGTTAGCGGGTTTCGCGCATGGTTCACGATCTGGTTGCGCAGTAGCGGGGCCTAAATCCGGTGCCGGAGCGTACTCACACCGTTCGGCCGAGGTACGGCGGGAGGGCGCTAACGGGTGGTTCTGGCGGTTTATGCGGCGTTCTGCGTGATGGGGCCGGCTCGACTCCAGATGCCTCCCCGTCTCGGCCGGACGCCACCCGGTATGACGTGCCGCTTCGCCAGATGCTCCAAGATCGACGATCGGGTTCAGCCGGGGGAAATCGGACCGCGAGAGACGACTTGGCTTCTGAACGGCCCTTGAGACTGCGATCTGGCGCGGGCTGCAAGCAAGAGGAAGGAGGTGGGGCTGCGACAACGGGGCGCGCACCATTGACACAGTGTCATTGAGCGACCGCGAACGGCGGCGTAACGTTCCCGACTTCGTCTACGGCTGATCCGCGCGCCGATCCAGGTTTGGCTTCTCAAAGGTCATCAAGTCCTGAACGCCTTGCTCAACCACCTGCTCGACTTCGGCGTCCTTGGCCGCTGATGGCTGCTGCTCCTCGATGCGGCGTTTCAGTTGGAACGTCCGGGAGTGCGCGCGGTCGAGCAGCGTGTCGTAGCGCAGGGGTCGCACGGTGATGCCGCCCTGGTTCATCTCCGTCAGGCCATCTGCGAGCGATGAGCCGAGAACATACGCGATCACCTCGGTCTTGGCGCTGATCTTTCCCACACGGCGAAGCTCCTGGGAGTAGTCGTTGCCCTGGTACAACTCCTGCTGCGTGACCTGGAAGCCACCCTTCTTCAACTCGACGACAAGGACTTTGCGGTAACCGCATACCTCGCCTCGATCCGAGAAATCCTCAGCGGCGTATACCCCAAGGGTGCCGTTCGTCATCGCAACGATGTCTGGACGTCGACTCGGCATCGACGTCTTCTTGGCGTCGAAGAACTGCTGCACGACAGTCGACATGCTGCGATTGGAGCGGAAGTCCACGGCCTCATACTCAGGCCCGAAAATCCACAATCCGCGCTCGAACAGGGGCTGAAGGTCGTGAAGCTCGTCGGCCTTCGGGTCGTTGACCAATGAGCGCAGCTTCTCAATCAGACCGAGGCGCTTGCCGAGTTCGTCGAGGACGAGCTTCGCGGTGCCAGCAGACCACCGCGCCATCACCTCGTACCAGGTGTCGAGGTCATCTGGTGAGCAACGGTTGAGGATGTCGAGCATCTCGTAGCCGTACCTCGCCGCCTCCAGCTTCGCCAAGATGCCGGCTGTCCGTGACAGATCCGCCGGACTCAGACTCGGACATTTCTCCTGAACCATGTCGACGAACTGCCCAACGACTTCACGCGACATGACTGGCAACCGGTCGATCACTTCGCCGTGATCGCGGAGCGCCTCAATCTTGGCCTGCTTCCGACTCGCCGCCGTGATCCGGTTGATCTCCTTCACGACGAGAGCGTGAGCAGCTTCCTGAACCGCTTGGATGCGAGCGTTTGCGAAAAAACCGGTCCAGTCAGGCTTCACGTCATCCTTGAGGAAGTCGGCTTTGATGATGAACGCGAACCGCTTCGCCGCCGTCTTCCGGCCGTCGAGGTAGTTGCCCTCGCCATCGAGGCCCTCCCAGTTGGGGATCCCGACCATGCGGCGATTGACCCACCAGGTGATGCCGCGCAGCCGTACCCGTCGGTCGCTATCATACCTCTGGCCGTCAACCAAGTGGACGACCGCTTCTCCGTGGCCTGGGATCTTGAGCGGCAAGCTCTCCAGAGCCTCAAGGTCGAGCAGCTTCACCTCTCGGCCGTTGATGATGATCGTGAACGACGGGTCGATCAGGAACTTCGTGCCGAGAAGGTCGCGGACGTCCTCCTCCGCGAGTAGGTTGCGGGTCATCGTCAGCGAGATTGTCGTGCCGTGGCCGTCAGCCTGACCGACAGCAGTGACGTCACCGTAATAGGGCTTCTCGCTGTCGCTGAGTTGGCGGACCTCTGCGGTGGTTTTTTCACCGGCCTTGGTCGTCACGACGGTGTACGAGTTGGCGAAGCAGAAGCCGGAGAGTCGGCCCTTGCCGTTTCGACCGAAGGCGACGCGAGTCAGGCCCTTCACGTCAGGAGGAAACTCGACGCTGCTTCCCTGCACTTCGAGGCGCTGGTAGCCGATCATGTTCCACCGAGCCTTGAACTCGGCGGTCGTCATCCCCGTCCCGTTGTCTCGGACAACGAGGTCACGGCCAAGCTCCGTCGGCAGGTCGACCTCGACCCTCGTGGATCCAGCATCGTAGCTGTTCGCTACAAGTTCGACGATGGCGACGTGCGGGTCCTTGATGATGGAACCTGCGTAGTCAGCCAGAAAGCCCGAGCCGAAGCTCAGGGCTTCCTGCAAGCCTTCAGTCGCCTTGCCTAATCGGCTCTTAGACATCTTCGCCTCTAGTGGCCATTTACGGTAACTTTTGGCCTCAGCCGGCAAGCCATGTGCACCCCCGGCAGGCTTGGCTGCCGGAGGCGAGAAGGGCGTTAGGTAGATTCGGAGCCGCGCCGACCGAGCTTCGATCCAAGCTCCCGCTTCACGGCGATGTTGACATGGTACCGCTGCATGACGGCGGCAGTCAAACCCTCCTCCGAGAGCGCCTTCTCGATGTCGGACACCGACCAGAGCTTCTGGTTCTTCAGCGCCTGAACCCCGATGACGGTCTCGATCAAAGCCTGTTCGAACCAGCCGCGCACCGCCTCTTCCACAACGCCTCGAACCGATTGGTCCCCGCTGTAGGCGGTTACGAATCGCTCCACCAGATCAGTGAATGCTCGAAAGTCCCGGTTGATGAGCAGCGTGTTCTGATTCTGGATGAACTTCGCCGCGCGATCCTCGATGTCACCAGGAGCGCGCGTGTTGTCGGCAAGCGAGACCCACCTGACGTCGGGGAACGGGTCCGGGGTAATCCTGTCCCCCCGAACACCGTCAGCCTTCTCGAACTCCAGGTAGATTTCGCCGAGCTTTCCTCCGGCGGTCTGCGACTTCCCGGAGCCACCGCCGGCACCACCCGTTCCCTTGCCTGATGCGCCGCCTCCAGCGGTCACCGAGGCCGGGTCGACGAGCACCTGCCCATCAGGAGCAGCGCGGTACTTGCTGACCTTGTAGAGATCCAACAGATCCTTCAGGCGGTCCTTGATCGTCTGGGTGTGGTCGCTTCCAACCGCTCCTGCAGCCGCCTCATCCACGAAGTCCTTCAACTCCTTGGGCATCGCCTCCCGGAACTCCTCGGCCCATTCTTCCCAAGGAAGGACGTTGTTCTCGATGAGGAGATGGGTTCGCGCCGTATTCGGAGCGATTTTCTGCTTCTTGGTTTCGGGTTCGACGTACAGGACGACGTAGTTCGATCCGAAGATCAGCCCGAAGGACTGCAACCGCGCAGTCCCCTGACGACCAGTCGTCTTCTCGTACAGTTCGTTCTGGTACAGGGCTGCAACGTGGCCGGACGAGTCAATGCTCCCGCTGTTGTTCTTCATGGCGGGCTCGTCCTTGAGGATCCACCAATGGACGCGAGCCGATTCGAGCTTGGCGACCCCTGATGCGCGGCAGTGCGCCTTGAGGTAATGCTCCTGCCCGTGCAGGGTGCGCAACACGTTTCGGTCAACATCCTCGCGGGGATTCTGCCAACCCTCCCGCGCCTTGACGGTGATGCCTTCCGGGAATCGGTAGTAACGCGAATTCAGGTACTTGCTGATCCAACGCGAGGGAGACGGGGTTCCCTCGGGGGCCTCCATCGTGTTCGCGTTCTCGTCGTTGCCGAACAGCGTGATCTTCGTTCCCGACTGCTTGATCAGGTCCGGCTTCAGGGCGTCGTCAACAGACCGGAAGTGGACGAAGCCACCGTTTTTCGTCTGCAACTGCTTGAGCCCATAGGTTCCCGACTCGGGATTGCGCCACAGGTGGACCATCTCGCCCTGTCCGGCCTTCCACGAGAGGTAGACGACACCGACGTGGTTCCTGGTCGCGGCTGCGATCTTCGCGCCGACTCCGAAGTTCTGGTCGATGGACTGATTCCCCGAGGAGGAGGAAAGGCGGTTGATGTACCGGACCATCTCATCGCCGGACATGCCGCAGCCATTATCCATGACGCACAGCTTGTAGACCGGAGTCGGCTGGGTCAGGGCATGGAGATCCCAATCGACATCCCAGACGATGTCGCCCTTCCCTCCGTTTTTCTGAATCGCCTCGATCGCGTTTTGGGTCAACTCGCGGAGAAACTGCAGCGGGTGGCAGTCCTCTCCGAGCCGGTCCAAGAGGAACCCGGTGTTGTCGACGGACATGGCAAGGGTGCCGTCCGGTCGAGAAATCTTGCTCATTGTGAAGCTCCAGACGCGAGGCAGGTAGCGGTGCTACGGCCTCAGGTTTTTGAGCCAGCGATCGAACCTTCGCTTTCAGTGGGGGCTTACGCCGCGACCGATCACGACCGTTCTCGCTGGTGGTGGCAAGGTAACGCGCGGGTGGACCTATGCTACACCCAGCGATCAGCAGCGGGATCGGCGGGGCTACGCGAGGCGAAGCCGCCAAGCCCCCTTCGCCGCCCGAAATCGCTCAACCGGAAACCGCAGCAGCACTTGAGTAGTTCGCAGTCGGTCAACGCTGACGCACCAATCATCGACGACGTCTACGAACTCCGAGCGCCAGAAGGCGCTCGGAGTTCGCATGTGAGCGAGCGCTCAAAGCACTTGACTGGTCACAGCACGCATGCGCGTAGGGCGACAGGTTGCCTACGCCCCGCGCGTCGCCACGCTCGTAGCCTCGCTGCCAGGGCAGTGACCGGTCCGCGGACAGGGCAGAGCCCACCCTCGAGTCGTTACATCCTGCAACCCCCTTTCAGCCCGACGGAGCGGACACCGGGCGCCACGAAAGAGGGTTTCCGTGTCTACTCGACTCCCATCGCATCCTGATTTCGCACAGCTGCGCCGGCAGGCGAAGGATCTTCGCAAGGCGCACGGGCGCGGCGAAGCCGAGGCGCGCGCACGCGTCGCGGCCGTCGCTGAATTGCGCACCCTCGCCGGGTCGCTCGGCCTGGCCCAGGCGCAGTTCGTCATCGCCCGCGAGCACGGCTTCCCGAGCTGGGCGAAGCTGAAGCACCGGCTCGAGCACGAGGCCGCGACACCGGCCGATCTGGTCGCACGGTTCTGCACCGCCGCCTGTAGCGGCGACGCCGCGCAAGCGGGGCAGATCCTGCGCGAGCATCCGCAGGTAGCGCAGGCCGACATCGCAGCGGCGTGCGCCGCCGGCGCCAGCGACGTCGTCCTGCGTCTCCTACGTGAGCGACCGGAGCTGGCGCGCATGCAGACGGGACCGAACGCGTGGCCACCGCTGATCTGGCTGTGCTGGTCGAGCGTCGCCGGCGCCGGCGGCCGCGAGGCGGTCGTGGCGATCGCGCGCGCGCTGATCGATGCGGGTGGCGACGCGAACGCCGGCTGGATCGTGAAGGGCGATCCCGACTGGCGCGAGACGGCGCTGTCGGGCGTCTGCAGCGTTCACCGCGATCGCGAGCTCGCGCTCGTCCTGCTGCGCGCTGGCGCCGATCCGAACGACGACGACTCGCTCTACTTCGCCTACGAGCACCGTGACCGCGGCGTCATCGAGGCGCTGCTCGAGCACGGCTGCGACCTGCGCCGCGTCGGCCTCCAGCACCAGCTCGACTGGGAGAATCCGGAGATGCTGCGATGGCTGCTCGAGCGCGGCGCCGATCCCGGATACGGCACGGCGCGAGAGACGGCCCTGCATTGGGCGATCAAGCGTGGCCGCAGCCGCGAGGTCATCGAGCTGCTGGTCGAGCATGGCGCCGATGTCTTCGCGCCGATCGCGTCCGGCGGGACGCAGTTCCCCGAGATCATCGCCTCGACTCCGATCGAGCTGGCGATCCGCTGCCTCCACCGCGACGCGATCGAGATCCTCCTCGCCCGTGGCGTCAGCCTGGCCGAGCTGGACCCGGTCGACCGCCTGCTGCTCGCCTGCGCGCGTGGCGATGCCGCCGAGGCGCGTCGCCTGCACGCAGCGGACCCGGACGCGATCAGCCGCCATCCAGCGCTGCGCCACCAGGTCCTCGCCTGCGCCGCCGCGGGCGGCAATGCGGCGGGCATCGAGTTGGCGCTGGCCAGCGGCTGCGGGGTGGACGGGCATGGCTGGATGGGCGGTCGGCCGTTGCACCAGGCCGCGATGCACGGCCTGCCAGCGATCGTCGACCTCCTGCTGCACCACGGCGCCGTAGTCGACGACATCGACAACGCCCACCGGACCACGCCGCTGAGTTGGGCGTGCTACGGCTCGGGAAGCGGCATGAATCCGCGCGGCGACTTCGTGTCCATCGTAGAGCGGCTGATCGCCGCCGGCTCACCTTTGCCCAAGACGCTGCGCGGCACCGATGAGGTACGCGCCGTTCTCCGACGGCACGGGGTCGGCGATGAGGAGCACGGCGCCTAGCCCGCCGCTCACGCGGACGGGGGCGTGCTGCGCCTTCCGCAGGCTACGCGGTCGGAGGTGGCCGCAGTTCGAGCCGCCACGCCCCCCTCGCTACCCGGCGCCTGTTCACGACCGCGTTTATGACCACGACCGTTGTTCGCAGTCCTGTCGATGGGGCACATACAAGTCTCGAACTCCAGGCGGTCTGCCTGGAGTTCGTTGTTTCTAGGCGCCGGCGGCCGCTGACGAGGCCGGGGCCTGCGATGGTCGCCTGCTCCGCGATCTGCAACGCCTCCATGAACGTCTCCGGCGCCCGCGGTCACCAAGGGAGCGGCCGGCCGTGACGGAAGAACCCGCCAGTCGGGCCGTCGTCAGGCAGTTCGACTGCCCAGCAGACGCTCGCCGCGCCGTCCGCCACCGGCCCGCCGCCGGAGCCACCCATGTCGGTCGCGATCCAGCCTGGACAGACGGCGTTGACGAGAACACCACTGCGCGCCAGTTCGGCCGCGGCGAGGCGCGTCAGCGCGTTCAGCGCTGCCTTCGACGTCGCGTACGCGGGCGTGTCGGCGCCCATGCCCGCGAGCGATCCCGATTCGGACGAGACGTTCACGATGCGGCCCCATCCTGCGCGCCGCATCGCCGGCGCGAACGCCTGGATCGAGCGCCAGGCACCAAAGCAGTTCGTCTCCATCGCCTCGCGCACGATGCGCCAGTCCGCGGAGGTCACGCGTTGCCCAGCGTCGTAGTGGACGCCGGCGTTGTTCACCAGGGCATCGACGCGACCCACCCGATGTGCCGCTCGCGCCGCCGCATCCGGATCGGCGACATCGAACGCGACGGCGCACACGCCCTCTCCCAGACGAGCCGCAGCCGCTTCGCCCTTCGCTAGGTCACGCGCTCCCAACCACACCCGCCAGCCGCGGTCGCGGAGGTGCCGGCAGACTTCAAAGCCTATCCCGCGGTTCGCGCCCGTTACGAACGCCGCTTTTTCGGCTGTCACGGTCATCTCCCCACGACGACGGACCTGACGGCGGTGGGATCCAAGCGCGATCGGTCCTTGCGCGGGCCTAGCTGCGGTCGGTCCACGCGAGCACCGCCTCGGGGAGCCGTTCCCCCTGCACCGTGACGCGCGCGGCGCCCTCGGCGATCTCGCGCAGGTCGTCCTGCGAAAGGGAGACCCCGGCGGCGCCGATGTTCTCCTCCAGACGGTGCAGCTTCGTCGTTCCAGGGATCGGCACGATCCAAGGCTTCTGAGCAAGCAGCCAGGCGAGCGCGATCTGCGCCGGCGTCGCCCGCTTCCGCTCCGCGACCAGCTTCACGAGATCGACCAACGCCATGTTCGCTGCGCGCGCTTCTGGCGCAAAGCGCGGCACCAGGTTGCGGAAGTCCGAGGGGTCGAACTGCGTCGTCGCGTCGATCTTGCCGGTCAGGAAGCCGGCTCCGAGCGGCCCCCACGGCACAAAGCCGATACCCAGATCCTCGCAGGCCGCGAGCACGCCGTTGTGCTCGACGTCGCGGGTCCACAGCGAGTACTCGCTCTGCACCGCCGTCACCGGGTGGACCGCGTGGGCGCGGCGGATGGTCCGCGCGCTCGCTTCGCTGAGGCCGAAGTGCTTCACCTTGCCCTGGTGAATGAGGTCCTTCACCGCGCCGGCCACGTCCTCGATCGGCACGTTCGGGTCGACCCGGTGCTGGTAGAGCAGGTCGATGGTCGTGACCTTCAGCCGCTTCAGGCTGGCGTCGACGGCCTCGCGGATGTGTTCCGGCCGGCTGTCGAGGCCGTACTGCGTGCCGTCGGGCTTGATGCCAAAGCCGAACTTCGTCGCGATCACCACCCTATCCCGGACCGGAGCGAGTGCCTCGCCGACCAGCATCTCGTTCGTGAAGGGCCCATAGACCTCGGCAGTGTCGAAGAACGTGATGCCGCGGTCGACGGCATCGCGGAGGAGCTTGATGCCCTGGCTGCGGGGCGTCGGCTGGCCGTAGGCCATGTCCAGGCCCATGCACCCGTACCCGATGGCCGAGACGCCTAGGCCGCCGAGGTGACGCGTGATCATGTGGTGCTCCTTCGCTCGTGGCCGTGGCGCGGCATCGTGGGGTGCCGTTCGGGATTGCGCGCCGCGACCCGAACAACTTGAACCAACGTCGGCAGCGCTGTCTGCGCGCAGGCACGGAGACTTCGAGCGGCTGTCATCTCGTGACTCGCTCTTCGTCCCGCAGGCCATGCCTGCTCCGCCACCTGCCAGGTGACGTGCGCTCCCACTGCTGGAACGCGCGGAAGAACGAGTTCGCGTCCTAGTTCAGCTTCAGGCCGCCGCGAACGGACGCCGTCCTCCTGCGGCGTGGAAGCGGGCACCAGCGACGTCGCCTGCGGCACCGCCGGCCAGGACCGTGCCGATTTAGGCAGGCTCGCCGAGGCGCAGGCGCCAGGCGCCCTTGGGCCCTCTTGTCCTGATGAGACCGTATGTTACGTGGACGATCGCAGTTCGTACACGGTCGTCGATGGGGCACTTTTTTCCGCACCAACCCCAGGCGACTGCCTGGGGTTGGTCGTTTCGATCGGTCGCCTGTCGCCGGCTCGGCCTGTTGATCGGCTGGCTGCGCGAATCCGCCCTCGCTTCGGCGTCGGCTCGGACGAGATGCCGAACAGCTCGGTTATCGCACCTCGGCTGCCCTCGCGTCCGGTCGCGTCCAGGCGAAGCCGTCCGGACCACCCGGGCCAGCCGTCAGGTTGAACTCCATGAACGCGCAGCGCGCGCTCTCGGCGAGGACCAGGTTGCTGATCGGGCGCAGCGCCTCGGCGTCCTTCGGCATGTCCAAGCGCCAGCCGGTCGGCAGAGGGCTCGGCGTTGCCGACCGCTTGAGCACGTCCGCGATCAGCGTCTCACGACGCTTGGCCGACTCGGCGTCGCTGAGTGAGCAGGTGATGGAGCAGGCAGCGGGCTCAACGTCGCCGGTCTCGGTTCCGGACGTGGCACCGACGGGGACCAGTGGCCTCGCAGTTGATGCGATGGACGTCGTCGCGCCTCGACGACGCCACGGTGCCGACGGTCACGGGATGCGGCGTCGCGCAGCGCGGTCGACGAGCGCCGCGACCGTCATCGGTCCATCGTAGCGGAGGCCATCGATGAAGAAGGTCGGCGTCCCGTTGACGCCGCTGCGGGCGCCGGAGCGGACGTCGTCGCGCACACGGCCGACGAAGGCGCGGCGCGCGAGTAGGCGACCGACCTCGTCTGCGTCCAATCCCGCGTCGTCGGCGTACGCCTGGAGATCCTCGACCTCGAGGCGATCCTGGTTCGCGAACAACCGGTCGTGCATCGCCCAGAAGTCGCCGAGCGCCGCGCCCGCTTCGGACGCCTCCGCGGCCATCAGCGCGTGCGGATGGACGTTCGACAGCGGGAAGTGCCGGTAGACGAAGCAGATATCGTCGCCGACTTCGTACAGCAACGCATCGACAACGGCGGCCGCTTCGCCGCAGGCCGGGCACTCGAAGTCGCCGTATTCGACGATCTCGATCCCGCGCGGATCGCCGCGGATGTGGTCGTCGGCGTTGACGGGTGAGCGAAGGCGGCTCATGGCGCAGCTCCCACGCGCGGCTCGAGCCGCTCCAACGCGTCGAAGACGCCATCGACGCCCGGGCTGACGTCGATTGGCGACAGGAAGCTCCAGCGGATGACGCCGTCGCCGTCGATCACGAACAGGGCGCGCTCGCTCGTCCCGTCGGAAGCGCGATAGACTCCGTACGCGCGCGCGAGGGCGCCCTTCGGCTCGAAGTCGGCAAGCAGCGGAAAGCGCAGCTTGCGGTGCTCCGCGTAGGCGCGGTGGCACCACCGCCCGTCGACAGAGATGCCGACGACGTCTGCGCCGGCGGCCTGGATGTCAGGAAGGACTTCGTCGAACAGCGCCAGCTCGTCGCCGCAGACCGGGCTCCAGTCGGCGGGGTAGAACACCAGCACGGACGCCCGGCCGCGGATGACTCCAGAGTGAGCGCCCATCGGGAGAGGCGGGCAGATCGAACTCCGGCGCCGTTGTCCCAGCTTTCAGGATCGTCGCGTCGGGCGCAGTCGGCGGCTCGGTCGGCGGATGGCGAGTCATCGCCAGGACTCCAATCGCGGTGGGCAAAACATGATCATCGGCGGTGACCGTGACGCTGGGGGCGGTTCTGCGGCTGGTCGATCACGGTCGCGGCTGCGGCCGATATAGCGATCGGCGCCTCGTCGAACGTGGGTCTCGGCCGCAGCACGATCGACGTCGAGGACTCCGACCCCGGTTCAGGAGATGCCGGAGCCGCCATGCGAGCTCGCGGCATCGAGCGCCTCGATCGCCGCCGCATCGAGCCGCGTCAGCGCCACCCGTAGGAGCTCGGTCAGCTGCGCCACCGACGTCGCGCTGGCGATCGGCGCCACGACCGTCGGCCGTGATGCCAGCCACGCGAGAGCGATCGTCGCCGGCGTGGCGTGCAGGCGCGCGGCCACGCGATCGAGCTCGTCCAGGATGAGCAGGCCGCGCGCATCGAGGTACTGCTTCACGCCGCCGCCGCGGACGCTCTTCGCGAGGTCGGACGTGGAACGGTACTTGCCGGTGAGGAAGCCGTTCGCGAGCGAGAAATAGGGGATGACCGCTATGCCGGACTCGCGGCACACCGGCAGCAGGTCGCGCTCGAACGGCTGGCGTTCGACCAGGTTGTAGTGCGGCTGCAACGTCGCATAGGCGGCGAAACCGAGCGCGCGGCTCGTCGCCAGCGCCTCGCGCAAGCGCGGACCGGTGTAGTTCGACGCCCCGATCGCCCGCACCTTCCCCTGCTTGAGCAAAGCGTCGAACGCCGCGAGCGACTCGTCGAGCGGGACCGTCGTGTCATCGACGTGCGCCTGGTACAGGTCGATGACGTCGGTGCGCAGCCGACGCAGCGACGCTTCGGCAGCGCGTAGGATGCGCTCCTTGGCAAGTCCTTTGTCGCCAGAGGCCATCTCCATGCCGACCTTGGTCGCGAGGACGACGCGCCCCCGCTTGCCGGACCGCTCGAACCAGCGGCCGATGATCGTCTCGGATTCACCACCGACGTGGCCCGGAACCCAGCGGGAGTACGAATCGGCGGTATCGACCAGGTCGAAGCCGGCGTCGACGAACGCATCGAGCAGCGCGAATGACGTCGTCTCGTCGGCGGTCCAGCCGAAGACGTTGCCGCCGAAGGCGAGCGGCGCTACGCGGATGCCCGACGTCCCGAGAGGGCGCTTGTCCATCACGGGCTCCAGTGGCCGAAACTGTCCATCCATGTCCATCGTGACGAAGCGTCGACTCGCAAACCTGCACGTCCGGCGGCGGCCGTCGTCGCTACGAGCCGTGGCTATCGCAGCCAGGACCGTCGTCCGGCACCAGCCACCACCCGAGGACTCGGCGATGCGACGCGCAACGGTGGACGCCGAGTAGCGGCAATTGCGATCAACGTGTTACTGAATCGACTCAGACGGGTCACGTTTCTGGCCGCTTCGCCGTCTCCTCCGCGCGCCGATTGAGCGCGGATGAAGCGAAGCCTGGAGCCAGCAGCGCGGCAATGATCGCCAGTGACCAGCCGATGGGGAATTTTCCCCCCATCAGGTCATTGAGCCACGCCATCTTCAGACCGACGAAGATCAGGATGCAGGCCAACGAGTACTTCAGCAGGTGGAAGCGCGCCATGGCTCCATCGAGCAGGAAGTACATCGAACGGAGCCCGAGCATCGCCAGGATGTTCGACAGGAAGACGATGAGCGGTTCGTCCGTCAGCGCGAAGATCGCCGGGACCGAGTCGATAGCGAAGGCGACGTCGGACGTCTCGATCAGCACGAGAGCGACGAACAGCGGCGTGGCTGCGCGCGCCCCATCACGCCGAGTGAAAAAGCGCTGACCATCGAGCTGGTCCGTGATCGGTAGCAGACGACGCAGCAGCCGAAGCACCGTCGCGTTCGCGCCTCCCACGTCGTGATGACGCATCAGCAGCATCTTCACGCCGGTGGCGATGAGGAAGATTCCGGCCATCAGGGTCACCCAGTGGTAGCGTAGCAGGCTGGCGCCCACGGCGATGAACGCTGCACGAAGTGCTACGGCGCCGATGATGCCGTAGAAGAGCACGCGGTGACGGAACTCGGCCGGGATGCGCAGCCCCGAAAACAACATCGCGATGACGAAGATGTTGTCGATCGCGAGCGCCTTCTCCGTGATGTAGCCCGAGAGGAACTCGAGCGCAGCATCATCAGCAAGCGCCACGTCCATGCCGCGCTCGGCCAGATCATGGCGAGCCCACCGCCAGAATGCGAGGTTTGCGATGCCGGCGACCGTAATCCAGACGACCGTCCAGATGCCGGCCTCCTTGACGGAGACGACGTGCGCTCTGCGGTGGAACACGCCTAGATCGAGGACGAGCACGGCGAGGACGAACAGCGTGAATACGCCGTAGATCCACCACGCCTGGTCGAACGGGAACAGCATGGCCACGTCCTTGTGCGGCGACGCCAGGGTCGTCGCGACGATGTCGCGCCATCCCCGCTCCGCTACACGAAGCGGCGAGTGCCACACAGACAGTGGCGGCGACCGCGACGCGGGCGTTTGCGGCGGCGCGTGTTGAGAACGACGCGTCCGCGTTCAGTCGACCTCCAGGGCGAGGACGTCAAGCGCGTCCGTCCTACGCGGGCGCGACAAGAGGGTGACGTGGCGGCACCACCTGGCGGACGAGGGGCTATGGGCGATGCCGGTGTAGCGCGGTCGCGGCCGCAGGCGCCGACATGAAGCGCTCCATTGATGCGTCGACCTGACGGAGTTGGTCGGTTTGGCCAGCGCCCGGGTGGCTGTGCGGACCGACAGAACGGCGGCCGCTCTGGCACGCTGTGCGCCTATCATGAGTGATGGCCGGCACGTGCCGGGGCTCCCGCCGCGGGTGGGGCGCCAACCGTGGGATTCGGAGACGAAGGCGGTTGGTGGCGCCAAGCCGCCTGGTTCACGCCGGCCATCACTTTTCCCAATGCCCTCGCCCTCGAACCCTCAGCACGTCGTGGCGCGGGATTCTCAAGAAAGGAACCACCGATGATGTGGAACGATCGGCACCCAATGAACTTGTGGGATGCGTTTTCCGAGATGCAGCGCGTATTCGACGAGGTCGGTCGCGACTTCGCGGGAGGTGTCGGCGCTGACTACCCTGCGATGAACCTGTGGTCGAATGACCATGGGCTCGCGGTAACCGCCGAGATGCCCGGCGTGGATTCGAAGACGCTCGATATTTCGACGGTCGGCAACACGCTGACCATCCGCGGCAGGCGCACCGTGTCGCCACCCGTGGAAGGCGCGAAGTGCCTGCGCGACGAGATCGGCAGTCTCGAATTTTCCCGCAGCATCCAGCTTCCGTTCGACGTCGATGCCGACTCGGCGGTCGCGGACTACCGCAACGGCATCCTGCACCTGTCGCTCAAGCGGCCGGAGTCGTCGAAGCCGCGTCGCATTGCCGTGTCGTCGGCATCGGCGTGAGGAGGAGTATCATGAGTGACAAGAAGACCATCCACGAGGTCGCCGAGCATGAGAAGCATGCGGTTCAGCAGCAGGACGCGGGCGAACCATCCGAGGCTGCTGTCCTGAAAGTCGAGCCGGCAGCCAACATCTACGAGACCGAGACGGACTTCTACATCGTCGCTGACCTGCCTGGAGCCGTGGCCGAGGACGTCAACGTCATCGCGGACGGTTCGTCGTTGGCCATTGCCGCGAAGGCGCCAGTCGCTCGCCCTGAAGGGATGGACGGCGAGGACGTCCTGCGCCAGTTCGAGCGCTGGTTCAGCTTGCCGGACGGCGTGGATCAGTCCGCGGCCGAAGCTCGCCTCACCGATGGGGTGTTGACGCTGCGTTTGCCGAAGGCAGCGGAAGCGCGGGCGCATCGCATCGCGGTCAAGGGGTCGTGAAGGATCGCACAGGAGAAGCACATGCGTATGTTGAAGAACTTATTGTCGCCGCGGGGCTTGCGGACGAAGCGCGTCGAACCGGATCCGGACCGGGTCGTGCCGTTGGCGGTCTGTTTGTATGAGACCGACGATGCCTATCACGTGGTTGGGGATGCCCCCGGCGTTGAGCGTGACGGTGTCGAGTTGATTGCCGACGGCAGCCGGCTGACGATCCGGGCAGCAGTCGCTGGCGAAGAGGTGAACGGGTATCAGCCACTCCTGACGGAATACGGCGCGCGCCGGATGGAACGCGTTGTGACCCTGCCCGAGGAGATCGATCTGGAGCATGCGCAGGCATCGCTGCACGACGGTTCGCTGCACGTCGTCCTGCCGCGAACGCACCGCAACCAGGCTCGACGCATTCCAGTCGCGAGAGACAATGACCATTGAGGAGCGACAAGTGACGTCGCGATGGCCGGCAGCGTCCGACAACGGCGCCGCCGGCCATCGCAACACACAAGGAGAGACAGCATGTGGATCATGAGAATCTTGCTTGTGCTCATGCTGACCGTCTCGCTGTTCTGCGCGGTCGGTGGCTTTGCGCCGAACGTGTCGGGTGGAGGCGATGCTATCGCTGTCATGCCGACCCAGCTGCTGACTCAGGCCGCGCCTGAAGCATTCTCGTCCTGGCCCGCAATGCGCGCGGCAGCGATCAGTAAACGAGATGACGGAGACGATCACGGACAGACGTGGAATCCGCGCACGATGCTTTCTGAGCCGGCGCCGCGGGGCTTGGAGCTCGTCACGCGCGCCCAGGCTCAGCCTCACCAGCACGATCGGCATCGGCATCACTCCCTTCAAGCGATGCAGGCTCAGGGGTAACCTTACGGGTTGATCGGGAGGAGATCGTCCGCCTGGCGGTCTTCGAGGGCGGCTCGCTCGCACTCACGCGCGTTCGGTACAGCCGTCGCTGCGCATCGTGAGCCGCAGACCCAGAAGGTCGTCGTCATGGGTTGGTGATGGATGGTCACTGGGCTCTTGCCGGCAAGGCTTACCGGAAGTCCGCAAACGGGACACACCGTGTTCGAAATCGTCGTCGTCTTCACGAAGTCACCCAGCCTGCCCCGCGTAGGGCGCTGCACATCATTCTCATTCTCGCGGAAAGTGAGCCGTCGAATCGCAGCGAGTGCTCATCCTGTTCATGTGCCTCGAGAGGAATCGCACACACTCCAAGGACGGTTCTCGCCATTCGCGCCGCTAGGAAAAGAGCGCTCTGGCACCTCGAGCCGACACGGAGGCCACAGGAATCGCTTGTCGAAGAGCACACCGACGATCGACGACGGGACACACTGACATGACCTATCGCACCGATACCGACACGATTCTCCGTGTCGCTGGAATCGCCCTCGCAGCACTGACATTGCTCATGGCTCAGTTGCTGAGTACGCGATGAGACGGGGATTCGCCGGTCGCCCCCTCACCACTGGCCCTGGTCTGTCGTGAGTCGTCGTCGCTTCAGTGCGGTAGCGGCTCGTGCAGTGCCAGCCAGCGGAGCACGTCCTCGCGCCGGATCAGGCCGCGCAGGCGACCCTTGTCGACGACGGGTACCTGGGCGACGTCCCGCTCGCCGAGCTTCATCAGCACGTCCGCAGCATCGGCCCGCGCGTCGACGATCGCGAGCCGATCCTGCGGCGTCATCGCTTCAGCGACGCGCGTCGTCGCCCACCGCTCACGTGGCACGCGGCGGACGTCCTGGAAACAGATCAGCCCCATCAAGCCGCCTTCGGAATCCACGACCGGATACGCCCGCTGATCGCTCGTCAACAGGTGGCGATCGACGAGTTCGTCCAATGTCATATCAGCGCGAACGCTCTCGACCGCGCGCATCAGCCGTGCCACTGGCACGTCCTGGAGCGATTGTCGTGCCACCATCTGTACCCATGCAGCGACAGCGGCGCTGTGTAAGAACCATCCGATCAGCGTCATCCAGAGCCCGCCGATGAAGCCGGTGCCAAGCACGGGCACCCGCACGCCCAGCATCATGGCGACACCGCTGATCATCAGCAGCCAGGCCACGACACGCCCAGCATTGGTCGCCCACCACGTCGCACGTCGCAGATCACCGGTCGCTCCCCATAGCGACGCGCGCAGGACCCGACCGCCGTCGAGGGGAAAGCCCGGCACCAGGTTGAAAAGGGCGATCATGATGTTCACAGAACCGAGCCAGGCGAGTGCGGTCGCAGCCGGGCCGAGTGCTCCGAGAGCGACGCCATCCGCGCTGATGGCGCCACGCCAGAGCGTCGCCGCAGCGAACGAGCATCCAATGCCGATGACGAGGCTCGTGAGTGGCCCCGCGAGGGCGACCCACAGTTCGGCGCGCCAATCGCGCGGCTCGCCTTCCATATGAGCCATGCCGCCGAAGACGAACAGGGTGATGCGCGAGATCGGGATACCTTTCTGCCGGGCAACCAAGGCGTGCGACAGCTCGTGCAGCAGGATCGAGACGAGGAAGAGCAGGGCGGCGATCACAGCCACCGTCCAGACCACGGCCGGTGACCACGCCGGATGCCAGAGGGGAAAGGCGGCGGTTGCGAGACTGAGCGTTATCAGCCAGAAGATGATGATCAGGCTCCAATCGACGTGGATGTCGATGCCGAAGATGCGGCCGATGCGTAATCCGTAAGGCATATGTCCCCCAATGAGCCGTGGTTCTCGAGCGGCATGATCTCGTCACCGTTGCGACAACAGGGCTCCAGCCCAAGTCTGCAGAAACACGATCAGGGACATCGAGAGCGCGCAGACCGCGACGAGCGCAGAAGGGTCCCAAGGCTACGTCGGTCACAGAGCGGGTGAGAGCACCGGGTTGACTTCGATCTTGTTGTCGACTCGCGAGACCCCTGCATTCCATGCAGCGTTCTCGGCCTGTTGACGTTCAATCCACGTGCGAACCTGACCGCGCAGGATGACCCCGTCGCCTGCGACCTCGACGGTGATGCGCCTGGCGTCCTCCTCGGCGAAGCGCTTGATGGCATCCTCGATCTTGCCTTTGACGCGCGAAGCGGAGACACCGTCAGACACGGTGATCAGGTTGGTCACGCCCTTCACGCCCCATAGGTTCTTCACGGACTTCTCCGCGGCGACCCGCTGGAAATGCCAATCGACGCTGCCCTCGAGGTAGACCCAGCCGTCCTCCACCCGCGCCTTGACCTGATTCGCAGGGATCTTGCTGTTCCAAGCGATGGCGTTCGCTGCGGCGTGGGCGATGTCGGTATCGGTGCGTTCTGACAGCGCCGGTAGGCGGACCACGAGATCGTTTGCGATGGCGCGCACCCCCTGGATGCGCTCGACGGCCCTCACCGCGGCGGATCGCTCAGCGAGGCTCTCGACCGACCCCGACAGCGTCACGACACCGTCGCGCACGGCGACAGCGATCTCCTCATGGCCAACACTGGGATCCCATGCCAACTCTTTGATGATCTGGGCATGCAGCTCCTCATCGTCCTTGCTGAGCATGGAGCACCTCACGCGACCAGGTTCGGCCCCCGTCACACGAACGCGCCGATCGAGATCCGGTCGATTGAAGAACGAAGTGTCGAGGCGGTGGACCGACGACCACCTCAACGAGGTCGTCCAATCACATGGTCGAGCAGGATGATGCCAGAGCACGAGGCCGGCGAGTCGCTGGCAAGGCGCATGCCGTCGCGGCTCCAGACGGCAGTCCCATACAGGTTGACGATCAAGGGCCATAGAATCCCCATGAGGTCGTGCCTCTGTCGTCGGATACGATCGCTCTCCTTCCGCGTAGAGGCGGTGGCCGAGTCGCATTGCGCGTCCCGGGCATGAGCGCTCTCGTCGCGCGCGCAGGAGCCGCCATGTCCATGATCGCACGTCATCTCGCCATCGCCCTCGCCGCGTGCTGCGCCGCCTCGGCCGCTGACGAGGCGCCACGCGGAGGCGATCGAGGTCCGGCCGGAAGCGTGGCAAGCGAGCGCTTCACCGAGATGCGCGACAAGCAGGTCGCGGCGAAGCCGGAGATCATGCGCAGGCAGCGCGAGCTGCTCGAGCGTCGCTACGACCTGTCGGGCAACGTCGACCCCGAGGCGAAGATGTCGCGCGGCAAGCCGGTGCCGCTCGGTCCGACAGCGCGCCTCGCTGACGGGGTGACCTTCGAGATGCTGGCGGAGATGGCGCCGGACGAGGTCCGCGCGGCCGGCACGTTCCCGTATCCGCCGCTGCCGCATCCGCTGCATCCCAGCGGCGGTGGCATGGTGTTCCCGCCTTCGCAGCTGGAAGCGCAGCCGCAGCTCGCGCGCTTCGACGTCGAGTTCGATCTGCCCGACGCCTACCTGCCGGAGTTCCCGCCCGCGCTGTTCCTCACCACGCGGCCGGACCTCGGAGACGTCACCCAGGGCAAGGTCATCAGCGCCGAGAACTTCACCGCGCTGCTCCAGCCCATCTTGACGCCGTTCCAGTACGAGGGCCTGCGGCTGATGGTCGAGCGAAACCCGCAGCAGCAGTTCAACCTCACCGAGGAGCGCGCCAGCGAAACGCCGTCACGGGGCGTGTCGTGCCTCGACTGCCACGTCAATGGGCACACGACCGGCCAATTCCACCTGACGCCCGATGTCCGGCCGCAGGAGGAGCGCTTCCGCCTCGACACCACCTCGCTGCGCGGCGTCAACAACCAGCAGATCTTCGGCTCCAAGCGCAACCTGCGCTCGCTCGAGGATTTCACCGAGGTCGAGAACAACACCGCGTACTTCGACGGGGACATCGTCATGGCCGAGCAGAAGGGCGCGCGGCACTTCCAACGTCGCGAGCTGGTCGCCATGGCCGCGTTCCAGAACATCATCGCCTTCCCGCCCGCCCCAAAGCTCAGCGTCACCGGCGATCTCATCCCCGCGCTCGCCACCGAGGCCGAGATGCGCGGTCAGGCCGTCTTCCGCGGCAAGGGCCGCTGCATCGACTGCCATCCGGGACCGTTCTTCATCGACGACCGCAGCCACGATCTGCGCGTCGAACGCTTCCACGACCATCGGCCGATCGGCCCGATCAAGACCTTCACGTTGCGCGGTCTGAAGGATTCGCCGCCGTACCTGCACGATGGGCGGCTGTTGACGATCGAGGACACCGTCGAGTTCTTCAACCTCGTGCTCGAGACGCGCCTGAGCGCCGACGAGAGGCGGGATCTCGCCACCTACCTCAAGACCCTGTGACCGTCCTCGACTTTGGCCGGGAACGCCTTGTTCGGCTCGTCGAATTCGAGGTCCAGGTCGTGAGGGTCCGGCGCCGCATGCGCCAGCTGGTTATGCTCACCCCGATGCGGTGTCAGCCAGACGGAGCACCCACGCCCCCTTCGCGGCTCGGGTCCTGATCACGAAAGAGTTTAGGACCACGACCGTTGTTCGTAGTCCTGTGTCGATGGGGCACCAGATTCCGAAAGAGCCGCGGTCGAAAGGCCGCGGCTCGTTTCGTTGCGACGTCAGTCTCAGCTAACCGCCCGGACGTTCGATCGCGCACGCGCCTGGCGGCGGCGAAGCGCGTGGGACGACGCCGATGGCCGGGGCCACCGCGGCTCGAGGTCAGCCGGGCGCCGCGGCGGCGGCGGACCCCAGCGCGTGCGCGAGGGACGCGTAGAGGCGGTCGAGCACCAGCGCCCGTCGCGGCGCCTTCTGAGCGTCGGCGAGGCGCGCATCGGATTCGTCTCGCAGTTCGGCGCAACGCGATGCGAGCGCCGAGGCGGGACCGGTCTCCCGGCCCAGCCGGCGGCGCAGGAGGTGGATGATCGCATCGGCGCGGTGCTCGAGGTTCCGGGCCGCCCAGTCCCACCACTCGAGTTCGTCGTGTCCGCGCGCCGCGCGCGACGACAGGCCGGCGAACGCCGAGCGACCTCGCGCGTATGCCGCGCGGCAGCTCTCGGCGCGCGCCAGCTCGGTCGTCGCCTCGACGTCCGACAGCCGCTCGATCCGCTCGGCGACGTAGCCAGCGGCCGGCGTCCCCAGCTGGCCTTTGTACAGGCCGCTGCCCTGCGTGTGGCTGAACAGGAACGGCTCGGCCAGCTCCTCGCACGCGGCCCAGAAGCCGCCGCAGCCCGGGCCGAAGCGCTCCTCGGGGTACGCTGCCCGGAACGCCTCGCGGCCGCCAGCGCCGTGCGCAGCGAACGCGCCGCCGGCGGCGATCACCGGCCGCTGCAGCTCCCACGGGAAGAGGTGCACCGTCCAGCTCGTCACCAGGACGCCCTCGAGCCGCTGCTCGATCGCGACCGTGCACCAGTCCCAGGTGTTGGCGAGGTGGCGCGCGGTGCACGGCGCGAAGACGTTGTCCGGGAACGAGCTCGTCGCCGAGCAGCCGACGACGCGCAGACCGCGCGAGCGGAGCCAGCGCGCCGTGTAGAACGGATCCGGGGCGCCGCCGTCCGGCGAAAGCCATTCGCGGTAGCGCTCCGTGAACACGGAGGGCAGCGCGTCCGGCGCGACGCCGCGCGGGCCGCCGAAGTCGTGGTCCCAGATCGGCACCAGCCCGTCGGGGTCTCGGCGTCCGCGGTAGTACCAGTCGCAGAGCACGAGCCCCGGCGGCAGCTCGCCAAGCGCCTCCGGGTGCGCCATGGCCATGTCGGCCCACGCCATCGCGTCGATCCCACGCGCCGCGAGCGGCGCGGCGATGCGGCGCAGGTGCTCGGACCAGATACGGGCCGGCGTGCGCCCGGCGCAGCGCGGACATCGCGCGAGCAGGCCGGTCTCGTCCAGGCCGAGGTGGAAGCGGCGGACGGGCCCGAACACGGCGAGGTACTCGTCGATCAGCGCCGCCATCAGCGCCGGCACCTCGGGATGGGACGGGCAGTACTGGTCGATGCGGTCCGGCTGCTCGCGCAGGTGCGCGAAGCGGTCGGCGGTCAGCACGTACTCGCAGTGGCCCAGGGTCTGGAGCAGCGGGATGGGCTCGAGACCGAGCGAACGGCCGTACGCGACGATCCCGGCGAACTCGTCCTTCGCGAACGCAGCCGGCGCCTCGCAGCCGGCGATCGCCTCCCATGCGACCGCGTTCTCGACCTCCCAGACGACGGTGTCGTAGCCAAGCGCCGCCAACTCGCGCAGCCAGGCCTCGAGGTACCGCCGGGTGGGGTTGGCCGTGTTGAGGTCGATGTGGAAGGCGCGCATGGATCCTCCGGCCGGCGAGCGTAGCGCCCGCGCCGCGCGCGCGCCGTCGCGACGGGGCGTGAAGTGGGCGTTTTCTCCGCAGGCCGCGGGGGGTACACTTCGCCGACATGGACGACGCGCGCGAACTGATGCGCCGCGCCCGCCGGATAGCGGTGGCGCGCGTGATCGACGACCAGCGCGCCCCGGACGAGCAGCTGGGACTCCACGCCCACCCGGGCACGACGCTGGTGATCGCCCTGGCCGGCGTCGTCCGCGTCGAGCGGGCGCGCGGCCGCGTCGACCTGCTTGCGGGCGAGGCAGCGGTCGTGACCGCCGGCACCTGGCACCACCACGCGGACGTCCGCCGCGGCTCGGCCTGCCTGATGATCGGCGCCGTGCCCCGATCGCTCGAGCTGTTGGTGCAGTCCGGCGGTCTCTGGTGGGCGGGCGTCAGCGCGCGCGAACCCGGGACGTCGCGCCTCGAGCGCCTCCCGCGCGCAGGCGAGGGCGAGCGCGTTCGCCTGGCCCAGGCGCTCGCAGGCGAAGCGCTGCGCGCGACGCCACTGAGCCCCGTGCCGCCGGCGGTGCGCCGGATGCTGTCGTACCTGCGCCGCAACCGCCTGCGGCGCATCGGCGCGGCGGACGTCGTCCACGCCAGCGGGCTCGGACGTACGTACGCGCACGCGCTGTTCCGCGCCCACGTCGGCCTCGGCATCAAGCAGGCGTTGACGCGCGACCGGCTGCTGATCGCGCGCGCCCTGCTGCGCACGCCGCTGCGGGTGGACGACATCGCGCGGCGATGCGGGTTCGCCGATCTGCGCGATCTCGCGCGCTGCTGCCGGCGGGAGTTCGGGGCGGGGCCGCGGCGGCTCCGCGCTCTCGCGCGCGAGCAGGGGTGACACGCGGGGCGGCTCCTGGATCGAGAGCGGCCAGGACGGCCGCTGGCCCGGTCCAGAGCATGAGCGGGCGCTGTCGCACGATCGCAGCGAGAGTTCGTCGCCTGTCGGGAGTTCGCTGCGCGAAGACCGAGTCGTCGCGCAGCTGCAGCGGCAGGACGGTGGATCGCCGTGAGCAGCATTGTTGGCACGCAGGTCGACAACGAGGAGCCTCTCGACCGCGCAGCGCTCCATCGCGCAGCCGAGCGGCGCGCCCTCGTCGATCCGCCGCTCGCACGAGGCTCATGACGATAACGCCAGCTGGCGTCGCCCCCGACTCCGCGGAATCCCGTGCCACACCGGCAACGCGGCCCGGATCACATCGGCATCCACGGCATCACCCACGTCACGGTGCGAGGCGGAGGATCGAGGCGCCCTTGGGCCCCGGGTCCTGATAAAGGCCGTAACTCCGATCGAAGGTCGCGGTTCGCACACGGTGGTCGATGGGGCACCACACGACGACCCGCAGGCGATGCCTGCGGGTCGTTCCGTTTGTGGTGGGCGTGCGCGCATGCATTTGCCGGGCCAAGGCGCCGGCGTCGGCCCCCGCGGATCGCGCTGGACGCCACCGCTCCCGCGCAAGGATGTGCCGCGATGCGTGCGCTGCTGCTCGGGAACAGCCAGATCATCTGCAACGAGAGCATCCCCGCGCTGCTCCGCCGCCTCGCCGCATCGCTCGCGCCGCCGGCGGAACTCGAGGTGGAGGCCGTCGCCATCGGCGGCGCCACGATCGAGACGCTGTGGAACGATGGTCGGCCGCTCGCCGCCGTGCGCCGCGGAGGCTGGGATCGCGTGTTGTTCCACGAGATCGTCGCGAGCTACGGCGGTACCGGCGAGCGGCTGCGCGAGTTCGGCCTGCGCTTCGCCCACGAGGCCGCGGCGGTCGGCGCCCGCGTCGTCGTGTACGCCAGCGGCGATGTGGAACACCAGCGCGCGACCCACACCGGCATGTACGCCGATGCGCTGTCGCTGGCGCGGGCGTGCGGCGGCCGCGTAGCGGGCGGCGGCATGGCGTGGCTGCGCGCCTGGCGGGAGCGGCCCGACCTCGACTTCCACCACGTCGACCGCGCGCACGCCAGCCTGCGCGGCTACTACCTGAACGCAGGGGTCATCCTTGCCGCGCTCACCGACCGCTCGCCGATCGGCGGCGAAGCCGGTGGTTTGCCCGCCGACGACGCCGCGTTCCTGCAGCGGATCGCGGCGGGCCAATCCGCCGACGACCGTCGCGCGGAGGCGGCGCTAGCCGCCAGTTGATCGCAGGTCGATTTCGGACCGACCGCGGACGCCACGTCGTGCGCTCGAGCTCCGGCGGGGAGCCTCGACCATACGCAGCCATGAGTCGCGGTGTACCGCCGGGTGGGCGTCGGCAGGGTGTCGGACTCGAACGAGGTCGGGCAGATGAACCTGGTCTTCTACCGCAACGCCATCGCCGGCTCCAATACCGGTGGGATCCGCGAGACGCAGGACATGATCGACTTCTGCGCCGTCGCCGGCATCAAGCCCGAGATCGAGAAGATCGCGAAGCGGGACATCGACGCCGGCTGGGCGAAGGTCTTCGCGAGGAAGGCGCGGTACCGCCTCGTCATCGACATGGACGCGTGATGCGCGTCTGCCTGAGGACTGGTGGCGTCGACCGAGTCTGCGGCAGCATCGTCTTCCGCGCTCTCGCGCTCCTGCCGCTGGCGCTCTTCGGGTGCGGTGGCGATGGGGTGACGTCGGCGACGTCTTCCACACCCGCGCCAGACGTGGCGACCCAGGTTGCGACGACCATGAAGATCACCCTCACGCTGCCGAACTGGACGCTGACGGGGACGATCGACGACACGCCCGCCGGACGCGACTTCGCATCCTTGCTGCCGCTGACCCTCGCCCTCGAGGACTATGCAGGCACGGAGAAGATCGGCTATCCGCCCAGGAAACCGATGACGACGGGCGCGCCGGCCGGAGCCAAGGGCACCACGGGCGCGATCGCGTACGACGCGCCGTGGGGGAACCTCGCGCTGTTCTACCGGGACTCCGAATACGCCGATGGGCTGATCGTGCTCGGTAGGCTGGACGCGGGCGTCGAGGCGCTCGACGGAGGCGGTCGAGCGCCGGTCGTGATCTCGCGTGCGGCGCCACGCTGAGCCGACGACGACGTTCCATGGACGCGCCCGTCACGCGGGCGGAGCGATCGGCCGCCGTCGCCGGAGACCGGGCTCCATGTGGTCGACGGGTCCATGTCTTCCCGCGAACTCGGGCTCCGGCCGGTAGTTCGCCGTTTCCAGCCCGCGCGGTGAGATGTTGGCGACGCCTCCGGTAGTCGTATGGAGGTGTCAATACGGTATCCGGTGTGGTTGAAACGCCTGGCTGTGCCCTCCCGATCGCAGGCGCCGGCACTAGTTTCAGCCGCATGCCAACCCGCAGCTGCACACTCCACACCACCAATCGCGACAGCGCCCAAGCGGGTGCCGAGCTCGGCGCGGGGATTCGCGAGCGCATGGCGGGCGAGGCGGCGGACGCCGTCATCGTCTTCGCGTCGTCGCAGTACGATCATGCGACGCTCCTGGACGCCCTGAACGACGGGTGCAGACCACGCCTGATGGTCGGAAGCTCGTCGGCTGGCGAGTTCACCCACGATGCCTTCGAGGAGGGGACCGCGTGCGCCATCGCCCTGCGCTCGGATGAGATGGCGTTTTCAGCGGGACTGGGCCGCGGTCTGCATGCCGACCGCATCGCGGCGGCGCGCGACCTGGTCGGCGCGCTGCGCGGCATGAACAACCACGGCTACGCGCATCGCAGCGCGCTGGTCATGACCGATGCGTTGGCGGGTCATGCCGACGATTTCGTCGAGCAGCTGACCCTGCAGACCGCCGGCACGTACAAGCTGTTCGGGGGCGGCGCCGGCGATGACGCGAACTTCCGCAAGACCCACGTGTTCTTCGGCACCGAGGCGATTCCCGATGCAGCCGTCTGCCTCGAGATCCTCTCGAACAAGCCGTTGGGAGTGGGCGTGTGCCATGGCTGGGAGCCGGCGACTCCACCCATGCGCGTCACCTCCGCCGATGGGATGATCCTGCGCTCATTGAATGGCCACCCCGCGGGCGACGTCTTCGTGCGCCACGCCGAGGCGACCGGTCAGCAGTTCGATGTCGCCAACCCGATCCCCTTCTTCCTCCACAACGTCCTCGGCATCGCGACGGACGAGGGCTTCCGCCTGCGCGTTCCCTTGTCGGTCGCGGCGGACGGCGTCGTGACCTGCGCCGCCGACATCCCCGAAGGCGCGACCATCCACATCATGAAGCCGCAGACCCTGTCGGCGGTCGAGGCGACCAAGCGCGCGCTCGCGCAGCTGGACGGGGCGAAGCCGGAGGTCGCGCTGTTCTTCGACTGCGTCGCGACGCGGCTGCGCATGGGCAGGGAATTCGGCTTCGAGCTGAAGGCCGTCGAGCAGGCCCTCGGCAAGGCCCCCTACGCCGGCTGCAACACCTACGGCCAGATCGCGCGGGCCGAAGGCCAGTTCAACGGCTTCCACAACTGCACCGCCGTCGTCTGCGTCATCCCGGCCTGAAGTGGACCCGCTTCGTCTGATCGGGGAGCTGTCGGTTGCGTCGACGCGCGCGGCGGCCGCCCAGTCGTTGGCGCGAGCCGCCGGAGTCACCGACTTCCTCGTGTTCGTGACCGATCCCGACATCGGCGTCGTCATCCCGGCTCCGGGGTTCGCGCGGGTTCCCACGAGTGATCGGTGGGACGCGTTCCTGGCGCTGGCGCTCGGAAAGGGCGCGGCGCGCGCGGCGCTGCCGTTCCCGAGCGCTTCCGAGAGCGCCCAATGCACGGCCGTCGCCTGCGGCGAGCACACCGTCGCCGTCTTCATCGGCGGCGAGCCCGCGGCCGGGATCGTGCAAGCGATCGTCGCCCTGCTGCCGCTGATCGGCGACCGCTTCCGCTGCGAACAGGGGCTCGTCAACACGCGCGCGACCATGGCGCTGGCGCGCAACGCGGCGAAGCAGTTGCGTGAGCAGGCGGCGGTGCTCGAACAGGCGCGTCGCACGGCGCATCTCGAGGTCGTCGAGCGGCGTCGCGCCGAGCTCGCTCTCCAGCAGAAGGCCGTCGAGCTCGAACGTTCGAATCGCGATCTGCAGCAGTTCGCGGCGACCGTGTCGCACGATCTGCAGGAGCCGCTGCGGATGGTCTCCAACTACCTGACGCTGATCGAGCGGCGCGCCCTCGGTCTCGTGGACGAGCGGACCCGGGAGTATTTCCGCTTCGCCGGCGAGGGGACGCTGCGGATGTCCGCGCTGATCCGCGCCCTGCTCGACTACGCGCAGGTCGGTGCCGCCGATCGCGCCCTCGTCACGGTACCCGTCGAGGCCGTCGTGCGCGAGGCGACCGAGAACCTCGCGCATCGGATAGCGGAGACCGGCGCGCACGTCAGCGTCCTCGAACTGCCGAACGTCCGCGGCGACCACGTCCTGCTCGTCCAGCTGTTCCAGAACCTGATCAGCAACGCGCTGAAGTTCGTCGACAAGGGCGTGACGCCTCGTGTCACCGTCGACAGCGTCCGCGCTGGCGCGTGGTGGACCATCCGCATCGCCGACAATGGTATCGGCATTCCGCCCGAGCATCGCGACCGGATCTTCCGCGTCTTCCAGCGGCTCCATACACGCGACGCGTTCGAGGGCAGCGGCATCGGCCTGGCGACATGCCAGCGGATCGTCGAGCTCCACGGCGGCGCCCTATCCGTCGAGTCGACCGTCGGCAAGGGTTCGGTGTTCTCGCTGCGGATTCCTGCGATCTGATGCGCAGACGCGACGACCTGGACTGATCGGGCGACAGCGACGCCGGACTAGCCGGTCGTCCCGTCTCGCTGCCGATCGGCCCCGGCTTGCAGCGATGAAGCAGCTCCAGCCGCATCTGCCGCACCTGCACCTGCTCCCCGGGTCGGCCACCTGCTCGTACCGGTGGAGAAGCCTGATGGCTTCCAGCACGTCGCCCTCGACAACGGCTCGACCGATGGCGGCCGACACGGCTTCGCGGTCGCGTTGGCGCCCAGGCGTCATGTTCCCGCGCTCGATCGCGGGCTCTTCGCTGCCCACATATCAGCAAGGCCGCGCCCGTGGCTCGGCGCAGCTCGCCGGCAGGACGCGACAACGATGCGGATCCGTCGGGACAGCCCGGTGCCGGTGGGCGGCGCCTCGTCGCCTCGCGCTTCGCCATGGCGGCTCTTGGCCGTGTTCGCAGCGCCCGGTCGCGCCGCTTGTCCCGTCCACGTACTCGATGGTGATCTCCTCGACGCAGCACCCGCGATGAATGCTGGTAGCCGCGAGCCGCTCACGTCCCGCAGAAGGTCCGATAGCAGGCCGTCACCTCGGGCGGCCCCGGCTCGGCGAATCGTGCATGGTCGGGCACCGTCTCGAACGGTCGTCGCACGGCCTTCAGCAGCCGGTCGAATGGGCCGAGGTCTGCGTGCTCGACTGCGGCGCTGATCGCTTCCTCGACCCGGTGATTGCGCGGAATCACCCATGGATTCACGCGACGCATGCGCTCGGCGCGCTGCGCGCCCGGGGCACCCTCGTCATGATCGTCGCGTGCGCAGCGCTCGCGCCACGTGGTCAGCCACGAGTCCGGATTCACACGATCGGCGAGGAGCGTCCGGAGTGGAAGCTCGTCTCCAGCCGCGGCGCCGGCGAGCAAACGCCAGGAGAGGGTCGCATCTGCGCCGGCCGAGCGGAGCAGCGTCAGCCACTCCTCAGCGAGGGCACCGTCGCCAGGCTCGTCCGTACGCAGCCCGAGCTTGGCTCGCTGGCCGTTGATCAACTCGCGCTGGTAGGCCGCAGGGAAGGCCTCGATGATGCCACTCGCCTGGGCGATGGCGCGCTCTGGATCCTCGCCATCTGAAGCGATCAACGGAACGAGTGTCTCGGCGAAGCGCGCCAGGTTCCAGCACGCGATCGCCGGCTGGTTGCCGAACGCATACCGGCCGTGCCGGTCGATGGAGCTGAACACGGTGTCCGGGTCGTAGCTCTCGAGGAAGGCGCACGGACCGTAGTCGATGGTCTCGCCGGAGATCGCCACATTATCCGTGTTCATGACGCCGTGGATGAACCCGACGTTCATCCATCGCGCGATGAGGGCCGCCTGCCGTGCCGCCACGTTTTCAAGAAACGCCACGTAGCGGCCGGGGCGACCGACCAGGTCGGGGTCGTGCCGGGCGATGGCGTACTCCGCCAGATGGCGGACGCGCTGAACGTCACGTCGCGCTGCGAAATACTCGAAGGTACCGACGCGGATGTGGCTGGCCGCCACCCGCGTGAGCACGGCGCCAGGCAGCAGCCGATCGCGCCGTACCTCCTCCCCGGTGGCCACGACGGCGAGCGATCGCGTGGTAGGGACCCCGAGTGCGTGCATCGCTTCGCTGACCAGCGCCTCCCGCAGCATCGGTCCGATGGTCGCCTTGCCGTCACCCCCGCGCGAAAAGGGCGTACGTCCAGAACCCTTCAAGGCGATGTCCCGGCGCCGGCCAGCCCGGTCGATGAACTCGCCGAGCAGCAGCGCGCGGCCGTCGCCGAGCTGAGGCGAGAAGCCGCCGAACTGGTGCCCGGCATACGCTTGCGCGACCGGCTCGGTGCCTTCCAGCAACCGGTTGCCGGAGAATACCGCGGCCACCCATTCGGGAGTGAGCAGGGATCCATCCAGCCCCATCTCGTCAGCGAGCGCGTGGTTGATGACCAGCGTCCGCGGGTCGGGCACAACGGTCGGGCGACAGGGAATCGAGCATCCCTCGAGGTCGCGAGCGTAGGTGCATTCGAGATTCAGGTTCGCCATGGCTTCCATCATCGCTCCCCGCGGTTGGCGGCCGCATGGCAATCCGAGCGGGCTTGCGCATCCATTCGCGGCGACCGCTGCGCCACGTGACCGACTCACGGGCTCGCCCATCCGGCCGGCGCCGCCGCCAAGGGCGCGACGGTGACCGCGCTGGCGCGGCGCCGGCTCGCGCCGCTGCTCGAGCGCTGCGCGCCGAGCAGAGCGACACGGTCATCTACCCGCACCTCCGGCTGGCGGTCGAGACGCTCGACGAGGCGGTGGCGGTGTGCCGGGCCGTCGACCATCCGTCGCTCGGCGTCGCCTTCTGCGGCATCCACTGGTACGCCGGCGGCGCGGCGCCGCTGGCGCCGGCGCTGCGCGCCGCCGCGGCGTACCTGCGCTCGGTCAACCTGTGCGGCTTCCGCCAGATGCCCGGCACCTCGGCGGGGACCATCGAGCCGCTCGACGCCGCCGCCCTTGCCCGCCTGCGCGACATCGGCTATCGCGGACCGATCGGGGTGCAGGGCTACGACCTGCACGGCGATCCCTACGCCAACCTGCGCCGCTCGCTGACCGCGCTGCGCGAGCTGGAGCAGCGGCTCGACGACCACCCGGAATGGGCGCCGATGCCGCGCGCGGTGGGCGCGGCGCGGTGAACTCGGCGGCGGCTGGCGCGAGTCGCTGACGAGACCGACGGTCAGATGACGCACGACGAGCATCCTCGTCAGCGCGAAGCGCATGCGGCTCGGCTTCGCGCTCCGAGGTCCCCCGACCTGGCCTCATCAGCCCGTGAGTCAGGCCTCCCGGTGATCGCCCTTGTCGACGCTGCGCTGATCACGTCGACGGCTCCGTGCCCAGCGTTCGAGCAGATCCCGTCGCATCTCGGTGATGCGCCATCGCTCGTCCTCGGGCACCACCTCGGCGAGATCGCCGAGCAGGCTGAACGCCATCGCCCGGTCGCCCGCCAGGAGAGCGCGCTCATACTCGTGCTCGATGTCGGAGCGCGATCGCACCGTGCGATCGTCGCGGATCGGTGGCCCCGACCAGCCCATCACCACGCGTCCGCACGCGGCCGCGCTCCAGTCCGCGACGAGCTCGACCGCAGCCATCCGCGCGGGCGAGCGCACGCGCGCAGCCGTCGCCGATCGCCGATCGACGATCGACGCGTGATCAGCGAACCGCCGGCTTCGGGATGCTGAAGAAGAAACGCGACCCGGCCCCCAACGTCGATTCGACCCATATCCGGCCGCCATGGATGTCGGCGATGCGTCGGCACGTCGCCAGGCCGATCCCGTACCCCGCGTATTCCGTCCGCGTGTGCAGCCGCTGGAACGCCTCGAAGATGCGCTCGAGGTTCTCGCGCGAGATCCCGATGCCGTTGTCGGCGACGGTGAACACCCACTCGCGGTCACGATCGTCGCCGCTGACCTCGATGCGCGGAGCCGCCGACCGGTACTTGATCGCGTTGCCGATCAGGTTCTGGAAGAGCTGGACGATCAGCGTGCGGTCCGCGGTGATGGTCGGCATGCCGCTGATCCTGATCGACGCGCGCGAGTCCTCGATCAGCGCGCTGAGGTTGTGGATCGCGGCCCCCACCGCCTCCTCGCTCGAGAACGTCCGCATCTCCGGCGTCGCATGGCCGACCTGGCCGTACTCGAGCAGCGCCAGGATGAGGCCGCGCATGCGCCCGGCTCCGTCCATGACGTTGCGGAAGTACTCGTGGGCGCGCGCGTCGAGCTTGTCGGCGTACTGCCGCTCGAGGATGGCCAGGTAGCTGGTGATCGAGCGCAGGGGTTCCTGGAGGTCATGGGACGCGACGGAGGCGAAGCGATGGAGGTCGTCGTTCGACCGCACCAGGTCCTGCGCCTGCGCGTCGAGTCGCCGCAGCAGCGCCTCGATCTCGTACTGCCGCCGGCGGGCGTGGAGCGCCGTGCGGACGACGCTGGTCAGCGTCGCCACCCGGCAGGGACGCTCGACGAGCGCGACGCTGGCGCGCGCTCCGAACAGGTTATCGACCGCTTCGTCCAGGTGGGCGGGGGTGTCGACGCTCGTCAGGAGCACGAAGGGCAGCAGCGACCACAGAGGATCGCGCGCGAGTGCGGCAGTGATGTCGGCGACGGCGCCGTTGCCGAGGGCCTCGACGCCGATGACGACGGCACCGGCGCCGGCAGGGATCTCGGCGCAGAGCATGCCGACGTCGGCGCACGCGTGCGGCGCGAGCCCGGCGCCCGCCAGCGCCTCCGCGATCAGCGCGGCATCGTCCCCCGTCGGCGCCAGCACCAGGCAGCGCAGCGGCTCGCTCATGTCCGCGGATCCGCCGGCTTCGCCGCCGGCAAGGCGCTCTCCGGCGCCATCGCCGGGACGCCGGTGAGGACGCCCTGGAGCCCCTGGACCACGTCGCCGATGACGAGCCGGCTGTCGGCGATCGAGAGTTCGCGGATGGTGTTCTCGTGCGGCCCGTTGCGCTTCTTCACGACCGAGATCGCCTTGCGGACGCGGCCCAGCGCCTCGAAGTAGCGCACGACGATGACGTTGTCCGCCAGGTAGGTGACGTCCGCCGGCGTCATGATGCTGTGGATGAGGCCGTGCTGCGCGAGGACCATCAGCGTGACGACGCCGTGCCGGCCGAGATGCGACAGCAGCTCGTGCAGGTGCAACACGAGGAACTGCTCCTGGGGCATCGCCTGGAGGTAGCCGTTGAGGCTGTCGATGACGACCATGCGCACGTCGTCGCGCACGATCCGCTCCATGACCCGCGAGGCCAGCTCGCCGGGCGTCAGTTCGGCCGGGTCGATCGGCATGATCACCACGCGTCCCGCGGCCACGTGCGCGTCGAGCGGCATGTGCAGGAGCCTCGCCCGTTCCAGGAGATTGCGCGTGCTCTCCTCGAAGGAGAGGATCATGACGCCATCGCCGCGCTCGGCGGCCGCATGCGCGAACTGCGTGACGATGATCGATTTGCCGCACCCGGCGGGTCCCATGACGAGGGAGCTCGTGCCGCGCGCGAGGCCGCCGCCCACCAGCGCGTCGAGGTTGGGGATGCCGCTGGAGACGTTCGCCTTCGCGTAGCCGGTGTCGTCGGTGACGGTGATCAGACGCGGGAAGACCTCCATGCCGCCCTTGCGGATCAGGTAGTCGTGGTTGCCGCCGGTGAAGCCGGCCCCGCGCATCTTCACGATCGACAGCCGCCGGCGCTCGGCGCCGAACTCGGTCTTCAGCGACTCCATGCGGATGACGCCGTTGACCATGTTGTCGACCTGCATGTCGGGATGCACGGACGTGCGGTCCTCGAGCAGCAGGACCGTCGCCGATCGCTCGGCGAAGAACTGCTTCAGGGCCAGCAGCTGGCGGCGGTAGCGGATCGGGGCCTGGGCCAGCAGGCGCAGCTCGAACAGCGAGTCGAACACCACCCGGCGCGGCTCGGCCTCCTCGATGGTGCGGATGAGCGACTGGGTGATGTGGTTCAGCTCGAGCTCGGAACTGTGGAACACCGTGCTCTGCACGGGCTGGGCCATCTGCTGCAGCGACGACAGCTCGACCACGGCGAGGCCGTCGAGCGACCAGCCGTGCGACCGGGCGACCGCCTGGAGCTCGGCCTTGGTCTCCGAGAGGCTGATGTAGAGCCCCTTCTCGCCGCGCCGGACGCCCTCGAGCAGGAACTGGAGGCCGAGCGTCGTCTTGCCGACGCCCGCGGGCCCCTCAATCGCCGAAAGACGGTCGCGCGGCAGGCCGCCGTCGAGGATCGCGTCGAGGCCGGCGATGCCGGTCGAACACAGGGCGGCGTCGGACATCGGTTCCCTTGGGCAGGTAGCTCGCGGCGAAGTATCGGCCGCCACGTTGATCGCGTGATCCGAACGGATCTCGGCGCGGGCAGCATTAGCCAGACGCGACCGCGACCAATATGAAAGCCGCGATCTGCCGAGGCTGTTCGACCGCGCATTCGCTAAGGGCGTCGTCCGTCGTCCCGGTTCCCACGGCGACGTGGCGCAACACGCTCGTAGGCACGACGATGGACGACGGCGCAGGCGCCCCGCCAGACACCGGGTCCGCGGCTTCTTCGCCGACAGGCCGCGTCGAAGGGCGTCGGCAAGCTCAGCTCAGCATGGGGAGCGCAGAAGATCCGCTTCCGCGCTGCGGCTTCCGGCCATCTGATCGTGGCGACGACACCCTCGGGCAACCGCGCCTTTGAGGACGGACTCGCTGTTCAGGCTATGGCCATCGTATTTGGCATGGCAGCGTCGGCACGCATGGTGGTCGCGGTCGCGTCCACCTGACCCCGACAGCGGAGCTATGCCCATCCTCGAGATCCTCCACGTCGACGACAACCGCGAGGATCTCGAACTCACCGCCATGGCGTTCGAGCAGGCCGATCCGGAGGTCGGGTACGTCGGCAAGAACGACAGCGCGGCAGGACTCGCGTACCTCGAGCGCCTCGCCGGAGAACGCGCGCTGCCGCCGCCGCACCTCTTCATCTTCGACATCAACATGCCGGGCATGACCGGGATCGAACTGCTGGAGCGGGTCAAGGCGCATCCGAAGCTGCGCGCCATCCCCGTGGTGATCCTGACCACATCGAACCAGCCCGCGGACCGCGCGCGCACGCTCGCGGTCGGAGCGGCGCGCTACGTCATCAAGCCGAGCCGCTTCGATGACCTCGTCGCCATCGCACGCGAATTGCTCGACTCGCTCGGCGATGCCCCGTGAATGGCGTACCCGAGAACATAAAACCGCTCGTCGCCGCGGCGCGGTCCGCCTGCGACTCGACGATCGCCGCGCTCGCTCCGCGCACCGATGAGGAAGCGCGGTGGCCGGCCGAGGCGCTGCGCGCGCTCGCCGACGTCGGCCTCATGGGTCTCAATGTCCCCGCCCGCCTCGGCGGCCATGGCCAGGGCATGGTCGCGCTGTCGCTGGTCTGCGAAACCATCGCCGGCAGCTGCGCGTCCGCAGCCATGTGCTACGGCATGCACTGCGTCGCCTCCGCGGTCATCGCCGCCAAGGCGACGCCGGACCAGGAGGAGCGCTACCTGCGGCCGATCGCGGCGGGGCGCCACCTGAGCACGCTGTCGGTCTCCGAAACCGCTACGGGAGCGCAGTTCTACTTCCCGCAGACCAAGCTGAAGCACAGCGACGAGGGCTTCCTGGTGACCGGCGAGAAGGCCTTCGTGACCAACGGTGGCCACGCCGACTCGTACGTGTTGTCCGCCGAGTCGAGCTCGGGGGCGCCCGGCGACTTCAGCTGCGTGCTGGTCGATCGCGACGCCGGCATGCAGTGGCAGGAGCCGTGGACGGGCTTCGGCATGCGCGGCAACTCGTCGCGGCGCATGCGTCTCGACGAGGTCCTCGTGCCGCACGCGAATCTGCTCGGCGCCGAAGGCGATCAGGTGTGGTACGTGTTCGAGGTCGTCGCCCCGTTCTTCATCATGGCGATGGCGGGCACCTACCTCGGCGTGGCCACGGCCGCGCTCGATGCGACCATCCAGCATCTGCGCACCCGGACGCTCGCCTCCGGCGACACGCTGGCGCAGTCCGCCATCGTGCAGCAGCGCCTGGCCGAGCTGTGGATCGACATCCAGCGTACGCGCGCGCTGGTGCACGCGGCGGCACTCGCGGGCGATAACGGCGAACCAGGCGCGCTGCCGCTGATCCTCGCCGCCAAGGTCGCGGCGGCCGAGACCAGCGTCGCCGCGACCAACGGAGCGATGACGCTGTGCGGCGGCATCGCCTACCGCGACGACGCGCGCCTCTCCCGACTGCTGCGCGACGCGCGCGCCGCTCCGGTGATGGCGCCGACCAGCGACCAGCTCAGGACGTGGACCGCGCGCGCGCTGCTCGGGCTCCCGCTGCTGTGACGCGCCGTTCGGGCGCTCCCAAGCCGCGCGAGGGCGCCCGCGAGACCGTCGCCGTCGTCGTCGGAGCCGCCGGGCCCGCCGCGGTCGGGGCACCGGTCTACGACGGCCTCCGCCGGCGCTGCTCGCTGTTCGCGCTGCCCGAGCCGGAGGCGCTCGCCCTCGAACGCATCCGCGACGTACCGATGGTCCTGATCGACGCGGGCGTGGTCGACCCCGTCGCCGTGGCGCGGCACCTGGCCCGCGTCGATGCCGCCACCGAGATCGCGATCCTCGCCGCGGACGGCCAGCGCGCCGCGGTGGAGGAACGGCTGCGTCGTTCGCCGATACCAGGCGGGCGAGCGACCGTCTACGATCTCGCCCGGCCGGACCTCGTCGACATCCTCGACGCGACGCTGGATCGCGTCCAGCGCCGCGCGCGGTTCCGTTCGACCATCGACGTCGTGAACCGGCGGCTGGCGACGCCGACAGCGCCGCAGGCGCGACCGACGATCGCCGTGGACCATCTCCTCGCCGGCATCCTCACCGGCGCGCGCGATCCCATCATCGCCGTCGACGCATCAGGGACCGTCGTCGTCTGGAACGCCGCCGCCGAGCGCGTGATCGGACTGGCGGCCAGCGAGGCCTACGGCAAGCCGTTGCGCGAGGCGCTGGCGCGCATCACGCCGCTGGACGCGCTCCTGCGGCTGCTCGACCAGGGCGCCGGCGGCGAGGTGACGTGCGCGATCGAGGGCGGAGCGACGCTGCACGCCAGCGTCAACCCGCTGCGCGAAGCCGCGGGCGGCGCGGCGATCATGCTCTACGACATCACCGGCCGGGTTCGCGACGAGCTCGCGCTGCGCAACACGACCGAAGAGCTGGCTCGATCCAACAAGGACCTGGAGCAGTTCGCGTACATCGCCGCGCACGACCTCCAGGAACCTCTGCGCGGCATCAGCATGTTCGCCGACATCTTGCAGCGCCGTCCGGCCTTGCGGCAGGACGAGGGCGCCACGCGGTATCTCGCCAAGATCACCGCCTCGGCTGCCCGCATGCGCGACCTGATCCAGGCGGTCCTCGGGTTTTCGACGATCGGTCGGGAGGCGATCGCCCGCGAATCGGTGGACGTAGCGGACCTGGTCGCGTCGGCTGTCGAGAATCTGTCATCGGCGGTCGCTGAACGGTCGGCGCGGGTGCGCTGCACGGCCTCTACCGCCGTCCTCGGCGACCGTGCGCTGCTCGTGCAGGTCATCCAGAACCTCGTCGCCAACGCCATCAAGTTCCAGCCATCCGGGCGCCAGCCAGATGTGCGCATCGCGGCCACCGGGGATGGCGCGATGGTCCGGGTCCTGGTCATGGACAACGGCATCGGCATCCGGCCGGAGCACCTCGCCAAGCTGTTCAAGGTATTCCAGCGTCTCCACGGCGGGGACGAATACGCGGGCACGGGCATCGGGCTCGCTACCTGCCGACGCATCATCGAACTCCACGGCGGCCGGATCTGGGTCGACTCCGTCTTCGGCAGCGGGTCGACGTTCTCGTTGACGCTGCCGGCGGGATCGCCGTCGTAGGCGCGTCGCGGATGCAGCGTCGGCTTCCGGGGCCCTTCGCGGCTATCGTCCTGTCCACGAAGCTGGATGGGGCACCAGGAACGCGGTAAGGCGGCTACGGGGCGCTTCGGCGCAGCGACGGCGATCCGGTGACGGCCGTCGTCAACGCGCCATCACGCTGGCGACGATCGCGCCGTCGCGCTCCCAGACCACCACGCACGGGCCTTCGCCGCGCGCCGCCGCCAGGTGCGGATAGGCGCCGCCGCCGAGCGGCTTCGCCGCGTCGGCGTTGCGCTGCACCACGATCTGGCCGTCCGCCTCCCAGGCGCGATGCACGTCGGTCCCGCCCGAGGCGATCGCCGCGTTGCGTCCGTTGCCGTGCGCGGTCTCCGCGGCCTTGCCGGCGACGGCGCCGATGACGGCCGCATCGCGGCGCCAGATCGTCTCGACCGACGTCGACGCGAGCGAGATCCCGCCTCCGTCCATCGGGCATGCGTCGAGCTTCCACGATCCGGATCCGACCTTGGCGGCCGGCGAGAACGAGCGTCCCGCATCCTGCGATGCCGCGACGTACATGTCGCGCGCGCCGCCGATGTGGTTGCGCCACATCACGGCGATGCGCTTGCCGTCGGCGGCCACGGTGGGCTGGCAGCACTCGCAGACGCTGCCGTCGGGGGAGCGGTACACCTCGCTGTTGGCCGACCAGCGCGAGCCCTGCGGCTGGCGCCGCGCGGCGTAGACGCGGGTCTTGCCGTGGCGCAGGTCGAGCCACACGGCGACCGCTCCGCCCTCGCCGTCGCCCGCCAGGCTGAACAGGCCTTCGCGCGCCGCCTTCGGTGTATCGCTGACCGGCTGCGCCGACGACCACGAGACGCCGCGGTCCGTCGAGACCCAGGACAGCAGATCGCCGGCCGAACCGATCGCCCCGACCAGCAGGGCGTCGCCCAGCACGGCGAGCTGCGGACCGCGACGCATCCCGACCATCAGTCCCGGCACCCGCGCGACGACGCGCGCGTCGCCGAACCCGGCGGCGTCGTGGTCACGCACGCGCACGACGATGTCCTCGCCGCGGCCGAAGACGACCGCGATCGACTGGTCGGCCATGATCGCCGCGCGCGGCTGCCGACCGGCGGCGTCGACCGTCTCGACCGAGGGCTCCTCGGCTGCCGCCGAGATCAGCACGGCGGCGAGGGCGAGGGCGTGGAGCGTTGAGCGGTGGAGCATGGTCATGGTGTCCCGATCGGCGCCATGGGCGGCAAGGAGATCTCGAGCACGGGTTCGCCGTGCGCGGCTTCGCGACTGGCGAACGCGCAGTCCGCGCCTTGCGAGCCCCACAGCGAGAGATCGCAGGATCCGCCAGCGCACGCGACGGTGACATCGACGCGCGCCTGCCCGGCGTCATCCACGACCACGGCGCCGACCGCGCGCCCGCGTCGCGGCACATGCCACCAGCGCAGCGTCGCTTCGTCCCAGGTGCTCTCGGTCAGGTGGACATCGATGGCGCCCTCGCCGCGCGTGCGCGTGAGCACCAGGACCGCCGACGCGATCGCCTGCGCCGGGAAGCGGAAGCGCAGGCACGCCATGCGCCGCGGCGCCTCGGCCCGCACCGCGAGCTCGGGCTCGTCCCCGGCGAGCCCTCCCGGCTGCCCCTCGTCCGCCGTGCCATCCTGATCGGCGGTGACCGTGATGCGCGCGGGCGCCGTCGCCGCGTCGCCGGCGATCATCTCGCGGTCCTCGAGCATGGAGCGGAAGCGGACGCGCCCGGAGGCCACGGCGACATCGCTCGCCTGCGCGCCGACGGTCGCATGGAAGCGCGACGCGACCAGCGTGGAAAGCTCGACGGTCGGCGTCAGCAGCGTGATGCCCTGCCGGGGCGGCGCAGCCGCGACCGTGATGACGTCGACAGCGCCGCTGTCGACGACCAGCGCCAGACCGTCCGCGGAAGAAGCTCGCACCCGCAGCATGGCCGGGCCGCGCACGTCGATGCGCGTGCCGTCCTCGGCGGCCAGGGCGAGACGACCGTCGGCGCCGATGCTGAAGCCCGACGCCGCGTCGCCCTGCACCGGACCGACGCGCTCGACGATCGCGAGCCCATCGCGCGGCGCGTCGGGCCGATCCGCGGCGACGACCGGTTCGTCCTGGCGCGTCGCGTCGGGGGCGGCGACGACGGCGCCGTCTCCTCGCGGCGGGATCGGCGCCGGTCGGGCGATCAGCGATGCGACGACGGCGATCAGCGCGGCCAACGCCAGCGCGGCCACCACCATCGGCGCCCTCCTGCCCGTGGCGCGACGCCCCGCCCCGCGCCGGGCGCCCGCCGTCCGCCGCATGACAGCGGTCGCCACGTCCCCGGGGGCCGGCAGCGCGCGCATGATCGCATCGACATCGACCCGCTCCGGACGCGTCGCCCGGATCCAGCGATCCCAGCAGGTCTGCCGCGCGAGCTCGGCGCGGACCGACGCGTCGCCTTCGACCAGGTCGGCGAGCCCGGCTCGCGCCGCGTCGTCGAGCGCGCCCGCGAGCGCTCCGGCGATCCACCGCTCGGCGTCATCCGCCATGGCCGGCTTTCGTGCGCACGCA
>DASPLE010000147.1:0-21237 GCA_035627695.1 Planctomycetota bacterium
GGCCTCGCGCCCGAAGACGTAGGTGCGTCCGGGCTTGAGCCGATGCGTGCGCCGCGCCGCCGAGACCAGGTAATAGTCGACATTCATCGAAGCATCTGCCGGCACAGAAGATGCCACGAGAGCGCGCGGCGCGCAAGCGGACGCGACGGCTTGAGTCGGTGGCCAGCGCGGCGAGCGTCGGCGCCATGCCCTCGCCCTGGCCGGTCCCGATCGCGCCGCAGGCGGCGCTGGCCCAGGCGCGCCCGCGTCGCGACCTGATGGCGGCGCTGGCGCGGATCGACGGCTGGGGCCTCGGCGCCTGGCGCGAGGTCCTCGCCTGCTGGCGGCTCGGCGCAGCGGTGCTCGCGGTCGAGCCGGTCGACGGCGGCGAGCAGCTCGACGCCAACGCCACCCTGGTGATCGACGACCGCCGCTTCCCCCCTGCCGCCCCGGGCACGGCGGTGGCCGACGCCTGCGCCGACTGGCTGCTGCGCCGCGCCGATGCCCTGCTCGTGCCCGGTTCGCCGGTGCGGTGCGCGACGCTGGCGCCGAACGAGGCGGTGCTGGCGAGCAACGCGTGCTGGCTCGACGCCGGGACGCCGCCGGTGGCGTGCCTGCGCCTGCGCCTGCGCCTGCCGATGCAGGGCATGGGCATCGACGGCCAGGGCTTCGCGCGCTTCGTGCGCCGCATCGAGCGGGTCCTCGCCCTGACGCGCAGCGGCTGGCGCGCGCACGCGCGCGCGGTCGCGCTGCAGCGCGCGCTGCGCGCCGCGCTGCCCGCGCACGGCCTCGTCGCCTTCCTCGGCGACGGCGCGCGCATCGCCCGGCGCGGCGAGCGGCCGGCGCCCGGATGCCGGCCGCTGCGCGCGCCGGCGGATCTCGCCACCGTCATCGATCTCGGCGCCTTCGGCCGCGTGCGTGGTCTCGGGATCGGCGTCGGCATCACCGCGTTGGCCGGCGCCGCCTACCACGGCAAGAGCACGCTGATGCAGGCGATCGCCGCCGGCCGCTACGACCATCCGCCCGGCGACGGCCGCGAGCTGGTGGTCGCCGACGCCGGCGCGCTGACCCTGCAGGCCGAGGACGGCCGGCGCATCAAGCGCCAGGACCTGTCGGGCTTCTTCGCCGGGCTGCCCGGAGGCGACGCGCGCGACTTCACCACCGAGCGCGCGTCCGGCGCAACGAGCATGGCGGCCAGCCTGCTGCAGGGCGTCGCGGCGGGCAGCAGGCTGCTGCTGGTCGACGAGGACAGCGCCGCGTCGAACTTCCTCGCGCTCGATCCGGCGATGCGGCGCCTGCTGGGGCCGTCCGCGCGCGGCGGCGCGACGCTGGTCGAGTGCCTGCCGGCGCTCGCCGACGCGGGCGTGTCGGTGGTGATCGTCGCCGGCGCCGGCACCGCGGCGCTGGCGCCGGCGCGCCGCGTGCTGCTGCTCGACCGCTTCCGCGTGCGCGACCGCACCGCGCGCGCGCGACGATTCGCGCCGAAGGTCGCGCGCCTGCCGCTGGCGATCCCGCGGCGCGTCATCGTCGACGACGGCGACCGCCTGCTCGGCCCGCGCCACTTCCTGCGCGTCGACGCGCGCGACCCGCTGCGTCCGACCGCCGACGGCGTCGCGGTCGATCTGCGGCGCTGCGGCTGGGACCTCGACGAGGGCCTGGCGCGCGGCGCCTACCTCGCGGCCGCGTGGTGCTGCCGGCTCGCCGGCGGAGCCGCCATCGATCTCGACGAGCTCGGCAGGCGCTACGCGGCGTTCATCGCCGAGCGCGGCGTGCGCGGCCTCGACCCGTACGACACCACCTACCTCGCCGCGCCGCCATGGGCGCTGGTGGCGACGGTCCTGGAGCGCCTGCCGGCGCCGGCGCTGCGCTCGCGGCGCTGAGCGCGCCGCGGGCTCAGCGCAGCCAGCGGCGGACGCCGTGCGCCAGCACGATCAGCAGCATCAGCAGGTTGCGCACCGGCATCAGCGGCCACCACCACCATACGGCGCGCCTGGGCACGTCCTCATCGCGCGCCAGCGCCTCGCCGACGCGGCGCAGGACCTTCTCGCTGAGCGGCCAGTCGGCGAGGCGGCCCAGCCACTCGCGCGGCAGCGCCCGGGTGCCGACGTCGGCGCCGACCAGGGCGCCGGTGAGCGCGGCGACGGTGTCGGTGTCGCCGCCGCAGGCGATCGCCGCCTCGATCGCGGCGACCGGATCCTGGCGATGGCGCAGCCAGGCGTAGATCGCCATCGGCGCGGTGTCGTAGGCGAAGCCGCTCACCGCGTCGCCCAGCCCGAGCCTGGTCGCCACCGAGTCGACGCTCTCGGCGCGCGCGTAGGCGGCGAAGAGGTGGTCGATGCGCGCGCGCCACTCGACATCGCGCGCGTCGGAGCAGGTGCGCAGCCGCTCGGCCAGGCTCGCCAGGTCGCGATCGACCCGGCCGATCCACGCCGCCGCCTCGGCCAGCGCGCGCGCAGCGACCAGCGCGCGCTCGTCGGTGTGGGTCAGCCGCGTCGAGGCCTGGACGAACGTCATGCGCCGGTTCTCGTCGTAGGCGAAACGCAGCCCGATCACCGGCGCGCGCATGCACGGCCCGTTGCCCGCCGAATCCACGCCGCTCGCATCGGGCGGCACGCCCAGCCACAGGCGCAGGGAGGCGCGCGCGGTCGCCATGCCGACGCCGGGCGGCAGACTGATGAACCACCAGCGCAGGCGCCAGGCGAGGGCGGCGACGAACGGCGTCGCGAAGTCCGGGCGGCGCCGGAGCGCCTGGGCGGTGAGCAGCGCGTGCTCGGTGTCGTCGCTGACCAGCAGCCGGCCGAACAGCATGCCCGGCACGCGCCCGCCGGCGCGGCGGCGGGCCACGCGCTCGCGCGACAGGCCCTCCAGCGGCAGGCCGAGCGCATCGCCCAGCGCCTGTCCCAGCAGCAGTCCGACCAGACGGTCGCGTCGCTCCATCAGGCGACCATGGGCGTCGGCGCCGGCCCCGCCAGACGCGGCCGCGCGCCGAGCATGTCCCGGGCGGGCGGGATCACGGCGCGTGCAGCGCCGCGTTCAATCCCTGCCAGCCGCTCTGGCCCTTGCTGATCGCCTCGATGGCGCCGCTCTGGCTGTTGCGCCGGAACTGCAGGTCGGATTTCCCCGAGAGCTGGGCCGCCTTGACGATGGCGCCGTCGGGCAGGCGCACCTTGCTGCCGCCGGTCAGGTAGAGCCCGGCTTCGACCGTGCAGTTGTCGCCGAGCGAGATGCCGAGGCCGGCGTTGGCCCCGAGCAGGCACTTCCGCCCGACGCGGATCACCTCTTTGCCGCCGCCCGAGAGCGTGCCCATGATCGACGCGCCGCCGCCGATGTCCGATCCGTCGTCGACCACCACGCCGGCGCTGATCCGGCCCTCGACCATCGACTTGCCGAGCGTGCCGGCGTTGAAGTTGCAGAAGCCCTCGTGCATCACCACCGTGCCCTCGGCGAGGTGCGCGCCCAGGCGCACGCGGTCGGCGTCGGCGATGCGCACGCCCGACGGCACGACGTAGTCGGTCATGCGCGGGAACTTGTCGACCGCGCGCACGCGCACCTCGACGCCGCGCGCGCGCAGGCGCAGGCGGACGCGTTCGAAGCCCTCCGGCTCGAACGGGCCGAGATTGGTCCAGCAGGCGTTGTTGAGCAGGCCGAAGACGCCGTCGAGGTTCTGGCCGTGCGGCTGGACCTTGCGCTGCGACAGCAGGTGCAGGCGCAGGTAGACCTCGGCGGCGTCGCTCGGCTTCTGCGCGAGGTCGGCGACGAAGGCGACCACCACCCCGCGCGGGACCACCTGCGCGTCCGGCTGCTGCTCGGCGCGCAGCAGGGCGGCGTGCAGGTCCTCGAGCACGCGGATGTTGGCGTGGTCCTTGCCGTCGTTGCGGAACGGCGTGAAGACCTCGAGGACCTTCAGCACCTGTTCGCGCGACAGGATCACCGAGCCGTTGGCGCCGTTCCAGCCGCCGATCGCGGCGAGGACCGCCGCCGAGCCGAAGTTCTCGCCGTGGTTGACCACCGGATACCACGCGTCGAGGAGCTTCGCCGACGACGGCCTGAGCCACGGCTTGTCGTGGTCGGTGATCGCGTAGGTCGCGAGCCCGACGGCGAACGCGGCCGGCCGGCGGTACCCGGGCTGGGCCTCGGCGCGGCGCACGAGGTCGTTGAAGGCGTCCATGGTGGTCATGCGGCGCGACCCTAACCGCCGCCGGGCGCTGACAACCGCCCGCCCGGCCCGCGTCGCGAGGGCCCTGGCCCGGCGGATCGCCAGGCTATCGTCGCGGCAATCACACGTGTGCGGCCAGGCCGCAGGAGCTCCCCGTGATCCGCATCGGCATCATCGGCGCCGGTCCCAACGCCGCCGGCCACGCCACCTACCACGCCGCCTCGGGCCGCGCCCGGGTCGTCGCGATCGCCGATCCGGACGCCGCGCGCGCCGAGGCGCTGGCCCGGCAGGTCGGCGCGCGACCGGTCGCGGACTACCAGGCGATGCTCGGCGACGTCGACGCGGTGGTCGTCGCGTCGCCGAACTTCCTGCACCGCGAGCAGGCGATCCGCTGCGCCGAGGCGGGCAGGCACGTCTACTGCGAGAAGCCGCTCGGGCTGAGCGCGGCCGACGCGCGCGCGGTGGCCGCCGCCGTGCGCGGCGCAGGCGTGCGCTCGCAGGTCGGCTTCTCGGTGCGCCTCGATCCGACGATCCAGGAGATGAAGCGCCGCCTCGCCGCCGGCGATCTCGGCGCGCCGGTGTGCGCGGCGTCGCGCCGCCTGATGCGCATGGATCCGGCGGCGATGGCCGGCTGGCGCGCCGATCCGGCGAAATCGGGCGGTCTGCTCTGCGAGATCAACATCCACGAGATCGACTGGCTGATGTTCCTGCTCGGCGACGTGCGCACCGTCTACGCCCGCACCGCCGCGGTCGACCGCCGGCGCGGCGCCAACGACGACATCTGGACCGTGCTCGGCCACGCCGACGGCTCGACCAGCACGCACGACGGCAGCTGGCGCTCCTCGATGCCGATGTTCTACCGCTTCCTGCAGGGCGCCGACGCGGCGATGTCGACCAACGAATGGGGCAACGAGCTCTACCTCGCGCGCGGCTCGGCGAATCGCGAGACGGTGCCGCTGCCGCCGGGCTTCGACCTGCGCGGCAACTTCCTCGACGCGATCGACGGACGCGCGGCGGCGGCGTGCGACGTCGACTGGGGCGTCGCGGTGATGACCGTCGCCGACGCGATCATCGAATCGGCGCGCAGCGGCACGGTCGTGCACATCGGCGCGGCGGCGCAGGCGTAAGCCCGCGGCGAGCCGCGAGCTGCGCACCGCGTGCTCAGCTCGTGGCGTACGGATCCACGTCGATCGCCACGCGCACGCCGCGTTCGTTCTTCACGCCGCCGGCGGCGTCGAGCCGATCGAGGAAGGCCTGGATCGCGCCGCGGCTGCCGCCCTTGACCAGCGCGTGCCAGCGGTGCTGGCCCTTGAGCAGCGCCAGCCCGGCGGGATTCGGCCCGAGCAGCACGAAGTCGGAGCCGCCGACCTGGCGCAGGCGTTCGCCGTGCGCGCCCGCCACGAGCTGCACCTTCGCCAGATCCGGGCCCGACCACAGGAAGCGCACCAGCCCGGAATAGGGAGGATACCCGTACTCGCGGCGCAGGTTCAGCTCGGCGTCGTAGAACTCGCGCCACTGGCGGTCGAGCGCGCAGCGGATCGCCGGCGCCTGGGTGTCGTACGCCTGCAGCACGACCGTCCCCGCGCGTTCGCCGCGGCCGGCGCGACCGGAGACCTGGGCGATCAGCTGGAAGGTGCGCTCGGCGGCGCGGAACTCGGGGACCGACAGCCCGCGGTCGGCCGCGACGATGCCGACCAGCGTCACGCGCGGGAAGTCGAGGCCCTTGGCGACCATCTGCGTGCCGACCAGGCAGTCGGCCGCGCCGGAGGCGAAGGCCTGGAACAGCTTGGCGTGTCCCTGGCGCTCGGACACCGTGTCGGCGTCGACGCGCAGCACGCGCAGCCCCGGCACCGCCGCGGTGAGCGCCGCGGCGAGCTGCTCGGTGCCAATGCCGAAGGTGCCCAGCGCCGGCAGCTGGCACGCCGGGCACGCCTTGGGCAGCGGCCCGCGGAAGCCGCAGTAGTGGCAGCGCACCTCGTAGGCCGATTTGTGGAAGGTGAGGCTGATGTCGCACTGCGAGCACATCAGCGTCTGCCCGCAGTCCTTGCAGCTGACCACCGGGCTCCAGCCGCGGCGGTTGAGCAGCACGATCGCCTGCTCGTCGGCGGCGCGGCACGCGCCCAGGCGGGTGATCAGCTCGCGGCTGACCGTCGCCGCCTGCTTCTGCGCGTGGCATTCCGCGCGCATGTCGATCACCGTCGCCAACGGCAGCTGCCCGCCGAGCGGACGGTTCTTCAGGCGCAGCGCGTGGTACTTGCCGGCGCGCACGTTGTGCACGCTCTCGAGCGACGGCGTCGCGCTGCCGAGCACCGCCGGCACGCCGAGCTGGCCGGCGTAGACCACCGCCAAGTCGCGCGCGTGGTAGCGCGGCACGCTCTCCTGCTTGTAGGACTGCTCGTGCTCCTCGTCGACGATGATGATGCCCGGCGCCGGCAGCGGCGCGAACAGCGCCGAGCGCGTGCCGACCACCAGGTCGATCCTCCCGGCGGCGACCGCGCGCCACTGCTCGGCGCGCTCGCCGTCGGTGAAGCCGCTGTGCCACACCGCGACGCGGTCGAAGCGCCGGCGCACGCGCGCGGCGAGCTGCGGGGTCAGCGCGATCTCCGGCAGCAGCAGCAGCACCTGCCGGCCCGCGGCGACGACGCGTTCGGCGAGGTCGAGGTAGACCAGCGTCTTGCCGGAGCCGGTGACGCCGTGGAGCAGGAAGACGCGGTGCTCCTTGGCGGTCAGCGCCGCGCCGACCTGGTCGACGGCGACGATCTGCTCGTCGGTCAACGGATAGCGCTCGTCCTTGGACTCGAGGCGCAGCTCGCGCACGCCGCCTTCGCTGGTGAACACCACCGCCCCGGCCTCGGCGAGCTTGGCCAGGGTCGGCGCGGTGGTGCCGGTGGCGACCAGCGCGTCGGCCACCGTGGTCGCCACGGCCGGCAGCCTGGCCAGGACCTCCTGCTGGCGCTTGGTCAGCTTGCCCGCGAAGCCGGCGACCGGCGCGACGTAGCGCGTGATCTCGGCCGCGACGCCTTCGCGCACCGGGCTCGGCACCGCCCCGGCGAGGAACTCGCCGAGCGAGCAGCGGTAGTAGCGAGCGCCCCAGGCGATCAGGCGCATCAGGTGCGGCGGCAGGCGCACGTCCTGGCGGCGGTTGGCGATCGGCCGCAGGCGCACGCCGTCGGGCGCCGCGCGGCGCGCGACGGCGACGACGAATCCGCGCTCGGTGCGCGGGCCGAACGGCACGCGCACGCAGTCGCCGACGCCGATCACCGCCGCCATCTCGTCCGGCACGAGGTAGCTGTACGCATCGCGGCCCGGCACATCGAGCGCGACGTCGGCGATCAGCGGCAGGTCGGCGTCCACCCGGCAAGGGTTCCGGCGGCGCCGGACCGTGGCAAGCCGATTGGGCCGGCGACTCGGCCATTGCAACGATGCCGCGCGTGCGCGCGCCGTCGGCTCGGAAGCGGCGTCGACGATCGTCGACGCATCGCCGCCGGCCTGCGGCTCGCACCCGGGCCGACGGAGCGCACGGATGAGACGGCGTCGCGCCCGGGCGGCGCCGCAGCGCCCATGCCTGGGATTCACATATTGCAGACCAGGCCTCTCATCGCGGTTTTTACCGCGCGATAGCGTGTCCAGATCCTCCGGAGCGGAGTGTCTGCTGAGCGCGATGCGCATTCTGCACACGGACATCACGCGCCAGGGATCGACGCTGTTCGAGGTCGCCATCTCGCTCGCCATGCTGGCGTTCTGCGTGACCGGCGTGCTGCTCGCCTTCCCCGCCGGCGTGCAGGCACAGCAGGCCGCGCGCTTCCGCCTGCTCGCCGCGGCGAAGGCCGAGGAGATGGTCGACGCGTTCAACACCATCCACAACCACAACACCGTCATCGACGCCGAGGCGCCGCAGCCGTGGGAGACCACCGCCGGCCGCCGCGCGATGGCGCACGATCTCGAGACGCGCCTGGCGAATCCGCAGACCGGACTCATGCCGCTGCCGGAGGCGATCGCGCGCCGCCTCGATTCCGACGCCGGCGAGATCGCGCGCCTGCTCGACGACGGCGGGCAGATCTACTACCCGCAGCCGATGGCGACCACCGGCGTGCTCGAGATCGGCCTGGGCGACGTCGTCGCCAACGAGACCCAGCGCCTGATCGTCGGCGTCATCGGCCACGCGCAGAGCAACGCGATGCACATCTTCCCGTGGAAGGCCTGGCCGTACTACGTGCCGTGGCCATCGCCGCCGCTGCACGGCGAGCACCATCACGACGGCACGATCCCGGCCACGACCCAGACGTACGTCTTCGGCCGCCACGGCATCTGCTGGGAGAGCACCAACGACGAGGACATGGAACCGGTGTTCGACGGCGTCGCCGACGACGGAGAGGCATGCGGCTTCAAGCCGTACGCGTACGACGCGCCGCCGGCGCAGGCCAGCCTGCTGCGCTACGTGGCGACGACGCTGTGGTACTGCCGCGCCAAGGGCCTGCCGCCCGCGTTCTGGTCGCCGGGGAGCACCGCGGCGCCGCTCGACGATCTGTCGACCTATCCGGTGGCGGCGCATGACCAGGTCAACGCCATGCGCTTCCTCGCGCACGCCGCGCTGTGCATGACCGCGTTGTGGGATTCGTCGCAGCTCACCGGCGCCGGCGTCGTCGTGCCGAGCCTGACCATCGGCGGGACGCCGTCGCCGCCGATGACCATCACGCACGATCTGATCGGCTGGTACCACGACAGCAGCCTCGCCCTGGGCATGCGTTTCGCCGCCGCGCGGCCGTACGACTGGGGCGCGCCGCGTCCGCTGCAGCGCGCCCAGCAGATGGACTTCCCGCTGCTCGAGTACGACCTGTTCCCCGACGCGGCGCGGCCGCTGCTGAGCGGCGTCATCGGCGACACCGGCGTGTCGGCGCGGCAATGGCGCGCGATCGCGGCGCAGCCGGTGCGCAATCTCGGCCGCAGCTTCAGCTTCCCGGTCGCGCCGATCCCATCGCAGACGCCCGGCGATCCCGACTACGCGGCCGACGCCGACTCGATCTGGGGCGACAGCGCGAACTTCACCCTGGCCAAGCCGTTCGCGCCGGCCGAGCGCTGCCGCCAGCTGGTGTTCTGGGCGGTCGACTGGCAGGCGTACGAGGACTTCGAGCTGGTGCCCAGCGGAGCGATCGACGCGGGCCGCTACAACCTCTTCGCGCCCAAGCCGGGCGCGCCCTTCGCATGGCGCATGGAGGGGCTCGCGTGGTGGGACTTCGGCCTGCACACCTACCGGAACCCGGAGAAGAACCTGACCTTCGTCCGCGATGTCGGCGGCTACGCCACCGGCGCCTCGGTGGCCGACGACCTGATCAAGAACGCGATCATCGCGCCGCCCGACCGCGGTCCGACGCTCGATGCCCGGCGCATCTTCCTCGGGCGCCACGGCGCCGACCGCAACTTCAACAAACGCCTGGACCGCGGCCCGGTGCCGGCCTCGGCGCGCATGCGCGCGCGCCTCATCGCGCGCTTCAACATCTACGATCCGCGGGCGCCGAATGTCCTGCGCTGACCGCCGCGCGTTCACCCTGCTCGAGGCGCTCATCGCGGTCGGCCTGTCGTCGGCGATCGTGCTCGCGGCGTCGATGGCGCTGCGCGTGGCGGCGCAGTCGACCGCGCTGGCGCGCCGCCTGAGCGACGAGAACGCGCTGATCCGCGCCGGCATGGGGCGCGCGCACGCCGAGCTCGACTTCTGGTCCATGCTCGACGATCCGGACGCGCCGACAGCGCAGCCGCTGCGGGCCGTCACCGCCGGGCAGGGCTTGGCGTTCACGCCGCTCGCCGCCGTCGCGCCGCCGCGCGCGCCGCCGGTGCCCGGTCCCGAGGACGAGCGCGGCTGGGACCCGACCGATCCCTGGGCGATGCACGACCCGCGCGGCTGGTACTACGGCAACCCCGCCGAGCAGGACATCTCGGACGTGCGCTACGGGCGCTACGGCGCGTTCGCGAACGCCGAGCCCGCGCCGGTCCTGGCGCCGCTCGACTTCGGCGCCGGCGCCAACGGCTACGCCACCCCGGCGGTGCGCCATGGCTGGCTCTTCAACCAGATGCGCACGCTGCTCGATGCGCTCGGCTATTACGGCTACTGCGAGTACATGCCGGCGAACTCGCTGTACGTGTACTACACGTCCCACAATCCATCGCCGGACTGGCAGAGCGGCGGCACGGCGCTCGGCGGCCTGCCGCTCGAGCTGGTCAAGCCGGGCATCGGCAAGTTCGCGAGCAACGACGGGCATTCCGGCTACCCGCGCGGGCTCTACCTGCTGACCTTCCTGGCCAGCTTCGCCGCGCCGAACGCCGACATCGCGGCCGCGCGCATGCAGGGCGTCTCGCGCAGCTACTACGTCACGGGGTACGGGCTGACCTGGGATCCGAACGGCGTCGAGTACCAGCGCCTGATCCGCGACACCGAGACCCGCCGTCCGCTGCTGCCGCTCGCGCCGAGGCACTGGCCGCGGATCGACGTCTCCATCCAGCGCTTCGTGCGCTTCGCGCGCTTCACCCAGATCGCGCGCGTGCGCTGGACCAGCCCGCTCACCGGCGTCGCCGCCGAGCTCAACTTCACCGGCTTCAGCACCACCCTGCGCGGCGCGCGCCAGCAGCGCCGGCCGACCAGCGGCTGGGCGCGCTGGGACAACGACGGGACCGCCAACGATGCGACGCTCGACACGCACTGAGCGCCGGCAGGCGCGCCTCGGGGCGGTGCTCCTGCTGGTCGCGGGCATCTGCTCGATCCTGGCATCGCTGGCCTTCGCCTTCCTGGTGCGCAACCGCAGCGATGCGCTCGACGTGGTCGAGCAGCTGCGCGACACCCAGGCGCGGCTGATGCTGACGGCGGCGTGCAACTACGTGCAGGAGGCCGGGCGCCTCGGCTACGACTGGACCACGCCTCCGGCGACCGATGCCGACATCCACCGCGAGGCGTACGGCTGGATCGACGTGCGCGATGGTCGGGACGGACCGCGCGGCACGAACGGCGAGGCGTTGTTCTCGACGGCCCTGGTCGTCGACGGCGACGGCGACGGCACCATGGATCGCCCGGCGTGGCCGGCGATCGGCGGCGTGGTGCGCGCGCCGATGCACGTCCAGCGCCGGCCGCCGTTCGCGCTCGCGCCCGACGTCGCGCCGAACGCCATGGTCGTCGATGAGCTCGATCCCGATTTCGGCCGGCCGCTGCTGCGCCGCCCCGATCCCGAGCCCGCGATCGACGACCGCGCGCGGTGGTGGGCGGGCGATCCGGCGCCGCGCCAGGAGACCGTCGGCCTCGCGTGGTTCCGCATCCTGCGCGACGGGCCGTCGACCTTCGTCGTCACCTGCGGCGCGGGAGCCACGCAGGGCTTCCGCGACTGGCAGGAGTGCGACCGCGACGGGCACGGCCAGGACTACGGCGGCGACCCGGCGCTGTTCGCGGACGCGATCGCGCAGGAGGCGCGGCTGTGGTACCGCATCGAGTGGTCCGGCGCGGTGAAGGACGCGTCGTACCACGACATCCAGAACGAGTACCCGCACTTCGGGCTGAAGGACCACTACGCGCTGTGGCCGATGAACTCGTCCGACTCGCACCAGTGCCAGGCGCATACCCGCGGCATGGTCGGCACGATGCGCTGGGTGCAGCGGCTGCGCGAGGAGCCGGCGCGCTGGTGAGCGCGCGGCCTCGGGCGACGCGTCAGCGGTCGCCGTCGGCTGGATCGGGCAGCGCGATCACGCCCTTGCCGAAGTCGAGCGTGGCCTTCGCCGCCCGCAGGTAGTCGAGACCGAGGATCCCGACCACCGCCGCGCCGTCGTCGCCGCCGCGCACCGACAGGTCGATGACCGTGAACTCGCGCCAGCCGGCGATCGCCGGCGGATCGACCGCCATGCGCACGCCCTGCCGCTCGCCGTCGATGGTGGTCGTCGTGCCGCGGACGGCGCGCGTGCGGATCTTGCCGCGCTCGCAGAAGGCGGCGTCGAGCACGCTGTGGGTCGCGCCGCTGTCGATGATCATCAGCGCGGGCTTACCCCCTATATCGACCGCCATGACGAGTTCGCCCGCCGCCGTCCAGGTCATGGGCTGCTCGACGGCGGAGACGGCGGCGATGAACGCGAGCAGGATGACGGTTCGCATCAAGCGAGTGTGCGTCGACGGCGAGGCGCGCCAGCCATCGCGCGACCGCCGCCCAGCTCAGCGCAGCTTGCCGGTCTTCGCCAGGATGTCGGCCAGCGACCACCACGCGCCCGGCGTGAGGATGCGCGGATGGTCGTCGGGGTTCCAGCCGCGCTCCTTGGCCTGGCGGCGGATCTGCTCGCCGGTGGCGACGCCCTGCAGCGCCTCGCGCATGGTGTGCGGGCCGGCGAAGGCGCGCTCGAGCAGGCGGTCGATGCGCGCGAGCACCGCCGGGCTGGGCGCGTCGGGGTCGCGCTCGATCGACCACAGGCAGAGGTCGACGCGGCTCGACGGCGTGACGTCATCGCGGTTCAGGCGTAGGGTGACCTTGGGCCGGCCGAACAGGCGGGCGAGGATGCTCGTCCGCGTCTCGGCCGCGGGCCGGCCGCAGAATTTCTGGCCGGCTTCGAGCTGGAGCACGAGATCGATGCGGCTCGGCGGGCCGCTCGGCAGCTCGTCGAGCAGCCAGTGGTGGAACAGCCACGAGGTCAGATGGAAGGGCGGGTTGGCGAGCACGCGCCACGGCGTCGGCGGCGCGAGCGGGACGGTGCGGATGTCGCCGGTGGTCAGGCCGAGGCGCCCGGCGGCGTTCTCGGTGACGAACCGGCCGCGCAGGGCGGCGACCAGGGCCGGGTTGGTCTCGACCGCGAGGACGGTCGCGCCGGTCGCCAGGGCGGCCGCGGTCAGCTCGCCCTTGCCGGGGCCGACCTCGACGGCGACATCGCCCGCCTGCAGGCCCGCCGCGGCGACGATGGCGCGGGCGACGGCGGGCTTGAGGTCGTGCTGCTGCAGTTCGCCGGGCATGCGCCGATCAGACGCGCGCGACCAGCGGCCGCAACGTCATCGCCGCCCGGGCCGGTGGCCGGATCAGGTGCCGCGCAGGATCGCGGCGTCGACGTTGCGCTCGGCGGTCAGCCAGTCCTGCACCGCGCCGCCCGGAGCGAAGCCGCGGCGTTGGGCGAGGAAATAGGCGGCCTCGGCGATGCGGCGCTGGCGCTCGGCGGCGGTCGGCTTGGCGGTCGCGGCGGGCTTCACGGCGGTCGGCGCCGGAGCGGCGGGCGCGGCTTTCGCCGCCGCGGCCGGGGCCGGCTTCATCGGGGCGGGCGCCGGCTTGGCGGCGGCGCCGCCCGCGCTGGCGGAAGCCTTGGCTTCGGCCTTCTTGGGAACCGCTTTTTTATCGGCCATGACGGATGCTCCTGATGAGTGCGGCCGAGGGTAGAATCGACGATCTGGGGTGCAAGATTCGCCGCTGAGCATTCTACGCTTCGTTTTCGACGTCAGCACCGCTCGCCGCGTCGTTTGCAGCGACTGCACCGCCGTCGCCGTCGCCGCCGCAGCCCGCGCGGCCGCGCGGCCGCTTCAGGCCGCGGCCGCTCCCGTCGACCACGCCTCGAGGAAGGCGATCACCTCGTCGAACCGCGCGCTGCGCGCGTTGCGGATGAAGAACCCGCTGGTCGCCGATCCCAGCGCCAGCGCCTGGTCGTGCGGCAGGTCGAGCATCAGGCCGAGGCAGTAGCCCGCGTTGAAGCGGTCGCCGGCGCCGGTGGTCTTCTTCGGCGCGGCGCAGAACGGGCCGGCCGGCGACGACATCGCGCCGCGCTCGTCCGCCACGGCGTTGATCCGGGCGCTGTGGATGACGACCTGGGCGATCTGCAGCCGGGCGCGGAAGTCGGCGGCGCGCGCCGCCAGGGCGGGACCGTCCTTGCCGGGGGCCGGCAGACCCATCAGGCGCGACAGCACGGCGCACTCGTTGAGGTTGATGCCGAGCACGACGCGGCAGCTCGCCGCGAACGACCCGATGGTCTCGAGCATCGCGCGCACGTCGCCCTCGGCGCGGCTCGACGGATCGACCAGGTCGAGGAACAGCCACGGGCGATGCGTCAGCCTCGACAGGCAGTCGTCGCGCACCGCGCGCCACACCGCGGTCATGTGCGGGTAGAGCGTCCAGTTGGTGAAGGCGATGAGCTTCGCGCCGGCGCACGAGCGCGCGAACGCGCCCTTCGCCAGCTCGGCGCGGACCAGCTCCGGGGTGAGCTCGGCGAGCTGCGCGACCGCCGAGAACATGAACTTCCCGTCGGTGAACTCGAAGGCGAGCGTGCGCCCGTAGGCGGTGCTCCAGGCGGTGGCGCTGCGGCAGGTCGCCGCGAAGGCGTCGAACGCCGGATGGCGCGGCGCGCCGATCGTGCCGTAGAAGTCGAGCGGCACGCCCAGCGCCGTCAGCCCGTCGCCGAGGTTGACCGCGCAGCCGCCCGGGTCCTGGCTGCGCACGACGATCTCGCGCAGGCTGTTGTGGCCGGCGGCGGCGCTGACGATCCGCCCGAGCTCGGCCATCGTCGGCAGGGCGGTGAAGTCGGCGACGCCGCGACGCTCGCCCACCACCGAGATCATCTCGTCGACGAAGCCGTCGAAGCCGGCGACGACGCCGAGCGTCGCGACCTCGGCGCGGCGGCGCTTCAGGGTGTCGACCAGCCGGCGGATGTCCGCGCTCATGTCGTCGCCTCCCGGTTCATGCCGCGTCCGGCAGGCGCTTGATCGCGGGATCGGTGAACACGTCGGCCTCGTCGCGGCTCTTGGTCGAGAACTCGCTGACCACCGCGCCGTCGGCGCCGGCGACGAACCAGTGCGGGGTGTTCGGCTTGAGCGTGTACTGGTCGCCGGGCTTGAGGTGGACGCAGCGGAACATCGTCACGGTGCCCTGCTTGTCCGCGGGCACGAACTTCAGCGCGGCTTCGCGCTCGCCCGAGTCCTTCTTGTGCCCGGGCAGGTACAGGCGGACCTCGCCCTGGCGGACGCGGAAGGTCTCCTCCTTGCCCGGATCGCCGTCGATCGGCGGATGGCGGTGCTCCGGGCAGATCTGCCCCGGCGTCATCACCAGCTCCTTGGCGCAGCAGCGGTCGGTATTGACGTAGACGTGGATCGCGAGGCCGAACTCGGGGAAGCGGCCGAGGCCGAAGTCGGCGATCTCGAGCGCGTCGATCTCGTCCTGGCGCAGGATGATCCCGGCGCGCTGCATGGCCTGGGCGGCGGCGAGGCGGTGGTTGGCGGTGGCGATGGTCTTCATCAGCGGCTCCGTGTCGGTGAGGTTGGCGGCGGCGCGCAGCACGTCGATCGGCCCGGCGCGGCGCAGGTCGTTCCAGCGCGCGGCGTCGGGTTCGTCGGCCGCCGCGCGGTAGCGGGTCGCGAGCACGATGTGGCGGGCGATGGCGTTCGGCGCGACGCGCTGCGCCAGGCACAGCCGCGCGGCGCCGACCAGGCGGTCGTCGCCGGCCAGCTTGCGCAGCGGATCGCGCGCGACGCGCGCGACCGGATCGCCGAGCGCGCGGTTGCGGTAGCGCGCGATCAAGTCGTCGAGCAGCGCGAAGCACTCGGCGCGGATCGCCGCGCGCGCGCGGTCGTCGCGGCCATGGGCGCGCGCCAGCGCCTCGACCGCTTCGGCGCCGGCGGCGCGCGCGCCGTCGACCAGCGCGGCGTCCGCCATGCAGTCCGGGATGGTGACGTAGCCGCGCGGCTGGCCGGCGTAGGCGAGGCAGGCGTGGGTCAGGTTGTGCAGGTAGAGCTTCTGGCGCAGCACGAGATCGAAGTCGGCGCGCGCGTCGAGATGCGGCACGTCGGGCACCGGGCCGCGGAAGGCGGCGCGTTCGACCGGCAGGTGCGCGTACGGCTCGACGTCGATGTCGAGCAGGTCGCCTCCCGGCGCGGTCGGCGGGATCATCCGCCCGATCGAGGTGCGCACGCAGCCCAGCGCCGCGTCGAGGCGCGCGCGCTCGTCCGCGCCGGCATGGGCGAGCACCGCCGCGCGCAGCTGCTCGCTGGCCGTGGCGCCGTTCTCGCACACCAGGACGTCGAGCGGCCGATCGCGCCGGCGCAGGCCCTCGGCCAGCGGCCTGCCGAGATGCCTGAGCGCCCCCAGGCCGACCGCGGTCGCCGCCAGGTCGCAGCGCGCCAGCGCCCCGGCGACCGCGTCGAGATCGTCGCCGACGATGCCGGAGACGGGCGCCACGCGCACCTCGCGCGCCGCCACTTCACGGACCAGGTAGGCCTGGCGCTGGTTCAGCGCCGCGATGCGCGCGCGATCGATGTCGACGAACACCACCGCCCAGCCGGCGGCGGTGAAGGTCGGGGCGATGAAGCCGCGGCCAATGTTGCCGGCGCCGAACTGGACGAGGGTCTGCATGTGCGGGAGTGTGCGGCGCCGTGCGGCTGCGCCGGCTCCACGGTCGGCGCGGCGCTGCGCGTTCAAGGCGCGGAGAGACCGCGATCTCGCTCGCACAGCAGGCGCTCGACCCGCAATAGCAGGTAGGCGGTCGCGATGTGCGTGATCGTGCCGTCGTGCACGGCGGCGACGGCTTCGGACAGCGGAACCCGCTCGCGGACCAGATCGATCTCGGTGTCGTCGAGCGGCAGGTCGAGCGGGCTGAGATCCTCGGCCAGCAGGCAGTGCAGCTTGCCGCCGACGCGGCAATCGGACGCGTGCATCGAGCCCATCGGCGTCCAGCGCTCGGCGCGCAGGCCGCCCTCCTCGGCGAGCTCGCGCAGCGCGGCGGCCTCGATGCTCTCGCCGGTCTCGACCGAGCCGCACGGCACCTCCCAGCTCGAGCAGCCGTAGACGTAGCGCCACTGGCGGATCACGACGATCGTGCGGTCGGGGAACAGCGGCACGACCAGCACGCCGTCCTTCACCGCGAAATAGCCGAACAGCCCCGGCTGACCGCCCGGACCTTCGAGCGTGTCCTCGACCAGGCGCGTCCACGGATTGCGGTAGATCACCGTGCTCGACACGGTGCGCCACGGATTCGCCGGCGAGGGATGAAGGGGCATGCGGCGGGAAGCATGCGCGGGGGGCGCGCGGCGGCGAGCGCGAGCTTGGCCAGGGTCCACGTGCACGCGCGCCCCGCGTCGCGCTCCTCGAGCCGCCGGGCGCCGTCCACGTGCGGTGCCCGGGCACCTCGCTACGAGGACGTCGTGCTGCCCGAGTACGTGTGCGCGCTGATCGTCGACCCGCGTGGCTGGCTCGTGATGCAGCTGCGCCCCGCGGGAGCGCGCCACGCGGGCGGCATGCTGACCTGCTTCGGCGGCAGGCGCGAAACGGACGAGGACGAGATCGCATGCCTGCGTCGCGAGCTCGACGAGGAGCTCGGCTGGCGACCCGCCGTGCTCGCGCCGGCGTGCGAGCTCTGGCAGGCCCAGCGCTTCATCGCCCGCTTCCACGCCACCGCGGCCGCGCACCCCCTGCGCGCGATCGAGCCCGGCCACGTGGCGATCGCCGTGCCGGCGCCGGCCCTCGCCGCGTTGCCGGTCAGCCCCTGGCACGCGTCGGTGATCAGCGCCTGGCGACGCGGGGCCTCGCGGGTCGACCTGGTGTGAGGACGTGGCCGCGGCGGTTGAGACCCCCTGCCCGCCGCGTACATAGATGAGGTGGATCCCGTCGCATCGCCCCGCGTAGCGCTCGACCTGTCGCCGGCATGCGGCACGTGGACCGGCGTCGGCCGGTACGTCATCGACCTCGCACGCGCCCTGCACGAGTCGGGGTCGGACGGGCTCGGTTTCTGGCACGGCCGGTCGGCCCCCGCCGGCGTGCTCGACCAGTGGTGCACGAGCCGGACCCGCCACCCGGGCGGCGTGATCGGGCGGCGCTGGCGCCTGCCGGCGGCGCTGCAGGCGGCCGGGGTCGACGTCTTCCACGCCACGACGCTCGACGAGCCGCCAGGCCCGGCGTGGACCGGCGCCGTGGTCGCGACCGTGCACGACTGCTGGCCGCTCGATCCCGAATCCGGCGCCAGCGCCGGCGCGCGCCGCGCGTTCCGCGCGCGCCTCGCGCGCCTCGGCGCGCGCGCGGCGCTGATCATCTGCCCATCGCGGCACACCGCCGGCGAACTGGCCGCCGCGGGCTTCGCCGGCGCGGTGCGCGTGGTGCCGCACGGACTGGCCCCGCTGCCGATGCTGCCGCCGCGGCCGCTGGAAGCGCCGCTCGATCCCTACCTGGTCTCGATCGGCGCGCTCGAACCGCGCCGCAATCTGCCGCTGATCGCCGACGCGCTGCGCCGTCTCGGCGCGCAGGCTCCGCCGTGGGTGCACATCGGACCGCTGCGCGACGATGCGGATGGACGCATCCGCGCGGCGCTGGCCGACGCCGGCTGCCGATGGCTCGGATGGCGCGACCGCCACGACTGCCTGGCCTGGCTCGCGTACGCGCACGCGCTGGCGCAGCCGAGCCGCCACGAGGGCTTCGGCTACCCCCCGCTCGACGCGATGCAGCTCGGCGTCCCGGTCCTGGCGCTGCGCGCGGCGGCCCTGCCGGAGGTCCTGGACGACGCGGCGCTGTGGCTGGACGGCTCCGGGCCGCAGGCGTGGTCCGACGCGATCGCGCGGCTGTGGCGCGATGACGCGCTGCGCGGCCAGCTCGCGAGCGCCGGCAAGCGCCGCGCGAGCCGGTTCACGCTCGCGGCGATGGCGGCCGGGCATCGCGCCGCGTACGACGAGGCGCTGATCGGCTCGCCGCGCTGACGTGCTGTCGCCGCCGGCGACGGTCATCACGCCAGCAGCAGCAGGCCGAGATCGCGCAGCAGGTGGTTCTTCCAGAAGCCATGGCGCACGATGGCGAGGCGCCGCGCGATCGGACCGAGCCGCGCGAGCGCGATGAAGGCGACGACGTCGCGGCGATCGCGGCCGGCGAGCCGATCGCCGTACCGGCCCAGGAAGGCCTCGGCCTGGACGACCTGCTTGCCGAGCAGATCGCCGGCGCGCGCGACGACGCGGCGCAGGTAGGCGGCATCGACGCGCTTCGCGCCGATCGCGTTGCGGCCGTGCTGGCGGTAGGCGAGCGTCGCGCGCGGCAGCAGCGCGCGCACGCCGAAGGCGGTCGCCACCAGCAGCAGCCACCAGTCGTGCATGAACGCGCCATCCGGGACCGGACGGGCGGCATCGATCAGGGCCCGGTTGGCGATCAGCGCGCAGCCGGTGACGCCATCGTTGTGGCCGAGGACGCGGCGCAGCGGTCGACGCGGATCGGGACGGATGCGGTGCACATCCCAGCCCGAGGGATCGGTGATGGCGAGACGCTGGTCGACCACGCGCACGTCGCTGTGCACCAGCACCGGCGTGCGGGTCCCGACGCGCCGTTCCACCTGCCGGATGCGCGCCAGCGACAGCGCGACCTTGTCCGCGTCCCACACGTCGTCCTGGTCGCAGCACATCGCGTACGGGGCGCGCGACCGGCCGATCAGGAAGGCGAAGTTCGCGGCGGCGCCGCGCCCAGGCCGGGGATTGTCGAGGATCTCGATGCGCGGGTCGGCGGCGGCGTACGCCCGGAGCAGCGCGAGGGTGCCGTCGCGCGAGCCGTCGTCGGCGACCAGCAGGCGCCACCGGGGGTAGCTCTGGCGCGCGAGCGAATCGAGCTGCTCGGCCAGGAAGGCCGCGCCATCGAAGGTCGCGAGCAGGATGTCGATGACGGGCGCCGGGGTCGCGCCGTCCGCCGCAACGCTCATTTCGGAGGCCTTACCGCCCTGGACCGCGCCTGTCGATCGCCAGGACCGGGGTAACCGGGCGACCATAAATCGGTCCCGCGCTGCTCAAGCAGTATCCGTTGTTGAAAAGCCTTGACCGCGCAACTATGTTCGCGGCGTTGCTTCAGGGTCTCGGATAGGCCTCGTGGCCAGGTTGCATTCCCGGATGATTGCGGGACTTGCGCCATTCCACCGCCTGCCGTCCAAAGCATCGGGAGTGTGCATGAGCCTGACGCTGGACTACACCAACTGCCTGGCCGAGGCGATCGGCGCCACCCATGGCCTGACCAAGTCCGAAGTCGACACCCTGGTCGCCAAGTTCCCCAAGCACCACGAGAACATCGACGAACAGCGCGCCAACGGCGAGTGCGCCTTCTTCGACCTGCCGCACCAGGACACCGCCGAGGTCAAGGCGGCGCTCAAGAAGCACCAGGGCAAGTGGGACAACCTCGTGCTGATCGGCTCGGGCGGCAGCGCCCTGACCGCGCACGCCCTGCTCGCCGCGCTCGGGCACGGCGCCTACAACCACCTCGACCCGAAGGCCCGCAAGGGCGCGCCGCGCGTGTTCCTGGTGCACAACCCGGATCCGCGCCACGTCAGCGACCTGTTCGAGATCATCGACCTCAAGAAGACCCTGTTCCAGGTGGTCGGCCGCTCCGGCGCGACGCCCGAGACCATCGCCCTGTGGCTGTGGCTGCAGGACCTGCTGCGCAAGAAGGTCGCGAAGACGGCGCCCCAGGCGCAGGTGATCTTCAGCACCGATCGCGAGAAGGGCGCCCTGTCCGACATCGCCAAGCAGGAGAAGCTCGACCTGCTGCACGTGCCCGGGAACCTGCCGGGCCGCTTCGGCGCGCTCGGCTCGACCGGGCTGTTCCTGGCCGGGATGTGCGGCTTCGACATCGGCAAGCTCCTGGCCGGAGCCGCCGACATGGACAAGCGCTGCCGCCACGGCGAGCCGCTGCGCAATCCCGCGTACATGCACTCGCTGGTGCACTACCTGCTGACCCGCAAGCGCCGCAAGACGATCCACGCGATGTTCGCGTTCTCCAACCGCCTGCATGGCGTCACGCAGTGGTACAACCACCTCTGCGCCGTCAGCCTCGGCAAGATGCTCAACCGCAAGGGCAAGGCCGTGCACGTCGGCCCGACGCCGGTCGACGCGCTGGGGCCGTTCGACCTGCACGGCCAGATGCAGCTCTACGCCGAGGGACCCTTCGACAAGGTCGTGACCTTCCTGGTCGTGAAGGACCACGGCGCGAAGATCGTCGCGCCGGCCGCCTATCCGAAGGTCGAGCAGGCCGCGTACCTCGGCAACGTCGACTTCGCGAACCTGCTGGACAGCGGGCGCATCGCGGCCGAGCAGGCGATCACCGCCAGCGGCCGGCCGAACATGGCGATCGTCCTCGACCGCGTGGACGAGTCCGCCGTCGGCGGCCTGA
>DASPLE010000148.1:0-8943 GCA_035627695.1 Planctomycetota bacterium
GCAGCGAGCCGAGGGCGGGCAGCTCCGTGGGAACGAGCCGGACGACGAGGCGGACGCGCCGCCCTGGTTCGATCGGCAGGAAGACCGGGTCGACGATCGGACCAGTCGCCTTCCAGATGCGCTCCTCGCGGAACTGCTCGACCCCGTCCACCCACAGCGTGAACGGGCAGTAGCCGTTGATCGTGAGCATGGCCTGCGTCCCGGCGAGGCGCAGCCCCTCGTGCTCGCGCGGGAGGACCAGATCGCAGGCGAACCAGTTGGGACGGTTCTTGCGCAGACGCGACGGATTGGCCATGTCCCAGGGCGACCATGACGCGGTCCGCCGCACCCTCGTCGCGTCCTCGGCCTCGTTCGGCGAGAGATACCACGTCGCGGGGATCTGACCCCAGAGCAAGCCATGGGCGGCCGCATCCAGTGCTGCGACGACGTCGGCGGCGGCAACGGAGGCTCTCGTCATCTGCGCAGCCTCCTCTCGTCGGCAACGCCCGCGCGGGGCGCCGCGACAGGTGACGGCCAGCCTCCCAGCAGGCCGGGGACTCGATGGTGGCGGGTCACATCGGCGTGCAAGGTCATTGTTATTGTAACTTCCCACTTCGGGGCAGGACGCTCAGCTCACCTCATGATCGCCACGATCGAATCGAGCCGCATCTGGAGCAATGGCGCTGCCCAGTCGGCCGGGGTCGAACTCGCAGCGCAGGCCCTGACGGAAGATGGCGTTGTCATCATCCAGGGCGTCGTCGACCGGCGGCACGTGCAGATGCTGCGCGAGCGGATGCTCGAGGACCTCGACGGGCTCAGCGGCGATCCCGACCCGCCCGTGCAGTTCGCGCACGGGCACCTGCAGCAGGATCCGCCGCCGTTCGATCCGTACCTGTTCGACGACATCCTGCAGCCCCCCGCTGTGATCGCCGTGACGACGGCCGTGCTCGGCGGCGAGGCGCGCAACGCGCTCTACAGCGGCAACACGAACCTGCCGGGCTCGCTGCCGCAACCGATCCACGTCGACTGGGGTCAGCTCTGGGCAGGACTGGGCGTGGCACACCGGGCCTGCTCCCTGGTCGTCAACGTCCCGCTCGTCGACATGCACCGCGACAACGGATCGACCGAGCTTTGGCCGGGTTCGCATCAGGATACGCTGATGTCGATCCGCAGCGATTCGACCCAGGTCCCCACGTGGGCGGTCGCCGCGCGGCGTCTTCGTCGGCCGCCGCTGCAACCGGAGGTGAGCGCCGGCTCGATCCTCCTGCGCGACATGCGCCTGTGGCGCCGCGGCATGCCCAACCGGACGACGCGGCCGCGACCGATGCTCGCGATGATCCACCACGCCTCGTGGATCAGGTGCGCGCCGATGCGCCTACCGCCTGAATCGATCCCGGCATTCCGGCGGTCTGGCGCATTCGCGCACGACGTCCTCGCCGATGACGGGGCCAGGGCCTCCTACCTGGTCAGGAACCACGCCTACCTCCCGAAGCCGGCCGAAGGCCAGCGCGAGGTCGCGACGCGGTGAGGCCTAACTGTTCACGTCGTACGACGAAGAAAGCCCGCGTCGCGCCACGGCTCACGTCGGACCCGACGCCCTGATCGATGTTATTGTAAAACACAGTGTCCGGCCGTAGCTTGCCGATGCGTCCTCGGGGAGGTAGGAGCGGCGATGCGACGGACCTTTTCGAATCCGACCCAGTATACGTCCGGATCGCCCGGCCGGCCAGCGCGGCCGGTGCCGCGAGCCGCCTTCAGCCTCTTCGAGATCGCGATCTGCCTCGGCATCCTGACGATGTCGGTGGTCACCGTGCTGATGCAGTTCAGCGCCGGCATCCGCGTGCAGCAGCAAGTCCGCTACCGGACTTATGCCGCCGCCAAGGCCCAGGAGATCCTCGACGTCTTCGCCACCACCCACAACGCCAACCCGCATGGAGACCAGGAGGGGCGCGAGGCGTGGGACGTCGGCATCGGCTACTCCAATTTCGCGCCCGATCTCGAGCGACGGGTGGCCAACATGTTCAACGGCGTGGCCCCCGTCCCGCCGTCGATCGCGCGGCGTCTCGATTCGCCCGGCGACGAGATCGCGCGCATCCTCGACCGCGGCGGCAATCTGTATTACGCGCTGCCGACGGCGGCCACGGGGCTGCAGGAGGCAGGGCTCCCCCGCGATCACGCCAACGAGTTGCAGAAGGTCGTGTTCGCGGTGGATGGCTACGCGCAGGCCAACGCGATGCACGGGTTTCCATGGAAGGCGTGGCCCTACTCGGCGGCGTATCCCTCGCCCCCTGTGCACGCGCCGAACCGCGCGGCTGCGTTCCTGCCGGGTCATGCGCGGACATTCCCGCTCCAATTTCCTGTCTGGAACGACCCCGACCCAACGAAACCGCGGCCGGAGGGATTTCCGTTCTACGTCTGGGAGGAGATTTCGGATCCGTCGGACGCCGGTGCGGACTGGCCGATGCGCAAAGTGTTCGACTGGATCGAGGACGCGCGCGATCCCGCCGCGCGCTATGGCTTTCTGGCCTACGGATACGATGCGCCGGTGCAGGTTCCTGGAACACCCTGGAAGCGCGTCGACCCGCCCGCTTTCTCCTCGGAAGGAGCGGTCCGCTACCTGCAAGGGGCACTGTGGTATGCATCGCGGATCGGGCTTCCACAGCCGTTCTATGATCCGGGGCCGTCGCCGGTGCCGCTCGCCGATCCGCCGCCGCCGTACGATCCGGATCCGATGGCGAGCACGAGGATCTTCGCGCGTGGCGGCGGCGTCGCTGTGCACAAGCAAGTGCAGGCGATGCGCTTCCTGGCGCACGCCGCGACATGCATGACGCGATGGAAGACGCTCGCCGAGCTCGGCGGACAGCCGTCGTCCGGTGGCCTAGCGGTTCCGTCGGTCACGATCGACGGTGCGCCATCGCCAGCGATCATCCTGTCGCACGACCTGATCACGTACTACCACGAGTCGTGCCTGAATCTCGCGATGAAGTACGCGGCATCCTTCCCGTACGACTGGGGCGCCCCGCGTCCTGCGCAGCGCGCGATCATGATGGATGTGCCGCTGCTCGAATGGCAGGTGTTCGCCTCGCGTTCCGGAGCACCGTCAGGAGCCATCGACCCGAACCATCGCTGCGAGCAGTGGTTGCCGTTGTCGGCGCAACCGCTCGTCAACCCGGGTGTCAGCATGAGCTACCCGGACCTGGAGATTCCCGATGGCAGGGATCACGCCTTCTGGGGCGACCCCGCTCGCTTCACCGTGACGGCTCCCTTCGCGCCGACCGAACGTTGCCGACAGCTCGTGTTCTGGTCGGCGGATTGGAAATCGTACGAGGATGCCGAGACGGCACCCAGCGCGCCGGTCGACGCAAGCCGCTACCCCATTGCCGGGCCAGTCCCCGGAGCGGATTTCAGGGGGCGTATGTGGGCCACCGGCAAGTTACCGATCACCGGTGGTGCCGTGTTCTCCTACGTCAATCCTGAGCACATCTTTCTCTTCAACCAACCGATGGGGGCCATTGCGACAGGAACGAACGCTGACCCGTTTACCAACTTCGGCACCGGTCAGGACCACAAGGGATTCAACCCGAATTTTCCCCTCGCCGACGTGCTGGACACCTACTGCGGTGTCCATGGCGCCGACCGGGACTTCAACCGACAGCTCGATCGCGGACCAGTGCCGACGACGGTTCGGATGCGCGCGCACCCGCTCAACCGCTTCAACTTCTACGATCCGCGCATCGCGTTCACGCTCCGTTAGGAACGGCATGGCCATCCTCGACCACAACAGGCGCGGCGGATTCACCATCATTGAGATGCTCATCTCGCTCCCGCTCGCGCTGATCGTGGCGGGATCCGCCTACGCAGCGCTGCGCGTGGCTTCCCAAGCGGTGACGACCGCCACCCGTCTCTCGCTCGAGAACACCATGCTTCGCGACGGTGCGTTGGCGGCCAACGACGACCTCGACTTCTGGACCAGCTACGATGACCCTTCGGATCCGACGAATCGGCGTCTGAGAGGCTCGGTCGACAAGTGGTGGTCGGACGATGGTCGGGGCATGCCTTTCACCCCCTTCGCAGCGCTCACGCCGTCAGGCGAGCCCGTCTGGGAACGGCAGGATGCCGGCGTCTACGACGATCGACGCGGCTGGGATCCTTCCGAGTCCTGGAGCGCTGCGGATCCGAAGACGTGGTGGCGCGGGCATCTTGCTCAGCGCAAGAACTTCGCGACCCTGACGCACGGCGGCCTGCTCGCCCCCGATCTGCGCGGCGGGCACTACGGCATCTTCGCGAACATCGAGCGACGCCAGCACATCCGCTGCGACCCGCACACCACCGCGGCGGGCCACGCCTGCGTGTCCGATTACGGCGATGTCGGTGTGAAGCACACCTGGCTAGCCAACCAGCAGCGCGGCTTGCTGCGTTCCCTCGGCTACTACGGAATCTTCGACTACTTGCCGCCTAACCAAGTCATCGGCTGGCACGAGGCATACGACGCCGCGCGAACCGACCCGGGCGGCGTACCGACCGGCTTCCTGATGAGTGAAGTCGGATGGCCGGTCATGTGGAACGGCCGCAATGTCCAGACCCAGATGGACCGCTTCGGCTACCACCGCGACTCCTTCAGCTTCCGCTACGTCATCGCCCCGAGCTACGGGGGCGGTGACCTCGGGACGCTCATGGAGGAATCGCATCGCATGGTGTGGAGATTGGCTTGGGCCGCCGATAGCTATGCCGCCCTGCTCGAACGCATTGCGAACGCTCGCGACCGACTCCCGCTCCGTCCGACGCACTGGCCCGCCATGAACGTCTCGATGGCGCGCTTCCTCTCCCAGCAGCGCATGGTCGCATGGAGCACGGTCCGGGTGACGAGCCCCGTCACCGGCGACAACCTCAAGCTGTCGTTCACCGGCTTCGGCACATCGCTGCGCGGGGCGCGCCAGCAGCGCCGCCCAGCTGGCGGGTGGGCCGCATGGGACAACCGGCCTGGAGCGATCAACGACGCGACGCTGGATGGGCAGCAGTGATGCCTGATCGCAGCCAGCGGCGGCGCGGCGCCGTGACGATCCTCGTGGCGGGAACCGCGGCGATCCTCGCGGCGCTCGCCCTCGCCTTCATCGGGCGGATGCGATCCGACGCCGAGGGGATCGTGGTCCTGGAGCACGAGGTCCAGGCCAAGGCGATGCTCATCGCCGGGTGCAGCTACATTCTGGAGGCGGGGCGCATCGGCTGGGACGATCCACGCACCGCGGCGCACGAGGAGACCTTCGGCTGGATCGACGTCCGCGATGGACGCCTTGGACCGAAGCACGTCGACGATGGGCGAGACGACGATTCGCGTTTCCCGGTGGGCGCGTCGCGCCGCTTCCCGATGCACGCCTGGGAGCGTCCGCCGTTTGCGATCGCCGCGACCGCCGCGCCGAATCCGATCCGTACGACCGCCTCCGATCCAGGCATCGGCCGCAGCGACCCGGCGTACGGCCTGCCGCTGCTCGTGAGACCGGATCCGCAGCCCGCGGCAGACGACTGGAGCGGCTATGCGAGCGGCGACCCGCGCCCGCTGTCGTCGACGACCGGCATGTCCTGGTTCCGCATCCACCGCGAATCCGCTAGCCGCTTCGTGATCACCTGCGGCGCCGGCGCGACGCATGGGTGGCGCGACTGGGACGAGGTCGTCGCCGACGGAGCGACCGCGACTTTCGGCGGCGACGCGAGGGCGTTCGACGACGCGCTCGCGCACGAGCGTCGGCTATGGTACCGCGTCGAGTGGTCTCCGGCCGTGACCGGAAACCTCGGCTACATGTACATGTGGTATCACGCGGAGATGACCGGCTCGGAACTGCATCTCCACCGGCCGGTGAACTCGTCCCAGCATTACCAGGACCAAGCGACGCAGATGCAGGTCAAGAACGCCGCCGGCACCCTGGCCTGGGTGCAGCGGCTGGTGAGCGCCCCCTCACTCTGGTGAGCCCGCGCGCCCGCCGCCGCCATCCCGCCGTCGATCGATCCGCCATCCAGCTTCCCCCACTTCGCCCACGAGGTCCGCATGATCGTCGTCCGCCATCCGTCCCGCGCCCTCGCCGCGCCGCTGCTCGCCGCGCTGCTCGCGCTGGATCTCGCCGCGGCCGAACGGCACGAGCTCGTCATCTCGAACGAGCCCGCGGGCATCGACATCGCGGCGGCGACGTTGAGCGGCGGCCACGACGGACACCTCTACCTGCACCAGCCCGGCCAGACGACCATCATCCGCATCGCGTCCGATGGATCGCGCCGCGCCTACACCGCGCGCTCGCCGGCGCTCACCGCGGTCGCCGCCGGTCCGGACGGGTCGATCGCCACGGCGCATGCCCACTTCCAGCACCGCGTCGACGTCCACGACGCCGAGCTCGTCCCGCGCGGCGGCTGCGCGGATTTCCTGAACGACGACCAGGCGGGCTGGATATCGCCCTGCGACGTGCAGGCGGGCCGATCGGGGGACTTCTACGCCCCCGACAATGCCCGCGGCCGCGTCTTGCGCCTCGGGCCGGCGGGCGCGGTCGTCGCCACGATCCCGCTCGACGTCCTCGGCACCGCGTGGCGAGCCGACTCCGTGCGGCTGCGCGTGTGGGAAGGCGGATCCCTCCTGTACATCGCCGAGGATCGCAGCGGAATCCTCTCGGCGGTGCGCTTCGATGGCACGCTCGCCTGGTCCGCGCCGCTGCCGCTGGGCGGCAACCAGTGGGACGGCTACGCCGGCGCGTTCGACGTGGACGGCAATGGCCGCGTGCACGTCCTGCGCCGCGACGGCGGCCCGGTGATGGTCTATTCGCACGAGGGCGCCGCGCTCGCGCCCATCGCGCTGGCGGGGACGCTCGATGCGGTCGCTGGCATCGTCGTGCGCGACGGCGCGATCCACGTCAAGCGGCGCGACCAGAAGGAACTGTTCCGCACCTACGATCGAGCGTCCGGGGCCCTGGTGCGCACGGTGCCGGCACTGGTCGACGTGCTGTCCGTGACGCTGGGGTCCGACGTGATCGAGGCGGGCAGGCCCGCGCCGGCGACGGTCGAATGGGCATCCGCCCTGACACCCAGACCGCGCCTCACGGCGTGGATCGCGCGCCATCCCGACGGCGACTTCCGCGAGGTGGCGCTCGACGACGGTACGCTGACCACGCCCGACGGCGTGTTCGGTCCCTGCGTGCTGCGCGTCACGACGGGCGCCGATGGGAGCAGCGGGGGCCACGCGGTGGAGCTGCCGGTCGAGGTCCGCAGGACGGGTAGCACCGGCACGATCACGACCTGGACGCGCGATGGCCGCCACGCGTTCCGCCGCGGCGAGGAGGTTCCCCTCGTCCTGTCGGTTCGCGGCCCCTCGTCGCCGACCGATGTCGAGCTGCGGCTGGTCGCCGCGGATGGCCGCGTCGTCGCAACGGAGCGGGTGACCGTCACGGGCGCGCGCGACGTTCCGCTGACAGCAGGCCTCACCGGAGCCTTGCCGCCCGGACGCTATGAGTTCGAGGCGGATGCCCCGGGGCTGACGCCGGTCGCGACGGCGATCGAGCTGGGCGTGGCGGCGTCGGACGCCAACCCGTTCCGCATCACCATGTACGGCGATTACGTGCCGGCCTTCGGCGGCACGACGGCGACCTGGCCGGCCGAGGAGATCGTAGCGCGTCGCGCCCGCTACGAGCGCACCCTCGGGCTCGACACCGTGGTCGACCGCCTCCATGCGGGCGCCGGTATCGACCCGCTGCACGGCGACGCACGGATCGCGCTCCACGCCGCGTGGGCCGAGCGGCTGGAAAGCCGGCCGGATGGCCCCGATCCGGCGCGCCTGCGCGTCATCCCGACGCCGCTCCTGCGCATGATCGAGCGCCGCAGCGCGTCCGGCATCGATCAGCGCGGCATCGCGCTGTCGATGGATGCCGGCGTGCCGCTCGGCGTGCCGGGCCACGGATACGACGCCCGCAGCCCCGATCAGGTGGCGTCCGATGTCGCGCGCGTGACCAAGGGACTGTCGCACATCATCGGGTTCCGCGGCTGGAGCTGGGCCGCGAACTGGTGGCTGGACCAGCGGCTGCCCGACGACGAAGGCGAGAGCAAAGCCTTCCTGGCCGCGCGCGAGCGGGCGCTGACCGACGGCGGCTGGGACCCCATCCTCGACACGGTCACCGATCGCCGCATCGGCAGCCCGGATGAGGCCCGTCGGGGGCTCGACGCCGCGGCGCGCGCCGCCGCACCCGGCAAGACCCTATCCAACGCGATGACCGGCCCCTGGCGGCAACCGGGCATCATCCCGCCCACCACGTTCGCCGGCACCGACGAGGTCGACCTGCACGTCCAGCTCGAGCAGATCGGCTATCCGCACGCGGCGGGGCAGCTCGCGGACTTCCTCGCCCGTCCCGGAAAGCCCGCGTGGGCCCATCCCGAGATCTGGAACGACGACGGCACCGGCGACCAGATCCTGACGACCCACGCCATGCTCGCGATGACCGGCGCCACCGGGATCGGCTCATCACCGCTCGTCTGCCCGCAGATGGCGTTCACGGATCCGCGCAGCGGATACCGGGGCCGGATCTCCGCGCACCGCGCCTCGCACCGCTGGTTCGACCTGTACGGCCCCTGGCTCGCCGAGCTGCGCCGCAGCCCGACGATCCTCATCCCGGTGTCGACGCGGATGATGCGCATCGACGAATGGGCGAACGTCGGAGGTCGCTACTTCACCGCGCTGTACGAGGCCTGGAACGCCTGCGCCTTCGCCGCCCGGCCCGCATCGTTCGTCTTCGTCGACGATCTCGACGGCGTGGACTGGGACGGCGTCTCCGCGGTCCTGGTCGTCGCGCAGCGCGCCGACGCCGAGCCGCGCCTGGCGCGCGCGCTGCGCGACGCGAAGGCCCGCGGCATCGTCGTGGTCGCGGATGGGACGTCGCGCGCCGCCGCCGTGCCCGACGCCAGCGTCATCGCCGTCTCCTTCGATCGCGCGCTCGCGGA
>DASPLE010000149.1:0-24989 GCA_035627695.1 Planctomycetota bacterium
TGTTGACCATGCGCAGCATCTTCGCCGCCATCGCCGGGTCGCGCTGGACCAGCAGGACGACGTCGTTGGCGTCGGCGGTGGGATCCGACAGCAGCCGGTTCACCTCCATCGCGACCTCGGGCAGCGTGGGCACGGTGTGCACGCGGTCGACGATGTCGCGCAGGCTGGCTCGGGTGATCGGCATGCGCTGGAGCATGGTACCGCGAGGACGCCCGCTCCGCTCGCTGCCCGTCTACCGATAGCGGTTCAGGTGATGCGATCGCGTCAGGAGGAGCGCGGCGCCGGGCCCCGCAGCATCGTCATGGAAGGTCAACGCGTCAGGCCGAAGCCCGCAGCCGCGTACGCGTCTCGCGCGCCAGGCCGATCTAGCCGCCCACCCACGACGCGTGGCCGGCGATGACCGCTGCGCAGGGCGCAGATCCTGTCGCAGGTCGGGTTTAGGTCTGAGCGAGCGTCCCGAAGAGGGTCGTCCGACAAGGCTCGGATGGACGCTCCGGGCATCGGAGCACGGCGCTACCGGATCCGCGTCGGCTCGCACCGACATGCCGGCACGGCCCGCATCCGCCCAAGTCGGATTCCGACCATGGGTTGCAAACGACACCGATAAGCGTTGCAGAATCAATTGAATCACTTATCTTGCGCGCCCCACGTAGCCCACGTCACCCAAACCGTTTTTGGAGTTTTAATGCGTCTCTTGTCTCTCACCGCGTGCCTGGCTGTCAGTTCAGCCGCGTTCGCGATCGACCCGGTCAGCTCATTCACCTCGGCCGGCCCCGTCCAGGCCGCCGATGCCAACGCCACCTTCCTGGCCGCGGTCAACTACTTCGACACCAACCCGGTCGCGGGCTACTACTCGCCGTCGGGCGCCGCCGAAGGCGACACCACCGCGACCGCCGGCATGCTCTTCGGCAATCCGTCGGGCCTGACCCTGAACGCCGGCAGCGGCCTGCGCGTCTGGTTCGTCTCGCAGAACGCGGGCTACCGGAACGGCTTCGGGCTGACGACCGACAACGATGGCGTTCCGGGCCCCTCCCAGACGCAGCTGGTCTTCAACAACAGCCACGCGCTGACGCAGGGCCAGTACGTCGACATCAATGGCGGCGGCACGGTCAACGGCGGCATCTCGTTCTTCGCGCTGACCAACATCAGCGGCGACTCGGCGCAGAACCAGTGGTTCGACACCAATGGTCCGGCCAATGCCGATGGCCAGTCGCACATCAACCTGGGCAGCGTTCCGTTCGTCAGCGCCGGCAGCCTCTGGTACGCCCTGGCGATCGACGACCAGTTCAAGGGTCCGGGCACGGACCGCGACTGGAACGACCTGCGCCTCCTGCTCGAGGTCCGTCCGGTCGCCGCTCCTGAGCCGGGCACCATCGCCCTGTTCCTGGGCTTCCTCGGCGTCGCCGCCTGGATGTGGCGCCGTCAGCAGCTCGTCGCCGCCTGATCGGCACGACGACCGAAGGCGTCTGAACGACGCCGCCTGAAAGACCCCGTCCGCACCCGCGGACGGGGTCTTTTTTTGCCTGTCGACCAAGCCCGACCCTACACGCGACGGCACCCGGTGTTACGCTGACCTCCGGAGATCCCATGAGCGCGGCCGCGACCATCCGAATCCGCACCGCTGGCCGCGATGGCCGCCTGCTCATCATCCTCGTGGTCCTGCTGCCGCTGCTGCTGATCGGCGGCGTCATCGGCTTCTTCCAGGGCCGCAGCTGGTACCGGCGGCATCGCGAGGACCAGGACTACGCCCTCGCCAAGCAGCGCCTGGCTGAGAACAAGCGCAGCGAAGCCGCGTTCATCATCTCGCTGCGGCTCGGCCGGATCGCCGGCGCCGCCGGGGCCGGCGACGAGCGCGTCCTGCGCTGGTACCGGCTCGACATCGAGTGCGCGATCGTCTCGGGCAACATCCCGCGCATGGCGCAGCTCTACGAGCGCGTGCCGCAGCTGGTGCTCGAGAACGAGGATGCCAGCGCCCGGCTCGCCCGCCTGCTGCTCGCCGCCAAGGAGTTCGAGCAGTTCGAGACCGTTCGTGCCGCGTGGCGCGGACGCGAGACCAACGCCGGCTGGTGGCTGGCGGTCGACGTCGACGAAGCCGTGCGCCGGGGGCGACGCGAGGACGCGCTGCGGATCCTGAAGGAGCGCGTCCTGCCCGGACGCGACGACAGCCAACGCCTGCTCAGCCTGGCGATGCTGCATGGCGACCAGGACCCGACCGCCGCGCTCGCCTACCTCGACCAGGCGCTGGCGGCCGATCCGGAGAATCCGGAGGTCCGCGCCGTCCGGGCGATGCAGCTCGAAGGCGCCGGCGAGTTCGAGCGCGCGCGCGTCGAGCTGGTCGCCGCGCAGATGGCCGACGCCGACAATCCGATCTACGCCGATCTGCTCGCCGAGTACCATCGCCGGCGCGGCGACCTCATCCGCATGGTCAGGACGTTGGCGACCAGCCAGCACGCCTTCTGGCCCGAGAGCTACCGCCTCAAGCTCGGCTTCTGGAGCCGCGTGGCGCACCCGCATGGCCAGCCGCTGCTCGAGGCCGATCCGGGCGAGCTCAAGGACCTGCTCGGCTTCATCGAGCGCCTTCCGCCCGGCGCCTTCTGGGACGAGCGCGGCTTCCTGGCCGTGCGCGGCGCCGACGCCTACCTGCGCGCGCGGCAGGAGACCTGGTGGCTGCGCATCCTGCACGCGATCAAGGAGGACCGCGGACGCGACGCGCTCGACCTGATCGCCTCGAGCACCTTCCGCGACCAGTGCTGGCAACCGGACCTGCTCAGCGCCCTCGAGCAGACCCTGCGCCTGCGCTTGAACAACGAACGCAGCCCACCGACCTTCGTCCCACGCGTCACGCCGACGGCGCCGCGTCACCCGCTCCTGGCGCACCTCGACCATCTCGCCGAGATCCGTGAGCCCGATGCGGCGCTCGATGCGCTGCTGACCGGCCCGCGCGCCTGGGCCGCGTTGTGCCTGGTCTCGGGCTGGAACGAAGCCGGCCTGGCGCTCATGCCCGATCTCGCCGCGCAGCCGGCGGACACGCCGCCGTGGCTGAACGCGGCGGTGTGCAACGCGCTGCGCTGGAACCGCTCGTTCGACGCCGCCCTGGACTACGCACGCGTCCAGCCGCAGACGCCGGCCCTGGCGATCCAGCAGGCCGAGATGCTGATCGCCCTGAAGCGCCACGCCGAGGCCATCCCGCTGCTCGAACCGCTCGTCGCCGATTCCGAGAGCGGGATGACCGCGGCGTGGATCCTGACCTCGCTCGCCCTCGAAGCGCGCGACGCCGACCGCGCCGACGTGATCCTCGCCCGCAGCCCGGCGTTCGCCGCGAGCCTGCGCGGACGCGAGCTGACCGCGCGCACCGCCGTGGTGCGCGACCGCAACGAGGACGCCGACCGCCTGTACGGCGCGATCGCCGAGCAGTCCGCCGAGGGCGCGCTGTGGATGCTGCACCGCGCGCGCGGCCGCAAGGACGAGGAGGCGTCGCTGCGCTGGATGAAGGTGCTGATCGCGCTGCAGCCATCGGTGCTCGAACCTCCGCCCTCCAAACCGACGGCCGCCGCACCGCAGCAGGCGCGATGAGCGCGACGGCGGCGCAGGGGACGGCGAGGCTGGGAGCGCTCGACTGGGCGATCGCCGGCGCGCTCGCCGCCCTGGCGTCGTTCATCTGGCTGCGCGATCCGTCGTGGCTCGGCCGCGGCGTGCCCGCCGAAGCCGGCGCGCCGACCCTGGCCGACAGCATCCCGCTCTTCGCCGCCCTGCCGCTGTTCTGGCTGCTCGGTCGACCGTGGCGGCTCCAGCCTCCGTCGCATGGCGGCTCGAACGGGGCGCTGGCGGGCGCCGCGACCTGCCTCGCGCTCGGCGTGCCCACCGGCCTGACGCTGCTGCTGGCGCTGGGCTGGACGCTGCTGCTGTGGTGGTGGCTGGCGCCGCGCCTGGGCGACGACCAGCGCGTGCGGGTGCGCCGCCTGCTGATCCTGCCGCTGATGGCGTTCCCGTGGGTCACGCTCGACGGCCAGGGCATCGGCAACGTCTTCCGCCTCACCGGCGCGGCGACCACCGCGTGGTTCTACGACGGGCTCGGCTATCCGGTGTCGCGCGAGGGCACCAGCGTGTTCATCGGCGACCAGCAGATCAGCGTCGAGGCCGCGTGCGCCGGGCTCAACACGCTGCAGTCGCTGCTGGTCATGGGCACGCTCGCCGCCGGCATCACGCTCGGCCGCCACCGCCGCTTCTGGCTCAGCCTGCCGCTGCTGGTGATCGCCGCGTGGGTGGGCAACACCGCGCGCATCATCGGCATCGCCGCGATCGCGCTGGGTTTCGGCGCCGAAGCCGCGCGCGGCTGGGCCCACGACTGGGGCGGCTGGGCGGTGCTGATGGCGACGTTCCTCGGCACCGCCGTGATCTTCGAGGCGATGAGCCCACGCCGCCCGTCGAGCCCGCCCCCCGCCGCGACGCCGCCCGCGGGAGCTGGCTGACATGCGCGACGTTCCCTGGGCCCAGCTCGCCGTCCTGGCGTGCTGCGCGGTGCAGAGCCGCCGGCTGCCGATCGAGTGGATGAAGCACACGCCGTACGAGCGCTTCGGCTGGATCGCCCTGGCGGTCTGGCTGATCCCGCTCGCGATGCGCCCGTGGTCGCGCGACCCGCGGCCGACGGCGATGTGGCCGTCCTACGTCGGCCTCGTGCTCGCCTTCATCGGCACCGTCGGCGACCTCAACGCGATCATCTACGTCGGGACCGCGTTCGCCGCGGCGGCCCTGCTCCCACCCGGCTGGCGCTGGCTGGCGTGGCTGGCCTGCGCCGCATCGTGGTGGACGGCGTTCGGCTACCTGCTCACGAGCCAGTCGACGACGGTGGTCGCGACGTCGCGGATCGCCGTCGCCGCCATCGGCGTCGCGCTCGTCCTCCTGCCGCTCTCGCGCGCCGTCCGCTCTTCCCCGACGACCACCGAGGTGCCGACATGAAACGCTCGCAGCGCTGGTTGCTGCTGTTCCTGGCGGTCATGATCGCGCTGGGCGCGGCCTGGCAGTTCGTGCCCCTGGCCGACGCCCAGGCGCGCCTGACGGCGCTGCCGGCGAAGGGCATCGGCTACGAGTCGATCGACGCTCCGCTCAGCGACAGCGAGCGGGTCATCTTCGGCGACGCCAGCGTGCTCAAGCGCGCCTACCGCGTCGGTTCCGACCGCTTCTCGGTGATCGTCATCGATGGCACGCGCAACCGCCACGCGGTGCACGATCCCATGCTGTGCGCGCGCGGCGGCGGCTGGTCGATCGCCGCGCGCGCGCCGTTCGCGCTGCCGGGCGGCGCCGGCGAGCTCGTCACCATCACCAAGGGCGACCAGACCAGCGAGGTGCTGTACTGGTTCAGCGACGGCGTCGACCGCCACGCGTCGCCCACCTCCTACTGGCTGCAGTCGACGCTGCGCCGCCTGACCTTCGGCGCGAGCGGGGAAGAGGCCGTGCTGGTGCTGCTGCAGGCCGAGCCGGGCCGCGCCATCGACTGGCGCCGCTTGCTCTCCGACCGCTTCATGGCGGCGACGGCGTTCTGAGATGCGCGCGCTGATCCCGTACGTGGTGCTGGTCCTGGTGCTCATCCCCACGGGGTGGGTGCTCGTGGCCGAGGTATTGCGGAGGGATCGGTGATCTGGCTCAAGCTGGCGGCGCTCATCGGCCTGTGGCTGGTGGTGCCGGCCGCGACGGCGTGGCTGGCCCGCCGCGGCGACCACTGGCGGCGCGCCGTGATCGCGCTGCTGGTGTTCTCGTTCTGCTGGCAGCCGTTGATGACCTTCGGCTACCAGTTCGGCTCGAAGTACAACGTCCGCGGTTGGGAATTCGGCGTCCCGGAGATGATCGCCGCGGGCCTGCTGGTCGCGAACCTCGACGCGCGCCACGTCCTGCGCTGGCTGTCGCCCGTGCTGCTGCTGTGGCTGCTGCACCTCGCCGTGCTCGTCGCCGCCGCCATCACCGGCATCTCCTTCGAGACCAGCGCCTGGTACCTGTGGCGGATGGCGCGCGCGACGTTCGTCTTCCTGGCGCTGATCATCTCGCTGCGCGGGCGCCGCGATTTCGAGGCCGCGATCATCGGCCTCGCCCTGACGGCGCTGTGGAACGAGTGGGTCGTGCTGCTGCAGAAGTACGCGTGGGGCAAGCACCAGACCCGCGGAGTCTTCGATCACCAGAACATGATGGGCATGTACATGATCCTGGTCGGAACGACGTTGTTCAGCGTCTGGATCTTCCGCGCCGCCTCGACCGGCCTGCGCTGGGCGCTGTTCATCGCCTTCGTCGCGAGCACGCACTCGGTGTTCGCGGGCCTGTCACGCGGCAGCATGTTCTTCTACGCGCTCGCCGTCGGCGCGACCGCGGGCAGCGCCTTCATCATCGCTCCCGACCGGCACAAGCTGCGCGCCCTCGGTCTGCTCGGCGCCGTCGTGGCGATCGGCGCGGTGTTCATGGCCAACGCGGTCGTCGCGCGGTTCCAGGATCGTGGGAACTATGCCAGCGGACGCATGCGCGAGGTCATGAACGTCGTCGCCGACCAGATGCATCGCGATCATCCGCTGCTCGGCCTCGGCCCCAACAACTACGCGCTGGCGGTCAACCATCAGCGCTACGCCCGGACCTTCGACATCGTCGATCGCGAGCGCGGCCTGCAGACGCCACCCGACCTGCGGCGCGGACTGGTCGAGAGCCTCTACCATGGGATGCGCGCCGAGAGCGGGACGCTGGGTCACGTCACGCTGGTGCTGTTCCTCGTCGCAACACTGGTGCTGATGCTCTACAAGGTGATCGCCTGCGTCGATCCGCTGGGCCGCGCCCTGGCGCTCGCGGCGTTCTGGAGCCTCTCCGCCAGCTACGCGCAGTGCACGCTCGAGCACACGCTGCTGCACGCGCAGAACCTCTACCTGTGGCTGACGCTGGTCGCGATCGGCGTCGCCATACCGCGCCGCGGCTGGAATGCCGTCGCTCCGGTCGGCACAACGCGACTGGTGGTCGCGGCCGCGCCACGCGCGCATCGTGCACCTGCTGGGCCTGGGTTCTGGGTCTGACATGAAGGTGCTCTTCGTCCACGACCGCTGCGGCGAGCAGGGAGGCGCCGAGGCCAACGTCCGTCAGTCGGCCGAGGGGCTGGCTCGGCGCGGCGACGACGTCGCGCTGCTCCACGGCGAGGAGACGACGGTCGGCATCGAGCGTTTCCGCGCCGCCTTCCCGACCCGCTTCGCGTGGTCCGCCGGGCGCGACGCGGCGGTCGCGCAGGCGCTCGCCTGGCGCCCGGACGTGGTCTATGCGCACAAGGTGGCGGAGCCGGCGGTGCTCGCCGCCATCCACGCCGCCGGCGCGCGCGTCGTGCGCATGGTCCACGACCACGATCTCTACTGCCAGCGCAGCTACCGCTACTTCCCGTGGAGCCGCAAGATCTGCACCCGCCGCGCCGGCTACGCCTGCGCGCTGACCTGCGGCGTCCTGCGCGCGCGCGGCGGCCTCCTGCCGGTGCGGCTCGCCTGGCCCGGACGCATCCTGCGCGGGCTCGAGCAGGCCAGGAGCGCGCAGCGCCTGGTGGTCGCATCGGCGTTCATGCGCGACGAGCTGACGCTGCATGGCTTCGCCGCCGAGCGCATCAGCGTCCTGCCGATCGGTGTCCGTCCCGCGCCGCCGGAGGAGATCAGCGTCCACGATCAACCGCTGATCCTCTACGTCGGCCAGCTGCTGCGCGGCAAGGGCATCGACGCGCTGCTCGACGCGTGCGCCAGGCTGCCGGCGGCATCGCCATGGCGCCTCGCCATCGTCGGCGACGGGTCGCACCGCGGCGGGCTCGAGGCCGACGCGGAGCGGCTCGGCCTGCGCGCGCGCGTGACCTTCCACGGCTGGATGACCCAGGAGGCGATCGCGCCGCTGTACCGCCAGGCGCGGGTCGCCGCGGTGCCGTCGCTGTGGCCCGAGCCGATGGGAATGGTCGGGCCCGAGGCCATGCAGCGCGCCCTGCCGGTCGTCGCCTTCGCCGCCGGCGGCGTGCGCGAGTGGCTCGATCCGGGCGTCACCGGCGAGCTCGTCGCGTGGAACGATCGCGACGCCTACGCCGATGCGCTCGCGCGCCTGGTCGCCGATCGCGCGCTGGCCGAGCGCATGGGCCGGGCCGGTCTTGAACGCGCGCGCGCGCTGTTCACCGTCGACGCGTACCTCGACCGCCTGCGCGACCTGCTCAGCCGCGAAAGCGTCAGCCGCGAAAGCCCGGCGTGAGACCACCCATGCGCATCGCCGCCGTCATCTGCTGCGTCGCGATCCTGACCGGCTGCTTCGGCCGGACCGATCGCCTGCCCAGCTACCGCTCGACGTTGGCGGTCGAGGCCGACCTGCGCGACGTCGAGCGGCCGCAGCCGACGGACAGCGCGCCGCCGGCGATGACCCTCGGCCCGGGCGATGTCCTCGACATCCAGGTCGCCGGCGTCGCCGGCACGCGCGAGCGCTGCCCGATCGGCGTCGACGGCATGCTGTACTACGGCCCGACCGACGGCGTGCGCGCCGCCGGACGCACCCTCGACGAGATCGCCGACGAACTCGGCGTCGCCCTGCGCGCGTGGTATCGGGAACCGCGTCCCGCGGTGGTGCCCGCCGTCCTGCGCAGCCGCGCCGCGACCGTGCTCGGCCGGGTCGGACGCCCCGGGGCGCAGCCGCTGATCGGCGGCGAGCGCGTCGTCGACCTGATCGCCGGCGCCGGCGGCCTGGCGAGCGGGCAGTCGACCGAGAACAGCGAGGAGATCGCCGATCTCTCGGGCGCGCTCTACGTGCGCGGCGCGACCACCCTCGCGATCGACTTCGTGGCGCTGATGCAGGGCGCCAAGCCGGAGCACAACGTCCTCGTCCACCCCGGCGACTACCTCTACGTCCCCTCCGGCCAGAGCCGCGAGATCAACGTCCTGGGCGCGGTCGCGGGCCCGAGGCCGGTGCCGTACCAGCAGGGCGTGACGGTCGCGCGCGCGGTCGCCGAGGCCGGCGGCTACACCACCGACGCGTACATCGACCGCATCGTCATCGTGCGCGGCTCGACCAGCACGCCCCGCGCCGGGCTGGTCAACCTGCGCGCGATCCTCGAAGGCCGCCGCCCCGACGTCGCGCTGCAGCCGCGCGACATCGTCTACGTGCCGGGTCGGACCAGCGAGAATCCGCGCTTCCTGCTCGACATCGCCAACCGCGCCTTCGTCACCTCGATCGCCAGCGCCTACGCCAACGAGGTCTACGATGACCTGTTCGATGCCGGCGACCGCGAGGCCGCCGACGACATCCTCGACATCGTCCTGCCATGACCGGCGCGGGCGACGGCGACATCCCGATCACCGTCGTCATGCGCTGCTACAACGACGCGCCGCTGCTGCCGCGCACGCTCACCGCGCTGCGCGCGCAGCGCGGGGTGACCTGGTCGCTGATCGTCTTCGAGAGCGCCTCGACGGATGCATCGCCCTCGATCATCGCCGACTTCGGTCCCGATCGCATCGAGCACCTCCAGCCCGGCAGCTACCGCTCGGCGCGCGTCATGAACCGCGGCGCTGCCTGGGCCACGACCGAGCTGATCGCCTACCTCAACAGCGATGCGGTGATGGAGCACGACCGCGTCCTGCGCCAGCTCGCCGACGCGATCCTGGCGGATGAGCGCTGCGCCGGAGCATTCGCCGCGCAGACCGTGCGTCCCGATGCCTCGACGCTGACCAGGCTCGATTACGACGTCGCGTTCGCGCGCCGCCACGAGCTCGCCGGCGACGAGGCGCATTGGCTGAGCATGGTGTGCAGCATGATCCGCGCCTCGGCCTGGCGCGACGAGCCGTTCGACGAGCGCCTGACCTATGCCGAGGACGCGGTGTGGAGCGCGCGCCAGCGCGCGCGCGGCCGCCACATCCGCTTCGTGCCCGAGGCGCGCGCCGAGCACAGCCACGAGTACACCGCCGCCGAGCGCTACCGCCGCGACTACGGCGACAAGGCGGCGCTGGCGGTGCTGGCGACCCGCTCCCCTCGCGGCGCGATCGGCGGCCTGCTCTGGCCATTCGCGAAGCGCTGCCTGCGCGATTCATGGCGGCTGTGCCGCATGGGCTGCCCCTCAGCGGTGCTGCGCCTGCCGTTCCACCGTTGGCCGCAGCTGAAGGGCGCGTGGCATGGCGCCCGCGACGGATGGCGCCACTGGCACGGGGCCGACGCGCAGAAGACCCAGCCGTTCCTCAGGCGCGCATGAGCGGCGGGTACAGCCTCGCCGGCGGTCCCGAGCTCGATCGCGTCATCGACGCCCATCTCGCGGGCATCCGCGACCACCTGCTGTCGCTGCTGCCGCCAACCGAACTCGACTGCCTCGCCCTAGGCGGCGGCTACGGCCGCGGCGATGGCGGGGTGGTCGCCACCGCCGACGGGCCGCGACCCTACAACGACTACGATCTCGTCCTCATCCACCATGTCCGCGACCGCGCGCGCCTGGACGCCGCGCTCGCCGCCGTGCAGCGCGACGAGGGCGCGCGCTGCGGCATCCACGTCGACATCACGCCGATCGCGCGCGCGCGCGTCCCGCGCCTGCCGCCGGCGCTGACCTGGTTCGAATTCGGCGTCGGCCACCGCGTGGTCTGGGGCGACGCCACGGCGGTCGCGCCGCTCGCGACGCGCACCCTCGCCGACGTGCATCCGTCCGAATGGGGCCGCCTGCTGACGAACCGCGCCGCCGGTCTGGTCTTCGCCCGTCGGGCGCTCGCCGGCGAAGCCTGCGCCGTGCGCGGGAACGAGGACCCGCGCCCCTTCATCGAGCGCCAGCTGCAGAAGGCCTGGCTGGCCTACGGCGACGTGCAGCTCGCGGACCGCGGTCTCTACCATCCGCGCGTTGCCGAGCGTCTGCGCGCGGCCGAAGGCCTGGTCGAGCCGTGGATCGCGCGCTGGCGAGAGGCCGCCGGGTTCAAGCGCTCCCCGCGCGCGCCGCGCGCCCTCGCCGACCTCGGTGCGGATCTCGCGACGCTTACCCCGTCGATGACGCGCGGACTGCTCGCTCGAGACGCGGCGCCGGCGCGTCGGCTCTACGGACTGCTCTGCACAGCGCGACACCTGCCGCCTAGCCGCTGGCTGGCGAGCGCGCCGTGGCGGTATCCGCGCGAGCGGGTGCGCCTCGCCTGCGCGGCGGAGCTCGCCGGCGATGCGGCGGCGCGCGATCGCCTGTGCGGATCGGCGGCCGGCCTCGTCGCGCTGTGGTCGCGCTTCGGCTGAGCGCGTGTCAGCGGCCGCGCAGGCGCTTCCAGGACATCCACGCCCACCGCGCGAGCCCTTCGGCCGCGGCCACCGCATACACCGCCGGCAGCGTCCAGCCGCGATAGCTCCACGGCAGCGCCGGCAGCGCGTACCCGCCGCGCCGGGCCCACCGCAGGGCCGAGCGCACCGGACGGTAGTAGCGCACGCGGTCCCAGCGCCAGCAGACCCACGGCCGCGGCTTGCCCGGGCCGAGATGCGCCAGATAGGCCCGCGGATCCGCGTCCAGCGCGTGCCGCCCGATGGCTGGGACGTCGTGGGCGAAGGCGAGCAGCGAGTTCAGGACGCTCTCGTCGACCTGGGAATACGCGTGGCTGGTCTGATCGTGCGATCCGCGGTCGGCGGCCGGCAGGATGCGGTCGATCTGCTCCTGCCAGCGGCGGACGAAGGGCAGCGCGTCGCGGTGGACGATCAGGTTGCCGCCGGTGAAGGTGTTGGTGATCCGCGGCTGGTCCCGCTCGCCGACGTCGGTGCGCCACGTGGCGAGGATGCTGCGCGGCACGCTGCCCGTCGCCTCACCGGCGGCGTAGCGCGTGCGGAATACCATCGCGTCCTCGTCGGGCGATTTCATGCGGCCGAAGAAGCCCGTCCCGGAGGGCCGGAAGGCGCTCGCGAAATCGCCGGTCGCGACGCAGTCGCCGTCGAGCAGCGTGATGTACGTGGCGTCGGGGAAGCGCTCGGCCGTCGCGAGCAGCGCCTCGCCCTTGCGCGCCGCCGGGTTGCGCAGGTTCGCGGCGAGGCCCGGCGCGACCACGACATCCGGGAACTGCTCGAGCAGCCGCTGCTGGGGCGCGTCCAGGCCGACGCCGAGGACGCAGATGGCGTCGTCCATCCCCTGCGAGCGCAGCGACGCGATGAGGGTGTACACCGCGAGATGGTAGCGCGCGTCGGTGATGGTGCAGAGCGCGACCTGAGGCTCGTCGGCTCCGGCCGGTGCTGCGGCAGCGGCATTCATCGAGTGATGTCCGGGTGACCCATGGCGGACGATGGGAACGCCGCTGACCGCGCTTGGCAAGCATCCCGTAGCCGGCGGATGGCGTTTGCTTCGCTGGAGGGGCCGCTGTCGAATCGGCCATGCCGACGCTCGGGGTGATCATCCGCTTCCGCGACCATGAATCGACGCTCGGCGCGACGCTCGATGGCCTGATGCGCCAACGCCGGGCTCCCGACCTGATTGTCGGCGTCGACACGGGTTCCACGGACGGCTCCGCCGATCTGCTGCTCGCGCGCGGCGCGCGCATCGTTCGCTGGGACCAGCCGTACCACCCCTCGCTGGTCCTCAATCATGGCATCGCCCACTGCCCGACCGACCTGGTCATGATCCTCAGCGCCCACTACGTCCTCGAGCAGGACGATGTCATCGACGGCTTCCTTGAAGCGATGCGGGACGAGCGCGTCGCCTGCGTCAGCGGCCGCGAGCAGCGCGAAGCGCTCGGCGAAAGGGTGACGTGGGCCGATCTCGTGACCCACGGCATCTCGAGCTGCACGATCTACAACAACATGTGCGGGGTCGTGCGTCGGGCGCGATGGGAGGAGCTGCCCTTCGATCGGCGCATCGACTGGATCGACGATTTCGCCTGGGCGATCGAGCAGACGCGGCGCGGCTGGATCGCCGCGCGCACGACCTTCGCCGCGCGCTACATCCGCAACACGCAGCGCCCCGGCCACGCCGACGACCGGATCCGGGTGCGCGATACGGCGCGCAACCTGTTCGCGATGGCCAACGCGTACGGCCTGCGCATGCACTGGTACGGCGTGCCGGGGACGCTGCGCGCCGTCGCCTGGGCCGGCCTGCGCTACGCGCTCAGCCTGGGACGCAGCCGCCAGGCGCGCGAGGAGCTGGTGGCGCACCGGGCGCGGCTGAACGCGCGCTTCACCTGGCGCCGGCACAATCCGTTCGCGAGCGCCTGAGCTGGTCGTCGGCCCGCGCCGTCACCAGGAAGCGCTCGCACTCGTCGACGTAGCGTTCGAGCGTGAAGGAGCTCTCGACCTTGGCGCGGGCGGCCGCGGCGAGCCGCCGCGACAGCGCCCGATCATCGCACAGGCGCCGCAGGCGCGACGCCAGCGCGACCGCATCCCCGGCGGGGAAGACCAGGGCGTCGCGCCCGTCCTCGATGCACTCGGCCTGGCCGCCGTCGGCGGTCGCCACGAGCGTGCAGCCCGAGGCCATCGCCTCGAGGAAGGTCAGGCCGAACGGCTCGCGCCAGATCGAGGGGAAGATGAAGACGTCGTGCGCCCGGTACAGCGCCGGCAGCTCCTCCGGAGCGCAGCGGCCGAGGAAGGTGACGTCGAGACCCTGGGCGAGGTCGGACAGGCGGCGCTTGTAGTCGTCGGGGCCATCGCCGGCGATGCTCAACCGCAGCCGCGGTCCGCCTTCGCGCGCCACGACGGCGAGCGCCTCGATCGCCGTATGCACGCCCTTGTACGGGTGCAGTTGGCCGACGTAGAGCAGGCGCACCGGATCGCCCAGCGCACCGGCATCGGCCTTGCACGGGAAGCGCTCGATCGGGATGCCCTGGTAGATGACGCGGGCGTCCGCGATGGCGACGCCCTTGGCGACGATGTCGTCGCGCAGGCATCGGCTGATGCAGGTGACGTGTTCCAGGCGCATGCCCCAGGAGGTGCAGCGTCGATGGATGGTGCGGTCGGCGCACGCGCGCAGCAGCGCCCTGATGGACCACGCCGGGCGGCGTGGCAGATAGCCGACGATGTGATCGTCGTTGAAGGTGAAGACGACGGTCGCCGCGCTCGACTGCGCCGCCCGCACCGGACCGCTGCACAGGCGCAGCTGGCTCCACATGAAGACCACGTCCGGCGACCGTTCGGCGATGAACCGGGCGACGATCGCCTGGTTGCCGTGGGTCACCGCCAGCTCGCGCGTGCGGCTGAGCACCGGCGCCCGCCCGAACGGCTGGTGCAGATCGAGGATGCGGTGGACCTCGACGGTTCCGCGACGCTCGACGCCGGACGCGCCGTGGATCGAGGTCAGCACATCGACGGTGTGCCCGCGCCGCACCAGGCTCTCGACGACCTGCTCGCACAAGAGTTCGTAGCCGCCGAGGAAGTGCGGCGGATAGAGGTTGGAGACGACGATCAGACGCATGGCGCCGCTTCGGACCGCGTGGTCGGGGATGCGGGCTTCCGACGCGGGCGAGGATACGCGACCATGCCGGCTACACTGAACGCGCCGACCCCGAGCGGGCAAGCACGGCCGGTGTGGCGCTCCGGCGGAAGCGTGGACACTCTCGCGATGCCCGCTCGGACCACCATCGACGGTGTTGCTGGGGGCGCGCCGCGCAGCCCGCCGGCGGGCGGGTGACCGGATCATGAGCTTCGTGCGCGGCGTGCTGGTCAGCCTGGCCAGCGGCTACCTCAAGGTCATTTGCCGGGCGGTCTGCGGCCTGATCACCTTCCGCCTGCTGTTCACCACGCTCGGTGCGCAGGAGTTCGGCTTCTGGTTCGTGCTGTGGGCGACGTTCGGCTTCATGGTGCTTGTGGACTTCGGCCTCGGCGGCGCGGTCGGCAAGGCGGTCGCGCGCGCGGCGGGTCGTCCGACTGCCGAGGAGCGCCAAGCGGCCAACTCGGCCGTGACCGGGGTCTTCTGGCTGACCGTCGTCATGACGCTGCTCATCGGCGCCGCCCTGTTCCTCGGCGGGCACCACCTGGTCGACCACCTGCTCGACCGCAACCGCATCACCGACCCCGGCCACCGCGAACACCTAACCAGGGTCGCCGGGCTGTTCGCGGTCGGGATGCTGCTCAGCTATCCGTTCGGCATCTTCCGCGAGGCGCTGCGCGCCCAGCAACGCGCGCACGTCAGCAACGCGTGCGACATCGTCGCGCTGCTGGCGCAGGCGGGGTTGATCGCCTGGGGCAGCGCCGCCGGCTGGGGCATCATGGAATTCATGATCGTCGCGGTCGCCACGAGCCTCGCGCCGATGGTCGTGGTCACGCTGATCGCTTTGCGCCAACCCATGCTCCGGCCCGATCCGCGCCGCTTCGCCTGGAGCGATGTCACCGGCCTCGGCTCGTTCAGCGCCTTCATCTACCTGAACGGGATCTGCGGCCAGATCCTCTCGCGCGTGGACGCCGTGCTGATCAGCAACGTCGTGTCGCTGTCGGCGGTGGCGGGGTTCGCGCCGGGACAGCGCCTCGCCGAGACCTATGGCCTGCTGACGCAGCAGCAGCTGCAGGCGGTGCTGGCGCCGGCCTCGGCCCAGCTCGACGCGCAGGCCGCGGACGCGCAGGCGCGCCGCGCGGTCCTGGCGCGGGTGCTGCTGACCAGCCAGCGGTGGGCGGTGATGATCGGCGCTTCGCTGCTCGCGCCGCTGGTGCTGGACCTGGGCGGCGCCCTGCGCGTGCTCAGCGGCAGCGCGCCCATCGCGGCCGATGCCATGATGGTCGCGTGGCTGCTGCTCGCGTCCGTCGCCAGCAGCGTGCTCGGATCATCGTGCAGCCGCGAGGTGCTGCTGATGACCGGCCATCACCGCCTCGCGCTCTCCTGCACGCTCGGCGAGGCGGTTGTCAAGCTCACCCTCACCGTCGTGCTGCTGCTCTCGCTCGAGAGCATCGTCGGCGCCGCGATCGGCAGCCTCGTCCCCGCCGTCGCGCTCAACCTGGTCATCATCCCAGTCCTCCTGCACCGGCTGTACGGCGTGGCCTGGCAGGAGATGGCCGCGCAGACCGCGCGCGGCCTCGCCGGCGCGGCCGGCGCGTGGCTGGTCGCCATCGCCTGGTGGACGACGCGGCCGATCGCCGACCCGATGTGGAACTTCCTCGCTGGCTGCGGCGTCGTCGCCGCGGCGATGACGCCGGGCTGGTGGTTCCTCGGCATGATCGATGCGGAGCGGGAGCGCGCGCGCGGATGGCTGCGCCGTCTCCGACCGCGCTGAATCGTCTGGAGCTCTCGGCGGCGGGTCGCCGCCGCAACGGTTGGATCGCCGGTGGCATCGGCGATGCCCATGAGCTATATAGACTCGCCTCATGCCAGACCGTCAGCGGCATGAACCGAGCGCGCCCGCCGATGGCCTCCGCCGAGTCCGGATCGGTCGGATGGAAAGCCCGTGCTTCGCACCACGCCTCCCCCCGGGATCGGACGATGAATCGCGCCGACCAACCTGCCGCCGCGCCCGCCGACGCGCCCGGTGCGCACCACCGCATCGGGGCGCTGGACGGGCTGCGCGGCATCGCCGTGACGCTGGTCCTGGTGGTCCATTCGATCAACAGCGGCCCGCACGCCGGCGACGATGCGCTGACCGCCGCGATCGTGCACGCGTCCCAGATCGGGACGACCGGCGTCGATCTGTTCTTCGCGCTGTCCGGCTTCCTGATCACGGGGATCCTGCTCGATAGTCGGGATCGTCCTGGCTGGATCCGGGCCTTCTACGCCCGGCGCATCCTGCGCATATTCCCGCTCTACTACGCGTTCCTGGCGATCGCCCTGGTCGGCGGCCACGTGGTCGCCCCGCAGGCGCCGGCGCAGGTCTGGCTGGAGGGCAATCAGGGCTGGTTCTGGACGCATCTGCAGAACTGGCTGATCGCGAGCGAAGGGCGGTGGTACTTCACGCCCATCGGCGTGCTGCACTCCTGGTCCCTGGCGATCGAAGAGCAGTTCTACCTGGTCTGGCCGATGACGATCGCGTTCCTGCGCGGCCGGGCGCTGGTCGCCGCGTGCGTGGTGCTGGTCGGCGTCTCGATCACCTGTCGCGCGACGATGTTCGCCAACGGCAGCGAGTGGCTGTCGTTGTACGTGTTCACCCCCGCGCGCCTCGATGGCCTGGCCATCGGCGCCGCGTGCGCGGCGCTCGTGCGCAGCGAACGCGTAACCAAGGCCGGCCTGCAGCGCGTCGCCCGGCTGGTGTTCTTCGCCGGAGGCCCGCTGCTGCTGGCGGCGATGCTCGCGTTCGGCGTGCGCGGCCGCTGGATGATCGGCGGCTTCGCGGCGATCGCCGTCGTGAGCGCGGCGGCCGTGCTGCTCGCGGCGATGCCCGGCGCGGCGCCGCGCCTGCAACGCCTGCTGTGCGCCCGGCCGCTGGTGATGCTCGGCACCTACAGCTACGCTATCTACCTGATGCACGCGCCGTTGATGGGCTGGTGCGGCCACCGCTGGGACACCAACTTGGCGCCGAGGATCGGCAACGGCATCGGCTGGCAGTTCGTGTTCTTCCCGCTGATGGTCGCGCTGTCGGTCGCGATAGCCGCGGTGAGCTGGCGGTTCTTCGAGTCGCCCATCCTGTCGTTGAAGCGGTTCATCCCCACGCCCAGGCCGCCAGTCGTCCCGGCGCCGGTCGAGCCCGAGGAACAACGCGCCTCCGCCTAGACGGGCCGCCGTCCCCGCCGATCGGCCACGGCAGCCGACGTGATCGCCTGCGACCGGGGCGGCGGCTCAGCGCCGCGCGCGGAAGGGATCGTGCCGGCGCCAGCGCCACCACCCGCGGAGGTGGCCGAGGTGCTTGGCCAGGTCGTCGCGCTGCGCAGCCGATCGCCCGGCCGTGCCGACGACGCGCACCAGGGCGAGCGCCGCGGCCAACGCGGTCCGCTTCACCCCGAGCCAGCCCATGGGCAGGCCAAAATGGCGCCCGACCGCCAGCACCGCACGCAGCGTGGCCGCATGCGGCGCGCGGCCGCGTTTGAGGTAGCGGTAGGACACCGGCAGCATCGCGACGCGGCGGCCGCGCTTGAGCTGCTCCAGGGCCCAGCAGTAGTCCTCGGCGGCGACCCCGAGGCGATCGTCGAACGGCAGCTCGGCCCAGAAGGCGCGGCGGATCATGCCGTGGCTGTTCGAGTAGATCGAGCAGTAGGTCAGGCCGTTGCGCGCGACGGTCTCCCAGTCGATCGACTCGGGCAGGCGCGCATACCCTGGCGGCCGCGCGCTGACGCAGGCGACGTCGGCGTCGGCCATGGTCGCGACGTAGCGCGCGACGGTGCCGGGATCCTCCAGCACGGTGTGCGAGCTGACGATCAGCACGAGATCGCTGGCGCAGGCGGCGATGCCGGCGTTCAGGACCCGCGAGACGTGGTACGGCTCGGTCCAATCGATCACCGTCGCGCCGTGGTCGATCAGCATCTGCCGCGATCCGTCGCGGCTGCCGTTGTCGATGCCGACGATCACATCGGGACGCCGGGTCTGCGCGTCGAGCGCGGCGAGCACGCTCGGGAGCGTCTTCTCCGAATCGCGGAAGCGGATGACCGCCGCGAGGCTGGCCTGTGCGGTCCGCTGCGTCATCGCGTCGTTGTTCGACCGGTGACCAGCATGGCAAGCCGGCGGATCACGCGACCGACCGATACACGTCCGCGGTCGCGCGCGCGGTCGCATCCCAGTCGAAGCGCGCCGCCCAGGCGATGCCGGCGCCCGCCAGCCGCGCGCGCTCGTCGCCATCGTCGATCAGGCGGCCTATGGTCGCGGCCATCTGCTCCGGATCGTCGGGATCGAGCACCGCCGCCGGGCCTGCGGTCTCGGCCAAGGCGCCGGCGCGGCTGGACGCCACCGCTGCGCCGCAGGCCATCGCCTCCACCGGCGGCAGGCCGAAACCCTCGTAGCGGCTGGGGAAGACGAACAGCCGGCAGGCGCGGTAGATCTCGGGCAGCAGCGCCTCGGGCACGAATCCGACGTGCAGCGGCTTCAGCCCGAGGGCGGCCGCATGGGCGAAGACCTCGTCGGCCCGCTCGACGGCGGCGCCGGCGAAGACCAGCTGGGGCAGGTCGCGACCAGGCGCGGCGAGGCGGGCCCACGCGTCGAGCAGCGCGACGTGGCCCTTCCCCGGGTGTTCGATGCGCGAGGCGTAGAGCACGAAGTCCTCGGCGAGCTGCGGCTTCCAGGTACGCAGCGCCGCGAGCGCCGCGGCCCGGTCGCCCGGCCGCAGGCGCGCATGGTCGATGCCGTTGGGCGTGACCACGATGCGTTGCGGATCGATGGCGAAGGCGTCGACCAGGTCGGCCTTGGTGTGCTCGGTCACGGTCAGGATGCGGTCGCAGCGACGCAGTGCGACCGGCACGAGGCGCTTGAGGAACTGGTGGCGCAGGAAGCCGTACTTCTCCGGCATGTGCAACGGCGCCAGGTCGTGCACCGTGGCGACGCACGCGCCGCCGGCGCGCCAGGGCACGCGCCGATAGCTCGGCGCATGCAGCACGCCGCCCGCCGGCGCGCGCGTGGCCAGCTGCACGCGCGCCAGGTCGCACGCGCCGGCACGCGCCCAGCGCGACACCGGGCGCAGGGCCAGCCCGCCGAGCAGGTGCTCGTCGCCGCGGACGCAGTCGAGGCTGAGCGCGATGCCGGGCATCGCGGCCAGGCGCCGCGCGAGTTCGATGACGTAGCGGTAGATCCCGCCACGCCCGCCCTGGATCATGGTGGCGATCAGGCGGACCGGCAGCGGTCGCGCGGCGTCAGAAGCCAAACAGCTCGTCCGCCGCCTGGCCCCCGGCGCGGGCGCCGAGCACGCCGACGAACGCCCGGGTCGCCGCCAGCGCCAGTTCGCGCAGGTACTGGAAGGGACGGTCGGGCACGTAGAGGATGTCGCCCGGCTCGATGCGGAAATCCTTGCTCCGCGCCGAGAGCACGTCGTCGATGTCGACCAGGTAGATCCGCGGCCGGACCAGGCTGCCGCGCAGCACGGCGATCTGGCGGCGGTAGGCGCGCTCGAGCACGCCGCCGCGCCGCGTCAGCAGGCCGACGACGGTGAGATCGGGGGCGTACGGCTGTGCGCCCTGGTTGGGAACGGCGCCGAGCACGAAGATCTCGCCGGCGACGGTGCTCGGGAAGATCATCATGTCGCCCGGATGCAGCATGATGTTGTAGCGCAGATCGCCGGTCTGGATGAGGGCCTGGAAATCGATCGCCAGCAGGTCGCCGCGCCGCACCAGCACCGATCGCGCGAAATCGGCGATCTCGACCGTCGCGTTGTCCTGCAGACCGGTCGCGATGCCCCCCGCGCGGGCGATGGCGTCGAGCACGCGCACCGGACCGTCGATCGGGAAGGGTCCCTGCTGGGCGACGGTGCCGAGCACGTAATAGCGATGCCCGACGGTCGTCCGCGGCTGGACAACGGCGCGCGGCTTCAGCACGAGCTCCGACATGCGCCGTTCGAGTTCGCCGCGCAGCTCGGTCACGGTGCGTCCGGCGGCCGGGATGTTGCGCGCGATCGAGAAGTGCACGTTGCCGTCGGGATCGACGACCGTGTCGGGCTGGTCGTACTCGCTCTGGCCGTAGAGCTTGAGATCGACGCGGTCGCCGGGCGCGAAGCGGTACTCGTCGAGGATCGCCGGCGGCTCGTCGGCCGGCGGTTCGAAGACCACCTCGCCGGATTGGCCATCGGCGAGCAGCTGGCTCTCGGCTCGCTGCGAGTCGTGGTGCGTCGCGCCCCTGCCCCAGCGCGGCAGGCAGCCCGAGGATGCGAGCGCCAGGATGGCGACGAGCAGGCAGCAGCGCGATCGCATCAGTCCGCCAGCAACGCCTGGATGACGGGCCGCTCGAGGCGCGCAATCTCCTCGGCCAACGCCCGCGGCATGCCATCGCGGCTGACCACGACGATGACGCCGGCCAGGGCATTGGTCAGGCGGCGCACGAGGGCGATCTCGGCGGCGGGCGGCGCCACCAGCATGAAGTCGAAGTGGCTGGCGAGCTCGCCGATGAGCCGTTCGACATGGCCCGAGGGCACCTGGTCGAGGACGCGGGGGAGATCGCCGACGGCGAGCAGCGACAGGCGCTGATCGAGCTCGACAAGCGCCTGCTCCGGATGCAGCTCGCGGTCGAGCACATGCGACAGGCCCTTGCCCGGCGCCAGGCCGAGCAGGCCGGCGTCGGCGACCAGCAGGGTCTTGAGCCCCGAGCGCGCGACCTGCTCCGCCAGCGCGCGCGCGATCAGGGCGCTGTCGCGCGCGTTGCCCGACGGGATCAGCAGCGCCGACTTGGCGCTGCCGGTGACGTGCTCGGACAGGCGCTGCAGCCACAGGCGGTGCTCGCCGATCGCCGTCGCCGGCACCGGCAGGCGCTCGGCTCGCTGCGCGCGCAGCACCAGCCGGAGATCGGTCAGGTTGCGCAGGAACGGATCGACCAGCACCTGGCCGAGCGCGACCAGGCAGCCGATGCCGAAGCCGACGAACGCGCCCGCCAGCCCGGCGAGGCCGACCTTCAGCGCCTTCGAGCGTTGCCGCGCGTAGGCGGCGTTCGGCGCATCCGACATCTGGAGCTGGCCACCCTGCAGGCCGTGCACGATCTCGATCTCGGCGAGACGCGCCTGGAGGCGCCTGGTCAATGCCGCGGTCGCCTCGCTGTCGGCCGCCAGGCGCTGGAACTGCGAGGCCAGCGGCGGCAGCGCGCCGACCAGTTCCTCGGCCTCGGCCAGCCGCTGACGCGCGACCTCGAGTTCCTTGGCCACCATCGGCTCGTCGAGCGCGATCTGGGTCAGCTGCTGATCGAGCATGCCAGCGACCGGATTGGGCATCATCGCATCCGGACGCGCGGCCTGCTCGACGGTCGGCGCGGCGTCGAGCACGGACAATTCGGCGCGCACGGCGACCAGGTGCGGGTTCATGTCGGTGTACACGGCGGCCAGGCGCCGCTCCTCGGTCCGCAGCTGCTCGCGACGCTCCTCGGCGGACGTCCGCAGCGAACGGCCGCCGGCGATCTCGGCGGGCGTCTCGGCTTTCAGGGCGAGGATCGCCTCCTTGCGCGTGCGCAACGCCTCGCCGCGCGCCTCGGCGTTGGCCAGCATCTGCCGCGCCTCGGCCAGGCGCTGGTTGCGCAGCGCCGACTCGTTCTCGACATCCGTGAAGGCGTTGGCCTTGCGGAAATCGATGAGGCGGCTGCGCGCGAGATCGTTGCGGCGCTGCTCCTCGGCCGCCTTCAGGCGGTAGTAATCGTCGTCGGCGCGGATGCGCTCGCGCACCTGCTTGCGCGCCTCCTCGATGACCAGGTTGCAGAACAGCGTCAGCAGGTGTTCGGCGTCCTTGGCGGTCGTCGCCCCGGACAAGGACGCCTGGAAGAGCGACGCCTCGCGGTCGAAGTCGACGGTGAACATCGCCTTCAGCTCGTCGACCGATTCGTGGCGCTCGTTGGCCTGCATCTTCTCGAAGATCGTGGTGCGCATGAACCAGCTCTGCACCTCCGCCGGATGGAAGTCGGGCACCTGGTAGGGATCGAGGCTCTCGGCGACGTGCATCGACTGCGCCGCCGGCACTAGGCGCAGGGTCGCGCTCAGGCTCCACGTCGAGACGGCGATCATCAGGCCGATCGCGCAGCCGAGCATCAGGCCGGCGGCGGCGAGGATCGGCGGCCAGCGCTTGAGCCGCGGCAGGAGCGCCCAGACCAGGCGGCGCGGATCGTACCAGCCGTTGATGCCGAGGTTGGAGTCGTCGTTGACGGGATCAGGCATCGCGCTGTGCACTCTGCCGCTTGGCACGGCGGTAGAACCAGAAATCCCGCCAGTAGCGGCCGCCGAGCCGGAGCGGCTCGCGCAGCAGGCGGTACAGGAACTCGAGCCGGAGCCGCTGCCACATGCGCGGCGCGCGTCTCTGGGTCCCGGCGAGGAAGTCGAGGCTGGCGCCGACGCCGATCGCGACGCGCGCGCCCGAGGCGACGAGGTTGTCGCGGATCCAGAATTCCTGCTTCGGGCAGCCCAGCGCGACGAGCAGCACCTGCGCGCCGCTGGCGCGGATCGCCGCCGTCAATCCGGGATCGCGCAGGTCGGCGCCGGCGCGGTAGCTCGGCGTCCAATGGCCAGCCAGCACGCCCGGGAAGTCGCGCGGCATGCGCTGCGCCAGCGCCGCCTCGCATGCCGGCGACCCGCCGACGAAGGCGAGCTTCCACCCGCTCTCGCGCGCCCAGCCGCAGATCATCGGTGTCAGATCGGAACCGGTGACGCGTTCGGGCAGGACGGTGCCGGCGCGCCGCGCCAGCTCGACGACCGGCCAGCCGTCGGCGAAACGATGGGTGAAAGCGGCGAGCGCCGCGTGCAACGGTGGCGACTCGTCGGCCAGGCGCAGGAAATCGAGGTTGAGCGTCGCCAGGGCGATCGGCGCGTCGCTTCCGGCGATGGCGCGTGCCAGCATGCCGCGCACGTCGGCCATGCGGCAGACGGTCAGGACATGGCCGCAGACCGCGACCCGCGGGAAGCCGTCGCCCGCGCTCATGCCGGACGCGGCTGTCGCCGCGACGGTCGGAGTTGCGGTGGCTGGCGGGGATGAGCGCATCGTCGAGCGGACGATCGTGCGCTCGGGGTGCCGGGGCTCAAGCCGGGGCGTCATCGGGTGGCGCGTCCGGGCGGACCCTCGCCGCGGTTGGCAAGTGCGGCCGACAGGCGTACGCTGCGCGGCGCGATGGGCGACTGCCACCTGTTCTTCTTCGTCGACGCGATGGGCGCGGCGGTGATCCGTGGCCACCCGGTGATCGAGGATCTCGGCCGCACGGCGGCGCTGCGCTCGGTGTTCGGCTACAGCTCGGCGTGCGTGCCGTCGATCCTCAGCGGACGCTGGCCGGAAGAGCACCTGCACTGGAGCTACTTCACCTACCGCGGTCCTGGCACCGGGCTGAAGGTGCCCGGCTGGCTGCGCTGGCTGCCGCCCGCGCTGCGCGACCGCGGCCGCGTGCGCCATCAGCTGTCCAAGGCGGTCAAACGCGCCAACGGCATCGCCGGCTACTTCCAGATGTACATGATGCCGATCGACCAGCTGCACCAGTACGGGCACTGCGAGCCGCGCGACATCTTCCAGCCCGGCGGCATGAACACCGGCGGCAACATCGCCGACCTGATCGCCGCCTCGGGCGCCGCGCCGGGCGCGACCTGGATCGCCGACTGGCACAAGCAGCCGGAGGAGAACTGGGCGGCCATGCGCGCGAAGGCCGCCGATCCGGCCTGCCGCTTCATGCTGATGTACGACGCGGCGATGGACGCGTGGCTGCACGACCACACGCGCGATAGCCCGCTGCTCGACGCGCGGCTCGCCGAGGTGCGCGCCGACCTGGACGCGGTGCTGGCGGCGGCGCGCGCGGCGCACGACCGCGTGCTGTTCTACGTCTTCAGCGACCACGGCATGTGCACCGTGCGCCGCCTGGTCGACCTGTTCCCGGCGCTGGAGCGCACCCGCCTGCGCATGCACCACGACTACCACTGCGTCATCGATTCGACGATGGTGCGCGCGTGGTACCACGGCGACGAAGGCGTCCGCGCGACCGTGCGCGACGCGTTGTCCGGCGTCGACGGCCTGCGCCTGCTGTCGCCGGACGAGATGAAGCGCGAACGCTGCGCCTTCCCGGACAACCGCTTCGGCGACGACGTCTGGCTGGCCGACCCGCACGTGCTGCTGGTGCCGAGCCACCTCGGCACGGTGCCGATGAAGGGCATGCACGGCTACTCGTGCGATCACGAGGACTCCGACGCCAGCTTCGTCACCAACGATCCGGTGGCGGCGCCGCGCACGATCGTCGACGTCTACGGCCTGATGGCCGACGCGGTGCGCTCCGTCGCATGAGCGGCACGGTCGCGCACATCCCGCGGCGCTTCGTCGCCGACGCCTGGGGCGGCACCGAACGCCTGATCAGCGAGAGCGCGCGCGAGCTGGCGCACCGCGGCCTGGCGTCGCGCGTGCTCACCACCCGCATCATGTGCACGGGCGCCGCCGAGAACTTCGATGGCCTCGCGGTCGAACGCCACCCGCACTTCTATCCGATCTGGCCGCTGGACCCGGCGCGACGCGCCGGGCTCGACCGCAAGGGCGGCAACGTGGTGTCGTTCGCGCTG
>DASPLE010000150.1:0-78673 GCA_035627695.1 Planctomycetota bacterium
GGTGCGGCGGATCTCCTCGTCGCGGCCGATCACCGGGTCGAGCTTGCCCTTGCGCGCGTCGGCCACGAGATCGCGCCCGTACTTCGCGAGCGCGTCGTAGGCGTTCTCCGCCTGGTCGCTCTGCACCGTCCGCCCCTTGCGCACCTCGTCGACCGCCTGCGCCAACGCGGCGCGCGACAGCTTCGCGCGCTGGTAGATCGGCGCGACCCGGCGGTCGTCGGCCAGCGCGACGACCAGGTGGTCGATGGCGAGGTGGGTGTCGCCGCGGTTCTTCTGGTCCTTCTGCGCCGCGGTCAGGACGCGCGCGAAGTCGTTCGACAGGTTGACCTGCGCCGGCGGCGGCGTCTGGGACGGGATCTCGGCGAGACCGCGGCGCAGCTGCGTCTCGAGCGCGGCGCCATCGGCGCCGCACTTCTCGGCCAGGCGGCGCGCCAGACCGTCGGCGTCGGCGAACAGCGCGGTCGCGAGGTGGATCGGCTCGACCTGCGGATGCTGGTGGTTCTGGGCCAGCTCCTGGGCGGCGACGAGCGCCGCGCGGCATTTTTCGGTCAGCGAGTTCGGGTCGAGCATGGCGTCCTCGTCCAGCGCGGGGGAATAACGCGTTCGGCGCGATCCTAGTCACTGGCGTGCCAAGTAATTTAGTCATATATCGCGGTCTAAACGTGTCGAATTGACGCGAAACGATGGCCCCGACTATGCAGACGTCGCTCGCTCGCGCCCCCAGCCGGCGGTACAACCGCGCGCCATGGACGTCGCACGCCGACCTGACGACCGCGATGAGCTGAAGGCCCGCATCGCCAGCGCCTGGGGCGGGGCCGACGGCGATCCCGGCGCGACCATCAAGACCACCGCGGCAGCCGGCGAATGGGCGCGGCGCCTGAGCCTGCGCGAACGCGAGCTGGCGCGCTCGACGCCCGGCAAGCCGGCGCAGGTCGGCGGCTCGGTCGACTACGAGATGGGCGAGTTCCTCGGCTCGGGCGGCATGGGCGTCGTCCACGCGGCGCGCCAGGCGGCGCTCGGTCGCACGGTCGCGATCAAGCTGATGCGCGCCGACGCCGCGAGCGACCCCGACAAGCGCGCGCGCTTCCTCGCCGAGGCGCTGGTCACCGGCAACCTCGAGCACCCGAACATCGTCCCGGTCTACGAGCTGGGCGTCGACGACGACGGCACGCTGTTCTACGCCATGAAGCGCGTCCAGGGCACGACCTGGAAGGACGCGATGACCGCGCGCTCGCTCGACGACAACCTCGACGTGCTGCTGCGGGTGTGCGACGCGATCGCCTTCGCGCACGCCCGCGGGATCGTGCATTGCGACCTCAAGCCGGCCAACGTCATGCTCGGCGACTACGGCGAGACCCTGGTGCTCGACTGGGGCCTGGCGGTGGCGATCGCGCCCGGCGGGCCGGTGGCGATCGGGCGCGTCGGCGGCATGGGCGGCACCCCCGCGTACATGCCGCCCGAACTGGCGATGTTCGACCTCGACGCGGTGTCGCCCGCGACCGACGTCTACCTGCTGTGCGCCATCCTCTACGAGCTGATCGCCGGGCGACCGCCGCACCGCGGCTCGACCGCCAGCGAGAGCCTGCTCAACGCGGCGATGAACCACATCGACCTGCCGCCGGAGCCGGTCGAGCTGGTCGACGTCGCCGCGCGCGGGCTGCTCACCGATCCGCTGCAGCGCTGGCCGTCGGTGGCGGCCTTCGCGGTCGCGGTGCGCGACTGGCGCGCGCACGCCGAGAGCCTGCGCCTGGGCACGCGGGCGCGTCAGCACCTGGCGCGCGGCGATGCCGCCGGCGACTACGAGGAGCTGGCCCGGGCGGTGTTCGCGTTCGAGGAGGCGCGCTCGCTGTGGACCGGCAACACGCTGGCGGCCGCCGGTGAGAGCGAGGCGCGCATCGCCTACGCCCGCGCCGCGCTGGCCAACGACGATCTCGAGCTCGCCGCGCGCCTGGTGCGCGAGTCCGAGCCGCTCGAGCGCCCGGTCGCGCTCGAGGCGCGCGCCGCGATCGCCGCCGAGCAGCAGCGCGGCCAGCATCAGCGCCGCTACCGCCGGCTGGCGTGGAGCCTGGGCGAGGCCGGCGCGCTGGCGCTGGTCGTGGCGCTGGTCCTCGTCCTGTCCTCGCGCTCGCACGCCCAGCGCGAACGCGACGCGCAGATCGCGGCGGGCGAACGCCTCGCCGCCGAGGGCTACGCGGCCGAGCTCGGCACCGCCGAGGCCTGGCTGGTCGCCGGCCGGCGCTCGAGCGCGCGCGCGGCGCTCGACCACTGCCCGAGCGCGCAGCGCGGCTGGGAATGGCGGCGCCTCGACCGTTGCGTGCGCCAGCCTGGCGAGCGCGAGGCGATCGAGCTGTGCCGGCGCGGCGCACGCCTGGCCGGCGCGGCCGCCGACGCGGTCATCGTGCTCGACGGCGGCAAGCTGGCCTGGCTCGATCCGAGCGACGGGCGCGAGCTGCGCGCGCTGGCGCCGTTCGCCGGCGTACCGGTGGCGCCGACCGTCGGCGGCGCGCTGATGCGCATCGGCGACACGGTGCGGCTGATCGACGGCGACGGTCTCGCCGTCGGCATCGATCCGCGCGCGACGGTCGCGGCGTTCGCGCCGGTCGGCGGCGCCCTGGCCGTCGCCGACGATGCCGGCGGCCTGTTCATCGGTCCGGGCGCGGGCCGCATCGAGACGCGCCTGAGCGCTCCGGCGCGCGCGCTGGCCTGGGCGGCGGACGGGCACGGGCTGATCGTCGCCGACGCCGACGCGGGGCTGGCGTGGCGCGACGACGACGGCACCGAGCGCTGGCGCTGCCGGCTCGATGTGCCCGCGAGCACCCTGGCGATGGCCGAGCGCGCCGGCGTGGTCGCCGTGGCCAGCGGGACGCGGCTGATCTTCATCGACCTCGGCGACGGCGCGCGCCGCCACGCCGCCGAACCGGCGGCGGCCACGTCCTGTCTCGCCGAGCTGCCCGGCGGCGACCACGTCGCCGCCGGGGATGTCGAGGGACGGATCACGATCTGGTGCGCGCGCACCGGCGTCGCCCTGGCGCGCATCGCCGCCGGCGACGCGCCGATCGTGGTGCTGCGCTGCGCCGGCGAGACGCTCGTCGCGCAGGACGCCGACGGACGCATCGTCGCGTGGCGCGGAGGCTGAGGGCGACGCAGCGCCGCCGCGCGTTCAGTCGATGCCGACCAGCTTCAGCACGAGCATCGTCACCCACGCCATCAGCGCGCTCAGCGGCAGGGTGACGATCCAGGCGATCAGGATCTTCCAGGCGACGATCCAGCGCACGGCGCTGATCCGCTTCGACGCGCCGACGCCCATGATGCAGGCGTTGATGCAGTGCGTGGTCGAGACCGGGTTGCCCAGCGCGCTCATCGCCAGGATCGTGCCGGTGCCCGCGGTCTCGGCGGCGAAGCCCTGCAGCGGCGAGATGCGGATGATCTTCGATCCCATGGTCTTGATGATGCGCTTGCCGCCGGCCATCGTGCCGAGACCCATCGCCAGCGCGCAGGACAGCATCGCCCAGTACGGCACGTCATGGACGGTCTTGCCCTTGTCGTCCAGGTGGGTCTTCGGCGCCATCCAGTCGGGCAGCGGCTCGCCGCCGTTGGCCTTGCCCCAGGCGAGGTAGGCGAGCAGCGCCAGCAGGATGATGCCCATCGACTTCTGCGCGTCGTTCGAGCCGTGCGAGATCGAGAAGGTGCAGGCGCTGACCAGCTGCAGGCGGCGCGACGCGACCTGCACGGTGCGCGGACGCAGGCCGCGCAGCAGCCAGATCAGCGCGATCATGATGAGCAGCGCGACGCTGAAGCCGATCAGCGGCGACAGCACCAGCGGCTTCAGCACCTTGTCGATCAGCTTGGGCCAGTTGAAGGCGCCGATGCCGGCGTGGGCGAGGGTCGCGCCGGCGAGGCCGCCGATCAGGGCGTGCGAGCTGGACGACGGGATCCCCCACCACCAGGTGATCAGGTTCCAGACGCTGGCGCCGATCAGCGTCGCCAGCAGGACGCCGAGCGACGCGGCCGCGGGGTCGATCAGGCCGGTGGCGATGGTCGTGGCGACGGCCGTGCCGGTGAGAGCGCCGATGAAGTTGAACACGCCGGCGAGGATCACGGCGGTGCGCAATGGCATCACGCCGGTGGCGACCGAGGTGGCGATGGCGTTCGCCGAATCGTGGAAGCCGTTGATGTAGTCGAAGACCAGCGTCGCGACGATGACGATGATCAGCAGGCTAAGCATGCTTCACGGCGACGTTGACCAGGGTCTCGGCGACCTGCTCGCAGCGGTTGATCGCCTTCTCGAGGTCCTCGAGGATCTCCTTCTCGCGCAGGATGGTCTTGGCGTCGATCGCCGGATCGTTGAAGAGCTTGCCGAGCGCGTCGCGGAAGACGTCGTCGCCCTGCTTCTCGAGCTTGTTGACCTCGTGGCAGAGCTCGATGACCTCGTGGTAGCGGTGGACGCGCAGCTTGTTGATCGCGGTGATGAAGATGCGCGTGCAGGTCTCGAGTCGTTCGATCTGCGCCAGCATCGAGGCCGTCGGCTTGATGACGCCGTAGAGCACGCAGGTGCGCGCGGCGAGGTTGATCAGGTCGAGCACGTCCTCGAGCTTCTTCGACACGCGCTGCAGGTCCTCGCGGTCGATCGGCGTGACGAAGCTCTTGGCCAGCGCCGCGAGCATCTCGCGGGCCTGCCCGTCGCCCTCGTCCTCGAGCTTCTCGATGGTGTCGCGGATGGACGTCGCCGCGTCCGTGCCGGTGCGGAACTTGGTGAGTTCGGTCGCCGCCTGATGGGTGATCGCCGCCTGGCGCTCGAGGATCAGGTAGAAGTGGTCCTCGCGCGGCAGCAGCCAGCGGACCAGGTTTTGGATGGGCATGGGCCGGCATCGAATGAAGGGACCGCGAAGAAGCAAGCGGGGCGCCCCGGCGGCACCGGCGCCACCGCCTCGATGGCCTCAGATCGAGGTCGTCGCCCGGCCGCCGCAGACCGGCACGAGCGTGCCGGTGATGAAACGCGCCCGATCCGAGGCGAGGAAGACGACCGCGTCGGCGATGTCGCCGTCGCTGCCGCGGTGCCCCATCGGCACGCCGGCCAGGTAGCCGGCGAGGGCGTCGGGGGCGGCGCCATCCTCGTCCTCGCTCCCACCGGGGCGGCGGTTGCGGGCGCTGATCATCCATCCCGGTGCGACCTGGTTGACCGTGATCCCGGCCGCGGCGACCTCGTTCGCCAGGCAGCGCAGGAGGCGGTCCATCCCGCCCTTGCCCGCCGCGTAGGCCGAGCTGCCCGCGCGGCACTCGATGACGCACTCGGTGCTGATGCCGACGATGCGCCCCCAGCGCCGCGCGCGCATCGCGGGGAGGAAGGTCTTGGCGGCGACGGCGGCGTGCAGGACGCAGGTGCGGAACTGGTCGAGGAAATCGGCGAGCGGCTGATCCTCGACGCTCAGCCATGGGATCTGGCTGACCGCGTTGGCGACGACGATGTCCGGCGCCGCTCCGAGCGCCGCGATCCCGGCGTCGCGCGCCGCCGCCATCGCGACCGGATCGGCGACGTCCCCGGCGACCGCCACCGCGCGTCGTCCGAGGCGTCGGCACGCCGCGACCACCGCGTCGCCGCGAGCGGCGTCGGCGCGGCAGTGCACGACCACGTCCGCGCCGGCCGCGGCCAGGCCCTCGGCGATGGCGCGGCCGAGGTCGCCGGACGCGCCGGTGACGAAGGCGATGCGCCCGTCGAGCCCGTCGCTCACGACGCCGCCGCCGCGCCGCGCGCGCGGTGCTGGTCGAACCATCCGTGCAGCGCCTCGATGTTCGGCTGCAACGAGAAGCGCCCGTCGCGATCGCGCCAGCACATCGGGGTCACCAGGTCGCGTCCGACCGGATCGAGCCGCGCGACCAGCGCCGGATCCTGGACGACCCAGTCGTCGGGCCGCATCCAGCGGTAGCTGTAGCCGTAGATCGCGCAGCGGCGCGTGATGGCGCTGGTGTTGACCGCCGCGGCGTGCCACGTGCGGTTCTCGAACAGCAGCGCGTCGCCCGGCTCGAGATCGGGGACGACGACGTCCGGCGGATCACGATGCGCGTCGAAGCGCGGCGCGCCGCGCCAGCGGTGGCTGCCGCGCGCGACCATGGTCACGCCGCTCTCGCGGCCGTGCGCCGGGCTGAGGTAGTAGGCGATCTTGACCTCGAAGCGCTGGACGGCGTCCTCGCCGAGGTCCGCCGTCACGGTGTGGATGTCGCGGTGCCAGCCCGGCGACAGCGCGCGCGGATCGGCGCCCGGCTCCGGGCGCTTCCAGATCAGCTGGCTGGTGTGCAGCTGCAGGTTCTTGCTGAGCAGCTGCGCGGCGATCGACACCGTCGGCCCGTGCGTGAGGAGCCGCTCGTACGCCGGCCCGCCGTGCGCGATCGCGTTGCGGAAGGAGTCGTACGCCGCGTCCTTCGCGCCGGTGCGGTCGAAGACCTGGTCCGAGGCGATCAGCCGTTCGCCGGCGTCGATCAGCTCGGCGACCTCGTCGGCGGCGAGCGCGCCGCGTACGATCAGGAAGCCGTCGTCCTCGAAGCGCCGCCGGGTCGCGTCGTCGAGCTGGTGGAAGCGCATGGCATCTCCTGCGGTTACCGGCGTATCATGTCGGATATCCGTGAGATTCCGCCTGGTTTATCGGCTGGAATACCGGCGTATCTTGTCGTCATGGATGACCGCTACGGCGAGGTCGAGGAGGCGATCGGCTGCTTCGAGCGCTGGTCGGGGCTGGCGGTGACCGTGCACGATCTGGTCGGCGCGTTGGGGCCGCACCTCGCGCCGACGCGGCAGTGGCACGACACCGCGCCGTGCCAGGCGGTGAAGCATTCGCCGCACGCCGGCAAGTGCATGGCGTGGGACGCCGGGCGCGTGCGCTCGGAGATCGCCGACCTGCCGCGCGGCCGGATCCAGGTGTGCCACGCCGGGCTGGTCGAGCTGGCCGTGCCGGTGCGGCGCGGCGGGCGGCTCGAACTGGTGCTCTTCGCCGGCCAGCGTTCGGCCGGGGCGGGGCTGCGCGCGGCGCGCGACGATCAGCCGGCGACCCCGCTGCCCAGCGGCTCGCCCCGGCCGCCGCCGATCGATCAGCGCGACGCGGCGCACGCCCTGGAGGGCCTGCGCCAGCTCGGTGCGCGGCTGCGCCTGTGCCTCGACGCGATGCTCGGCGAGGTCGACGGCGCGCTGCCGGCGCCGAGCGATCGGCGCCACGCGATCCACGGCTTCATCCGCGCCGAGCACCACCGCGCCATCGGCCTCGCCGACCTCGCCCGCCACCTGCGCTTGAGCCCGCATCGCGCCGCGCACGTGGTGCGCGCGCTGTGCGGCCGGACCTTCGTCGACCTGCTGACCGAGGCGCGCCTGCGCACCGCGTGCGCGATGCTGATCCACACCGAGCTGATCGTCGCCGACGTCGCCGGCCGCTCGGGCTTCGGCGATGTCGACCACTTCCACCGCGTGTTCCGCAGGCGCCTGCGCACGACGCCGGCCGCGTATCGCCGCCGCCCGCCGGTCGACGAGGCGTGAGGCGCTTCAGCCCTTGATGCCGGTCATGGCGATGCCCTGCACGAACATCTTGCGCGCGACCAGGAACAGCACGATCAGCGGCAGCGAGAACAGCAGGCTCGCCGCCATCGACAGGTGCCAGGGCGTGCCGCCGTGCTGGCTCTGGAAGGCCTGCAGGCCGAGCGACAGCGTGAACTGCGAGCTGTCGTTGAGGTAGAGCAGCGGGCCCATGAAGTCCTTCCACGAGCCCAGGAACTGGAACAGCGCGACCATCCCGAGCGCCGGGCGCGCCAGCGGCACGACCACGTGCCACAGCACCTGCAGCTCCGAGCAGCCATCGATGCGCGCCGCGTCGAGCAGGTCCTTGGGCAGGCCGAGGAAGAATTGGCGCAGCAGGAAGATGAAGAACGCCCCGCCGAACCACGCCGGCGCCCACAGCGGCTTGAAGGTGCCGACCCAGCCGAGGTCGCGGAACAGGTCGAACAGCGGCACCATGGTCGCCGGGAACGGGACCATCATCACGGCGAGGGTCAGGCCGAACAGCCAGCCGCGGCCGGGGAACTCGAGGAACGCGAAGGCGTACGCGACGAGCGTGCAGGACAGCACCGAGCCGACCACCGACAGCGTGCACACCCACAGCGTGTTGAAGAGGTACGCGTAGAAGCCGCTGACGCCCCAGGCGCGCGCCCCGGTGCGGTCCATGCGCGCGAGCGCCGACGGGTAGTTCTGCCAGAACGCGTGCGGCACGGCTTCGAGGTCCTCGGGCGGGACGCAGTCCCAGCGCAACGCGCGCGCCGAGCCCTTCTCGGCGCTGGAATAATCGGGCGTCCATTCCTCGACCAGCCACCAGCCCGCCGGCACCGGCTTGACGATGTCGACGGCGACCGGCGCGGGCTCGGGCTGCTCGCGGCCGGCGCGGGTGAAGGTGGTGCGCGCCATGCCGTCGGCGATCGCGCTCTCCGGCAGCAGCTTGCGCTGGTCGACGTCCACGCCGCCGCGCTGGATGACCAGCATCGAGGGCTGGTCGATGCGCCGCCGCTTCACCGCCACGACGCGCTCGCCGTCGAGCGTGGCCATGGTCGCGCGCGGGATCCAGCTCGGCGGCAGGGACATGGTCTGGTCGAGCGGCTTGAGCGACGTCGCCAGCATCCAGATCAGCGGCAGCAGGAAGAGCGAGCCCGCCGCCGCGAGGATCAGCTGCATCGCGCCGCGCGGCATGAGGCCGATGCGTCCGCCGTAGGTGCCGCGCCGGCGCATGTCAGCGCCCCGCGTAGTGCACGCGGTCGCGCGACAGGCGGAACGCCAGCGCGGTCAGACCGAGGATGATCAGGAACAGGATCCACGACATCGCCGACGCGTAGCCCATGCGCAGGTACCGGAACGCGCTGTCGTAGATGTAGTGCGGCAGGAAGTACGTCGCCTCCGCCGGGCCGCCCTGGGTCATGAGGAAGGGTTCGGTGAAGACCTGGAACGCGCCGATGATGCCCATGATCACGTTGAAGAAGATGATCGGGCTGATCGTCGGGATGGTGATGTGGACGATCTTCTGCCAGGTCGACGCGCCGTCGATGTCGGCGGCCTCGTAGAGCTCGACCGGCACGTCCTGGAGCTTCGCCAGGTAGATGAACGCGGTCTGGCCGACGCCCCACATCGCCATGATCACCAGCGCGGGCAGCGCCCAGGTCGTCGACGACAGCCAGGCCGGCGGCGCCCACATCAGCTTCGCGTCGCCGGCGATCGCGGGATCGAGCCACGCGCGCACCGCGTTCGCGCCGTCGAAGAACGGCCGCAGCGCGTTGTTGAGCAGGCCGTACTCGGCATTGAAGATCCACATCCACAGGATCGCCGACGCCACCGCCGGCACGAGGTGCGGCAGGTAGAAGATCACGCTGTAGATGACCTGGCCGCGCTTGACGGCGTTCATCAGCAGCGCGAGCCCGAGCGAGACGATCAGGCCCGCCGGGATGGCCAGCGCCGCGTAGAGGCAGGTGTTGCCCAGCGTCTTCCAGAACTTGGCGTCGCCGGCCATCTCGGCGTAGTTGGCGGTGCCGACCGGCACGGCGGGCGCGAGCACGCTGAAGTCGGTGAAGCTGTACCAGATCGACGCGGCGAACGGATAGAGCGTGAACACGCCGATGCCGATGACCCACGGCAGGACGAAGGCGGCGTGCTTCCAGCGGGCGCGTTTCACTTCGCCTTCTCCTGCGCCCGGGCGCGCGCGATGTCGAGCGCGCGGTCGAGCTTGGGCTGCATGCGCGCCTGCACCGCCTTCAACGCCTCGGCCGGCGTCGCCTTGCCCAACCAGGCGAGCTCGAAGGCGTTCGACAGCTCCTGCTGGTATTCGTCCCAGACCAGCAGCTGCGGGATGGCGACCGCGTTGCGGCTCTTGGCCAGGTCGATGAACACCTGGAGGTACGGATGGGTGTGCTGCTCGATCCAGCCCGGCGAGGTCTCCTGGAACGGCGTCAGCTTGCCCTGCCCGCCGCCGTTGTTGGCGCGGTCGCCGCAGAGGTATTCCATGCCCTCCGGCGAGTTGATGTAGGCGATCACCGCCCACGCCTGCTCGGGATGGCGGCAGCCGTGCGGCATCGCGATCACGTCCATGTCGGCGACCGTCACCGGCTGGCCGCCGGTGTCGAAGGAGGTCGGGAACGGCGCGCACCCGTACTTCAGCTGGCTGTTGTGGAAGCGGATGAAGTTCGCCATCCACACGCCCTGCACGACCATGGCGACCTTGCCGGAGAGGAAGGCGTTCTGCGGCGAATCGAAGGTGCCGAAGCCCTGGCGGAAGGAGAGCATCTGCTCGCGGCCGTACTTCTCGGCGAAGCCGCACACCCATTCCCACGCCGCGATGTTCTTCGGATCGTCGGCGGTGATGCGCTCGGGCCCGTCGTTGAGCCTGCCGCCGAAGTAGTAGCCCCACGACCAGTTCCACCAGCCCGGCTCGACCGGCAGGAAGCCCATCTGCACGACGCGGCCGTCGGCGTCGCGGCGGGTCAGCTTCTCGCAGTACTCCTCCATCTCGGCGATCGAGCGCGGCGGTCGCTCGGGATCCAGGCCGGCGGCGCGGAACAGGTCCTTGTTCCAGTGCAGCGCGACGCTGGCCGGCGTGGTCGGCAGGCACCACGTGCGCTCGACGTCGTTCGCCGGCGAGCGGTAGCGGCAGCGCGAGAGGAACACCGGGATGTAGCGGCCGAGGTCGTGGCCCGACGCGGCGATGAACGGGTCGAGCGGCGTCAGCGCGCCCATCTCGGCGAAGACATGGGTGTTGGTCGACCACAGGCCGACGAGATCAGGCGGGTTGCCGCCGGCGATGGCGAGCAGCGACTTGCGATCGACCTGGGTGGTCGAGAGGTAGCGGCAGACGATCCTGCGCCCGGCCGAGTCGGTGACGCCGCGCTGGTTGAAGCGCTCGATCGTCGCGCGCATCGCCTCGCCCTCGAAGCCGGTCCACTTCTCCCAGTAGGTGATCGTGACCTCGCCCGGCGCGTCGACGCGGCGCGGCGGCCGGTCGACGACCGCGGCGACCACCGCGGCGGTGATCAGTGAGACGAGGACGATGTGCGGTGCGCTCACGGATGCTGCGGGCAGACGCTACGCGGCCGGAACCGCGGCGACAACGGCGCGCTTGGCGGTCCGGCCCGGAGCGCGCATCTCGGCGCGAAGCGCGAAGCCAGAAACGCGCGGTTCGCGCGCCAGCCGGTGCGCCGTCAGCCGCTCTTCGCCACCGGCTGCACGGGCAGGTGCGGGAACGCCGTCGCCGCGAGGTAGCACGCCGAGTTGACGTGGCCGCCGCCGCCGCGCGCGCTGGCGATGCGGGCGCAGTCGGCGCCCGACGAGCGCAGGCTGTGCACCCACGGCCCGTCCTTCTTCTGGAAATAGAGGATCGCGAGATCGAAGCCCAGCCCGCCCTCGGCGACCGGGCGGCAGACGTAATCGCCGAGCTCGTTCTGGTCCTGGTTGGTGACGATCGCCAGCGCGCGCGTGCCGGCCAGGCCGTACGGCGCCTCGATCGCCACGCCGGTCTTGGCGATCTCGGCGACGCGCTTGGCGACCGCCTCGACCAGCGGCGCGCCCTTCTTCGCCATCTCGGCCAGGTCGACCTCGAGCAGCCCCGCGAAGTGGTCGCCCTTCCAGGTCTGCTCGAGGCCGGCGGCGATGGCGCGGCTGTCCGGCAGCTCCCAGCGCCACAGGTCCTTGTCCTTGATGTAGGCGATCACCGGCGGCATCGGCTCGTCCGGGAACAGGGTCTTCCAGGTCAGCGAGGCGCCGCACTCGCTGGTGTCGAGCACGCCCCAGCCGAGCGCCTGGCGCACCGGCGCCTGGGAGGCGTGGTGGTCCAGCCAGATGACCTCGCTGGCCTCGGCCCAGACCGCGCGCATGTCCTCGAGCGGCAGGCAGAAGTCGACGATGTACACCCTGCGACCAAGGACCTGGGGGCGGCGCATGCCGAACTGCAGGGCGACGAAATCGCACTCCTTCTCCTTGCGCTGCACCACCGCCGCCGCCCCGCGTCCGTCGAGGCAGTTCTTGTGGTACAGGCAGATCGGACGGCGGCTGTCGGCCATGGGTTCGGGCATGCTCGGGCACGGAGCACCCGAGGCCAGCGACCCGGGCACGGAGGCTGAGAGCCTGCACGGCTGCGTCGTGGACGTCGGGACCGCCGAGAAGTGCGGCCGGGATCGGGCCTCGCGCCTCGGGCCTCGGGCGTTGGGCTTCGGGCTTCGGGCTTGGAGCCTCGCTCGACTGGCGACCCGCCCTCGCCGCGGCGGGCCCGTCCTGCCGCCGCGGTCGGCTCCGCATCCGCCTAGCAGCACCTGATTTCGCTGCGCTCGGCTCAGCCGGCGGAACCTTCGACCCGTCCCGCGACTTTCCCCACCTCAGCCTTGTCTGGTGGGGGGGGCCGACCACGATGCTGCGCCTTCTTATGGCCCGCCTTCCGGCGAGCCCTTCAGACCCACGGAATACGGACACGTCATGGCCTCGATCCCCATCGCCAAGATGCGCAACTTCGGCATCGTCGCCCACATCGACTCGGGCAAGACCACCGTGTCGGAGCGCATCCTCTACTACACCGGCAAGAAGCATAAGATCGGCGAGGTCCACGACGGCGCGACGACGACCGACTGGATGAAGGAGGAGCAGGAGCGCGGCATCACGATCACCGCCGCCGCGGTCTGGGCCCATTGGAAGGGCGTCTACCTCAACCTGATCGACACCCCGGGCCACGTCGACTTCACCGCCGAGGTCGAACGCTCGTGCCGCGTGCTCGACGGCGCGGTCGTGGTCTTCTGCGCGGTCGCCGGCGTGCAGGCGCAGTCCGAGACGGTCTGGCGCCAGGCCAACAAGTACAAGGTCCCGCGCATCGTCTTCGTCAACAAGATGGACCGCGGCGGCGCCAACTTCCTGCGCGTGCGCGACCAGGTGAAGGAACGCCTGCACGGCAATCCCGTGCCGATCCAGCTGCCGGTCGGCGCCGGCGACGACTTCCGCGGCATCATCGACCTGGTCGAGATGAAGTTCTTCACCTTCGAGGGCGAGAAGGGCGAGGACCAGAAGGAGAACCCGATCCCGGCCGAGTACCAGAAGCAGGCCGAGGAACTGCGCGCCGAGATGATCGAGGCCGTGGCGCAGGAGGACGAGAAGCTGACCGAGAAGTGGCTCGAGACGGGCAGCCTCTCGGACGAGGAGATCAAGCTCGGCCTCAAGCTCGGCATCCAGCACTACAAGCTGCAGCCGATGATGTGCGGCGCCGCGCTGCGCAACAAGGGCATCCAGCTGCTGCTCGACGCGGTCATCGGCTACCTGCCGGATCCGGCGTCCGTGCACAACATGCACCAGTTCAAGATCGAGGACATCCTCCACAAGGAGCCGATCGAGACCAAGTGCGACCCGAAGGCGCCGATGCGCGCGCTGGTCTTCAAGATCATGAACATGCCGTCGATCGGCGAGGTCGGCTTCGTCCGCGTCTACCAGGGCACCCTGAAGACCGGCGACCAGCTGATCGTCGCCAACAACGGCAAGAAGGAGCGCGCCAGCCGCATGATCAAGCTGGTCGGCGCGACGCCGAACCCGGTCGACGATTCGCAGGCGGGCGACATCTGCGCCATCGTCGGCCTCAAGTTCGCCGCCACCGGCGAGACGCTGGTCCACGAGAGCGACAAGGAGCCGATGGTCCTCGAGGGCATCACCTTCGCCAAGCCCGTCATCACCATGGCGATCGAGCCGAAGTCGAACGCCGACAAGGAGAAGCTGGCGTACGCGCTGTCGAAGATGGAACGCGAGGATCCGACCTTCAAGAAGCACATCGATCCCGAGACCTCGCAGCTGATCATCGCCGGCATGGGCGAGCTGCATCTCGAGGTGCTCCAGCACCGCATGCTCGACGACTACAAGGTCGACGCGACGGTCGGCAAGCCGCGCGTGTCCTACCGCGAGACCATCACCAAGTCGGTCAACGTCCGCGGCAAGCACGTCAAGCAGTCGGGCGGTCGCGGCCAGTACGGCGATTGCATCCTCGATATCCGTCCGCTGACGGACGAGGAGAAGAAGGCCGGCCACGAGTTCATCTTCGAGAACAACATCCGCGGCGGCACGATCCCGAAGGAATACATCAAGCCGATCGAGGAAGGCGTCCGCAACGAGCTGGCGCGCGGCTACATCGCCGGCTTCCCGTGCATCAACGTGCACGTGTCGCTGATCGACGGCTCGGTGCACGACGTCGACTCGTCCGAGCACGCGTTCGTCGCCGCCGGCTCGCTCGCGATCCGCATCGCCTACGAGAAGCTGGGCGTCGTCCTGCTCGAGCCGTGGATGCGCGTCGAGGTCGAGACCCCGGACGAGTTCACCGGCTCGGTGATGGGCTCGCTGCAGTCGAAGCGCGCGATGATCACCGACACGCTCAAGCGCGGTCCGGCGAACATCATCATCTGCGAGGTCCCGCTCGGCGAGATGTTCGGCTACACCACCGACCTGCGCTCGATGTCGCAGGGCCGCGCGTCGTTCTCGATGGAGCCGAGCGAGTACAAGCAGGTCCCGAACAGCATGATCGAGAAGCTGACCAAGGGCCTCGGCCGGGCGAAGACCGACGCCAAGGCCTGACCCGTGGCGGGTCGTCGACGGGAATCGGCCGCGTGCGCTATCGCACGCGGCCGATTCTTTTTCGCAGTGGGATCAGGTCGCGGGGCAAGGCGTAGCCGGTCCTCGCTCGACACCTGTTCACCTGTTGCGTTCCATCGCGCTGCCGCCGACCCCGCCCACGATCATGCGGGCTATGGACGCCGCATCGCTCACCACCGCCGAGGAGCTCGTGCTCGGCCTCGGCCTCGCGGTCACCGCCTGGCTCGGGCTGGCGATCGCCCGCCGCCTACTCGCGTATGCCCTGTCCGGCGGGATGGTTGTGGTCGGGATCGCCGCCGCTGCCGCGCTGATGGTCTACAAGCCGTCGCGGGTCTACGGCTTCGTCGAACGCGAGGCGTATGCGCGCTGGTCCGACACGCCGAGCTCCGAGCAGCTCGTCGACAAGGGCATCGCCGCGCTCGACTGGTGCCGCGCGCGGCTCAGCGAGACCAAGAGCGCGGTCGACGACGAGCTGTACCAGCGCCCGGCGTCGCCGAACCCGTCGCCGGCGCCATCTCCGCAGGCATCGCGATCGCAGCCCGAGCCGGCGCCGGAACCGGCGAGCGAGGCGCCGGGCGCAGCGACGTCGGCCGAAGCCCGGATCTTCTAGCGCTCGCCGTGGCGCCGGGCACGGCGCTTCGGGCTTCTGGCTTAGGGCTTCTGGCTTCTGGCTTCGGGCTTCGGGCTTCGCGCTCAGCTCAGAGCAGCAGCGCCAGCACGTACGCCACCGGCGCGCCGAGGATGATCGCGTCGAACACGTCGAGCCATCCGCCGAAGCCCGGGATCGAGCTGCCGCTGTCCTTCTGCACCGCCTGCCGCTTCATGCAGCTCTCGGCGAGATCGCCGACCACGCCGACCGGTCCGATGATCATGCCCCACACGAACGGCTGCCACCAGCTGTTGAACGGCGGGTGCGTGCAGATCAGGCCGAGCAGCCAGGCGAACAGGTAGGCTCCGCCGATCGCGCCGATGAAGGAGAACGCGAAGCCCTCCCAGCTCTTCCCGGGGCTGATCGACGGACACATCTTGTGGCGCCCGAAGGCGCGACCGCCGAAGAACGCGGTCGAATCGCCGAGCTTGCAGCTGGCGATGTACATCAGGATCAGCTGGTTGCCGCGGCTCGCGTACGGCTCGTCCGAGCCGTAGTACGACGCCGGCGCCCCGTACGTCCCGAGGCTGAACAGCAGGTTGGTCGTCAGGCCGATGTAGATCATGCCGAAGACCGTCAGCCCGACGTTGGTGAAGAACTGCTCCGGCCCGCGCCGCTTCATCTGGATGAGGATCGTCCACAGCATGCCCAGGCCGAGCAGCACCGATTCGATCGGCATGTCCTGGATCGTCGCGTTGAGGTACGGCATGCGCGTGTCGAGGACGCCGACCATCGCCGGATCGCTGCGCAGGTACGCGGCGATGAGCAGCAGGTAGCTGATCACCACGGTCGGCATGATCTGCACGGGGCCGACCACCGCGCGCGCCAGGCGCTGCAGCTCGCGGCAGCTGAAGCCGGTCGCGACCAGCAGCAGCGCGAGCAGGCCGAAATGGCGATCGGTGTGGAAATCGAGGACGATCGCGCCGATCGCGAGCATTCCCATCAATGGCCCGATGGTCAGGCGCTTGCGCAGTTCCGGGGACATGTGCCGTCACGCTACGTAGCTCGCCGTCGCGGCCAATGCCGCGGCGCGCGACCTGCTTCCGGACGGCGACCTCCTCAGGGCCGATGCGCGACGCCGCGCTACGGCGCCTCACGCCAGATCTCGACGCGGTCGACGTAGAGCGTCTGCCGGCCTCGCTCGCCGGCGACGATGTACAGGCTGTCGAGGGCGTCTCCCGGACGCATCGGGTCCGGGCGCAGCACCGGGCGCAGGTCGCGCAGGCGGACGCTCAGGCGCAGCCACCGGCCCGCGGGCGGGTCCCGGACCGCGTGCTCGTAGTTCTGTCCGGTGCGTGGATCGTAGACCTGCAGGCCGACGTGCGGCACCGGCCCGGTCACGAGCACGTCCACGTCGACGCCGAGATCGTCGGCGTACGCCAGCCAGCCCGTCCGGCGCAGGCAGACGACATTGAGGTCCGGGCCGTGCTCCTCGGGTTGGCCGCGCAGCGCCCACTCGCCGGCCGCGGCGAGCGGCGGTCGCTCGCGCACGCCGGCGAGCCACTCCGCGGCTACCGCCGATTCGAAATCGTCGACGCGCACCGAGCGGCGCGGCTCGAGCGACGCGCCGTCGGCCACGACCGCGCTTCCCGCCTCGACGTCGGCGCTCGCTCCGCGGGCGTCCCCGACGCGAACGCTTCCCTCGGCGACGGCGACGCGCGTAGCCGCGTCGTCCACGACCACCTCCAATCGCGTGCCGACGACGGTCGCCGTGGCGTGCGGCGTCACGACCACGAGCGGGGCGGAGACCGGTCGGCGGGCGGCCACGACGGCGAGCGCGCCGGCGTCCAGCCGCAGCCGCGGGCCCGCGCCGACGACGCCCAGCCGGGTTCCCGCCGCCAGCCGCACCTCGGTCCCGTCGGCGGCGCGGGCGACGACGCCGCCGGTCCCCGCGACGACGAGGTCGCCCGGACGGAGGGGCGAACCCGGGCGCGCGGCGTCGGCGTCGCCGCCGCGCTCGAGTCGACCGTCGCTGCCGGCGGCCACGACCAGCTCGGTCGGTGACGGCCCGCCGCTGCGCAGCACCAGTGCCAGGACCAGGATCGCCGCGGCCGCGACCGCCGCCGCGCCGACCAGCAGGCGCAGGGCCGGCGCGCGCGTGGCCGGAGCGGGGCGACGCGCCGCCGCGACCACGGCGGCGATGGCTGCGCGCCGTCGCGCGTCCTCGCGCAGTACCTGCGCCAGGGCGAGGGCGAACCCCGCCTCGTCGCCCGCCCGTCGGGCCAGCGCCGGGTCGCGCTCGACATCCGCGGCGAGCGCCGCGAGCTCCACCTCGTCCGCCTGGTCGTCGAGCCAGCGCGCCAGACGTCGATCCACACTCACGTCCGCTCTCCCACCGCACCGCGCAGGCACGCGCGCAGCGCATCACGCACGCGTTGCAGCGTCGTCGTCACCCAGGTCGCGGTGCGGCCGAGCTCGGCGGCGAGGGTCTCGACGGCGAGCCCGTCCCGGTAGCGCCGTTCCACCAGCGCCTGCCGCTCCGCCGGCAGCCGCGCCAGGCAGCGACGCAGCGCCTCGAGATCGGGGTCCTCGTCCTCCGCCTGGTCGAGCGCGCGCGCCGCGAGCCCCCACGCGAGGCGCTCCGCCGCGCGCGGTGCGCGCGCCCGTTCGCGCAGACGGCGGGCGAGCAGGTTGCGCGCGATGCCCTTCACCCAGGCGCCGAAGGTCGCCCGTGCCGGATCGAACGCTGCGAGCCGGCGGTACGCGGTGACGAACGCGTCGTGCCACACCTCCTCGAGCGTCGCCGCGTCTGGGCAGCGCCGGGCCAGGAAGCCGCGCAGCGCGTCGTCGTGCGCCGCCACGACGCGCGCGTAGGCCTCAGCGTCGCCCGCGCGCACGGCGGCGATGGCTTGCGAGGCATCGTCCACGTCCGCATTGGCGGGGAGGCGACCGGTCACGACCAGTCGCGCGCGGGGCGCGGATCCGTTCGCGTCTGACACGCTGGCGCGACGCCTGCGCCCGCCCGTCGCGTCAGCGCGAACGCCGCGAGCGCGCCCACTGCGGCCAGCGTCAGCGCCGACCCCGCGCCGCAGCCGCCGGAACGTCCGCTCGTGCCGCCGCCCGAGGCCGCCCCGCCTGCGCCGCCGGCGGCGCCGCCTCCGTCGGGCGGTTCGGCCGGCGTGGCGAATACCAGCGCGCCGGAAGCCGTGACGTTGCCGGCCTGGTCGCGCGACCGCGCCGACCAGCGGTACGTCGTGCCCGGACGCAGACCGTCGATGACGATGGCGTGGTCGCGCGTCGACGCGGTCGACACGACGGTGCGATCGGCGGCGCCGTCGGTCGCCACGATCGCGGCGCCGTCCGCGGGCTCGTCGGTCGTCCACCGCACGGTCGCGGACCGGCTCGTGAGCGGCTCGACGCGGCGCGCGGTGATCGCCGGCGGTATCCGGTCGGCCTCGAGGTCCACCGCGAGGCGATCGCGCGCCGCGCGCGCGGCGGCTGGATCGCGCGTCCATCCCGACCAGTCCGGTGCGATCGTACGCGCGATGGCGAGCGCCGCGTCGGCGCGGCCGTCGCGCGACAGCAGCGCGAGGTAGTCGTAGTCGTCGACGCCGTCACGCAGCCACTTCAGACGCATCGACGGCACGACGTGCGGCAGCCCGACCTGCGCGCCCGGGTAGACCAGATGGCCGTCGCCGGGGAAGTTCGCCGACGAGAAGTCGCCGGCGTTGTTCACCTGGTTCCACGGGTCGGCGTCGTTCCAGCGGTCGACGCGCCAGTACAGCAGGCCGGTGCAGCCGTGGACGAGGTTGAGGAATCCCGGCTGCAGGCGGAACTCGAGCGGCCGGTGGTCGATGAGCCACTTCGGCGAGAACCCGTCCTGCGCGAGGCAGTTGTAGGACCAGATCTCGTCGCCCTTCGCCCGCGCGCGCGCGGTCACGGCGGCCGCCGGCGCGAACTGCAGCGGCAGCATCACCCAGATGTCGACCGCCGAGCGCCCACTGCCGGAGCCATCGTCGAGCAGGGCGTCGACCGGCGGGATGGTCACGAGGTTGTCGATGCCGGCGGCGTGCAGGTCGCGCGCCCACGCCTTCAGCGGCTCGTACAGCGCGGTCGCGCCGGTGATCTCGTCGGCCGTGAAGTTGTACAGCGGCAGGTCGGACTGGTGCGTCGCCGCGCGGGCGCGGACCGTGGCCGCCCCCGGGGGCGGCGACATCGACATCGTGCCCTGGTCGGCACCGCTCCAGAAGCCCAGGTTGGCGCCGGTGAGGCCGTGGCCGTCGATCAGCGAGCGCTCGGCGTCGAGCGGGACGGACAGCGGCGACAGGCGGTGGCGCAGCAGTTCGACGAGGTCCGCCCGTCCCGGCGCGCGCCAGAACGCGAACGACGTGCGCAGCGCGGGGCGCCTCGGCAGCGCGAACCCGCGGACGAGCACGTCGACGCGGCCGGCCGCCTCGCCTTGGGCGCTGGTGATCCGCCAGGTGCCGGCGTAGCGTCCCGGGGCCGCGTCGCGCGGCACATCCAGATCGATCCACAGCGGCTGGTTCGACCCGTCGGCGACCGCGAACGGCGCCGCGTCGAGCGCTGCGCCGACGAGGTCGCGACCGGCATCGTCGGTGAACGGGATCAGCGCATCGGGGTATTGGCCGGCGCCCAGCGGGCGGTTGCCGCCGCCCCAGTCGGCGCTGGAGGGCGAGATCGCGACGTAGTGCTCGCGGTAGCGCGTGTACCGGCTCGCCGGGATGACGGCGCCGCCAGGTCCGGAGAGGTCGGAGAGGCGGAGATCGACGCGGCCGAGCGCGCCGCCGACCGCCCGCACGACGATCTGGAACGACTCGCTCTCGCCGCGCGCGGCCGAGATGGACGCATCCGGCGCGGAGCGCACCGGGTCGCCCCGTCCCACCCGGACCAGCGAGTCCTCGACCCAGGCGACGGGCTGGGCCGCGGACGCGGCCGTGGCGAGGGCGAGGAGCAGGAGCGGAGCGCTGGGACGCATCGGAAACCTCCGATGCGGTTCGCGGCGCGGCTGGGCGTCGTCACAGATGCCAGGCGCGCAGCCCGGCGCCGCCTCACACACCGGTCGCCGGGGCGGAGCCGCGCGTGCGGTCGGACTCGGGGCGGCATGCCTATCCAGGCCTGGTGGTCGAGACCCTCGCCGGGGCGGGAGGTTCGCCGAACGCGCCCGATGGACGCGAAGGCCCCGCGGCTCGTCCTCAGCCCGATGCCAGGCCGTGGGCGATGGTCGCGCGCAGGCGGTCGCCGATCTGGACGTAGGCGCCGACCAGGTTGCGGGCCATGCGCTTGAGCAGCGCGCGATCGCTGGCCGGCGCCAGGTACGGCCCGGCGCCCGCCGCGCCGGCGGCCAGGCAGCGCGCCTCGAGCTCGCCGCGCGTCACCGCCGCTCCGCCGGCGAAGAGGTCGATGTAGCCGCCGCGCCAGCGCCCCACGACATGGCCGGGCAGGGCGATCGCCTCCAGATGCAGGCCTTTCCGGCGGCCGATCAGGACCCACAGCGCGGTTAGGGCGATCGGCAGTCCCAGCCGCCGCTCGAGGACGTACGGCAGGTAGCTGTTGAGCGGATCGAGGTAGTCCCGGGTGTCGCCGGCGAAGCCGCACTCGCCGCACAGGAAGCGCGCGATGTCGTGCCCGTCGCAGCCGTCGGGCAGGCGCGCGGCGAGCGCGTCGAGCTGCGGCGCGCCCTCGCCCGCCCAGTCGCGCCGCGGCAGGTGCAGGCGCGGCAGCAGCCACATGCCCTGTTCGAGGTCGTCGGCGGCGCCGAACAGGTCGACCAGCGATTCCGCCTCGGCGGCCAGCGCCATGCCGACCAGCGCCGGCGGCGGCACGCCGCGCGCGGACGCCTCGTCCCACACCCGGTCGAGCAGCTCGCGGTCCTGCGCCAGGCGTCCGGCGAGCACGTCCTGGACGCTGGGGTCCGGATCGTCGAGCAGCGACAGCAGCGCGGCGATCTCGGTCATGGCGCGGCGGGACTCAGCCCGTGATCACGAGGTCGGGATGCGTGCGCAGCTCGCTGATCAGCCGTTCGTCGGCGTCGAAGGTCAGGAGCGCCTGATCGTCCTCGTAGCGCTCGTCGGTGATCGTCGCGCGGCTGCGCAGGAAGGCGTTGAGCGCGCCGTTGGTCGCCGGGAAGCGCACCTGGACCTGGCGCATCAGGCTGGCGATGTGCCCGCGGATCGCGCTGCGCAGGTCGTCGAGGCCGAGGCCGGTCAGCGCCGCGACCATGACGCTGTTGCGGCAGCGCCGGCGGTAGGCGAGCAGGATGGTCTTCGAGTACACCTGATCGACCTTGTTGAAGACCATCAGGGTCGGGATGTCGCCGGCGTCGATCGCCTTGAGCACGCCGTCGACGGCCTCGATCTGCTCGTCCATCATCGGCGACGACGCGTCGATGACGTGCAGCAGGAGATCGGCCTCGCGCACCTCGGCCAGCGTCGCGTGGAAGCTGGCGATCAAGGTCGGCGGCAGGTTGCGGATGAAGCCGACGGTATCCGAGAGCACGACGTTGGGGCAGCCGTCGATGCGCAGCCGCGCCGTGCGCGTGTCGAGCGTGGCGAACAGCCGGTCCTCGGCGAGCACGCCGGCCTTGGTCAGCGCGTTCATCAGCGTGCTCTTGCCGGCGTTGGTGTAGCCGACCAGGGCGATGTTGAACGCCTCGCTGCGCCCGGCGACGGCGCGATCCTTGCGGCTCTCGATCTCGTTGAGCTTGTCCTGCAGCTCGATGATGCGGTCGCGCACCTGGCGCTTGTCGAGCTCGATCTGCTTCTCGCCCGGACCGCGCACCGCGCCGGCCGCGCCCGCGCCGGACGCGCCGCCGCTGCCGCCCAGCGCCTGGCGGTCGAGGTGGGTCCACAGGCGGCGCAGGCGCGAGCGCGCGTACTGCAGCTGCGCCAGCTCGACGGCGAGCATCGCCTGGGCGGTGCGCGCGTTGCGCGCGAAGATCGCCAGGATCAGGTCGTTGTAGTCGATCACGCCGAGCTTGAGCTCGGTCTCGAGGTTGCGCAGCTGGCGCGGCGACAGCTGGACGTCGAAGACCACCTCCTGCGCCTCGTGCTCGGCGATCGCGGCGCCGACCTCCTCGACCTTGCCGGTGCCGATGTACGTCGCGCCGACCGGCTTGGGCAGGTGCTGGGTGACGATCGCGACCACGCGGCGTCCGGCGGTATCGAGCAGGCTGCGCATCTCGGCTTCGCGTTCGTCCTCCAACTCGCGTTCGGCGGGGGGGACGGTGAGCACCAGGACCACGGGGGTCTTGCCGGTGTCGGTAGGCTTCGGACTGCGAGGCATCGAACTCCGGACCGCGGCTGGGCGGACGCCGACAGCGTACTCGGCCCGCCGTCGGCGCTCAAGCGCGACGAAAGCAACGTGCTGCGTGCCGCTGGACGCCCAGGGACCGCCCCCGAGGACGCCCCGTCATCCCGCCGCGCCTGGTCCAGACCAGGAAGCGCGCCGATCGGGCTTCGGATGCTGCCGCAGGTCGCGACCGTCGGGGCCTGTCCACGCCCGCGCCGCCCGCTCGCGCGAGCCGCCCAGCCGGAGCGATGGTGTCAGGTCGCTCGTATACCCATGCGGATCCCGGCGTCGTCGCCTAGAACCGGCGCCCATGCGCAGCGGCTGGCGCGGCTATGCCTTCATCGCCCCGTGGCTCATCGGGTTCCTGGCGTTCACCGCCTGGCCGTTCGTCGCCAGCCTGTGGCTGTCGTTCTGCCGCTACGACGTGATCACGCCGCCGCGCTGGATCGGCGGCGGCAACTACCGCGCGCTCGCGGCCGATGCGCTGTTCTGGCGTTCGCTCGTCAACACCATCGCGTACGCGGCGGTGGCGGTGCCGCTGTCGATCGCCACCGCGTTCGGGCTGGCGCTGCTGCTCAACCTGCCGGTGCGCGGCCTGGGCCTCTACCGCACGCTGTTCGTGCTGCCGCACATCGTGCCGGTGGTCGCGACCTCGGTGGTCTTCATGTGGGTGCTCAACCCGCAGATCGGCCTGGTCAACGCCGTCCTGCGCCAGGTCGGCATCGTCGGACCGGCCTGGCTGCAGGATCCGCGCTGGGCGATGCCGACGCTGGTGCTGATGTCGTTCTGGGGCATCGGCGGCGCGCTCATCACCTACCTCGCGGGGCTGAAGGACATCCCGGTCGCGCTGTACGAGGCGGCGCGCATCGACGGCGCCAACGCGCTGCAGCGCGCGCGGCACATCACCCTGCCGCTGATGACGCCGGTGATCTTCTTCAATCTGGTGATGGGGATCATCGGCGGCTTCCAGTACTTCACCCAGGCCTACGTGATGACGCAGGGCGGCCCCGAGGACAGCACGCTGTTCTACGCGCTGTACCTGTTCTACCGCGCCTGGCGCTACCTCGACATGGGCTATGCCAGCGCGATGGCGTGGGTGCTGTTCGTGGTCGTGGTGACCGTGACGGGCGCGCTGTTCGCCACGCAGCGGCGCTGGGTGCACTATGACGATTGATGGCGGTCGCGTCGGCGTCGCGGTCGTGGTCATGACGATCATCGCGCTGGGCGCGATCGTCGCCTGGCCGTCGCCGGCGCCCGTGGCGGCCGACGGCCGCGAGGTGGTGCGCTTCTGGCACATCTGGACCGGCGAGTGGAAGGTGGTCGTCGATCGCATCGTCGAGCGCTTCAACCGCGACCAGGACCGCTACCAGGTCGTCGCGTTGTCGATCCCGACCGCGAGCGCCGAGCAGAAGTTCCTGATGTCCGTCGCCGGTGGCGATCCGCCCGACGTCATGGCGCAGCTCGAGCAGGTCGTGCCGGCGTGGGCCTCGCAGGGCCTGATCCAGCCGCTCGAGGGCATGATGGCCGGCGACGAGTGGCAGGCGTTCCAGCGCGACGTCTACCCGGTCGCGCTCAAGGTCGGCATGTACCAGGGGCGGCTCTACGCGCTGACCATCGGCATCAACACCTGGGCGTGCTTCTACCGGCCCGACCACCTGCGCGACGCCGGCCTCGCCGACCGGCCGTTTCCGGAGAGCCTCGAGGAGCTCGCCGCGTGGGGCCGCCGCCTGCACCGCCACGCCCCCGACGGCCGCCTGGTGCGCATGGGCTTCTGGCCGACCTGGGTGACCCAGTACGCCCCGCGCTTCGGCGGCGGCTGGTGGGACGACGCGGCGCAGCGGCTGACGCTCGACACGCCGGCCAACCGCGCGGCGCTGGAATTCGTCGCCGGCTGGGCGCAGGAGCTCGGCTTCGACCGCGTGGTGCGCTTCCAGTCGTCGCTGAACACCGGCGGCTTCGCCACGCAGTGGCCGTTCATCAGCGGCGAGTACTCGATCGTCATGGACGGGCAGTGGCGCATCGAGCAGCTCGCGCGCTACGCCCCGGAGCTCGTCTACGCGACCGCGCCGTTGCCGCCCGCCGCCGGCCACAGCCGCGGCGCGGGCTACGCGGCGGCGAACTTCCTGTGCATCCCGACCGGAGCGCGCAACGCCGCCGGCGCCTTCGCGTTCATGCGCTACTGGTCGGGCGTCGACGATCCCGAGCGCGCCGCCGAGTTCCACGCCTGGGGCGGTTGGCTGCCGTCGTCGCCGCGCGTCACCGCCGCGCGGGCCTACCAGGACTACCTGCGGCGCTTCCCGCAGATGCGCACCTTCGTCGACATCCTGCCCAGCGCCGAGCTGCAGACCGCGCCGCCCGTGCCGTACCAGGTCTACCTGCTCGACAAGATCCGCCGCGCCGAGGATGCCGCCGTGCGCGGCACGAAGACGCCCGCCGAGGCGCTGGCCGATCTCGAGCGCGCGGTTGGCGAGGAGGTCGAACGCCGCGCCCGCCTCGGAGCTCCGCCGTGACGCCGCTGCGGCGTCGCTGGATCGGCGGGGTCGGCGCGCACCTCGCGCTGTGCGCGCTCGCGCTGCCGTACGCCATGCCGCTGCTGTGGATGGCGTCGACCTCGCTCAAGGGCGAGGCGCAGATCTTCCCGCGCGAAGGCGTGTCGCAGCTGTCGCCGTCGGCGCTGGTCCCGGAGCCGATCGTCTGGCGCAACTACGTCGACGTCTTCACGACCGTGCCGTTCGCGACGTACCTGGCGAACACCGCGCTGCTCTGCGCGGTGACCGTGGTCGGCGCGGTGCTGTCGAGCGCGCTGGTCGCGTACGGCTTCGCGCGCCTGCGCTTCCGCGGGCGCGAGGCGCTGTTCGTCGTCATGCTCGCGACGATGGCGCTGCCGGCGCAGGTGACGATGGTGCCGACCTTCGCGCTGTTCCGCTGGCTCGGGTGGTACGGGACGTTGCTGCCGCTGATGGTCCCGGCGTTCTTCGCCGCGCCGTTCTTCGTGTTCCTCATGCGCCAGTTCTTCCGCGCGCTCCCCGAGGAGCTCTTCGAGGCCGCGCGCGTCGAGGGCGCGGGCGAATGGCGGATCTTCTGGACGATCGCCCTGCCGCTGTCGAAGCCGGTGCTCGCGACCTGCGCGCTGTTCCAGTTCATGGCGACCTGGAACGACTTCTTCGGTCCGCTGCTCTACGTCAACGATCCGTCGCGCTACACGCTCGCCTACGGCCTGCAGCAGTTCGTCTCGTCCTACGGCGGCAAGTGGGCGCAGCTGATGGCCGCGTCGACGATGTTCGTCGCGCCGGTGATCGTGCTCTTCTTCCTCGCGCAGCGCACCTTCATCCAGGGCATCGCGACGACCGGCTCCAAAGGCTGAAGCGCAGCCCTGTCGATTTCGCCGTCGACGTTACAGCGTGCCGTTGCTAAGCCGATCGATGCGATCCATCGGTGACAGTCATCGCTTCACCACTCCCGGAGGAGGGACAGCGATGACATCCATTACTACGAACGCGCGCGCCGCGCGCGCGGCGTGGCCGCTCGCGCTCGGCGCGCTGCTGCTGATCGGCTGCGGCGACGACGGCGGCGCGAAGGGCGATCGGCGCGCGACGGGCGGCAGCTCGGCCGGCGCCCAGGCGCGCGACGGCGAGCTCGGCAGCCTGTCGATCCCGGGCGCCGGCGGCGACGAGGCGCTGCGCGTCGTCCGCCGCGGCGACGGCGCGGCCGTCGTCGGCAAGCCGTACCGCTACGTGATCGCCGTCAGGAACGTCTCCGACGCGCCGCTCGCCGACGTCGTCCTGCGCGAGGAGACCCCGCCGGGCTTCGCCATGGTCGCGCAGCCCGGGCAGGACGACGCGCAGGCCGAGGCCCATGCGCGCGCGCGCACGCGCAGGACCAGGCGCGGATGCAGGCGCATGGCCCCGAGGCGCAGGGCATGGCCATCCGTCTGGGCACGCTCGCGCCAGGCGAGGAGCGCGAGATCGCCTTCGAGGGCGTGCCGCAGCAGGAGGGCGATCTCGCCGCCTGCACCAGCGTCGCGTTCCAGCCGTCGCTGTGCAGCACGATCGCCGTCGGCAGGCCGACGCTGGCCCTCGAGCGCTGGATCACCGTCGACGGCGAGCGCGTGACCAGCGCCTACGCCTGCGACGAGCTCCAGCTCCACTACCGCGTGACCAACACCGGCACCGGCCTGGCCGAGGACGTGCGCATCACCGATGCGCTGCCCGAGGGCCTGCGCACCGCCGACGGCGGCGGCGCGATCGAGCTGCCGGTGGGCGGCCTCGAGGGCGGCGCGTCGGCGGAGAAGACCGTGACGCTGCAGGCCTCGTCGGCGGTGAGCCTTGCGCAGCCGGCGACGGCGACGTCCGCCGCGGCCGAGGCGCGCTCGCAGACCGGCGAGGCGTTGACCATCATGCAGCCCGCGATCGAGCTGAGCGTCGACGCGCCGCGGCACGTCTACCTCGGCCGCGACGCGCGCATCGCCGTGCGCGTCGCCAATCCGAGCCAGCACCCGGCGCGCGACGTGGTCGTCGCCGTGCCGCTGCCCGACGACGCCGAGCGCGTCTCGGTGTCGAGCGGACGGGTCGAGCGCGATGACGGCGCGTTCCGCATCGGGCGGCTCGGCGCCGGCGAGACCGTCGATTTCGCGATCGACTTCACGCCGCGCAAGGCCGGCCGCCTCGACGGCGAGGTGGTGGCGAAGGCCTACTGCGTGGAGGAGCGCCGCGCCGCGCTGCAGACCGAGATCGCGGGCATCCCGGCGATCCGCCTCGAGATGATCGACATCCGCGACCCGGTGCCGGTCGGCGAGAACAGCGGCTACAACATCCGGGTGAAGAACCAGGGCTCCGCCGACGACACCGACATCCGCCTGACCGCGGAGATCCCCGAGGGCTTCGAGGTGGTGTCGGCGTCGGGCAAGACCGACGTCAGGACGGAAGGCCGGCGACTGACCTTCGCGCCTCTCGAGCGCCTGGCGCCCGGCGACACCGCCGACTGGCGGATCGAGGTGCGCGCGCTGAAGCCGGGCGAGGCGACGTGCCGCATCGAGATGTCGAGCAGCGCGAACCAGCAGCCGGTGTCCGAGCAGGAGCCGACGCGCGCGTTCTGATGACGCGCAGGGATCCCGCCCTCGCCGCCGCCGCCGCTTGGCGGCGGCGGCGACGGCGCGTCCCTTCGCCGGCGACGGCCCGACGGCCACGTCATGGCTTCCCCGAGCGCCGCTCGTCGAGCGCTCGCGGTCAGGGCAGACGCGGGGCGGCCAGCGCCGTTCCCAGCCAACGGCCCAGGGGTACCAGGTCGGGAGCGGGCACCGGGCCCGCGTCGCTCCATTCCGGAGAGAGCAGGACGGCGACGCGCAGTGGTCCCGGCGCCGCCTCGACGTGGACCTGCAGCTGCGAGACGCCGGCGTTGGCGCGTTCGGGCGGATCGCGATGCGCGGACGCGATCGTGAACCGCGCTCCGGCGGGCGACAGGATCGCGGCGTGCATGCGCTTGCCGTTGAGGGTCAGGACCGCGGTGGCGCCGTGGGACTCGACCACCGCGTCGGTGGTCATGCTCCAGGTGAAGCGGCACGCGCGGCTCAGCAGGAAATCGTCCTGCACCAGCAGGGCGCGGCGGTGCACGAGCATGTAGCCGCGGCGCGCGAGCTCGGCGGCCGGCTGGTAGGCCTCGGAATACTCCACGACCGCGCGCGGACTGTCGTGATCCGGGACGAAGAGCGTGATGCGGGCGGCGGCGGCCTGGTTCTGGTTCCCGCCGTCCAGCTGCGGCACGTTGTGGCTGAGCGAGCCCATGCGGAAGATCGACCAGCGCCTGCCGCCCGGCACCGCGTCGAAATAGCCGGGCAGCGCGTAGTCGTCGACGCCGAGATCGCGCGCCCAGCGCTCGCCGAGCGCGTCGAACTCGAAGCCGCCGAGGTCGAGATGGCCATGGTTCAGGCCGTTGACACCGCCCTTGGTCCAGACGTGGATCGCGTCGCGATCGTGCCACCCACCGCGCAGCGAGACGAAATCGACCAGACCGCGGAAGCGCAGATCGAGCGGCAGGTCGGGCGCGCCGATGGCGGTCGCCGGGTCGTACCAGATCAGATTGAGGGCGGTGGCCTTGCCCGTCGCCACCCGCGCGAGCTCGTAGGCCGCGTATTCCGGCCGTCCGCAGCGGGTCGCCATCCACTGCAGGATCGGCAGGTGCATGCGCGTGCGCCGCTCGGTGCAGTCGGCGTAGCAGGCCATCAGGTCGTTGGGCGCGATCGCCGCGATCATGAACAACGGCGTGTTCGCGAAGCCGCGCATCGCGCCGAGCTCGAAGTCGGTGCCCAGCGCCGTGCGCATCGCCGCCAACGCCAGCACGCTGTAGATGGTCGTGCGCGCCCAGTACCCCGCGCCTTCCGGCCAGGCGCCGTCGGGTTCCCACCAGCCGAAGCCGTGATGCATGGCGTGCAGCGCGCGTGGCAGCACCTCCATCGCGAGGTCGGCATCGGTGTCGGCGATGGCGAGTGCGGCGGTGACGAGACCGCCGTTCGCCTCGTGGTTCTGATTGATCCAGGTGTCGGTCCACCAATCGCCCTCGTCGTGGCAGACGACGCCCCAGCGCAGCGTCTCGATCAGCCGCCCGCGCACCGCCTCGCGCTCATCGGGCGTGAACGCGTCGAAGCACCAGTCGTACGCGGCGGCGATGCCGAAGATGAACTCGCTGATGCCGAGGCAGTCGCCGCGCGGGCCCATCGGCGCCCGGCAGACCGCGACGATGTGCCGGCGCACCGCGTCGACGTACGCGTCCTTCCCCGTCAGCCGCCAGGCGAGCCCGCAGGTGTAGGCGATGTCGATGTACCTCCCGGCGGTGTCCAGTCCTCCGGCGCCGGGCGGGATCGCCGCGGGAACGGCCAGCTCCACCAGCTCGTCCGCGCGGCCCAGGACATCGTCCAGCATCCTCCGTGCACGCGCGTCGACCGCTGTCAGCCGGCGGAGCTCGGTGATCCGGTCCGGGGTGAGCAGGATGCGCGGACGGGCCGCTGACAGGGTTTCGAGCATGGTGCCTTCGCGGTGGTGACGGCGCTGGCGACACAAGGTAGCGCATGGGACGCGTGATTCGAGTCCGCGCCCGGAACGCACCCCGGTACCCATCACGTCACCGACGTGCGCTTGCGCGCCCGGATCGCCCGCCTGCCCGGTGTCGCCGAGGTCGAGCCATCGCGGTCGTCGCGTCGTCGAGGACGGCGCGCGCGCCGGCGCTGGTCAGGCCGTCGCGGTCGCCGCATCGGCCGTGGCCGCCGGCAGCGTGAAATGGAACGCCGAGCCGCCGCCCAGCGACGACTCGACCCAGATCCGCCCGCCGTAGCTCTCGGCGATCTTCTTGCACACCGACAGGCCGATGCCCGTGCCGGGGTAGGCGTCGCGGGTGTGGAGGCGCTGGAAGACGTCGAAGATCCGCGCGTGGTGCGGCGCGTCGATGCCGATGCCGTTGTCGCGGACGGTGAAGCGCCAGACGCGGTCGTCGGCGCGTTCGGCGCTGATCGCGATCCGCGGCGCGCCGGCGCCGCGGTACTTGAGCGCGTTGCCGACCAGGTTCTGGAACAGCTGGCGCAGGTCGTCGCGACGGACGACGACGGTCGGCAGCGGCCCGCGGTCGACGACCGCCCCCAGGCGCGTGATCTCATCGCGGAAGATGGCCAGCGACTCGTCGAGCACCGCGGCGGCATCGGTCGGCGCCGCCGGCGGGCGATCCTGGCCAAGCGACGCGTACGCGAGCAGGTCGGCGATCTGCGAGCGGATGCGCGCGGCGCCCTCGCGGATGACGGCCAGGTACCGGCGCTCGTCGTCATCGAAGCGGTCGAGCGGGCGGCGCTGCAGCAGGTCGAGGTACATGGTCACCATGCGCACCGGCTCCTGGAGGTCGTGCGAGGCGACGTAGGCGAACTGCTCGAGCTCGGCGTTCGACCGGCGCAGCTCGGCGGTCATCTCCTTCATCTCGGTGATGTCGACGGCCGAGCCGATGTAGCCGCGCGCGTCGCGACGCGGCGCGCCGTGCACCAGCAGCCAACGGTGGTCGCCGAACCGGTCGCGCAGGCGCATCTCGTGGCGGAACCCGCCACCGGCGGAGCGGGCACGGGCGAACGCCTCGTCCCACCCGGCCGCGTCGTCGGCATGCAGCCCCTCGCGCCAGCCGGCGCCGGACTCGTCGGCGAACGAGCGGCCGCGGAAATCCAGCCACGCGCGGTTGACGTACTCGAGCGACTGGTCCTCGCACGCCAGCCAGATGAGGACGGGCGCCGAATCCGCCATCGTCCGGAAGCGCGATTCCGACTCGCGCACCGCCGCCTCGGCGTCGTCCTTCGCCCGCGTCGCGTCGCGCTCGGCCAGCGCGCGCTCGAGCGTGCGTCCCAGGCGCGGCAGCGCGTCCTTGGTGACGAAGTCGGCGGCTCCGGCCTTGAGCAGCTGGACGGCGGCGTCCTCGCCGACCGTCCCCGAGACCACGATGACCGGGGTCCCGGGCGCGAGGGAACGGGTCTCGGCGATGACCGCGTAGGCATCGAAGCCGCGCAGGCTGAAGTCGCTGATCACGCAGTCGTAGCCGCCGCCGCGCAGCGCGGCGCGGACGTCGTCGAGCCGGTCGACATGGCGCGCGTCCGGTTCCCAGCCGGCCCGGCGCAGCGCGCGCGTCTCCAGGACGTAGTCGTCGCCGTTGTCCTCGACGAACAGCAGGCGCACGGCGCGGCTCATGCCGCCGGTTCCCGGGGCGCCGGCTCGTTGAGCGAGAGCCAGTAGCCGCCGATCTGGCGCACGACCTCGACGAAGCGGTCGAACTCGATCGGCTTGCGCACGTAGCTGTTGGCGCCGGCGGCGTAGGCGCCGGCCAGGTCGGACGGCTCGCGCGACGAGGTCAGCACGATGATCGGGATGGCGCGCGTGCGCGGGTCGCCGCGCAGGCGCTGCACCACCTCGATGCCGTTGATGCGCGGCATGTTCAGGTCGAGCAGGACGAACGCCGGCTGCGCGACGCCATCGGCGCATAGCCGGGCGAGGGCGGCGACGCCGTCGCGGGCGATCTCGAGGCGCTGCGTGAACCCGCACTTGCGGAAGGCGCGTTTGGTCAGCTCGACGTCGTCGTCGTTGTCGTCGACGACCAGTATCCAGGGGTCGCTCATCGCACGGCGTCCGTCCGCGCGGCGGCCGGCGCCGCGGCGGGTCCGAAGGTGAAGGAGAACGTCGCGCCGGCGCCGGGCGAGGACTCGGCCCAGACCCGGCCGCCGTGGCGCTGGACGACGCGCGCGACCGTGGCCAGGCCGATCCCCGATCCGGGGTACGAGCCGTCGTGCAGCCGCTGGAAGGCGACGAAGAGCCGGGCCGCGTACTGCGGGTCGAAGCCGATGCCGTTGTCGCGGACGCTGAACACCTTCTCGGCACCGCGCTCCTCGCCGCTGAAGACGATCCGCGCGGCCGGGACGTCGCGGGTGAACTTCCACGCGTTCGAGAGCAGGTTGTCGAGGACGATGCGCGCCAGCATGGCATCGGCGACGACCGTGCAGTCGCCCTCGACCGCCAGCTCGACGCGGCGCCCGGGCTCGGCCTTGGCGAACGCCTCGAACGCGTCCCGCACCGTGCGCGCCAGGTCGATCGGCTCGCGCGCGAGCTCGGATCGCGTCACCCGCGCCAGCTTCAGCATGTCGTCGATCAGGCCGCCCATGCGTCCGGTCGCGGCGCGGATGCGCCGCAGGAAGTCCTTCGCCGGCGCATCGAGCTGCGCGCCGTAATCCTCGTCGAGCGCGCTCGCGAAGCCCTCGATCGAGCGCAGCGGCGCGCGCAGGTCGTGCGACACCGAGTAGCTGAAGGACTGGAGCTCGGCGTTCGCCATCTGCAGGCGCTCGGTGCGCTCGGCGATGCGCTGCTCGAGCGAGCCGGCGTGCTGGCGCAGCTCCTCCTCGGCCCGCCGCGCGCGCTCGAGCGCGTCGCGCAGCTCGAGCTCGGCGGCGTGGCGTTCACTGTGGTCGCGGGTCACCTTGGCGAAGCCGCGCAGCCGGCCCGCGGCGTCGACCAGCCGCGTCACGGTCGCCTCGGCCCAGAACCGCGTGCCGTCCTTGCGCAGGCGCTCGCCCTCGACGGTGTGGCTGCCGCGCTCGCGGGCGGTGCGCAGGATGTTTCCGGGCAGGCCCTTGGCGCGATCCTCCGGGGTGAAGAACGTCGAGTAGTCGCGACCGATGATCTCGTCGGCGCGGTAGCCCTTGAGGCGCTCGGCGCCGAGGTTCCAGGTCGCGACGCGCCCTTCCGGCGTCATCACGAACAGCGCGTATTCCTTGACGCTCTCGACCAGCAGCCGGAAGAGCTCGTCGTTCGCGGACGGGGACTGTTCCGGACTATCATCGGGCTTCGTGGACACGGCCGCCTCCCGAACCCGACACCCGTTCTTTGGCGGAGGGGGGCTCAGGCAAGGCGCCTCGGGCGAGGTATCTACGGCCCGCGTGGCGGCGCCGTCGCGTGCGCATCGCGCCAGCGCACGGAGCGCGCGACCGGCAGGAAGTGGTCGGGACGACAGGATTCGAACCTGCGACTTCCGCGTCCCAAACGCGGCGCTCTAGCCAAGCTGAGCTACGTCCCGATGGCCGGGATGGTGCGCCGCACCGGCGTGGAGGCAACGCGAGTCCCGCGGAACAGCGTCGTCCTGGCCCGACCTTCACCGGGATGCGCATCCTCATCATCCTCGCGGCATTGGCCGGGTCGGCAGGCTTGGCCGGAGCGGCGGACGCCGTCGTGACCGAGAGCTTCACCCTGGCCGACGGGCGGGTGCTGGTGGGCACCTACGACGAGGCGCGCGGGCGGCTGAAGGTCGTCGGCGAGCTGAGCGTCGAGCTGACGGTCGCGGCGGACGACATCGTCGCCCGCTCGCCGTTCGTCGCCGAGGCGCCGGCGGAGCCGGCGTCCGAGCCGACCCCCGAGCCGGATCCGATCGACGAGGCCGAGCGCGATCGCCATCGCATCGAGGGCACGCTGCGCATGGTCGAGCGCCGGCGCGGCGAGATCGAGAAGTACCGCGGCTGGGCGGCGACCAAGCTGGAGGCCACCGAGACCGCGTCGGCCGCGGCGACCGCAACGCTCGATGCCGCGATGGCCCAGGTCGCGGTCCACGACCAGGCGATCGCCGCGCTCGACGCCCAGAGCGAGGGTTTGAAGGACCAGCGCGCGCTGTTCGACGCGCGCATGGTCGCCGCCCGCGCGCGCTATGACGGCGACGGCAAGCTCGAGGACGTCGAGGTCGCCGAGCTGACCCAGGAGCTGACGCGCATGGACGAGCGCCTGCGCGAGCTCGCCCAACGCAGCCGCGCCGCGCAGACGGCGCGTCGCACCGCGCAGGGGGCGCAGGCGCGCGCCGTCGCCCGGCTGCGGGAGCTGGAACGCGACGCCGAGCAGTACCGCGGTCGCGTCGACAGCGCGCAGCGCGACCTGGTCGCGAACGCGGCGAGCCTGGAACGCCTGCGCGCGCGTCTGGCCGAGATCGACGGCGGCTCCGCGCGACCGTCCCCCTAGCTTCGACGCTTGCCGCTGCGGGTCCGGCACGATCATCGCGCGCCGTGGGGATCCCAAGCATGCTGTTCACGCGTTGCGCCGCGATCGTCGTCGTGCTCCTCGTCTCGGGCGCGCGGCTCGCCGCCGAGGTCGCGCCGATCCAGACCCAGGCGCCCGAATTCGGCGACCGCACGCTGTCCATGCCGGCGATCGACCAGGACGAACCCGATTCGACCAATGCCGGCACGAGCCTCAACGCGCTGCTGCTGTCGTCCTACGCCGATGTGGATGCCGATCCGATCGGCGCCGCGATCCTGCCGGCATCGAGCGCGAACGGCGTCTGGCAGTACACGACCACGTACGTCGGGGCGACGAGCGTCTGGGCGACGATCGCGGTGACGACCGGGCAGGCGCTCCGCTTGTCCGGCGCGTCGCCGGCGAACGGCGGCGTGCGCTTCGTGCCGAACGCGGGCTTCTCGGGCACCGCCACCGGTCTGCAGATGCATGCGTGGGACGCGTCGGACGGCTTCACGAGCGGCGCGACCGGCCCTCTCGGCGCGACCGGTGCCGCCACGGCCTACAGCGACCTGACCGCCACCGTCGACATCGCGGTCGCGGCTGCCGCGGTCAACTCGGCGCCAGTGCTCGCCGCCGGCGCCTTCGTCCTGCCCACCACCTCGTTCGCCGCGCGCGACGGCGACGCGGGCGCGCAGATCTCGACCCTGGTGGGCGGCGCGATCAGCGACGCCGACAGCGGTGCGGTCGAGGGCATCGCGGTGATCGCCGCGGACAGCAGCCAGGGCACCTGGCAATACCGCACGGCGGGCGGCGGACCGTGGACGACGCTGACCCCGGTGTCGGTCGCCGCGGCGCGACTCCTGCCCGACGGCGCGCGCGTGCGATTCTACCCGTCATCGTCCTTCGTGGGTACGCCGGACCTCCAGTTCCGTGCCTGGGACCAGACCGCCGGCACCGCGTACGCGACGCTGGACGCCAGCAATCCGGGTGGCACGGGTCCGTTCAGCGCGGTCGCCGAGCTGATCGAGGCGACCGTCGTCGCCAACTCGGCCGCCGTCGACGAACCGGCTCTCGTCCGCTCGGGCAGCCGCTCCTCGTTCTACAACGCCATCTGCCCGAGCACCTCTGCCGGCGAGAGCAGCGTGCTCGCCGAGCTGGCGCGCGTCGGTTCGCGCAACGCGCGCGCCTTCATCTGGGATTCGGCCGCGCAGGCGTACAGCGAGCTGCCCGCCGCGTCGGCGGCGCTGACCGAGCAGAGCGGCGTGTTCCTGGCGACGCGCAGCGCCATGAGCCTCGATTTCGACGGCCTGGCCCAGGACCTCGCGACCTTCGCGATCGAGCTGCGGCCGGGCTGGACGTTCTTCGGCGTGCCGCCGCTGGATGACGGCACGAGCGCGCTGCTCAGCCATCCGTGGGCCAACTTCGAGCTGCGCACCTCGCCGGGCAACGTCGTCGTCGACAGCGCGTCGACGCCGACCTTCAGCGCGGTGATCAACGCGACGCCGGCGTGGTGGGACCCCGTGGCCGGCGCGTACGTCAACCAGACCACGCTGGTGACCGGCCGCGGCTACTGGATCCGCAACAACCACACGGCGACCTACACGCTGCGCCGTCTCACGGTCCCTGCCGCGCGCATCGACGTCGCCGCGGCGGCAGTCGCGTCGGACGCCCCGCCGGCGCCGCCGGCGTCGAGCGCCGGGTCGGACGACGATGGCGGCGGCTGCGGCAGGGGCGGCCTCGGCGGGATCGTCGCCGCGAGCGTCCTGCTGCTGCTGCGCCTGCGCCGCGCGCGCGGCTGATCGCTCACCCGTCCGTGGCCGGCGGCACGGGCCGCGCGGTGACGAAGCTGGTCCGGGCGATCCGGTCGACGATGCTGCGCCTCCTTCCCGGAGGTCGCATGCGTCGTCTCCTCATCGCCGTCGGCCTGCTCGTCGTCGTGTCGTCCTGCGGTCCGGCGCGCCAGGCGCCGGCGCCGGCGCCCGAGGCGACGCTGGAAGCGGCGTTCGCCGCTGCCAGGGCCGATGGCAAGCCGGTGGTGCTGATCCTGCGCGACGAGGGCGACGTCGCCTCGATCGATGCCGGGCGCTGGCTCGACGATCCGGCCCTGGCGCGCGCACTCGCCGGCGTCCACGCCTGCCGCCTGTGGTCGTGGGACGAGGCGGCGCGGCCGCGCGAGGCGCGCATCGGCATCAACGCCTTCGCCGCCGATGGCCGGGTGATCGGCACCGCCGAGGTGCCGCAGGATCGCGCCGGATTCGCCGCGCTGATCGCCGTCCTCGCCGACGAGCGGCGCATCGCCGAGCCGGCGAAGCCGGTGCTCGGCGCCGAGGAGGCGCAGATCATGGAGCGGCGCCAGTGGTCGGGGAAGCTCGGCGCGGTCGCCGATGCGCTGCCGCAGCTCGCCGGCGCGGAGCCGATCGACGTGGGCGCCGCGCGCGATGCCATCGCCGCGATCGATGCGCCGTTCGTGGCCGGCGACGCCGGTCTCGCCGAGCTGCGCGCCGAGCGCGACGCCGCGCTGGCGTCGCCGACCAGGGAGACGCTGACCGCGCTGGCGAAGCGCTGCGAGACCACCGCCCGCGCGGTGCGCGACGACCTGCGCGCGCGGGTGCGCGCGCTCGCGACGGCGCAGCCCGCCTCGGCGCGCGCGCAGGGCTGGGCGCTGTGGACCGAGATCGAGGCGGCGTACCGCGATGCCGCCGCCGAGGCCGCGGTGCTGGCGCGGGCCGAGGCGCTGGTCGGCCTGGCCTGGCCGAGCGACATCGCCCCCGAGATCAGCGCCGGCCTGGTCCACGCCGTCGTCGAGCTCGACCAGCCGGCGCTGCGTCGGCGCGTCGCCGAAGCGATCGAGGCGCAGATGCCGCGCGGCCGATCCGCCGCCGACGCGTTCATGGATCTCGCCGACGACGCCTTCAACCAGGGCGCGCGCGACGAGGCGCGCGGTTACTGGACGCTGGCGGAGCAGGCGGCGGGCGATGCCAGTCCGACGTTCGCCTACCTCGCCAAGGTCGCGCGGCACCTGGCGGAAGGCGCGCCGACGAAGGCGCGCGCGCGCTTCGACAAGCGCGTCGCCCGCGACGTCGTGGTGCTGGTCGGCGACCTGCCGTCCTTCGTCCAGGCGATCTCGCGCTGGACGCCGACCTCGTTCTTCCCGGTGCTGTTCGACGACGGCTTCTACGCGCCGCGCTTCATCGCCGCGTTCAAGCCGTCGCGGGTCGTGCGGCTGCGCGCCGCGACCGCGGCGCCGGAACCGACGCTCGCCGAGGTCCGCACGCAGGTCGGATTGGATCGCCTCGCGGGCGACGCTCCCGGGGTGGTGTTCAGCGATGGCGGTGCCTGCGTCGCCGGCGCGGTCGCGCTGGCCGCCGGTCGATTCCAGGACCTGGTCGAGGTGCCGCTGGCGACCTTCGACGACAACGGCCCGCGTCCGTCGCGTCCGACCGACCACATCCCGCGACGCATGGCCGATGACCTGGCGCGCGCCGTGCGCCGCGGCCTGGAGGACAACGGCGCGTGGTCCGATGAGCGCTGGACCTACGCCACCCTCGCCGGCGACTACCCGTTCCGCTTCACGGGCGCCGTCTACGAGCGGTGGGGCAACACCTTCGCGCTCGACGACTACCTCGGCCGCGACGAGCACGGCGTGCGCCGCGCGGTCATCGGGCGCGTGCAGGGCCCGCGCGAGCGCGCGCTGTACCAGGCGATGTGCTCGCTGTTCCTCCAACCGGATTCGGCGCTGCTGTTCAACACCTACGGCAGCGGTCGCGGCGTGTTCGGCCGCTACCACATGGGCTTCGCCGAGCAGGCGTGGGGCGAGCGGCTGCGCATCACCCATCTGAAGGACGGGGCCGCGGACGTCCGCTCGTTCCGCCGCGCGACGCATCCGTGGAACAGCCATCCGCTGATCCTCATCAACTCGTCCGGCGGCGGCTGGGAGTGGTCGGTGGCCGGCGGCGGCGGCACCAGCGAGGACTTCCCCGTCGGCGTGCCGTGCCTGATCCACACCACGCACTCGGGGTCGGCCCACGATCCCTACGACGCCGACACGCTCGCCGGACGCGCGCTGTGGGGCGGCGCCTACGCCTACTTCGGTTCGTGCGCCGAGCCGTTCCTGCAGTCCTTCCAGCCCAGCCGCTACTTCGCGCCGCGCATCGCCGCGGGCGCTCCGTACGCGGCGTGCTTCCGCAAGCGTCACGGCCAGTACGCGTCGCAGCCGTGGCGCCTGCTCTACGTCGGCGATCCGCTGGCGGCGCTGCGCCGCACGCGGCAGGAGCGCGTGCCGGCGGCGGGCACGGTGGTGGTCGCGGACGAGGAGGACCTCGACGTCGCCGGCGCGTCGCTCGTCGCGGTTGGAGAACCGGGGTCGCGCGCCGACGTGATCGCGCGGCGCGAGGCGGCGTCGGCCAAGCTCGACGCGGCGCACGACGCCGGCGACGTCACCGCCTTCTGCACCGCGCTCGGCGAGGTGCTGCGGACGGATCCCGCCGCCAACTTCATCGATCGGCGGATGGAGGACGCGCTGACGCTGGCGCGCGAGCGGAAGGCCGAGGCGGTGCTGGCGGCGTGGCTGGCGAGCGCCGTCGACGATCCGGCGCTGGCGACGACCAGGAACCACCTGGCATCGCGGCTGGCGCGCGTGCGCCTGGATGCGGCGCTCGCCACGCCCGCCTGGGACGAGGCGATTCGCGCGCAGGCGCTCGAGGGCGTCGTCGATGCCGTCCGCGCGCGCTCGGATCCCGCGGCCTTCGCCGATCGGCTCGGCACCATCGAGGCGGCGTACGTCGCGCGTATCGGCGGGGCCACGTCGACGACCTTCGCCGATGAGCTGGCGAGCCGCGTCAGCGGCGACGACGCGACGCACCTGACGGCGATGCTCGCCGCGCTCGCCGGTCGCCGCGCGCTGTTCAAGGACTGGCTGCTGCTCGGTCCGGTCGCGGGCGCCCCGGCGCCGGCGGGCGACACGGCAGCGCTCGGCGACGCGGCGCACGCGGGCGCCGATCTCGCGGGCGCGCGCCTGGCGTGGACGCGGCCGTTCGCAGCCGGCGACTACGGCACCATCGATCTCGTGCCGCTGTTCACGCCGCACGACAACGTCCACGCCTACGCGGCGGCGATGATCGAGGTCGAGCACGAGCAGGACGCCTGGCTGCTGCTCGGCTCGGACGATGGCGTCGCGGCGTGGATCGACGGCGCGTCCGTCTGGGAGAACCCGGCGATGCGCGGGCTGACGCCGGATCAGGACCACGTCCGCGTCCATCTGACGCCGGGAACGCACCGCGTGGTGCTGCGCATCGCCCAGGGCGGCGGCGGCTGGGGCTTCTGCGCACGTCTGGCCGCGGATGAAGCGGGTGCGCCGATCAGCGGCGTGCGCTGGCGCAATCCGCTGGAGTGAGCTCGAGGCTCGAGGCTCGAGGCTCGAGCCTCGCGTCGTGTCGGTACGTCGTCTGCTCGGCTTCATGCCGCGGGCGGCGGTCGGCGCCGGCACGGAACAAAAAATCCAACGCGGGCAAACGGAGAAGGTCGATCGTCGCGGTTTACCGGTCCACGGCCCACGTGCCCGTCACCCGCTGCGTCATCTTGCCCACGCCTGCCCGCGTCGGACGGCGGCAAGATAGGACGATGGCCACGCGGGGTCCAGGTGGTCCCGCGCCAACTCCGAACGTGTATGGCGCAGCGATCATGCGCGTTCGCCCGGGGCGGTGACCGTTTCCGCGACGCGCTCGCGTGTCCACGGATGGTCGTGCGGGCTGTCGAACAGGCGGCGCTCGAGGTCGGCGACCGTCCCGGCGCCGCTCGGCGGCCGCCACCCGCACACGCGCTCGGCGAGCGTCAGGAGCATCAGGTTGATCAGCACGAGCGGCGCCCAGGCGAAGACCGCGCCGCCGATGTCCGGGCGCATGTCGGCGATCAGCCAGGCCCCGGCGGCGACCGATGGCATGAGCGCCAACGCGCGCAGGGCTTCCGGCAGCGCCAGCCGCGGCACGGTCAGATGGCGCCGCAGCACGCGCCAGCCGCGCCGTCGCGCGCGGCGGGTCGGCCACAAGGTCGCGAGCGCGGTGCCATCGGACGATTCGCCTGCCGATGGCAGACGCGCGCCGGCCAGGCGCAGCAGCTCGCGCGCCGCGGCGGCGGCGAACCGCGTATCGCCGTCGCCGCTTTCGATACGTCCGATGGCCGTCCAGATCCGCTCGGGGTCGCGTTCGCCGTCGGCGAGGTCGATGCCGAAGCGTTCGGCGAGGGGATTCACCACGGCAACGGCAGGCGGAACAGCGCGCAGGCGTTGCGCGTGGTCCACGCCGCGACGTCCTCCGGCCGCTCGCCGCGCACCTCGGCCAGCAGGTGCAGGGTGTGGACGACGAAGCCGGGCTCGCAGCGCTGGCCGCGCAGCGGCATCGGCGCCAGGTACGGGCTGTCGGTCTCGATCAGCAGACGGTCGGCGGGGACGATCGCCGCGGCCTCGCGCAGGAAGGCGTTGGCCTTGAAGGTTAGCGTGCCATTGAACGACAGGTGCCAGCCCAGGTCGAGATAGCGCCGCGCGGTCGGCGCGTCGCCGATGTACGAGTGGATGACGCCGCGCGTCCCCTCGTGGCGCGCCAGCGTCGCGAGCATGTCGTCGTGCGCGTCACGCACGTGGATGATCGCCGGCAGCCCGAGACGGCGCGCCAGGGCGAGCTGGCGCTCGAGCTGCGCGATCTGCACGTCGTGCGGCAGCAGCTGGTGATGGTACTCCAGGCCGATCTCGCCGAGCCCCTGGAAGCCGCCGGCCGCGAGCAGCGTCTCGAGCTCGGCGAGCGCGGCGTCGAATCCGTCGCCGGCCTCGTGGCACGAGAACGGATCGAGACCGGCGGCGCAGGCGAGGAGATCCGGATGCCGATCGACCAGGGCCCTCGCCGCGCGCGCGTCGGCCAGGCCGGTGCCGATCAGCTGGCAACGCCACAGCCCCGCTTCGCGCGCGCGCGCGATGACGGCGTCGACGTCGGCGGCGAAGCGCGCGTTGGTCAGGTGGCAGTGGGTGTCCACCAGCGGCGGCATCATGGCGGCATGGTGCGGCGACGGGACGCGGCGGAAGGCGCGCGACGGCGGGCCTTCCGCGACCGCGATCGCGCCCGACCATCGCGCATGGCCCGACGTTCGGCGATGCAGACGGCGCTGGTGGCGTTCGCGATCGGGGCCGGGCTGGTGATCGGCGCGCGGCTGGTCGCGGGGCGGCTGGTCGACGAGACCGGGGCGGGGCCGGACATCCGCCTCGAGCACGCGTCGCTCGACGATCTCGCCGCCGCCGGCTACCGCTTCGGCGCGGCGCGGCCGCGCACCTGGCGCGACATCCACCTGCGCCAGTTCCAGGACGAGCGCGGCGACTGCCTGATCCTGCGCGCGACCATGGCGGCCGACGAGGCGGCGCAGCTGGTCACGTTCCCGCCCGACAGCCGCCGGCCGATCGACGACGCGCCGCCGGCCGACTGGCCGCGCGGCGGCGTCGACGATCCATTCGCGCCGCCGGCGTGGTTCCGACCGCAGGGCGCCCAGAGCCGGGTCTTCGAGCGCGGCACCGCCGACGGCGTCGAGGGGCGCTTCGCGGTCTACGATCCGACCAGCGAGCTGATGCAGGTGTGGATGTGGCGCCGCGCCGACGCCAGCCTGCCGCGGCCGCCGGCGACGCGCGTGGTCGCCGACGAGCTCGCGGTGGTGATCGGCGACCGCCTGCTGCGCGTCGCCGACGCGGCATCGCCGGAGTGGCTGGAAGGGCGGGCGATCCCGGCCGCAGAGGTGATCGAGGTCGAGCGCCTGCCGGCGACGACCGTCGACGCCTGCCTGCGTCCGGCGAAGGACGTCCACCGCTACCTGCTGGCGGTGCGCGGGATCGGCCGCGACGACGCGCTGGCGATCGCCGGGCACCACATGCCGTTGCGGCCGCTGGCCGCGGACGGCCCGCCGCCGGTAGCGGCGTGGGACTTCGCGGCTCCGCCACGCGGCCTGCCGGCGTGGTTCGCGCCGGGACCGGGCGAGCGCTGGTGCCACGCGCTGGTCGGCATCGGCACCGGCACGGTGACCGCGGCGCGGTGGGTCGCCTACGACGCGACCGCGCGCACGCTCTACGTCTGGGATTGGGAGGATTCCGTCGCGCGTCCGGCCGCTGCCGACCTGCGCTGACGGCGACGCACCACGATGAGCACGAGGCCGGCGACGATCGCGGCCGCGACGTTGGCGGCGGTCGCCAGGCCAGCGAGATTGCGCAGCGACCGCGCCTCCATCAGCCATTCCCCACGCGAGCGGTCGAGGCGGATCAGGGTGTGCCCCTGGGGCGTCGTGACGATGCGTTCGGCCGGGACGAACACGAAGCGCGCGAGCTGCTCGCCGGCGGCGGGCGTGCCGTAGACGTCGTTCAGCCAGTCGCGCGTCGTCGCCGGCGCGTTGGCCTCGGCCAGGCGCGGCCAATCCGCGGGCTCGTTGAGCTGGCGCATCTCGATGCCGTCGACGCCGGCGGTGATGTCGATGATCACCGCCAGCGGCAGCCAGCAGGGGACGAGGGCGATCAGCAGGATGACGAGGTTGCGCATGGTTTCCGGTGGAAGCCCCGAAGCCCGAAGCCCCGAAGCCCGAAGCTCGACAGGCGCCGAGCCCGGCCGAGCCCGATTCCTACTTCTTCAGCGCGAGCAGGCTGAGGTCGACGGTCCACACCTGCGCCACGGTCGCCGTGCCGATGCCCGGATTGGTCAGCCCGTATTCCTTGAGGTCGAGCGGGAACGACGCGCTGATGCGCACGACGTCCTTGCCGAAGTGCGGGATCTCGGGGACCAGGCGGATGTTGGCGTAGGTCGAGAGCGGCCGCGAGACGCCGTGCATGGTCCAGGTGCCGTCGACCTTCCAGACGGTGTCGGCGACCCTCTTCAGCTTCACGTCGGTGAAGGCGATGGTCGGGAACTTGGCGGTGTCCATCCAGCCGTCGCTGCGCATGTGCTCGTCGCGCATCGCGACGCCGGTCGACAACGACGCGGCGGGGATGGTGATCGAGCCGGTGCCGGTGCCCGCGTCGGCGTCGATGGTGGCCTCGCCCAGGGTGGCTTTGCCGCTCATGGCGACCGTGCCGACCATGCGCTCCTCGGCGTCGCTGAGGAAGGAGATGCTCTGCTTCGGGCTGTCGGGGATGGTGACCGCGTGGGTGCCGGCCGGCAGCGGCTTGCCGCCGGCGAGACGCTTGATCGCGTCGGCTTCGGATTCGGCGCCGATCAGGGCGAACGAGATGCAGGCGATGATGAGGGTGCGCATGGAGGCTCCTGGGAAGTCCGGCGGTTGTGGTCGGCGCAGGCCGAGATTCCAGGCTTAGTTGCAGACGCCTGCGCACCGGCTCCGGTCGTTCGGCACCGCATTTGCAGGCCAGCCGGCTCTCGCGTCATTCCGACAGGATCTCCCATGACCCAGCACGCCTTCCAGACCGAAGTCCAGCAGCTCCTCCATCTGATGATCCACAGCCTCTATTCGGAGCGCGAGATCTTCCTGCGCGAGCTGGTGTCGAACGCCTCCGACGCCTGCGACAAGCTGCGATTCGCCAGCCTGACCGAGGCCGATCTGATGAAGGGCGATGACGACCTGCATGTCGAGATCGTCCCGGACGAGGCCGCCGGCACGCTGGTCATCCGCGACACCGGCATCGGCATGACCGAGGCGGATGCGATCGAGCACCTCGGCACGATCGCCAAATCGGGGACCAAGGCCTTCCTCTCGACCCTGCCGGAGGACCAGGCCAAGCAGTCGCACCTCATCGGCCAGTTCGGCGTCGGCTTCTATTCGGCGTTCATGGTCGCCGACCGCATCGTCGTCGAGAGCCGCTCGGCGCGCGCTTCGAGCGATCAGGGCGTGCGCTGGGAATCGACGGGCGACGGCACTTTCAAGACCGAGACCGTCCCGCGCGCCCGTCGCGGCACCGAGATCACGCTCCACCTCAAGGACGACGCCAAGGAGTTCCTCCAGCAGTGGCGCCTGCGCGAGCTGATCAAGAAGTACAGCGACTACGTCGCCTACCCGGTGCGCATCCCGAAGTACGTCAGCCAGGACGACCTCAACAAGGGCGTGAAGGCCGAGCTCGAGCAGGTCAACGCCGGCCAGGCGCTGTGGACGCGGCCGAAGGACCAGATCAGCGACGAGCAGTACGCAGAATTCTACAAGGCCGCCTGCCACCAGTTCGACGAGCCGGCGACGCGCCTGCACGTGACGGTCGAGGGCACGCTGTCGTTCACCGCCCTGCTGTTCATCCCGGGCGAGCGGCCGATGGACCTGTTCGACCGCGACCACCGCGGCCTGTCGCTCTACGTGCGCCGGGTCTTCGTCATGGACCACTGCAAGGACCTGCTGCCCGAATGGCTGCGCTTCGTCCGCGGCGTGGTCGACTCGGACGACCTGCCGCTGAACGTCAGCCGCGAGATCCTGCAGCAGCAGGATTCGGTGCAGAAGCTGCGCAAGCAGCTGGTCAAGCGCATCCTCGACCACCTGACCAAGCTCGCCAAGGGCGACGAGAAGGAGCAGGCGACGTTCGCCACCATCGACCGCGTCTTCGGCGCCGTCCTGCGCGAGGGCCTGGTCGTCGAGCAGGACAAGGAGCTGAAGGAGAAGATCGCCAAGCTGGTGCGCTGGCGCTCGACCTGGACGCGCGCGCAGGAGCCCGCCGACGACGAGCGCGTCACCGGCCTCGACGACTACGTCGCGCGCATGAAGGAGGACCAGAAGGAGATCTACGTCCTGACCGCGCCATCGCTGGTCGCCGCCAAGGCCAGCCCGCACCTCGAGGGCTTCGTCAAGAAGGGCTACGAGGTCCTGCTGCTGGTCGATTCGGTCGACGAATGGGTCACCAGCCACTTCACCGAATTCGCCGGCAAGCCGATCCGCAACATCGCCAAGGGCGACGCCGACGCCGCGACCGACGACGAGAAGAAGGCGATCGACGAGAAGCAGAAGGAGATGGGCGGCTTCCTCGAGGCGTGCAAGAAGGCGTTGTCCGACGACGTCGCCGACGTCCGCCTGAGCGCCCGCCTGACCGACAGCCCGTGCTGCCTGGTCGCCGGCGAGCACGGCATCACGCCGCAGATGGAGGAGCTGATGCGCCGCATGGGCCGCGACGTCCCCGCCCAGAAGCGCATCCTCGAGCTCAACGCCGACCATCCCCTGGTCGCCCGCCTGCGGTCCGAGCAGGAATCCGGCGCCCCCGCCTTCGCCGACCACCTCGCCATCCTCCGCGACCAGGCCCTCCTCGCCGAAGGCTCCCGCGTCCCCGACGCCGCCGCCTTCGCCAAACGCGTCCAGGACCTCCTGCTCGGCTCGATGCCTCCCGCCGGCAAGGCCAGCGCCGCCGGCGGCTGATCGAGAGCCGCCCGAAGGGCGCTCCCGATCAGCCTGTGAGTTGTTTCCAAGGGGGCAGCGCCGAAGGCGCGTTCCTTGGGGGAGGCCGCGAAGCGGCTCCCCCATGACCAGCGGAGAGAGAGGGATTCGAACCCCCGAGACCCGTGAAGGTCTAGCGGTTTTCAAAACCGCCGCATTCGGCCGCTCTGCCATCTCTCCGTTCCCGGACGCTAGGCCCGCGTCCTAACGAGGGAACCGTCCGCGGGATCTGGCTTCGCGCCCGGCCCACCGACCGGCTCGCCGAGGGCGCGTTTCCGCTGACGCCGCCGACCCCTCGTCGACGCCAACCTCCGGTGTGCCACGCACTTCGACCATCACACACCCGGAGGATCGCAGCTTTGCGACCCCTTTGACCGTTTCCGCGCCCTGGGCTACATTTCCCGGCACTATCGGCTCCCTGGCGTAATCTCTCGGCGGAAAACAGCTTATGGCTATCGACAAGAGCCCGGTCGCGTGGGGCATCGATATCGGTCATTCGACCATCAAGGCGGTCAAGGTCGCGCGCTCCGGCGACAGCGCTTCGGTCGCGGGCTATTCCATCGAGCCGATCGTCACCGGCGAGGACATCGATCGCGAGGAGGCGGTGGTCAAGGCGCTGACCGCGCTGGCGACGCGCGAGCAGTTCGGCAACACGCCGGTGGTCGCGTGCCTGAGCGGCAGGCAGATCTACGCGAAGACCATCAACATCCCGGTCATCAACCCGAAAAAAGTCGACAAGATGGTCGAGCTCGAGGCTCGCCAGGCGATCCCGGGCAACTTCGACGAGGTCGAGTGGGGCTACCACCTGTCGCCGGCGCCCGACGGCGCGTCGAACGACGTGGCGCTGTTCGCGGCCAAGCGCGATCTGATCCACGAGCTGGTCCGGAAGGCCAAGCAGGTCGGCATCAACCTCAGCGCCGTGACCGTGTCGAGCCTGGCGCTCTACAACTTCATCCGCGCCGACCAGGACTTCCCCGACGATGAGACCGTCATCGTGCTGGACGTCGGCGCCGAGAACACCGACCTCGTGCTGTACCAGGGCGACGCCCTGTGGATGCGCACGCTGGCGATCTCGGGCAACGACATCACCAAGGCGTTCATGAAGAAGTTCCGCGTCTCCTTCGAGGAGGCGGAGACGCTCAAGCGCCAGATCGGCGAGAGCCGCCAGGCCGACAAGATCTTCAAGGTCATCGAAGGCTGCCTGAACGAGCTGATCAGCGAGGTCCAGCGCAGCCTGGGCTTCTACCACAGCCAGAACGCCAACGCCAAGCTCGAGAGCGTGGTCATCAGCGGCAACACCTTCCGCCTGCCCAGCCTGCCGCAGTTCCTCGCCGACCGCCTGCGCAAGGCGATCATCAGCCTCGAGGACCTCGAGAAGATCACCGTCGGCGCCGGCATCGACCGCGAGCACTTCCTGCAGGACCTGCAGTCGCTCGGCGTGGCGATGGGCTGCGCGCTGCAGGGCATCGGCCAGGCCAAGGCCAACGTCAACCTGCTGCCGAACACGCTGCGCGTCGAGCGCTTGCTCAAGGAGAAGCGCTGGGCGGCGCTCGCCGTGCTCGCGATCATCGCGGTCGCCTGGGGCGTCCAGTTCGCGATCGTCCAGTCGGTGACCAACGAGAACGCCGACCTGATCAGCCGGATCAAGGCCGCCGACAGCGAGCAGGCGACGGCGCAGAAGGATTCGAAGGTCGTGCTCGAGCTGGTCGGCCCGCGCGCGCAGGAGCTGGCGGCCTACGCCAGCGTCGGCAACCGCGGCGTCGCCACCGCGGTGTTCGACGAGGTCACGCAGGCGGTGCAGAAGCTGATCGCCGACAAGGGCGCGCTGAACCCGGCGGACGTGGACATCACCAAGCCCGATCAGGATCCGTACCTGCAGGCCGCGTACCTGACCGAGATCGAGCTGCCGACGCTCGCCTACGCCGAGTCGCCGGGTCCGTTCGCGGCGCTGGCGCTGCCGCGCACGGTCAACGTGGAGATCCACGTGCCGAAGGCGAACAAGGACCTCAAGAGCAAGGCGATCGAGGATCAGCTGAAGGCGATCCCGACGCCGGCGTGGCTGAAGGCGCAGCACCGCTCCGAGACGCTGTTCACCGACGTGCAGACGGTCGGCGAATCGCCCGGCAGCGATTCCTACTACTACATCGACGACCAGAAGCGCGACGAGGACGGCAACATCAGCGACAAGGTGTACGAGGAGAAGCGCTCGGTGCCGGTCACGGTCCTGCGATTCGCCTGCAACCTCGGTCCGAAGGACGTCAAGTGAACCAGGTCCAACGCTATCTGTTCTGGTGGGTCTGCGGCGCGGCGCTGCTGGCGATGCTCATCCTGATGGTCGTCTACACGCCCGCCGATGAGGCGGGCGACCGGCCCGAGGACGTGAAGACCAAGCTCGACGCGCAGGTCAAGAAGCTCGACACGCTGCACAAGCTGGCGACCACGCCGCTGCAGGGGACCTTCGACGTCGAGGATCCGGTCGCGTTCAAGGACCTGACCTCGAAGTACCTGATCACCGCGCGCTGGAAGGGCGTCCTCGACCCCGCCGTCGCCGGCTACCAGCAGCAGCTCGAGGCGATCGCCGCCGACCTCTCGGCGCGCAGCATGCCGCTGAACGCCAAGCTGGTCGAGACGACCAGCAAGGTCGAGTGGCAGAACCGCTACCTCGACGAGACCGAGAACCTGCTCAAGCGTCTCGACGAGGCCGGGCAGATGCTGATCCCGGACGCCAAGGCGGGAGCCGCGAACCGCGATGCGGTGGACGAGTCCGCGCGCTTCCGCGAGGACGACAAGGTGCGCAAGGTCGCGGGCTTCGAGACGCCGCGCGGGACGACCTTCGGCGAGGAGCAGCAGCCCCTCCTCACCGCGCGCCTGGCGATCTCGCGCGCCGTCATCGAGACCCTGCTGACCATCGAGGCGGCGATCGATCCGAACCCGGCGGTGAATCGCCGCGCCGACGGCACCGTCGTCGCGAGCCTGCCGCCGCAGAAGCCGAAGCTCGTGGGCATCGAGTGGACGAAGGCCGACGAGAACATGAAGGACGGCCCGCTGAAGGACCGCATCCGCAAGACCTACCTGGCGACGATCAGGCTGCAGGGGGTCGAATCGAGCCTGCTGCAGATGATCGCCAAGCTGGAGCAGCTCGACAAGCCGGTGGTGGTGGTCGCCGGCGCGCGCCTCGGGCGCATGGACGTCGGCAAGCGCCTCGGCGATGAAAGCCAGACGCTGCCGGCGCAGGCGACGATCGAACTCTTGGCCGTGGACATGACCCAGGAGGCCAAGTGATGGACCCCAAGGAATTCCTCCTGCGTCACGGCGAGAAGGTCGCGGTGGTCCTGGTCAGCATCCTCGGCGCGTGGGCGATCTACAGCGCCCTGGTCAACGACGGCATCCGCCCGACGGGCACCAACGCCGAGAAGATCAAGAGCGACATCGAATCGATCGCCGCCGCGCGCAATTCGCAGCAGCCGCCGATCCTCAAGCCGGCGCCCGACCACGTCGGCGACCTGAAGTCGCGCTTCGGCATCGATTTCTCCGCGCAGACGGCGATGGCGAACCAGACCCTGCATCCGAACGTCGGCAGGATCCGCGGCGAGGTCTCCGGCCATTACTACATCTACGAGCTGAATCCGCCGCAGGTCGAGGTCGAGGACAAGACCGGCGTCATCGAGATCACCGTCTCGAAGCCCGAATCGGTCGTGAGCGACGATCCGCGCGCATCGAGCGAGGCCGACGTGTCCTGGGACCGCAAGGAGAAGGAGGTCGAGATCGAGAACCACGCCGCGGTGGTCGGCTTCGTGCTCGAGCAGCAGGTCGGCGATCCGTCGAAGCCCTGGGAGAAGATCGCCGAGCTGACCCTCGAACAGGCGCAGAAACCCGTCGTCGTCAAAGGCGTTCCCTTCCAGACGTACACCTTCCGCGCCAGCACGGTGGTCAAGGCGACCGGCTTCACCCCGGGCGCGGCTGCGGGCAACGAGGTGCTCGTCCATCTCGGTCCCTACCCGAAGAAGCCGGTGCCGTGGGATTCCCTGAACCCGTCGCACCCGGATGTGCTCAAGCAGTTCGCGGCACCCGCGGCCGGGCTCGCGAAGATCTTCGCGCCCGCGAGCGAGAAGGAACTGCTCTACATCAGCCGTCCCAGCGATGATCCGGCAGACCAGATCCAGGCCGGCGTCGATGTGAAGCTGGCGCTCAAGAGCGTCGCGGCCGCGCTGCCCGGTGCCGGCGCCGCCCAGCCCGCGGGCGAGGGTGAGGCGCCCGCCGGGGAGGCTCCGCCCGCCGCCAACGGCGAGGCCGGTGAACCCGAAGCGCGCATCCTGGTCACCAAGCTCTATCGGCAGCCCAACGCCGAGAAGTGGGTCCAGCCCTTCCTCTTCAAGGTCAAGCCCGGCGAGAACGTCGGCCACGAGGAGAAGGTGCCCGAAGGCGAGGGCGGCAAGATCGTGAAGGTCGACTTCAGCACCCCGTTCGTGCTCGAGCGCGTCGAGCAGGCGCGCCCCCGCATCGTCTTCTGGAAGATCGAGGTCACCGCGCGCGCGGGTGGCGCCAAGGGCAAGGACCTCAAGCTCGAGGCGGAGGAGAAGCCCTACGACGTGGCCATCCTGCGCAACCGCCAGACCAACCTCACGGTCGAGCTGGTCAAGCTGGGCACGATCAACCGCCCGGCGCGTGCGACCCTCGCCACCTACCCGGACTACCCGGCGGGCGCCTTCAAGGAGGAGGACGAGTTCCGCAAGAATGCCCAGGGCTTCCGCCAGGTCGGCCTCACGCCGGCCAAGCCGATCGCCCATGCTCCGGACACCGGGCCGCTCCTGGAATTGATGGAAGCGGGCGACATCGGTGCCGACACCGACACCACCTACTTCGAATGCGCCGACGGCCGCCTGCTCTTCTGGGACGAGAACAACGGCGGCTTGACCACCAAATGGAAGCGCGGCGTGACCCCGAAGGCCGCCATGTCGGTCACGCCCGACGCCGGCGCGGCTCCGGAAGGCGCGGCCGCTGCCGCGCCGGCCACGCCGGCCGCAGCTCCCGCCCCGGCCCCGACCGCGCCGCCGAAGCCCTGATCGCGGCGTTTATCGCGAAGGTGACGACGCCGGCGGCACCCCCGCCGGCGTCGTCGTGTCCGGACGTCTCCACGCCCCCGCGATAACCCCGATCCCGGGTTTCAAGAGCCCGGACGGGCGGGTGTGCGCGCCTCGCGCGACCGTGGGAGACACGCGCCCACGTGCCTGCGAGGGCGGGGTTTGCAGTCCACGACCCCATCGCATGCTGGCGACTCGCTGCCCAGGACGGGCGTCGTGCGAGCATGGTCGACAACCATGCGAGCGCTGCTTCCGCCGGCCTCCAGGAGACGACATGCGCAAGACCAGCCTGCCTGTTTCGACCGTGCTGCTCGCGTTGGCGGCCATCGCCAACCAGGGCCTCGCCGCCGGAGAGGCGCCGACCACGGGCGATCAGGGGACGCTCACCCCCGATCAGGAAGCCGCGCTGCGCGCGATCGGCGACGGGCCGACCTCGAAGGCCGCGGTCGCCGCCGAGGCGAAGTACACGCAGGCGCTCGCGCTCTACCGCTCGGCGCAATTCACCGCCGCGCTCGAAGCGGTCGAGGAGGCGATCAACGCCTATCCGCCGCACGAGCGCGCCCAGGTCCTGCGCCAGGATCTGCTCGCCGTGCTCAGCCAGCGCGACAACCGCCTGCAGATGGTCACCACCTGGCTGCACCAGATCCAGGACGTGAAGACCCAGGAAGCGGCCGTGCGCATGGCGGCGCTGATCGAGGCCGGCGACAAGAAGATGGCGGCCGGCGACTACCAGGGCGCCGAGCTCGACTTCGACCGCGTCGACGTCGCGCTGCGCACCTTCCCGTACCAGTTCGACTGGGGCACGCTGCCCGACCAGATCGCCGCCAAGCGGCTCGAGGCGCGCGCCTCGTCGCGCCGGCAGGAGCTGAGCGAGCGCAGCAAGGACCGCGCCGCGGCGCAGGTCAAGGCCGAGACCCTCGCGAACCTCCAGGAGGACGCGCTCCACGCCAAGGTCGACGAGCTGCTGCGCCGGGCGAAGGAGGCGTACAAGCGCAAGGACTACAAGCGCGCCGAGTTCGACGCGTGGGAGGCGTACCAGCTGGATCGCCGGCGCGACGACGCGCGCGATCTGTACCTCGCCGCCCGCCGCAAGGGCCACGCCCAGTTCGACGGCGAATACCGCGAGGCCAAGCTCGAGCTGAACGCCCGCGTGCACGAGGAGATCCACCGCGCGCTGATCCCGCAGAGCGACCTGCTGGTCTATCCCGAGGACTGGCGCAAGCGCTCGCTGCGCCAGCCGCAGGAGCTCGGCTCGTCCAAGGTCGAGCCGTGGATGGCCACCATCCAGGATCGCCTGCAGCAGCAGGTGACCTTCGAGTTCGAGGACACCTCGCTCGAGGACGTGGTCAACTTCTTCCGCCAGGTCACCGGCGTGAACATCATCGTCGCCCCCGAGGTCTACGCCTCCGGCAGCGCGACGGTGACGCTGCGCGCGCGCGACATGAAGTTCGGCGACGCGCTGAAGTGGGTGCTCGAGCTGACCAACCTGTTCATGGCCGTGCAGAACCAGGCGATCTACATCTCGAACGAGGCGGTCACCGGCGCGACGCTGCTGCGCGTCTACGACGTCGCCGACCTGATCTCGCCGGTGCGCGACTTCCCGGGCCGCGAGCTGGCGTACAACTCCGGCAGCGGCGGCGGCGGCGGCGGCTTCGACCTGTTCTCGGGACCGGCGATGGAGGACGGCGAGGCCGCCGATCCCCAGGACCTGGTCGACTTCATCCAGAACAACGTCGCGCCCGGGCAGTGGGAAGGCGAGGGCGTCGCCATCGAGGCGCGCACCGGTTCGTCGCTGTTCATCAGCCAGGCGCCGGAAGTGCACGCGCTGGTCGACCAGCTGCTGATCAACATGCGCAACCAGCGCTCGCTGCAGGTGCACATGACCGTGCGCGTGCTCGAGGTGCGCAAGAACTTCTTCGAGGAGATCGGCGTCGAGTACCACAACTCGCCGGCCGGCCTGCTCAACCTCGGCCCCGGCGGCCCGACCGCGTCCGGCACCGGCACCTCGGGCTACACGCGCGTCAACGAGCAGAACGCGTTCTTCGGCTCGACCTACTACGACATGGCCTCGGCCGTGCCGAACCAGCAGGCCTACTCGGCCGGCGGCCCGCCAGGCTACTCGCGCGGCCTGCACGGCGAATACGCCTGGAAGCTCGGCAACTTCCTCGGCACCGATCAGATCAACGCGGTGCTCAGCGCGGTCGAGGAGGAGTCGGACTCGCAGATCCTCCAGGCGCCGCGCATCACCGCCTTCAACGGCCAGCGCGCGCACTGCGCGTTCATGAACCAGTACGCGTACATCTCCGACTACACGGTCGTGAACGACAACCTCGATCCGACCATCGAGGTGCTGACCTACGGCGACATCCTCGATGTCCGCCCGGTGGTCAGCTCGGACCGCAAGTACATCACCATGGAGATCCGCCCCAGTTCGGTCGTGCTCCAGGGCGTGTTCGTCGAGCTGATCGCCGCGCCGCGCGTGGTCGGTGGCGGCGGCGACGGCGGCGTGGTCATCCTCGGCCTGCCGTACCCGATCGAGCTGCCCAACGTCGTCGTGCGCACGCTGCGTTCGACGGTGATGCTGCCGGACAAGGCGACCCTGCTGATCGGCGGGTTCACCACCTCGACGCGCCAGCGCACCCACATGGGCATCCCGTTCCTCAGCCACATCCCGTTCCTCGGCCGTCTGTTCAGCCGCAACGGCATCTACGATGCCAACCGCCGGCTGTTCTTCCTGCTCAACGCCGAGATCGTCGACCTGGCCGAGAAGGAAGCGCTGCAGTAACGATGGCTGGCCCGCGGCACATCCGGATCGTCGGCCAAGCGCCGACGACGTGGCGCACCTGGCTGAACGCCAGCGGCGCAGCCACGCGCTGGGCGCTGGTCCCGATCCTGACGGCGACGCTGTGCGCGTCGGCGTCGGCGGTCGAGGCCGATGCGGCGCCGCCGTCGCCGGCCGATCCGCTGGTCGCCGAAGCGCGGTCGGCGCAGGCGGAAGGGCGCTTCGCCGCCGCGCGCGAGCTCTACCAGCGCGCGCTGATCGCCGACGCCGCGAGCACCGAGGCGCGGCGCGGCCTGCTCGAGGTCGACGCGCTCGCCGCGGGTGGGCCGACGCCGCTCGCCAGCGACGTCGCGGGCGCCTCCGTCCAGGCGCAGCTCGCGGTGGCCGAGGCGCGCGATGCGATCGAGCGCGCCGAGCTCCTGGCCGGCGACGGGCGCCCGGAGCAGGCGCTGGCCCAGCTCGACCGCGCGCGCGCCCTGCTGGCGCCCGTGGTCGGCGGCGACGCGGCCGCGCGCGAGCTCGCACGCATCGAGGCCCTGACCGCGACCGTCGTCCGCGACACCCAGGCCGCCGACGGCGTCGAAGCCGGCGCCGGACGACTCGACGCGCTCGACGAGGCGCGCGTCGATCGCGCGCGCCTCGCGCATGCCGAGCGCAACCTCCTCGACGAACGCCTCGCCCGGATCCTCGAGCTGCAGCGCGAGCAGGACTACGACACCGCCCTGGCGCTGTGCCGCCGCCTGGTCAGCGACCACCCCGGCGAGCCGCGCGCCGAGAAGCTGTTCACCGAGCTCATCGTCCAGGTCCACGAGCAGCGCGCCGCGTCGATCAAGGAGCAGGACCAGCACCTGCGCCAGGAAGTCGTCGAGCGCATCGCCCGCGCGCTGATCCCCGAAGGCTTCGACGGCCGCCCGATCTTCCCGCACGACTGGGCGACGCGCACCGCCGAGCGCGGCGTCGCCAGCGCCGAATCGGCGCTGCCGGAATGGCATCGCCGGATCCAGCAGCGCCTGGCGCAGCGGCTCACCTTCCGCTTCGAGGACACCAGCTTCGCCGAGGCGCTGGACTACCTCGCTGACCAGGGCGGGGTCAATGTCATCGTCGATCCGCAGGTCCTCGCCGATGGCGACCGGACCGTGACCCTGATCGCCGAAGGCATGCGCATCGATTCGGCGCTGTCCTGGCTGTGCCGGATGGCCGGCACCGGCTGGTCGATCAGCCGCCAGGCGGTCTACGTCGGACCCGATCCCGATCACGCGCCGGTCCTCGCGACCTACGACGTCGCGCACCTGGTGTTCCAGCCGCTGGATCAGGCCGGCCGGACGTTGAGCTACTCGTCCGGCAGCAGCGGCGCCGGCTTCGACCTGTTCGGCGCGGCGCCCGATGCCCCCGACGCGCTCGCCCCGGAGGACTTCGTCGACCTGCTGCAGAACGCGGTCAGCCCGCAGACCTGGGGCGCCGACGGCAACGCGATCGAGATCCGCGGCAACACCCTGTTCGTCACCGCGCCGCCCACGGTCCACGAGCTGGTGCGCGAGTTCGTGCGCAGCGAATCCAACGTCCGCCGCGTGGTCGTCCACATCGACGCGCGCTGGCTGACGATCAATGACGGCTACCTCGAGGAGATCGGCGTCAACTGGGGCGCCGCCGACACGCTGCTGCGGCCGATCGGCGCGACCACGACCTCGCCCGGCTACTTCAACTCGCCCAACCAGCACACGACCCTGCAGGGCGACCTGATCAACCGCCTGCCCGAGACCGCCGTGCAGGCGAATCCGCGGATCGCGAGCACCGGCCTGTACCTGAGCTTCCTGCGCATCGGCAACACCCAGGTCTCGGCGATGCTGCACGCGCTCGAGCGCAAGCAGCAGGGCCGCATCCTCGCCCGGCCGAGCCTCGCCACGCTCAACGGCGTGCGCGCCAACATCTTCGTCGGCGACCAGGTCGCCTACATCGCCGACTACACGATCGTCAACGACGTCCTCGATCCGACCATCGAGGTGCTCAACATCGGCGCGCTGCTCGACATCAAGCCGTTCGTCAGCGCCGACCTCAAGTACGTCACCATGGAGTTCCAGCCCGCGCTGGCGAGCTACTCCATGTACACCGAGGTGATCAACGCCCCGGTGCTCGTCGCCGACGCCTTCACCGGCTTCGCCGGGTATCCGATCGAGCTGCCCAACGTCGCGGTCCGCTCGGTCGGCACGACCATCACCGTTCCCGACAAGGCGACCCTGCTCGTCGGCGGCTTCGGCCGCCACATCGACGAGAGCGGCTCGTCCAAAGTGCCGTTCCTCGGCCACATCCCGTATCTCGGCCGCCTGTTCGGGCGTCGCGGCCGATACAGTGAACGCTCGCAGCTCTACCTGCTCGCGACCGTCAACATCATCACCTACGACGAAGCGGAGGCGAAGCTGTGAAGCGCCACAATGTGCCTATCCATGTGTCCATGACGTGGCTCAACCTGCGCCTGTGCGCGGTCATGGTCGCCGCCTGCGGGTTCGCGGCGGCCGGCGAGGCCGAGCCGGGCGGCGGGGTCGCCGGCGACGCGGCCGCGGCCCAGGCGCTGCGCGACTACGCCGCGGAGGCCGAGAAGCACGGCGCCGGGCGCGAGGTCGCCGCGGCCTACCACTTCGAGGAGGGCAAGCGCGCGCTGTCCGAGAGCCGGCTCGAGGACGCCGTGCGGTCGCTCGGCATCGCCGTCGACTACATGCCCGACAAGCAGGAGTACCAGGACGCCCTGGCCCAGGCCCAGGCGATCGCCGGCCACAACCGCGATCACCACTCGGTGACCGTCGTCCAGATCGCCGACGAGTTGACCGTCGAGCAGCAGCAGCTGTGGATCGAGGCCCAGCAGAAGATCGAGGACGGCACCTCCGCGCTCGAGGCCGGCGACTACGCCGAGGCCGAGCGCCTCTTCTCGATGGCGCACATCCGGCTCGAGAGCCTGCCCTTCGCCGACGAGCGCAAGGAGCCCGAGCAGCGCCGCGTCGAATCGCTGATCGCCGAGGCGCGCAAGCGCCGCGCCCAGCAGGAGATGACCGAGGCCACCCAGGCCAACCAGAGCGCCTCGGAGCGCAGCCAGGCGCTGACCCGCGAGAGCCAGAAGATCGAGCGCGACCGCATCGACGCGATGTTCAAGCGCGCGCTCAAGGCGCGCGAGCGCCGCGACTACGACGAGGCGATCCTGCTGTCGGAGCAGATCCTCAAGATCAACCGCGCCGAGGAGCGCGCCCACGACCTCCTCGTCCGCTGCCGTCGCGAGCGCCACATCTACCTGCGCCAGGTCACCGCCGACCGCTGGGACGAGGAGCACAAGCTGCTCAGCGAGAAGATGCGCACCGAGATGCTGCCGCAGATGGAGCTGCTGACCTACTCGCACGACTGGCCCGAGATCGACGCGCGCCGCGGCGCGCCGGTGCGCGGCCTCGCCGAGGAGGACGAGGAGTGGCGCAAGAACATCAACGCCCAGCTCGAGCAGGAGGTCACGCTCGACTTCCAGGACAACGACCTGGTCGAGACCATCAACTTCCTGCAGCGCATCACCGGCGTGAACATCGTCATCGATCCGGAGGTCATCGCCGCGGCGCCGCCGCCCGTGACGCTCAAGGTCGACGCGATGAAGCTGCGCAACGTGCTCGACTTCATCATGCGCCTGACCTCGCTGAACTACGTCCTGCGCGATGAGGCGATCTTCATCTCGAACGAGGCCGGGCTGCGCGGCGAAGTCTACATGAAGCTGTACGACATCCGCGACCTGACCCACGGCATGACCGCGTTCCCCGGTCCCGAGCTCGACATCCCGCAGCCCGGCGAGGAAGGCTCGCGCCTGCTGCCGCCGGTCGAGGACACCGCGCCGCCCGAGCTCAACGAGTTCATCGAGATCATCCGCGGCGTCGTCGCCCCGGCGACCTGGGAGACCGACGGCGTCGCGATCGAGGAGTTCGGCGGCTCGATGGTGATCACGCAGTCGGCGACCGTGCACAAGCAGGTCGACGAGCTGCTGCGCAGCCTGCGCAACCAGCAGGGCCTGCAGATCCACGTGAAGGTCAAGTTCCTGAACGTCGAGAACAGCCTGCTCGAGGAGATCGGCGTCAACTGGAACCAGTACGGCCGCGTGCCGGGCAACCCCAGCGTCTTCCCGCCGGCCGTCACCGCTCCGCCCGCCGGCGTCAATCCGAACCTGGCGTCGACCCAGGGCGTGGGCCTGGTCAACGCCGACTCGGGCAGCTCGGTCGCCGCGGCGCTCAACACGCCGCTGCAGAGCTACACCACCGGCGGCCTGACGCTGGGCGCGCCGCAGCCGGGTGAAGGCGGACGCTTCCAGACGCAGGTCTTCCACCTGTCCGACGGCCTGTACGCGTCGGCGATCCTGACCGCCATCGAGAAGGAACGCCGCGGCAACATCCTCTTCGAGCCCGACCTGACGCTGTTCAACGGCCAGCAGGCGCACCTCGTCAACATGAACCAGCAGTCGTACGTCGCCGACTACGACGTCGTCCAGTCGCAGTACGACCCGATCGTCTCGATCCTGTCGTACGGCACGGTGCTCGACGTGCAGGCGGTGGCCTCGGCCGATCGCAAGTACATCACGCTGACGCTGCGCCCGACCAACGCGCAGGTCCGTCAGTGGCGCCGCTTCGGTCCGCCGATCAACAGCGCCACCAATCCGTTCCCGGGCGCGACCGGCAGCTCGGGCGGCGTCGTCAACCCGCCGAACAACTTCGCGATCGCGGGCGGCAATCCGATCCTGATGCCGGAGCTGATCTATCAGGCGGTGCGTACGTCGGTGATCATCCCCGACGGCGGCTCGCTGATGATCGCCGGCTTCAACAACGCGGCGAGCCAGCGCGCCCATTCGGGCATCCCGTTCCTCAGCCACATCCCGTTCCTCGGCCGCCTCTTCAGCCGCAACGGCCGGGCCGAGACCGAGCTGAGCACGCTGATCATGGTCAGCGCCGACCTGATCCTGTTCGACGAGATCGAAGACTCGCTCTGATCCTGTCGACCGTCGTCGTCCCGCGCGGCCGGTGCTCTCCAGCACCGGCCGCGTTTTTTTTGCATCTCCCCCGAGGCGGCCACGTCCTGGACCGTACAGGAATCCCAGGTGGCGCGTGGAGGCCACCACCTCCTGGCGATGATCCCCGGGTGGAGAGTCCCATGACCGAGATCCTGACCTACCGCATCGCCTTCCAGAACGGACGCTGGACGGTCAGCCGTGATGGACGCGGTGTCCTGGCCGACTTCGCCCACAAGGACCACGCCGTCGCCTGGACCGAGGCCGAAGCCGGCAAGATCGGCATGGGCCGCGTCGTGATCGAGGGCAGCGACGGGCGCGTCGAGAGCGAGAGCGACCACCTCGACGCCGCCGTCCGCGACGAGCTGCATCTGCCGCATTGAGCGTCGCCGGATCGAGCGCCGTCATCGCGCGCTGATCCGGGTCAGCGCAGGCTCACGGGCGTCGAGCGCCAGCGTCCCGCTGGCTGCTCCGCCGGTCGACGTCGCCACGATCGCCGGGGGCCGAGCCGAACGGAGCCCGAGCCTCCTCAGGCCGTCGTAGCGCGGCCAGCACCGTTCCACCTGTTCCATCCCGTCGCACACGCCCTGATCGCGTGGCGGAATCCATTCCAAGCCACGATTGCCGGCGAACGCGCCCGCTGCTACGGTCGTCATGTCCGGCCCATCCCATTCCATCCCGGGGCCGTTTTTCATCACCGGTTCCCGCGCGTGCAACGCGTCGGGGACGTCCCCGCGAGGGGAGGAAGGCTCAGCCCATGCGTCCCATTCCACGCTCGAGACAGGGTTTCACCCTGATCGAGCTGCTCGTCGTGATCGCGATCATCGCGATCCTCGCCGGCCTGCTCGTGCCGGCGATCACCTTCGCGCGCAAGCTCGCGAACATGACGGCCTGCGGCAACAACCAGCGCCAGATCGTCACCAGCTTCATCCTCTACACCAATGACCAGGAATCGGGTTGGCCGATGGCGGATGCGAACTCGGTCGTCGAGGCTGCTGCGTCGCCTGCCGACGCGCGAAAAATCTCAGACAGAAGCCTCGAAATTCTGGCGAACACGCTCGACCTCGCGAACGGCCTTTTCAAGTGCAAGAGCCAGAGTTCGACTGGTCCCGATAGTCGCCCGCAATCCAAGCCGACGGGCAATACGTGGGGTGACGGAAAGGTTTCCTACGCCTTTGACTATTCCGCCCCGATCGACTGTTCGGCTTCGCGCGTCTTGATTGGCGATCGCAGCATCAAGGTTCATGGAGACCAGGTGATGGCAGGCTTCGCTGACGGTCACACTGCAAAGCTCAAATATAAGAGGACCGCTACGAATGCCGCCGATACGAATGTTACTTCGCTGATGGATGCAGGCGCGACTGCCGATCGGGTAATAAACAATCCTGATGCAATCGGAAAAGAAGGGCCAGACGAAGCCGACAAAACCGAAGACAACATCTACAGCTTCACGGGCGATTTCACTACCGGAACGCCCTACTATAGCAACGGTGTCGGCTCAATCCGGCGCTGCTTCCTGAAGTAATCAGTCCACCGCCGTCGTCGCGCAAGCCCGCCGGTGTCCCCGGCGGGCCTGCGCGTTTTCAGACGATCCCGCCGTCCGAGATCGTGATGCCGCTCATCGACATGCGCAGCTCCTCCGGATTCGGCGCCGCCTTCAGCGCGGTATCCATGGTGATCTTCTTCTCGCGGAAGAGCCGGATCAGCGCCTTGTTGAAGTTCTCGCTGCCGCTCTCGACATCGCGGCTCAGCGCGTCGGCGATCTTCACGTCCTCGCGCTCGAGGATCAGCTTCTTGATGATCGGCGTGATGAACATGGTCTCGACCGCCGGCACGCGGCCGGTCTTGTCGGAGGACTTGAGCAGCTTCTGGTTGAGCACGCAGCGCAGGTTGAAGGCCAAGCTGGTGCGGATCTGCTCGTGCTTGGCTTCCGGGAAGAGGTCGAGGATGCGGCCGATGGTCTGCGGCGCGCCCGACGCGTGGACGGTGCCGAACACCAGGTGGCCGGTCTCGGCCGCGGTCAGCGCGGTCTCGAAGGTCTCGGCGTCGCGCATCTCGCCCAGCAGCATGACGTCGGGATCCTCGCGCACCGCCGAGCGCAGCGCGTCGCGGAAGTCGTGCACGTCGATGTTCATCTCGCGCTGGTTGACCAGCGCCTTGTCGTCCTTGAACAGGTACTCGACCGGATCCTCGATGGTCAGGATGTGGCAGCGCCGGCGGGCGTTGATGTCGTTGAGGATCGAGGCGATGGTGGTCGATTTGCCCGAGCCGGTGACGCCGCCGATCAGCACCAGGCCCTGCTCGTATTCGGCGAGCCGCGCGATCGCCGGCGGCAGGCGCAGCTCCTCGTAGGTCGGGATCTTGAGCCCGACGCGCCGGATCGCCGCCGAGAGCTGGCCGAGCTGGCGGAAGATGTTGCAGCGGAAGCGCCCGACGTCGGGGATGGCGTACGCGAAGTCCTCGTAGCCGCGCCGCGCGAGGGTCTCGCGCTGGACCTCGCTCATCAGCGGGAACAGCAGCGCCTCGGTGCCCGCGGCGTCGAGCGCCGCGGTGTTCTGCATGCGCGCGAGCTGGCCGTTGACGCGGAAGATCGGCGGCTCGCCCGCCTTCAGATGCAGGTCGCTGGCGTTGTGCTTCGCCATCAGGTGGAACAGCTCGATGATCTTCATGGTCCCGAGTTTACGCGATCATCCGCGCCAGCGACATCCCGGCGCCGACCGCCGGCGACGGGCGCGTCAGACTGCTGGCCTCCGTCCCCGCGCGGTCACCAGGCGATCGTCGTGAACAGCCGCGCGCCCCAGCCGTGCCCGAATCCGAGGTACTCCTCCCGGTCCGCTTCACGCTCGAGCGTCGCCGACTCCCACGGCAGCCACGCCTCGTAGACCAGGCACAGGCCGTACGACGCGGTGCGGTCGCCGCCTGGAAGGTCGCTCCAGTTCACGCGCACCCCGGCTCCGCCGAGCGTGACGCCGGCGCGCTCCCTGGCCGCCAGGAACCGCGGATCGTCGCCGATCTCCCACACCCGCTCCTCGCGCACGCCGACGGCGAGATGCGCGAAGGGGGTCCAGAAGAAGCCGGTGCGCGGCGCCGGCGCGAACAGCGCGCCTTCGACCCCGACCAGCGGCTGGGCGTAGACCAGGGTCGCGTCCTCCCAGTCGATCCCCGGCACGCGGCCGAAGCGGTAGTCGACCAGCACCTGGGCGTGGCCCCGCGCCACCCGGTCGAGCCACCGCGGCCGCCAGCGCAGCTGCGCTCCGACCGAGCCGCCGGCGAAGACGCTCAGCGCGCCCTCGATCTCGCTCGCCCCTTCGCGCACCTGCCTGCCTGCGCGGCGCTTCCACAGCCAGCCGACGCGGCCGTTGCCGGCCTCCGAATCGATGTGGTACTCGGCTTCGACGAACCAGCCGCCGGCGGCCAGCCCCCACTGCAGCCACGTGCCGTTCTCGTGACCGGCGGTGTGGACCGCCGAGATCGACTGGCCGCGCTCATTGTGCCAGTAGACGCGCGCGCCGAACCAGGCCGCGCCGTCGATGCCCATCGCCACCAGGCGCAGCCCGAGGTCGGCCTGGCGCTCGCCCGACGCCGATGCCAGCGCCTGGCCGGCGATATCGAAGCCGAAGTCGCCCTCGAAGGAGCGCAGCGCGTCGGGCAGGCTGATCGGACGCAGCACCATCCAGTCGCCGCCGACCGTCGCGACGGGCTCGACCGAGCCGTCCTCGTACGGCAGCTCGACCTCGGCGATGCCGCCCGTGCGGTGCCAGCCGTTCTGGGTGGATTCGCCGCCGAGGTCGTCGGCGACCCGCACGCCGCAGCCGACCCCGAGCCAGGGCCGGTCGTCGGCGCGTTCGACGCCGCCGTCCAGCGCCAACCAGGACAGCGTCGCGGTCAGCTCGTCGCTGCGGCCGGGCAGCGGGTCATGGCGGCGGGTGAGGATGCTGTGGTCGACCACGGCGAGCCAGCGGCCATGGCGCGCGCCGATTCCCAGCGCGGTGGTGCGGAAGTCGTCCGGGTTCTCGCCGATCTCACCGCCGAGCGCGTCGTTCTGCCAGCCCAGCCAGGCGCCGGGCAGCGGGCCGGGGCGCGGCGCAGCCGGCGCGCCGGCGACCTGGGCGACGGCGCCGGGGGCGGCGGCGGCGATCATCGCCAGCGCGCGCACGAACCGATGCGCGCGCGAGCGGGCCATTGGCCATTATGCACGCCATGATTTCAGAAGGCAAATCGGTACGCCGACCGTGGCGCGAGGTCGCGGCCGGCTACCATGCGCCCATGCCGACGACCCGAGCGCGCGCGATGCGAATGGACCGGCCAACGTCAACCATGCTTGTGCGCGCGCATCGAGCGCCGCGCCGAGCGCCGCGGCCCGCGCCGCCCCGCGTCGTCCTCCAGGAGCCCGCATGCGCGGTCCGGTGAGCCCCGCCCCGTTCCAGCGCGATCTGCCCAGCCCGATCGGGCCGCATCCGCTCGACGCCCTGCTGACCCTGGAGCGCGCGCGCCGCCTGCGCCAGGTGCTGGCGCGGCGGACCGGGCGGATCGTCGTGGTCATCGAGGACTCGTACGACCCGCACAACGCGACCGCGATCGTCCGCACCTGCGACGCGTTCGGCCTCGCCGAGCTGCACGTCACCACCGCGCGCAACGCCTTCAAGGTCAACAGCCGGGTCAGCCAGGGGACCCATCGGTACCTCGACCTGCACGTCCACGCCGACATCACGGCCGCCTATGCGGCGCTGCGCGCGCGCGGCTTCCGCATCCTGGTCAGCGATCTGACCGCCGGCGCCACCGTCGGCCCCGAGAACCTGCGCGCGCTCGCCGCCGAGGCGCCGCTGGCGCTGGTCTTCGGCAACGAGGGCTCCGGCGTCACCCCGGCGGCCAGCGCCCAGGCCGACGGCTTCTTCCTCATCCCGATGGCCGGATTCGCGCAGAGCCTGAACGTCTCGGTCTCGGTCGCGGTCACGCTCTACGCCCTGCGCGGCCCGGAGCTCAGCGCCGATGCCGCCGGCGACCTGCCGCCCGAACGGCAGCAGGCGCTGTTCGAGCATTGGGTGCACGAGCACAAGGGCCGCGCCGCCGAGCTGGTCATGCGTCGCGAGACCGGACGGCACGGCGAGGACATCGATTCCTACCGCGCGTGAGCGCGCGCTCGCGCACGGCGCGTGTCGCCCGGGCGACCGAGGCGTCAGTCGACGATCGGCGGCCACAGCCCGAGCGGCTGCATCAGCGAGCGCAGCGTCGTGGGCAGGCGCTCGATGAGATCGAGGGCGTCGTAGCAGGGTCCCTGTTCCAGCCACAGCTCGTCGGCGCAGGTGGTCAGCCAGAGCACCGCCATGCGCGCCGCGTCGAACGGCGAGGCGCCGCGCGCGATCAGCCCGCCGGCGAGACCGGCGAGGCAGTCGCCGGTGCCGCCGACCGCCATGCGCGGGTTGCCGCGCGGATTGCGCTGCCAGCGCCAGCCGTCGCTGATCAGGTCGACCGGCGCCTTGGCCAGCAGCACGCGGTCGCGGCGCGCCCAGGCGTGCAGGCGTTCGTCGTCGACCGGCCCGCCCAGCAGGGTGCGCGCCTCGCCGCGATGCGGCGTGACCAGGATCGGCGTGTCGCCGACGCTGCGGTCGCGCAGCGCGTCGTTGAGGTGGGTGATCGCGTCGGCGTCGACCACGACCGGCACGCCGACCTCGATCGCCAGCTCGAAGGCCTGCTCGGTCGCCGCCCGCGTCGCCGGCTCGCGCCCCAGGCCGGGACCGATGAGCAGCGCGCTGGCGCGCACCAGCAGCGGCGTCAGCTCCTCCGGATCGGCCGAGCCCAGGTAGGCGCCGTGCTGGCGGTGCGCGACGATGGTCGGCGGCAGCGGCGGGCCTTCCGCCGTCCAGGCGCGCACCATGTCGCAGCCGGTCGTGATCGCGGCGCGGCAGGCGAGCTCGAGCGCGCCCGGGAAGATGCCGCCGCCGATGACCAGCAGCTCGCCGTGGCTGCCCTTGTGCCCGTTGCGCTTGAGCGGCGGGAAGCGCCGCATGCAGCTCGGCTGGACCTCGAGCCACGCCGCCGGCGGGATTCCGAGATCGACGGTCTTGAACTCGTCGACGCCGGGCGCGCCGAGAAGCTCCTGCTTCGCCGCCTGGAAGCACAGGGTCAACGCCGTCCGCGCCATCAGCTCGCTGCCGAGGCCCGATGGCACGTCGGCGGCGAGGATGGTCCTGCCGGAGGCCTTCAGCCAGGCCAGCGCCGACGCCACCGGCTCGCGCGGGCGGCCGCGCATGCCCGCGCCGAGGATCGCGTCGATCACCAGCGCCGGCGCGTCGGCAGGGGGCGCCGACAGGCGCATGCAGGTGTCGGGCAGGCGCCGGGCGTTGGCGCGGCACAGCGCGCTGCCCGGCTCGGCCACGGCCCAGACCCGCACCGTCCGTCCCGCATCGGCGAGCAGCCGCGCGCAGACGTAGCCGTCGCCGCCGTTGTTGCCCGCGCCGCACATCACCAATATCCAGCCTGCCGGCGCCATGCGCGCCGCCTCGCGCGCCATCGCGGCGCCGGCGCGCTCCATGAGGTCGGCGACGTCGTGGCCGAGCGCGGCGGCGGCCTCGTCGATCAGCGCCGTCTCCGACAGCGGCAGGACGGGCAGGGGCAGCGGCATCGGCGGTGATTCCACCGCACCGGAGCGGGTGTCGCAAGGCCGCCGTCGTGTGAAGAACGTAAGAGCTATGAGTTTTGACGCTCCCGCTCCGATGGCCAGGTTTCAGGCCCTAAGGAGCTGCTATGGGATTCACCAAGCCAATCATGTCGCTGACGCTCGTGGCCATCGCCTCGGCCGCGTTCGCCGAGGACAAAGTCGGATCGGAGGACGGGTTCCTCGATGTGCGCATCGGCTACACCATCGCCGACACCGAGTACGAGCGCCGCGACAACATCAGCGACGAGACCGTCGAGGAGGACTGGGACAACGTCCATCGTCCGTGGGTCCTGCTGATGTACTCGCCCGGGCTCGACCCGCACGGTTGGCTGTTCGGCGTCGACGTGACCGCCGACTTCCGCGACGTGAACAGCGAGGACGACGATGTCGACGTCGAATACGAGGCGTACTCGGCGCACCTGCATGTCGGCTACGGGGTCGTCCTGGGCAACCACTTTCAGCTCGAGTTCGTGCCGTTCTTCGGCGCCGGCATCGCCAAGATCGAGGGCGTCGACGCCGAGGACGAGCCGACCGTGCTCGAGTACGGCGCCAACGTCAACGGCATCGTGCTGTTCGACCGCTTCATGATCGGCGCGCAGATCGGCTATCTGCTCTCGGACACCGACGAGGAGTTCCGCGACAACGTCGATACCACCGAGGACCAGACGTACGACTGGCAGAGCGGCAGCCTGACGTTCTCCGGCTTCCTCGGCATCCGCTTCTGATCCGGCGACCCGGCCGGGGCCCGACGCGATAACCCGCGACGGGCTCCGGACGTCCGCAAACGGCCGCTGTCGAATACACCAAGACCCCCGCACCGGGAAACCGGTAGCGGGGGTCTTGCGTTGCGCATAGGAATCGACCTCCCAACGACGGAGCTCATCCCATGCCCATCCGCGCCTTCGCCTCTGCCACCCTGCTCGCCCTCGTCGGCGGCGCCGCCTCCGGAGCCGAGCTCCTCGGCGGCTTCGTCGACATGCGCCTGAGCGGTGGCATCAGCGGCGGCGCCGCGGACGTGCACTACTCGGACAACCAGGGGCCGGCCGCCGAGCGGGCGAACACCACCAACGACGAGGGCTTCGACACCAACTACCGCATCAAGGTGGACTGGGTCGGATCGCTCGGCCTGCGCAGCTACGGCGGCTGGATCTGGGGCGTCGGCCTGACCTACAACTACCGCACCGACCTCGAGCTCGACTACCGCGACGAGGGCGTCGAGGTCCCGGGCGGCAACAACATCGACGGCATCGCCAACCCGACCCCGCTGGTCACCGACGCCCCGGTCGACTTCCACGCCTGGTCGGCCAACGGCTTCATCGGCTACGCCGTCCCGTTCGGGGAGCATTTCCAGCTCGAATTCCTGCCATTCGTCGGCGTCGGCCGTGCGTACATGGAGACCCCCGAGAGCCAGGGCCACCTCAACCGCGCCGCCGACGCCTACACCGAGGCCGGACTGAACGTCAACGCGGTGTGGACCCTGCGCAACGGCTTCCAGTTCGGCGCCTCGGTCGGCTACTGGTGGTGGGAGACCAGCATCACGCACGACGCGATCGAGGAAGGCCTGCGCGCCGATCCGCGCGAGCTCACCGGCTCATCGGCGAAGTTCAAATTCGAGTCCTGGGATTACCAGGCGCTGCTCTTCATCGGCATCCGCCTCTAAGGTCGGGCTTCGGGCTTCGGGCTTCGGGCTTCGGGCTTCGGGCTTCGGGCTTCGGGCTTCGCGCTTCGGGCTTCGCGCTTCGCGCCGCGAGTTCTGCGCTCGGCTGCAGGCTCAGGTCGTGCCAGCAAGTCATCGTCCGTTACCTAACGTTCCGGCAGGCCTGCGCCCGTGCCGGGATCCTGCCGCGGCGTCGACCTCTAGCCTGACCTGAAGCAGCCGCCTACCCTGCGCCGCGCGCCAAGGAGGCGTCCCCGATGGCATCCGCCGCCAGCGCAGCCGGTCGATTCGGCCCGTATGGCGGGCGCTACGTGCCCGAGACCCTCATCCCGGCGCTCGACGAGGTCGAGCGGGTCTACGCCGCCGCGAAGCGCGATCCGGCGTTCCAGCGCCGCCTGCGCGACCTGCTGACGAACTATGTCGGACGGCCGACGCCGCTGACGTTCGCCACGACCCTATCGAAGACCTTCGCCCGCCGCATCTGGCTCAAGCGCGAGGACCTCAACCACACCGGCGCGCACAAGATCAACAACGCCATCGGCCAGGCCCTGCTGGCGCAGAAGATCGGCAAGAAACGCATCATCGCCGAGACCGGCGCCGGCCAGCACGGCGTCGCGACGGCCACCGCCTGCGCCCTCCTGGGCCTGAAGTGCCGCGTCTACATGGGCACCGAGGACATGCGCCGCCAGCGGCCCAACGTCTTCCGCATGAAGCTGCTCGGTGCCGAGGTGGTCGGGGTCGAGTCGGGCTCGAAGACCCTCAAGGACGCGGTGAACGAGGCGCTGCGCGACTGGGTGACCAACGTCACCGACACCCACTACATCCTCGGCTCGGCGCTCGGCCCGCACCCGTACCCGACCATGGTCCGCGATTTCCAGAGCGTGATCGGCCGCGAGGCGAAGGCGCAGCTGCGCAAGGCGGAGGGCCGGCTGCCCGACGCGCTGGTCGCCTGCGTCGGCGGCGGCTCGAACGCCATCGGCCTGTTCCATCCCTTCATCCGCGATCGCACGGTGCGCATGATCGGCGTCGAGGCGGGCGGCACCGGCGACGCGCTGGGCGAGCACGCCGCGCGCTTCTCCGGCGGCACGCTGGGCGTCTTCCAGGGCATGGCGAGCTACGTCCTGCAGAACGACGACGGCCAGGTGGTCGGCACCCATTCGATCAGCGCCGGGCTCGACTACGCCTCGATCGGTCCCGAGCACGCGTGGCTGCGCGACGCCAAGCGCGCCGAGTACATCCGCTGCTCGGACGCCGAGGCGCTCAAGGGCTTCCACCTGCTCGCCGAGAGCGAAGGCATCATCCCGGCGCTCGAATCGGCGCACGCGATCGGCGCGCTGCACCGCATCGCCCCGACGACGCGCAAGGGCGCGATCCTGGTGGTGAACGTCTCCGGGCGCGGCGACAAGGACGTGGCCGAGGTCGCGCGCTGCGAGGGGATCGAGCTGTGACCGCGAAGGCCGCGCGTCGCGGCGCGAAGCCCGCGCCGATCGCCGACAACCGTATCGCCCGGCGCTTCGCCGAGCTGCGCGCCGACGGCCGGAAGGCGTTCATCGCCTACCTCACCGCCGGCGATCCGACGCTCGACACGACCGTCGAGCTGGTCTGCGCGCTCGCCGAGGCCGGCACCGACATCGTCGAGCTGGGCATCCCGTTCAGCGATCCGATGGCCGACGGCGCCGCCAACCAGGCCGCGGCCGAACGCGCGCTGAAGGCCGGCGCCAGCGTCCGCGGGGTGTTCGACGCCGTGCGCCGCATCCGCGCGCGCACCCAGGTGCCGCTGCTGTTCTTCACCTACCTCAACCCGGTGCTCGCCTACGGCGCCGAGGCCTTCGCCCGCGACGCCGTCGCCGCCGGGATCGATGGCATCCTGCCGCTCGACCTGCCGCCGGAGCAGGACACCGGCTTCATCGCGGCGATGCGCGCCGCCGGGCTGGCCAACGTCTGCCTCGCCGCGCCGACCTCGACGCCGGCGCGGCGCCAGCTGCTGGCGCGCGAGAGCCGCGGCTTCCTCTACTACGTCTGCCGCCTCGGCGTCACCGGCGAGCGCAGCGAGCTGCCGCCGGATCTCGCGCGCCAGGTCGCCAGCCTGAAGCGGGTCGCCACCGCGCCGGTGTGCATCGGCTTCGGCATATCGACGCCCGAGCAGGCCGCCGAGGCCGCGCGCTACGGCGACGGCGTGATCGTCGGCAGCCACCTCGTGCGCCTGGTCGAGCGCCACGGAGCGGACCCCGCGGCGGCGGTCGCCGCGGTGCGCCAGCGCGCGCAGGAGCTCGCCGCCGCCGTCCACGCCGTCCGCTGACCCGCGCGTCAGCGATGACCCCGGGACGCCCGGCCCGGCCCTTGGCGTCCCGGCGTCGGGGCGGTTAATCGGCTCCTCCCGTGCCCAACCTCCTCCCGCATCTGATCGACATGCCGATGTCGCTCGGGGACCACCTCGAGGACCTGCGCCGCCGCCTGGTCGTGCCGGTGATCGCGTTCGTGCTGCTGTTCATGGTCGGCTTCGCCTTCTGGGGCGAGCTGATGCTGGTGATGGTCGAGCCGCTGCGCCGGGCGGTGGCGATGGTCCCGGACGAGGCCAAGCACTTCAATCTCGATCCGAATTCGCCGCGCCTGCTGCAGGCCATCGGCCTGTCCGAGTCGCTGGTCCTATCGGTGAAGATCAGCGCCGCGGCGGCGTTGGCGGCGACCATCCCGATCTTCGTCTACCAGCTGTGGATGTTCGTCTCGATCGGGCTCAAGCGCCACGAACGGTCGCTCGGCTTCCTGTTCATCCCGGCGGCGGTGCTGTTCTTCTACGGCGGCGTCGTCCTCGGCTACCACTACGGGCTGCCGCTGTTCTACGCCTGGATGATCACGTTCAGCGCGATGAACCCGGCGCTGCACGCGCTCGACCTGCGCCTCGAGACCTACTGGGAGGACTTCCTCGCCTGGACGGTGTGCTTCGGGCTGATCATGGACATCCCGTGGCTGGTGATGGTGCTGGTGCGCGTCGGCCTGGTGACGCGCGCGTGGCTGGCTGCGAAGCGCAAGTTCATCGTCCTGGTCAACGTCGTCGCCGCCGCGGTCATCACGCCCGGCGGCGACATCACCATGATGATCGCCACCATGGTGCCGATGCAGCTGCTCTTCGAGGTCGGACTGTTCTTCAGCCGCTTCCTCACGCCGCGCACGATCGAATCGGACGATCCCCTATGACCGAACGTCATGTCGTCGTGGTCAAGATCGGATCGAGCTCGCTGGTCGACGAGCACGGCCGGCTCGACGGCGCGTTCCTCGACCGCTTCGCCGCGCAGATCGCCGCCCTGGCCAAGGCCGGCAAGCGTCCGGTGCTGGTGACCAGCGGCGCGGTCGCGTCCGGCATCGGCATCCTCGGCCTCAAGCAGCGCCCGCCGGGGATCAGCGAGCGCCAGGCGCTGGCGGCGATCGGCCAGGCCTCGCTCGCCCACCGCTGGCAGGCGGCGCTGCTCGCGCGCGGCCTGGTCGCGGCGCAGGTCCTGCTGACCAACGACGACTTCACCGAACGCAGCCGCTATCTGAACCTGACCGCGGCGTTCCGCGCGCTGTTCGCGTACGGAGCGGTACCGGTCATCAACGAGAACGACACGGTCGCGGTCGACGAGCTGACCGTCGGCGACAACGATCGGCTGTCGGCGATGGTCGCGACGCAGCTCGGCGCCGAGCTCCTGGTGCTGCTGACCGACATCGACGGCGTCTACGACGCCGACCCGCGCGGCAATCCCGACGCGACGCTGATCCGCGACATGGACGGGGTCTCGCCGGCGCTGCTCAAGGCTGCCGGCGCGGCCGGCGGGCTCGGCCGCGGCGGCATGCGCTCCAAGCTCGAGGCGGCGCGGCTCGCCGGCGGCGCGGGCATCCCGACGGTCATCGCGCCGGCGCGCGCGCCCGACGTGCTGACCCGCATCCTCGCGCGCGAAGCCGTCGGCACCCGCGTAGCCCCGCGCGGCAAGGCCACCGACGGCCGCCGCCGCTGGCTGGCGATGGCGCGCACGGTCCACGGCCGGCTCACGCTCGACACCGGCGCCGCCGAGGCCGTGGCCCGGGACGGGCGCAGCCTCCTGCCGGCCGGCATCGTCGCGGTCAGCGGGCGCTTCGAGCGCGGCGACACCGTCGCGATCGTCGATCCGCACGGCGACGAGATCGCCCGCGGCCTGGCCGAGCTGTCGTCGGTCGAGCTCGAGCGCGTCGCCGGCAAGAAGCTCGACGCCGCCGCGCGCGAGCTGGGCTATGCCCTGCCCAAGACCGCGATCCACCGCGACAACATGCTGGTGCTCGTCCGGCGCTGACGCTTCAGCCGGCCAGCGGCACGGGCACGCCGACGCAGCCGCAGATCACGCGCAGCAGCTCGTTCTCGCGCGGCGAACGCGCCCCGTCCGTCGCCACCGCGGCGGCGCAGGCGTCGACCAGGCGGCGCTTCACCTTGGGCGCGGTGTCGCCCAGGCGGTCGAGCGCCTCGTCGAGCCCCGCCGGCTCGCAGTGCTTCGCCGGACGCAGCGGTCCGAGCGGCAGCTCGCTGAACAGCGCCGATGCCGCGGTGAACGCCGCCTGCGCCGCCGTCTCGTCGTCGGGATGCCCGGCGCGCGCCAGCGCCGACAGCGCCACCGCCGCCGCCGGCATCAGCGGCCGCAGCGCGTGGACGCGGCCGAGCGCGCCGTGCGGACGCGGCACCAGGCGCTGGATCACCAGCCTGGCCAGCAGCCATTCGTCGAGCGTGGTGCGGTCGTCGGCGCTGATCAGCGCGCGCACGTCGTCGACGAAGGCGCGGTGCTGCTGCGCCGACAGCCGGCGCAGGGAGGGCACGCACAGGTCGACCAGCGGCAGCCGCGCCGCCGCCCCGGCCGCGGCGATGCCCGCGTGCAGGTGGCTGGTCAACGCCGCGACCGCCGGATCGCGCGCGTGCAGCAGCGCGATCTGGCGCGCGCGCGCCGCGGGCAGGCCGTCGAGCAGCAGCGCATGCACCACGGCGCGCGCCGAATACGGATCGTGCGCCGCGGCCAACGCCTCGGGAGGCAGGCGGCCGATCAGCGCCTGGGCGTCGTGGACCGCGGTCTCCGGCACCGTCCCCGCCAGCGCGCTGACCGCGGTCGCGGGACCCATCGAGCGCCGCGACGCGGCGGGCGGCGCGACGTCGACCGGCGACGTCGGCGCTGTGGCATGCGGATCGGGGCCCATCGATCGGCCGGCCATGGCGTTGGCGGTCGCGGCGTGCGTCACCTCGTCCGCCGCCTCGTGCGCGGCCTCGTCCGGCGACGGACGCCGCTGGGGATCGTGGACGATCGGCGTGTTCAACGGCGGCGGGAACCGGCCGTCCCAGCCCGGCAGGACGCGCCGGATGCGCTCGGCGAGCGGCGGGTGGGTCGACAGCAGCGAGGTCCACTGGCGCGCGACCGCGTCGGCGAAGAACAGGTGGCTGGCCTCGGGCGCGCGCGACGCGCGCACCAGCGACCCCGTGAGCGAGCCGCCGATGCGCTTGAGCGCGCCGGCGACCGCGCCGGGATCGCGGGTGAACTGCACCGCCGACGCGTCGGCCAGGAATTCGCGCGAGCGCGACACCGCGCTCTGGATCAGCCGGCCGAAGAATGTGCCGATGGCGCCGATGACGATCAGCGCGATCCCGCCGACGATCAGCACCAGGACGACGCCGCCACCCCCGCCGCGGCGATCGCGACGGCCGCGATGCGGCATCGTCACCGCGCGCAGCAGGACCCTCCCGGTCAGGCCGATCAGCAGGATGCCGTGCAGCACGCCGATCAGGCGCAGGTTGAGCCGGCTGTCGCCGTTGAGCAGGTGGCTGAACTCGTGCCCGATGACGCCCGACAGCTCGTTGCGATCGAGCTGCAGCAGCGTCCCGCGCGTCACCGCGACCGCCGCGTCGTCCGCGCCCAGGCCGGCGGCGAACGCGTTGATCCCGGTCTCGTGGTCGAGGACGAAGACCGCCGGGACCGGCGTCCCGGACGCGATCGCCATCTCCTCGACGACGTTGAGCAGCTGCCGCTCGGCGGGATCGGCCGTCCCGGGCTCGACCGGGCGCCCGCCGAGACGCGACGCCACCGCCGCCCCGCCGGCGCGCAGCTCCCACATCTTCGACAGCGAGCCCAGCGCGATCAGCGCCGCGCTGGCGACGCTGACCACCAGGTGCGCCTGCCAGCGCTGGTCCGGGCTCAACGGATGCCGGTCCTGCGCGAGATCCATCGCCAGCACCGCGACGAGGTTGAGCGCGGCGATGATCGCGAGGACCGCCAGCGCGAACAGCGCGACGAGGCGACGCGTGCTGCGCCGGGCGTCGTCCTGGTGTGCGAAGAAGTCCATGCCGGTCAGAGCGTCGCGCGTCGAGCGTCGCGCTCAGAATGTCACCTTCGGCGCCTCGCGCTCCCGCGCGTTCTGCGTCGATTCGAGCAGCTGCGCGCCCGGGAACCCGCCGGCGAAGATCAGCCCGGGGAAGCTCTCGCGCGCCGTGTTGTACTGCATCACCGCGTCGTTGAACGCCTGGCGCGCGAAGGCTATGCGGTTCTCGGTCGAGGTCAGCTCCTCGGACAGCTGCTTCATCGTCGCGTCCGCCTTGAGTTGCGGATACGCCTCGGCCAGCGCGAACAGCCGCCCGAGCGACGCGCCCAGCACGCCCTCCGCGGTCGCCAGTCCGCTGACCGCCGCGCCATCGCCGGGGTTCGCGGCGACCCGGGTGTTGGCCGCCGCGGCCTGGTTGCGCGCCGCGATCACCGCTTCGAGCGTGCCGCGCTCGTGCGCCAGGTACGCCTTCGCGGTCTCGACCAGGTTGGGGATCAGATCGTAGCGCCGCTTGAGCTGGACATCGATCTGGGCGTAGGCGTTCCTGAAGCGGTTCTTCAGCGCGACCAGGCCGTTGTAGATCGCGACCAGCACGCCGACGACGATCAGCGCGACGATGCCGACGACGACGGCGATGATGATGCCCGGGCCCATGCGGTTCTCCGATGGTCGGAGTACACCGCGCGCGGCGGCGTATCAAGGCGGGCTGGGCGTCGTCGCCTCGGTGATCCGCACGTTGACCAGCCGCAGGCGCATCGCGACCGTCCAGGGGCCGTCGGCGGCGATCTCGCGCGCGATCAGCGCGCCGCCGGCCGGGCGGTAGTCGGACACCGTCAGCGGCCAGCCATCCTGGTCGACCCGGCGCAGCAGCAGCGGGTCGCCGCCGAACCAGCGGCGGCGCCGGCCGGCGCGCTCGATCAGCCGGCCGTCACGCCAGCGACGCTCGGCGCCGGACGCCGCCGGCAGCCACGGATCGAGCAGCCGCGCGAGATCCTGCCCGCGATCCTTCAGATCGTCGACCGCGCGATGCACCGTCGCCCCGGCCGCGGTCAGCGAGACATCGGCCAGCAGCACGCCGGCATCCGCCAGCAGCACCAGCCGCACCTCGGGCGCGCGCCCGTCGCCGCCCGGATCGGCCCGGACGATGAACTCGGCATCGAGCGCGCGACCGGGCGCCGCGACGCTGAAGCGGCCCCGGCCGTTCCACGCCACCGCGGGGCCCGCCTGGGGCGCCTGCGTGCGGGCCGCCTCCGGCGCCGCCGGCACCCGCGCACAGCCGCTGCCCGCCGCCAGGGCGAGGGCCAATGCCATCCCCGCCACCCGCGACCCTCGTGCGACCCGTGATCCCATCGCGCCACGCTCCCGCGCCGGTCGGCCCAGCCAAGCACCCACCCGACGGCTTGGCACCGTCCCGTCCAGCCTACCATCCCGGCCCATGACCGTACCCGCCCACATCAGCGATGCGGTCTTCGGCGCCCTCGCGCGCCAGCTCAACCTCAGCGCCGACGACATCGCCCGGCGCGCCGGCGACGGCCTCGACGCCATGGGCCTCGACAGCCACGGCCTGCTGCGCGTGCTGCTCGAGATCGAGCGCCGCCTCGGCCTCGCCGCCAGCCTCGACCTGCCGGACTCGGCGCTGGAGAACCCGGCCACGCTCGCCGCCGGCGTCGCCGCGGTCGTCGGCGCCGCCTGATGCGCATCCGGCTGTCGCCGAGCGACGCCTTCCACTGGCTGCTCGACGGCGCCATCCGGCGCGGCGGCGGCCCGGGCACGAGCGCGCAGCTGCGCCTGCGGCTGGCGCGGCCGGTGGTCGATCGCGCCGCGCTGGCCAACGCCTGGCGACGCCTGGGCGAGCGCGCGTGGATGCTCGCGGCGACGCCGAGCATCAACGCCCTGCGCGCGTACTGGCGCGTGCGCGGCCCGGCGGCGCTGCGCGTCGCCTTCGTCGACGACGCGCGCCTCGACGCGCTGGCGCTCGCCGAGCTCGCGCGCGGCTTCCCCGCCGCCGGAGGCGAGCACGCGCGCCTGAGCTGCGCGGGCGATCCCGCCGAGCCCGGGATCGTCCTGACCTGGAGCCACCGCCTGTTCGACGCGCGCGGCGCGCTGGCGCTGGTCAACGCGCTCGCCGCCGGCGGACGCATCGACGATCCGTGGTGGAAGCCCGGCTATCGCGACGCGATGGCGCACCAGCCGGCGGCGCAGCGCGGACGCGAGGCGCGCCGCTCGCTCGACTTCGTCAAGCCGCTGCGGCGCACCGTCGTGCTGACGCCGCTGACGCACGCAGCGCCGGCGGCGCCGCTGATCTGGCATGGCGAAGGCCTGGGCGACGCGACCGCGGCGTGCGACGCGCGCCTGCGCCAGGCGGCCGGACGCTTCGGCGAGACGCCGTTCCTGCTCGCCTGCGTCGCGGCGACGCTCGAGGAGGTCTTCGGCGAGCGGGGTGACTGCGTCTTCCCGCTCGCCGTCGACGCGCGAACCCCCGGGCAGGCGCGGCGGCTGGCGAACGCGCACGGCTTCCTGCTGCTGCGCTGCCCGATGGGCCTGGCCAGCGCCGATCTCGGCCGCGCCGCGCGCCATCTGCGCGACGACCATCGCCGCTGGGTCGCCGAGGAGGGCGTGGCCGCGCTCGACGCGGCGCTGTCGTGGACGACCGTGGTCGGGCCGCGCCTGGCGCACGCCGAGCTCGGCGGCGGCAGGTCGGGCGTCACCGCGAGCTGCCTGGTCGCCAACGTCGGCAGGGCGGATCCGCCGGCGACCTTGTTCGGCAGCGAGTTGCTCGGCGTCGACCATGCCGCCGCGGTTCCCGGGCGGCCCGGACTGGCCGTGCTCTTCCATCGCGATCGTCGTGGGCTCGGCTTCGCCGTGGTGGCCACCGCGGCGGTCGCGAGGCGCATCGCGCCCGCGGACTTCGCGCGCCGCATGCGCCATCACCTGACCGAGCGCGCGTTCACCAGCGTCGCATGAGTCGGCGCGTGCTCGTCGTCGGTGGCGGCGTCGCCGGCTGCGCCGCCGCGGTCGGCGCGGCGCGCGCCGGCGCGACGGTGACGCTGGTCGAGGCGACGCGTCATCTCGGCGGCGTCGCCGCGCAGGGCGAGCACCGCACGCTCTGCGGCCTCGCCGCGATCGACGCGGCGCGGCCCGAGCTCATCGAGCCCGAGCTGACCGCCGCGTGGACCGCGCGTCTCGCCACGGGCGCGCCATACCGGGCGGGTCGCGTCTGGCTGTGGCCGACCGACGCCGACGCCCTGCAGGCGGGACTCGCCGCTGGCCTGCGCGAGCACGCGATCGCGATGCGCTTCGCCGCCACGCTCGACGCGGTCGAGATCGCCGAACGCGTGGTCGCGGTGCGCATCGCCGGCGAACGCGTCGCGGTCGACGCGGTGATCGACGCCAGCGGCCGCGCCGCGGTCGCGGCCCTGGCCGGATGCGCCGTGGAGGACGCGCGGCAGTGGGGCGCCCACCGCAGCGTGCTGCGCCTCGCGCTCGGCGCGGGCAAGGCGGAGCGCGTGCGCGCCCTGGCCACCGCGCGCGCCGCGCTGGGCGGCGACGCGGCGATCGCGTTGACGCCGCTCGCGCCCGAGCGCTGGCAGCTCTCGCTCGATCAGCCGCCCGGCGCGCACGCGGCGGTGGCGGCGGCGCAGGCGCAGCGCGTCGCGCTCGCCCTCGGCGGCGAACTCGTCGCCTGCGCGCGCGTCGTCGGCGAACGCGACCAGGGTCGGCCGCCCGCCCGGCTCGGCCTGGCGGAGCTGTTCGCCAGCCGCGACCGCGGCCTGTGCTGGGCGGCGTGGCCGCGCGAGGAGCACCGCGCCGACGGGGTCGCCTGGACCTGGCCGGCGGCCGACCGCCACGGCGTCCCGGAGATCGTCGCCCGGCCGCTGGGCGCGCCCGCCGGGCTGTGGCTCGCCGGCAAGGCCCTCGCCGTCGACGTCGCCGCGGCGGCGGCGCTGCGCGTCACCGGCACCGCGCTCGCCATGGGCGGGGCGATCGGGGCGCTGGCGGCGCGGCGGGCGGACTCTCCGCTGGCCTGAGCGGCGACGTCGCTAGGCTCCTGCGCTTCACCATCCCCCTCTAGGATTATCCATGAGCACCAAGGTCGTCGTCATCCTGCTCGTCGTCGTCGCCGTCGCCGGCGCCGCCATCTACCTCACCAAGAAGAAGGATGATGCGGTCGCCACCGGTCCGACCGCGCCGACCGAGACCACGACCACGACCACGACGACGACCACGGCCACGCCGACGGACGCCGCTCCGGCCGCCGTCGCTCCGGCCGCGCCGACCGCCCAGGATCAGGCCAAGGCCGCCGCCGACGCCGCCAAGACCCAGGCCGCCGTCAGCGGCGCCGTCGCCGTCGACGCCGCCAAGACCGCCGCCGCCGCCACCGCCGATGCGGCCAAGGCCACCGCCGCCGCGCAGGCCGCCCCCGCCGCTCCGGGCACCGCCCCGGCCGCCCCGGCTCCGGCCGCGACGACCGACGCCAAGGCCGCCGCCGACGCGCAGACCGCGACCGCCAAGGCCGCCGCCGACAAGGCCTCGGCCGACGCCAAGGCCGCCGCGGATGCCGCCGCCAAGAAGCTGACCGGCGCCCTGCCGGCCACCGGCACGGCCCCGGCCCCGGCCGCGCCCGCGACCAAGTGATGCCGATCGGGTCCGCGCCTCGGCTGACCGATGCGCTGGCCCGCCACGCCGCCGAGCGCCCGACGGCGCCGGCGGTCGTGGACGGCGCTCTCGTCCTGACCTGGGCCGAGCTCGCCACGCAGGTCGTCGACCACGCCGCGCGCCTCATGGCGCGCGGCGTGGTCGTTGGCGACCGCGTCGCGCTGTGCGCGCCCGATGGCGCCGCGGCGCTGATCGCCGCGCTCGGCGCGATGCACGCCGGCGCGATCCACGCGCCGATCGACCACACCCTCGCCCCGCCCGAAGTCGTCGCCGCGGTCGCCGCGATCGAGGCGACCTGGATCGCCGACGCCGCCGGCGCGCTGACCCGCACCGACCGCGCGCGCATCGCCGACCCGTTGGCCGGCGAGTCCGCGTTCATCCGTTGCTCGAGCGGCACGACCGGCCTCGCCAAGGGCGTGCTGCTGTCGCACGCCACGATCATCGCCCGCTGCGCCGCCGCCAACCGCGGCCTCGGCCTGGTCGCCGGCGATCGGATGCTGTGGATGCTGCCGCTCGCCTACCACTTCGCGGTCTCGATCGGCCTCTACGTGCAGACCGGCGTCACCCTGGTGTTCGGCAACGCGCTGCGCGCGTCAGCGACCGCCGCGATCGCCCGCGCGCACGCGGTGACCCACGCCTACACGAGTCCCTACCACGTGCGGCGGCTGGCGGCGCTCGGCGCCGGCGACGATCTGCCGCCGTCGTTGCGCTTCGTCGTCGCCACCACCACCGCGCTCGACGCTGGCGCCGCCGACGCGTTCCGCGCCCGCCACGGCGTGCCGGTGCGGCAGGGGCTGGGCATCATCGAGGTCGGCCTGCCGTTCGTCAGCCCCGGCGGTCCCGGCGAGCCGGTCGGCGCGCTCGGCCGGCCGCTGCCGGATTACGCGGTGCGCATCCTCGACCAGCTGGGCGGGCCCGTTCGCGCGGGGGAAGCGGGGGAACTGGCGATCGCCGGGCCGGGGCTGATCGACGCGTACCTGCAGCCCTGGCGCCAGCGCGCCGAGATCCTGGACGACGGCTGCTTCCGCACCGGCGACGTGGCGCGCGTCGAGGCCGACGGCGGCGTGCAGCTGCTCGGCCGGGCCAAGGACGTGATCAACGTCGGCGGCGTGAAGGCCTTCCCGCTCGAGGTCG
>DASPLE010000151.1:0-36253 GCA_035627695.1 Planctomycetota bacterium
GTAGGCGACGCTCCCGCGCGGAACTTCATGGACTGATCGGGACGCGCCTCGCTGCTTCGAGCTGCGAGCTGCGAGCTGCGAGCTGCGAGCTTCGAGCGCGGCTACTTGTCGCCGCCGCCCTTCTTCTTCTCGCGCTCCTCCTGCGCCTTCTTCGCCCGCGCCTCGGCGCGCTCCTGCTCCTTCTTGGCCGCGGCGGTCGCGTCCTGGATGCTCTGCGCGTAGTCAGGCAGCTTGGCGAACTGCTTGTGCATGTCGGTGTTCTTCTCGATCTGCGCGTACAGCGCCGGATCCATCTTGAGCGCGGTCTTCGCCGTCAGCCAGGCGAGGTCGACGCGGTGGTTGTCGAGCGAGCGCTTGGCGCTGCCGAGCAGCTCCTTCGCGTAGGCCTTCTCCATGCGCATGTTGTCGAGCGAGGCCAACGCCGAATCGAGCGTGTAGTCGCGCATCGCCATGAATTCGAGGCCGTTGCCCTGCCCGACCGCGCGGTAGGTCAGGATCTTCTGCTGCTGCGTGAAATCGATGATCACGTCGAGGGTCGACGATCCCGGAGCGACCGCGGCCTGCACCGGGCTGACGTTCTTCGCCGCCTTGACCTGCCGCTGGCCGACGATCGCGCGCAGCTCGGCGAGGTCGAACTGGACGATGCCGAGCGTTTCGACGAACGCCTTGCGCGCCTTGTCGCGCGTGAACTCCTGGAAGAGCTGACGCTGGTCGGGCGTGCTGTTGTAGGACGACGGGATCAGCAGATCGACTTCCATGTTCCGCACCGAGCGCAGCTCGATGCCCTTGCCCGGGAAGTGGTAGCTGAGGACGCGGGTGTTGGCGATGTCGACCAGCACCCAGCGATCGGACGCGGGGCCGGCGCCGCCGGCGACGATCCACACCTCGCTGTCCTTGGTGGCGATGACCTTCGCCTGGTCGGTGCTCATCGCCTCGAGCTGCTCCTTCAGCGCCTCGCCGTGCTCCTCCTTCACGTCCTTGGGCAGCTGGTCGAAGATCTCCTGCGGCAGCGGCGTCGAGTTCCAGACGGTGGGCACGTAGAGGTCGACGCCGTAATTGCGCCAGCCGCGGGGCTCGATCTGTTCGCCGACCACCTCGTAGACCAGGAAGCAGCGCACCGCCGGCACGACCACGATCAGGTAGCGGTTGCCCAGCGCGGCGCTGATCACGCCGTCGTAGGCCTCCTCCTTGTCCCAGATCTTCGACCAGAACTCGGCCTCGGTGTTGGCCGCGCGCACCGGCAGCGGGATGTGCGGCGGCGCGTCCTTGTCCTGCTTGCGCGGACGCGCCTCGGCCTCGGCCAGCTTGGTCATCAGCTGATCCGGCGTCGGGATGTTGTTGGCGCTGCCGATCTCGAGCGCGGACATCGGGCGCGACTCCTCGCCGCCCTTCTCCATGCGGATGATGGTCTTGCGGTAGACGTTGAGGTCGGTGAGGAAGTTCGCCGTGCCCGGGCGCTTGTTCAGCCGGCCGTCCTGCACGTAGTAGAGCGAGATCGTGCCCAGCCCCGGATCGATGGTGATGGTGTTGGGGCCGCTCGCGAGCGTCAGCGCGGTCTCGAGGGCGGACGCGGACGTCGCCATCAGCGCCAGCACCGTCGTGATGAGGATCGTCTTCATGGAGAGCCCTTTGCCTGCCACCGTGGTCCGACGAGCGGGATCGTGTCGGCGCGGACGCATCGCGGCGTCCACACCAGCGAGGATGACGCACGCTGTGTGCGTCGCCTGACCGGATAATCCGACATCGCGCGTCGGCGCGCCGGGATCGTCGAGATGTCCCACAGGAACCGAGGTCGCTCGGTCGAGTCCTGTCCCAGCCAACCGCGCCCTACCGCTTCGGATCCGGCGGCAGGACGAAGTCCGACTTGCCGGTCCGCTCCTGGACCCAGCGGACGAACTCGCTGAACGGGCAGAGCAGCGCCGCCAGCGTCAGCTCGTTCGACAGGGTCAGCGGCGGGTAGTGGTCCTTGGCCATCGCGGCCAGGCGCTCGCGCGTGCTGAGACTGACGAAGGTGTCGCGGTAGGACGGGTGCTGGGTCGCCAGCGCGACGCGGGCGTACATCTCGTGCAGCTGGACGATCTTCTGCAGGAGCTGGCCGAGGCGGAACGCCTTCTGCTGCGCCGGCTGGCCCTGCATGAAGCGGTAGAGGTGGCCGGTCGCCTCGACCGATTCGAGGAAGTGCAGCACGGTGGGATGGGCGTCGACCTCGCGCTGGTCGAGCTCGTCGGGCGACAGGTAGATCAGGAAGACGTCGCGGTAGAAGCGGCTGCGGATGCGGTCGCGCACCAGCAGCTGGCGCGCCTGCATGCGCTCGGCCTCGGGCAGGGCCGAGAGCGGCTCCTCCTGCTCGCGGCTCAGGCGCGGCTCGCCGCCGGCGTCGTGCCAGGCGCGGTCGCCGTTCTCGGCCAGGCGCAGGCGGCGGATCGAGCGCAGCGCGCGCTCGGCGAAGGTCGGCGTGTACGCCAGCGCGTCGCCCAGGCGCGGCGAACCGAACTCGGCGGCGATCGGGTTGAGCAGCTTGCCGAGCATCGCCACCGGCAGCTCGCGCAGGTCGGCCAGCGACGGCGCCTGGCCCTGCGACTTGACCAGGCGCGCGCTGGTGGCGCGGTAGACGCCGATGACGTGCATCTGCAGGGTCGCGATCTCGATGCCGCCCTGCTCGCGCAGCAGGCACAGCTCCTCGATCAGCGCGCGGCGCAGGGCGTCGTCGCGGTGGTGCGGATCCTCGGCGATCGCCTTGAGGGTCTTGGCGACGCGCGCCTTCTCGCTGTCCGAATCGAGCTCGTCGAGCATCTGGCGCAGGCGCGGGTTGTCGCTCTCGCCGGTGATGAACGCGTCGGCGAGGCTCGACTCCATCTCCTCGACCAGCGCGCGATGGCGCTCGATCAGCAGCGGACGCCGCGCCTCGGCGATGAACTCCAGCGTCGAGAACTCGGGATCCTCGCCGGAACTGCTCGCGGGCTTGCCAGTGGCCATGCGGTGTATGTAGCCGCGGACGCGCGTCCTATCCAGACCGATCCCGAGGGCTGCGTCGTGAATCGACCGGGTTCGAGGCTTGCAGGGATGATCGTCGCCCTATCGTCCGAGCCGGCCCGGCGTCGGGCGCCGAAAATGATCGGCCGGACGCCAGTTTTTCTCTCTTGAGGAGGCGGCAACGGTGGCGGTGAACGCGACGACCTCGGCCGGCAACGCCGGGAACAAGGTCATTCTCGGCCTGCAATGGGGCGACGAGGGCAAGGGCAAGGTCATCGACGTGCTGTCGGGCGCCGCCGACTTCGTCGTGCGCTGCCAGGGCGGCGCCAACGCCGGGCACACGGTGGTCGTCGACGGCAAGAAGACCGTGCTGCACCTGCTGCCGTCGGGCGCGCTGCACCCCGGCACGACCTGCGTCATCGGCAACGGCGTGGTCATGGATCCGCTGGCGCTGGTCAACGAGCTCGGCGATCTCGGCGAGGTCGGCAAGGACCTCGAGAAACGCCTCGCGATCAGCGACCGCGTCCACCTCGTCCTGCCCAGCCACAAGGCGATGGACGCCGCGTTCGAGCGCCGCAAGGGCGACGCCAAGGTCGGCACGACGCTGCGCGGCATCGGCCCGTGCTACGGCGACAAGATCCTGCGCACCGGCATGCGCGGCGGCGACCTCGCCGACATGAAGGGCTTCGAGCGCAAGCTGCGCGAGCACCTCGACATCGCCAACCACCAGCTGAAGTCCCTCGGCGCCGAGCCGGTCGCGGTCGTCGACGCGCTCGAGAAGATCCTGCCGGCGTGCGCCCGCGCCGCGACGCACATCGTCGACACCGCCGACCTGCTGCACCGCGCCGTCGCCGGCGGCAAGCGCGTGCTCTTCGAGGGCGCGCAGGGCGTGATGCTCGACATCGACTACGGCACCTATCCGTACGTCACCAGCTCGAACACCGGCACCGGCGGCGTGATCTGCGGTTCGGGCCTCTCGCACAAGCACCTCGGCGAGATCATCGGCATCGTCAAGGCGTACTCGACGCGGGTCGGCGGCGGTCCGTTCCCCTCCGAGCTGATCGGCGCGCGCGGCGACGCGCTGCGCGAGCGCGGCGGCGAGTACGGCGCCACCACCGGCCGGCCGCGGCGTTGCGGCTGGCTCGACCTGGTCGCGGTGCGCTTCGCCTGCCGCCTCAACGGCGTCGACACCATCGCCCTGACCAAGCTCGACGTGCTGTCGGGCGAGCCGTCCCTGCCGGTGTGCGTCGGCTACGAGCTCGACGGCGCGCGCATCGACACCGTCCCCGCCCAGGTCGAGCGCTTCGCCGCGGTGAAGCCGGTCTTCGAGGACCTGCCGGGCTGGCGCGAACCGCTCGGCGCGTGCAAGCGCTTCGACGACATGCCGGCGAACGCGCGCGCCTACGTGCGCTTCATCGAGGAGCGCTCCGGCGTGCGCGTCGGCTGGATCGGCACCGGCCCCGGCCGCGACGAGATCATCGCGCGATGACGGCGTCGCCGGCGGTCGCCGAGCGCGCGCGCGCCGCGGGCCTCGATGCGTCGCGGCTGCCCCGCCACGTCGCCATCGTCATGGACGGCAACGGCCGCTGGGCGCAGGGCAAGGGCTGGGAGCGCACCCGGGGCCATCGCCGCGGCGCCGAGGCCGTGCGCACCGTCACCACCGAGAGCGTCGCGCTCGGCATCGACCGCCTGACGCTGTACGCGTTCTCGAGCGAGAACTGGACCCGGCCGAAGCTCGAGGTCGAGTTCCTGATGCGCCTGCTCGACGACTTCCTGGTCGGCGAGCTGCCCACGCTGACGACGAACCGCGTGCGCCTCGAGGCGATCGGCCGGCTCGAACGGCTGCCCGCGCGCGTGCGCGCGACGCTCGACGCGACCCGCGCCGCCACCGCCGGCAACGACGCGATGGTCCTGTGCCTGGCGCTGAGCTACGGCGGGCGCGACGAGATCGCCGACGCGTGCAGGGCGCTGGCCGCCGAGGTCGCGGCCGGACACCTGCGTCCGGACCAGATCGACGCCGACGCCGTCCAGCGCCGGCTGTACGCCGGCGATGACGTCGACGTGGTCATCCGCACCGCCGGCGAGCAGCGCCTCTCGAACTTCCTGCCCTGGCAGGCGATCTACGCCGAATACGTCAGCGCGCCGGCGCTGTGGCCCGACTTCGGCGCCAGCGAGTACCACGCCGCGCTGCGCGAGTTCCAGGGCCGCCAGCGGCGCTTCGGCGGGGTCGCGAACGCATGACGATCGCCGTGGCGCATCAGGACGGACGCTGGTTCGCGACCCACAGCATGGGCGGACGCACCCTGTCGATGGGCCTGACGTTCGCCGCCGAACCCGTCGCCGGCGCCGAGGTCGTGGTCGAGCGCACCGGCGCCGAATCGCCGTTCTTCTCGCAGTCGCGGGTCGTCGCCGAATGCATGCAGGGCGTCGGCCAGGCGCTGGCCGAGGCGCGCGTCCAGCGCTGGGTCAGGCGCATCGACCTGCGCGACTGCGACGCGGCCGCGCCGGCGCAGGCGATGTACCTCGCGTGCGCGATCACGCGCAAGGCGATCGCCAGCGGCGGCTGAGATCAGCGCGTCGGCCAATCGCCGCTGAACACCTCGACCGCCGGCCCGGTCATGACCACGGTCGCGTCGTCGCGCGCCCAGCCGATGCGCAGGTCGCCGCCATCCAGGCGCACGATCGCCTCGCGCCCGTCGATGCGCCGATCGATGATCGCCGCGGCCGTCACCGCGCACGCGCCGGTGCCGCAGGCCTGGGTCACGCCCGAGCCGCGTTCCCAGGTGCGCTGGCGCAGCACCGGCAGGCCGCCCTCGTCGGCGAGGCGCTGCACGATCTCGACGTTGGTGCGGCGCGGGAAGCGCACGTGGCGCTCGATCAGCGGGCCGATCTCGGCGAGCGGGAAGGCGCCGGCGTCGTCGACGAAGCACACCGCGTGGGGATTGCCCATGCCGACCGCCAGGAAGCGCAGCGCGCGTCCGCCCGCGGTGATCAGCACCTCCAGCGCCGGTCCGGGCCCGAGATGGTCGACCGGCACGGTCGCCGGCGTCAGCCGCGGCGCACCCATCTCGACCGTGGCGCCGACGCAACGGCCGTCGACCACCTGCAGCCGGATCGGCAGCACGCCGGCGCCGGTCTCGATGCGCGGGGTCTGCGTGGCGACGCGCTTGCGGTCCCACGCCAGCTTGGCGACGCAGCGGATGCCGTTGCCGCACATCTCGGACTCGCTGCCGTCGGCGTTGAACATGATCATGCGCGCATCCGCCTTGCGCGACGGCGCCAGGACGATGAGGCCGTCGGCGCCGACGCCGGTGTGGCGATCGCTGATCGCGCGCGCCAGGCCGGGGACGTCCGCGGGCAGGACCTCGTCCCAGGCATCGACGAAGACGTAGTCGTTCCCGCAGCCGTGCATCTTGGTGAAGCGCATCGCCGGCGATCGTCGGCGCCCGCGACGCCATCCAAGCGCCGCCCGGAGCGCCGTCCGCGCACCAGCTCCGGACCCGCTGCGCTTGCGCCCTCACGACCCATGCGAGACTGCCCCCATGACCCGGCGGACCCGCGTACGACTGCTGATCGTCCTCGTGCTGCTCGGCCTGCCGGCGATGGCGGCGCTGCTGGCGCTGTGGTACGTGGGGTCGGGGCGGCTCGAACAGCGTCTGGCGCACGAGTACGCCGAGCTCCTCCCCGGCGAGCTGACCGTCGGCAAGGTCGAGGTCGACGGCGTCGGCCGCGCCCATCTCGACGCCGTCGCGGTCGGCCCCGCGGGGGATGCGAAGGTCACGGCCGAGCGCGTCACCGTCGACGGCTCGCTCTTCGGCGGCCGGATCTCGGCGCTGCGCATCGACGGGCTGCATGCGACGATCGATCGCGACGCGGTGGCGTGGATCGGCGATCTGGCGCGTTCGCTCGCCGCCCGGTCGGGCGGCGGCGGCGCCCCCGCCGATCTCGAGTTCACGGTGTCGGGCGCGATCGACATCGCGCAGGCGATGCCGCTCGACAATCTCTTCATCCGCGGTGCGGTGCGCGGCGAGCGCGTGCGTGCGCGGCTGACCGGGACGCTCGCCGGCGAGCCGATCGAATGGTTCGTCGATCACGAGGACACCGCGGCCGGCGTACGCCGGATCTTCGAGGTGCGGCACGCCCCGATCCGCCTGACGCCGCTGTTCACCGCGCTCAACCGCCTGACCGATCTCAAGGAGCAGGCCGACCTGCTGCGCTGGCTGCCCGAGGTCGCCGAGCTGGGCGGCACGCGGCTGGTCCTCGAACCCGGTGCGACCGCCGCGGTCGGGCCGTTCGTCGCCACCTGGCAGGGCGGCGAGGGCGGCGGCCTGCTGACCTTGTCGGCGACCGGGCTGCGCCTGGACGACGCGCGCGCCGAGGATCGCGAGCTCGGCAACGCGCGCGGCACGCTGCAGGTCGCCTACCAGCCGACGCGCCTCGAGGTCGACGTGCCGGCCTGGAGCCCGGGGCCGCGCGTGCCGATCCCGGAGGAGGTGCCGCTGCGCGAGCTGTTCGCCCTGCTGCCGGCGGCGCACCTGGTGATGCTCGAGGAGGACGACAAGTCGCGCGTCTACCTCACCCTCGCGCCCGATACGACGCTGGCCGGCAAACGCGCCGTCGAGGTCCGCTGGCGCAAGACCTCGCCGTGGCGGATCATCGCCAACGACCTGCCGCTCGACCTGGCCAAGCCGTGGATCCCGCCGAACCTCGCGTTGACCGGCGGGCGCATCGACCGCCTCGAGGTGACGATCGACGACGGCCTGCGCTTCCTCGAGGCGCGCCTCGACGGCGTCGCGCTGGCGAGCGAGGACTGGACGCTCTCCGAGCTCGCGCCGGTGCTCACCGTCGTGCCGCTCGCCGACGATCCGGGCACGGAGGAGGAGCCGAACTTCGACGCCACGGTCGTCGCCGACGCCTTCATGCTCCGCCACCGCGGCGATGATCGCCAGGGCCGGGTCGAGATCGCGATCCCGGACCTCGACCGCCTCGGGAGCCACGTGCAAGGTTCGCGCCCGACGCCGACCCTCGCCGGATCGGTCGGGCTCGACCTGACCTGGCGCGCACGCGCCGACGACGGCTGGGACGGCGAGCTGGCCAACCTGACCGCGCGCGACGTCGCCGTCGCCGGCGCGCTGGTCGACGTCGACCTCGACGCGCGCGGCGCCTTCGGCTGGAGCGCCAGCGCGCGCAGCGTGCGCCTCGACGGCACGCTGACGGCGGGCGAGCTGCGCGTCGCCGGCCGCGCCGTGCCGCTCGCCTCGCGGTCGCCGCGCTTCACCGCCACCGTGCTCGACGAGGCCGGCCACATCGTGCTGAGCGAGCTGCTGGCGCGCGCCGAGGGCGACCACGGCTTCACCGTCGGCCTCGACGGCCGGATCAACCGCGCCTCGCTGGACGGCGAGCTCGGCATCGTGGTCGACCGCGCCGACCTCGGCTGGCTGTCCGAGCAGGGCGAGCTCGTGCCGATGCCGAAGAAGGCGAAGCTGGCCGGCGAGATGTCGCTGAGCGCGACCGCGCGCATCGCCGACGCCGCGGTCCAGCGCGTCGACGGCTGGCTGCTGCCGCTCGGCACCGAGCTCGATCTGAACAACGGCGAGATCGTCATCAGCGGCATCAAGGGGGCGATAGCCTTCCGCCTCGCCCCCGCCGAGACGACGACCAACGACAAGGAGGACTGACATGAGCCTCATACCCGTGTCCGACCAGGCCGAGATCGACGCCGCGCTGCGCCTGCCGCGCGCGTGGATCCTCAAGCACTCGACGGCCTGCCCGATCAGCGGCGCCGCCTACGGCGAGGTCCGCGCCTACGCCGACGCGCATCCCGATGAGCCGGTGTCGGTGATCGTCGTGCAGACCCATCGCCCGATCTCGAACTGGCTGGCGCAGAAGCTGAACGCGGTGCACCAGAGCCCGCAGCTGTTCCTGGTCGAGAACGGCGCGGTGCGCTGGCAGACGACGCACTGGTCGATCACCGCCGCGGCGATGGAACGCGCGGCCGCGGCGCCCGCGAAGCAGCCGAAGGCGTGAGACGGCCGCCGGCGCGACGGGGCGGTCGGCGATGAGCCACGTCCTGTATCTCCATGGGTTCGCCTCCAGCCCGGCGACCGCCAAGGGCCAGGCGATGAAGCGCCTGCTGACGGGCGTCGCGCGCAGCTACGCCGTGCCGCGCCTCGACGGCGACGAGTTCCAGGCGATGACCGTGACCTCGATGCGCCAGGTCGTCGCCGACGCGGTCGCGGCACTGCCCGCCGACGGCCGGCCGCTGATGCTGATCGGATCGAGCCTGGGCGGCTACCTCGCCGCGCTGGTCGCGCGCGATCTGCCGCGCGTGCACGCGCTGGTGCTCATCGCGCCGGCGTTCGAGTTCACCGAGTCGTGGGCGCGGAAGTTCACCGCCGACGACGTCGCGCGCTGGAAGCGCGAGCGCAGCCGCCCGTTCTTCCACTACGGCAGCGAACGCGATCAGCCGCTCGGCTACGGCTTCTACGAGAGCTGCCTGTCATTGCCGTCGTATCCGGAGGTCCCCGGCATCCCGATCGCGATCGTCCACGGCCGGCGCGACGACGTCGTCGACTGGCGCGTCAGCCTCGAGTTCGCCGAACGCACGCCGACCGCCGAGCTGCACCTGGTCGACGGCGACCACCGCCTGACCGAGCCGCGGCACGAGGAGCTGATCGCGTGGTGCGCGCGCGACCTCCTCAAGCGGCTCGGCTGAGCGGCGACGCCAGGCCTACGCGTCCGGCAGCGCTGCGAACCAGCGTTCCCATTCCGGCGCCCGCGGCTTCTGCTCGGCGGTGAACTCGACGACCACGACCGGGCCGCGGCCGCGCGGTCGCCACGCGATCGGGAACGCCGGGTCGGCGTAGCCCGTGAACGCCGTCACCACCGGCACGCCGAGCGCCGCCGCGAGGTGGTGGCCGACGCTGTCGTAGCTCACCGCCAGGCCGCACGCCGCGGTCGCGCCCGCCCAGCCGGCGATCGAGCCGTGGAAGCGGATGACCTGCGCGTCGGCGAGCGCCCGGGCGGCCAACGCATGCGCATCGGCGCCCAGCGCCTTGCCGCTGTCGTCGATGTCCACCGCGCTCCAGCCGACCGCCGCGAGCAGCGCGTCGCTGTTGGCCAGCTCGTCCGCGCCGAAGCCGCGATCGATGAGCACGCGCCAGCCGCGCTCGCGCAGCCGGCGCAGCAGGCCGGCCTCGGCCGCGCGCGGCAGCGCCTTCGCCGGGTTGCCGCCGTGGTCGAGCTTCACCGCCGCGATCGGACGCGGGCCGAGGGCGGCGCGCAGGCGCTCGTGCAGCGCGCGGTTCGGCGCGTCGAGCGCGATCGCGGGCAGCGCGGGCGGCGACGCGGGCAGGGCGAGCCGCGCGCGCAGCCAATCGTCGAGCAGCTCGCCGAGCGGCCGCGGCCGCGCCGGATCCGGCTGGGTGTTCTCCCACAGCAGGTAGCGCCGCTCGTCGGCGATCAGCGGCAGCACGCCGAGCTGGTCGAGACGCGAGTCCGGCGCGACCACCAGGTCGCAGCTGCTGCGCGCCAGCGCGTCGCCGAGCGCGATCCACGACTGGAAGCGCTCGCGCAGCGGTCCGCGCCGCCCGTACGGCACGGGAAGCACGCGCACGCCGGCCAGCCCGCCGAACAGGCCGGCCAGCTTGGCGTCGCCGGCGAGCAGCAGCTCGGCGTCCGGATAGCGCTGGCGCAGGCGCGCGAGCGCGACGCTCGTCAACGCGATGTCGGCGCCGATGGTCACCCGGCTGAGCACGGCGATGCGGCGCGCATCGTCCGGCGCGGCGTGCGACGCGCGGCGCGCGCGCTCGTATCGCGCTCGCAGGGCATCGCCCGAGGTGATGCCGAAGCGCGTCAGCGCGGCGGTCAGGGCGGCATCGCGCGCGCAGACCCGCCAGGCGAGCCGGGCGAAGATCGCCGCGTACACGGCCCGTCCGGCGACGCTGAACCCGTCGTTGAGCGGCTCGACCAGCCCGCCGAACAGCGCGGCGAGGCCGGCCGAACGCGTGGCCTCGTCGCCGTGGTCGGCGGCGTCCGCCAAGGCGTCGGCGGCACGGGCCAGCGGATGATCGTCGCCAAGCGCCTCCGGCGGCCGACCGTTCGCGGCCAGCCACGCGAGCGCCGCCTGCGCGTGCGCGGCCGGCGTCATGCCGGCTCCAGACCGGCGCGCAGCAGCAGCAGCGTCGCCAGCAGGTCGTGCGGGCCGAGCGCGGCGCCGACGCGCCAGCCCACGCCGGGATGCGCGGCGGCCGCGGCGGCGAGCTCCCGCGGGATGTCCTCGCGGCTGTGCCGGCCGTCGGACAGGAAGTAGGGCAGCGCGACGACCTCGCGCGCGCCGGCGGCGACCAGCGCGGCGAAGCCCTGGGCGATGGTCGGCTCGGCGACCTCGAGGTGGGCGATGACCACCGGATCGGCCGGGCGCAGGCAGCGCACGCGCGCGGCCATGTCGCTGAGCTGCTCGTTGGCCTCGGCGCGGCGGCTGCCGTGATCGATGAGCAGCAGGCCCGGCATCGCCGCACGGTACGGACGAGGTCGCGTGGACCAGCGCCGCGCCGGCCCGTCGCTGGCCCGCCCGGCGTGGTCGCCACGCTTCATCACGGCATGATCTACCTCGACTGGAACGCGACCGCGCCGCTCGAGCCGGCGGCGCGCGCCGCCTGGCTGGCCGCGCAGGACGAGGCCTGGGGCAACCCCGGGTCGGCGCACGGCGTCGGCCAGGCGGCGCGCCACCGCCTGGACGCGGCGCTGGCGGCCTGCGCGCGCCTGCTCGGCGCGGCCGCGCACGAGCTGATCGTCACCAGCGGCGGCAGCGAGGCGAACGCCACCGCGATCCACGCGGCACTCGCCGGGCGTCCCGGCGGCAACGTCGTGGTCGGCGCGGTCGAGCACAGCTCGATCCTGCGCAACGTCGAGGCCGCGGCGCGGCGAACCGGAGCCGCGGTGCGGCCGCTGGGCGTCGATCGCGACGGCCGCTACGCGCCGGCCGCGCTGGCCGCGCTGGTCGACGCCGACACGCGCCTGCTGTGCGTGCAGTACGCGAACAACGAGCTCGGCACGCTGCAGGACGTGCCGGCGCTGGCGGCGGCGGCGCGCGCTCCCGGGCGCGACGTGCGCATCCACTGCGATGCGTGCCAGGGACCGGGCAAGCGCGCCATCGACCTGCGCGCGCTCGGCGTCGACAGCGCGGCCATCGCCGGGCACAAGTTCGGCGCGCCGAAGGGCATCGGCCTGCTCTGGACCGCGAGCGGCTGGCGCGCCGCGCCGCTGATCCTCGGCGGACGCCAGCAGCAGGACCGCCGCTCGGGCACCGAGGACGCCGCGCTGGCGTGCGCGCTGGCGGCGGCGCTCGCCGCGCGCCTCGCGCGCGCGGGCGACGAGGATATGCGCCAGCGCCGCGCGCTCGACGCGTGCTTCGCGCGCATCGCCGCCGCGCTGCCCGGCACGTGCTGGCTGGCGCGCGGCGCGCAGCGCCTCGCCAACACCATGTGCCTCGCGCACGGCGGGGTCGCGGCCGACGTGCTGATGACGCGCCTCGACCTCGCGGGCTTCGCGGTGTCGAAGGGCAGCGCGTGCATGGCGAAGCGCTCGGATCCGAGCCATGTGCTGGACGCGCTCGGCATCGACGTGTCCACCGCGCGCAGCGCGATCCGCGTCTCGATCGGCCCGACGACGGACGACGGTGCACTTCGGTCGTTCGCCGACGTCTATGCACGCGAGGTGCGTGCGATGCTGGCGCGCGCGGCGGATTGACGCCGCGGCTGCTCATCTCCTGGACGCGCGCACGCCCGGATTGTGCACCGCGATCAGCGCCCGGATGACCGCGACGGTCGTCCAGCGCTCGCCGACGATGAGCCGCGCGCATGCGCAGCGGTCCGCCGCGGATAATCGGCGGAACGCGATTCTACTGCATGACCTCGTGGCACCACACGCGGCGCCCGACGGGCGCGTGCGATCCGGCATCCGCCGGAGCACGCGCCGGGGCCAGCGATCTACGCAGGAGCACAATCAATGGGCGCAGCACTCATCAACGGCATCTGGATGGCCGTCCTCGGCATCCTCGGCGCCTCCAGCCTGGTCATCGCCAAGAAGCCCGACGCGAAGGCGCTGATCGACAAGCTCGCTCCCTTCCAGGGCTGGATCGGCGCGATCTCGGCGCTGTGGGGCGCGTGGGGAATCGTCTCGTCGATCCTCAACCTCAACTGGCTGTCGGTGGTGCCGATCTTCTGGATCACCTTCCTCGCCACCTCGATCACCCTGCTCGCGCTCGGCCTGCTGCTCGGCGTCGGCGTGCTCAAGACCTTCATCAAGGCGCCCGCCGCGGTCGCGAAGCTCGACGCGACCATCGCCAAGCTCGCGCCCTACCAGGGCACGCTCGGTCTGATCGCGATCGGCCTGGGCGTGTGGATGGTCGTCGCCGGCTTCCTCTGGACGGTCGGGTGAATCGGATCCCGGTTCGGGCGGCGACGCCGCCCGAACCGGGAATCGCGCGCTGCACCGATCAGGGTGTCGGCTTCGGCGCCGCGACCGTGCCGTACAGCTCGAACACCTCGTCCTTGTCGCGGTCGCCACCATCGTCGACCCCATCGGAGCCGATGCTGTAGGAAGCGATGACGCGGCCGTCACGACTGATGCGGAGGAGCGGGCCCCCTGCGGACGACCACGGATCGCCAGGCCACGGCTCATGTGCGATCTCGGCGCACAGCAGCCGAGCCATGAGGTGCGTGCGGACCATCGCGTCTGCGTAGGCACGATGCATTTCGGCCGAATTGATGATCCAACTTCGTCCGCCTTCATCGGCATCCCGCAGCGACGTCGACAAACCGTAGGCGCGTCGGTGGAAATCGACAAGCGAAGCGCTTCCAGCGAGCTGAACGTGCCAGTCGAGCTGCTCACGCAGAACGCGCGACCGCAGGCGGCGCGAGTCGACAAAGGCGAGCCAGGACGATGGGGCGTCCCACTTGTCCATGAGCAGGCCGAGAAGCGGAAGGGAACGCCAAAGATTCATGGTCGACCGGTATTCACCTGCGGTCGCATCGCCGACATCGAAGCCCGCATCGCCGATACGTGTCAACTCGAGCAGCAATGAGCGATCACCGCTCTCGACGATGTCGGACAGGCGGTAGGCGAGGGCACGCAACGCCTTCACCTGGACCGCCACGGAGCGCACCGCGTTCGTCATATCGATCAGCTCATAGACCGTCGCGAGCTTCAGGAATCTGCGCATCTCGCCAGCCACGTCGTCGCGGTGCGCAAGCGCGAGACGTTCGCCCAGCATCTCGGACAGATCACTAATCGACAAGCTGACCTGGTCCGTCGGGCGGCCCTTCACCAACGGGTGGCGGATGCACCGCCCATCCAGGCGATCGATCAAGGCGATCAACTCACCGATCGTGGCCACATCGAACGCCGCATGGTGGAGCTTCATCCTCGGCGGCGGCGGTTCCCCGATCACGAGCTTTTCAGCGAGTACTCCGACGGACTTCCGATAGCTCGGCAAGCCCTGGCTCAATCTCAAGATCCGCTCCCACCGCGCGAGCGTGGCCGCGTCCGAGACGTCGCGCTCCACATCGGACCAGCGCGTTACGATCCCACGCTGGAGCGCTTCCGCTTCGACGGCGCGCAGGTCGGCGTCGCTGTGAAGCCAGCCCAGGAGCGTCACGACCGAAACCGCCGGCAGCGCGAGGGCGGCTACCGCCAGCAATCGCCACCCGCGCAGCCACCTCACGCCTTCACCCGCCGCCCAGCGTCCGCAGGTGCTGGTGCGTGAACAGCCCGGTCGAGTGCCCGTCCGAGAACGCGAAGCGCGTCGCGTAGTTGCCGATGGTCTGCTGGTCGGTGATCGCGACGTCCGCGGCGACGCTCGCGGGATCGAGCAGCGGCTCGCCGGTGATCTCGTGCACGCATTTCGCGCACGGGCAGACCAGCCGCAGGGCGCGCGCGCCGTGGCGGTCGACGCGGCCGTCGCGCCAGGTGACGACGACCGCGCGGCCCGCGTCCTCGACGAGGATCTGGCGCGGGACCTGCGGGCGTTCGAGCTTCACCGCGTCGCCGATGCGGGTTGCGTCACCGCTCGGGGACCGGCTGGGGCGGCACCTCGATCGGCGTGTCGGCCTTGGGCTCGTCGGCGGTCTCGGCGAAGACCTGCTTCATGAACTCGTACTCCTCGGTGAACGCCGGGTCGTCGGCGAAGCGCTTGGCGGCGCGCTCGGCGACGATCAGCGCCTTGTGCGGCGCGTGGTTCAAGGCGGCGCGCCAGGCGATCCAGTACCACTTGGGCTTGTAGTCGACGATCTCCTCCCACATGCCGATGACCCGCGCGTACCAGGCGTCGGCGGTGAAGCGCGCGACGTCGCCCAGCCACTGCGCGGTGTCGTCGCGCAGGCGCTTGTCGTTCTTGTCCTTCACGAAGGTCAGCAGCCTGCGCAGGGCCGGCTCGTCCTCGCCGATCAGCGCGGTGATCAGCGCGCCGGTGTGCGCCTGGTGGTTCATGAACGGGCTCTCCCAGCCCAGCTTGCGGCAGGCGGCGTCGGCCTCGGCGAGGCGGGCGCCGAGCTTGAGCGCCAGCGGCAGGTCGAGCTCCTTCTCGCCGCGATCGAACTTGGCGGTCAGCTGCACGGTCCAGTACGGCACCGACAGCTTGATCCACGGCAGGTCGAGGCGCACCTGGGCCAGGCCGTCGACGCGCGCGGCGTGGTCGCGCTCGACCGAGGTCGGCAGCGCGACCGGCTCGAGCATCGCGTTGAGCTCGTCCGAACCGAGGATCGCCGCGTAGAACGCGCCGGCGCTGGCGTAGCGGGCGAGGTTGTCCTCGGGCTCGTCGATGTCGCGGAAGGCGATCTTCGCCAGCCACTGCTGCACCGCGCCGACCAGGTTGCGCAGCGATTCGTTCTCGGGCAGGGCGTCGGTGCCCATGCCCTCGATGATCTGGATCGCGGTGCCGACGAATTCCTGCTGCATGCGGCGCAGCGGGATCGCCGATTCCCACTGGCGCGGGTTGAAGCGGTTGGAGTCGAGCCAGCCGGCGACCTGGGCGATCTGCTCGGTCATCTGCTGGGTCGCGGTGTCGTCGAGCGCGCGCAGCGCCAGCTCCCAGGCCTCGCCGTGGACCAGGGTGTTCGCGAGCTGCAGGCCGAGCTGCAGGGAGCGCGGGCCGAGGCTTCCGGCCAGCGCCGGCAGCTGCTCGTCGAGGATGTCGGTCGCGACCTCGCGCGCCTTGGCGGCGTCGTCCGCGTCGAAGAGGTGCTGCACCAGCTCGACCGACGAATAGAGCTTCGATTCGGCGTCGGGCGTGCGGTCGATCGCCTGCTGGTGGTAGTCGGCGGACTTCGCGTACTGACCGGTGAAGCTGTAGAGGCCGGACAGCTCGCGGTAGTTGGCGGTGTCGTCGTCGCCGTCGGCGATCAGCTTGAGCATCTTGGCGATGCCGCGCTGGTAGGTCTGGTAGTGCCAGTCGCGCTGCACGTCGATCATGGTCTGCGCGTAGGCCGGCTCGGCGAAGATGCGCCAGCTCAGGCGCCACGACGAGCGCGTGTTCTCGCCCGAGAAGCGCAGCAGCAGGCCGAGGCCGTTGGGATCGAAGGTGTCGGCCTCGTCGAAGCTCGAATAGGTCTTGGTCAGCGCGCCCGGCAGCGTCGCGTCCACGAACTCGAGCGGCTGGCCGGTCTGGAGCACGTACACGTGCCACTGCTGCTCGGCGTCCTGCTCGGCGAACGCCACGGCGGCGTGCGACGGCAGGGTGATGATGTGCGCGGTGCGGCCCTGGGCCTCGGCGATGCCCTGGTACAGCTCGGACAGATCGTCGCAGTCGCCGCGCAGCATGCCGCCGCACGCGGTCGAGAGCGTCTGCTCGCAGGTCTGGTGGATGTCGCCCTTGGTGAGCTTGTTGCCGATCACCAGCGGCACGCGGCTGTCGGGGCTGTCGTAGACGTAGTAGAAGAGGTATTCGCCGACCAGGTCGAGGTGCGCCGCGTCGGGGAGCGCCTTGGCCGCCTGGGCGATGAACTGGCTGGACGCCGCGGCCGCGCCATCGGCGAGCGTGTCGACCGCGCCGTGCGCGGTGATCAGCCGGCGCACGTCGCCGTCGAGGTCGACCAGCAGCACGTGCGGCGGCAGGAAGCCGGAGACCAGCCCGCCCTCGGCGGCGGCCGGACGCTCGGGCAGCGCCTTGCGCCAGGCGGCCTCGTCGTGCGCGAAGCCGGACTCGGCGCTCCACCAGGCGATCGGCGTCGCGCCCTGGAACAGCCTGATCGCCGCGGCGTCATCGGAGCCTGCGAGCGGATCCGTGCCCGGCTTGAGGTGGGTGACGAGCGACAGGTTGGCGTTGCCGCCCCACAGGTACATCGGCTGGGGATGCGGCCGCGTGTAGGCGGCGCGGCTCGGCGTGGTCAGGATCCAGCCGCCGCGCTTGAACGCGTCCTTCACCTCGGCGAGGCGCGCGCTGGCGCCGTCGGCGAACAGCGTCGTCGGCTGCGCGGTCTCGGCGGCGGCGACCGCGGCTTCGAGCTCCTTGGCGGCGGCCGAGATGGCGACGTCGCTGCCCAGGGCGCGCAGCCAGCCGTGACGGACGACGCGGCGCGCGAAGCTCGGCCAGACCTCGTCCGGCTCGTACTTGCGGAAGGTGTCGGCCTGGGCGAGCCGGTCGAGCACGTCGGCGATCGCCTTGATCGCCAGCGGATCGAGACCGCTCGCGGCCAGCGCCGCCTCCAGCGCCTCGGCGCCGGCGCGCACGCGTTCGATCTCGGCGCCGCGGTCGGCCTCGGGCACGTCCGACTTCCTCAGCGTCGCCTCGGGGAGCACGACCGCGTCGGGCTTGGCGAGATCACCGACCTTGAGGTGGAAGCCCGTCATCACGCCCTCGGCGAGCGTCAGGGTCGCGTCGCCGCCGGCGACGCCGTCCGCCTTGGCCCGCGCGACCAGCCCGGGCAGCGCGGCGAGCGGCTCGGAGCGGCCGTCGGCCAGCAGCTTGCGCGTCACCGCGACCAGCCCGGCCTCGGTCTCGACCTGCGGATTGCCGTCGTCATGGCCGACCAGCTTGAAGCCGGCGCCGTCGCCGACCTGCCACCACAGCCCGCCGTCGCGTTCGACCACGGCGGGGGTGTCGGGCAGCGCCGCCTTGAGCTCGGCCACGGGGTCCGGCGCCTGGGCCGGCGCATCGACCACGGGCGTCGCCTCCTCGACCGCGAACGCGCCATGGGGGGCGACGGCAAGCAGGGCCAGGGCGGCGAACACGGTGGTCAGAAAGCGCATGAGCGGCTCCGCAAAGCGAGTGCAGACGGGAATACGTGAAGGACGATGCCCCCCAGGGGTCAAGGTCAAGCGCGCCAGGTGGCGACTTTGCGGCGTCATGGACGGATCGGTACACCGCGCGACGCCGGAAACCTTCAAACGACGGCCCGAGCATGCCGGTTCGCCGCTTCTTTCGCGGTTCCGTGGCGCTATCCATGGCCCTCCTTTCCGCGAAGCGGATTTTCCGACCCGCCTCCCTCGTCACGCCTCCCTTTCCCGCGACTGATCCCATGACCGCCGAACGCCGCACCGACATCCGCAACATCGCCATCATCGCCCACGTCGACCACGGCAAGACCACGCTGGTCGACGGCATGCTCAAGCAGGCCGGCGTGTTCCATGCCAAGCAGCACATCGAGGTGTGCGTCATGGACTCCAAGGACCAGGAGAAGGAGCGCGGCATCACCATCCTCGCCAAGAACTGCGCGGTGCAGTACGGCGACGTGCGCATCAACATCATCGATACCCCCGGCCACGCCGACTTCGGCGGCGAGGTCGAGCGCGTGCTGAAGATGGCCGACGGCGCGCTGGTGCTGGTCGACGCCTTCGAGGGCGCGATGCCGCAGACGCGCTTCGTGCTGCGCAAGGCGATCCAGTCGAAGCTCAAGATCGTCCTCGTGGTCAACAAGATCGATAAGCCGGGCGCGACGCCGAAGATCATCGCCGACCAGATCTTCGACCTGATGGTCGACCTCGACGCCGAGGACTGGCAGCTCGACTTCCCGGTGCTGTTCGGATCCGGCCGCCAGGGCTTCATGAACACCGGGCTCGACGACGAGGGCCGCGACCTGCGTCCGCTGTTCGACGCGATCGTGCGCTACATCCCCGGCCCGCCCATCAAGGCCAACGCGCCGCTGCAGCTGCAGGTCGCCAACCTCGACCACAACGACTTCGTCGGCCGCATGGCGATCGGTCGGATCTTCGCCGGGGCGATCCAGGCCGGCCAGGCGGTGTCGATCGTGAAGGGCCCGGGCGGCATCCCGCACAAGGCGCGCATCCTCCAGCTGCACCGCTTCGCCGGCCTCGGCCGCGAGGAGATCAAGGAGGCGTCGGCCGGCGACATCGTCGTCGCCACCGGCATCGAGGACATCGACATCTCGGACACGATCTGCGACGTCGACCACCCCAACGCCCTGCCGGCGATCCCGATCGACGAGCCGACGATCAAGATGACCTTCGGCGTCAACACCAGCCCGATCGCCGGCACCGAGGGCAAGCCGCTGCAGAGCCGCGACCTCAAGGCGCGCCTGATGCGCGAGGCCCAGCGCAACGTCGCGATGCGCGTCGCCGACACCGACCAGCCCGACGTGTTCGAGGTCTCCGGCCGCGGCGTGCTGCACCTCGGCGTGCTCATCGAGGACATCCGCCGCGAGAACAGCGAGCTGCAGGTCGGCCCGCCGCGCGTGATCTACAAGACCGACGCGCACGGCAACCGCCTCGAGCCGATCGAGCTGGCGGTGGTCGACGTTCCCGAGCGCCTGTCGAGCAAGGTCATGAACCTGATGCTCAGCCGGCGCGGCGAGGTCACCGAGATGGCGTCGAAGGGCGCGCTGCAGCACCTCGAGTTCACCATCCCCAGCCGCGGCCTGCTCGGCCTGCGCAACATCCTGCTGACCGCGACCCAGGGCGAGGCGACGCTCAACACCATCTTCCACGGCTACGGCCCGTACCGCGGCGACATCTCGAAGCGCGAGAACGGCGCGATCATCAGCATGGGCAACGGCGAGGTCGTGGCCTACGCGCTGTTCATGCTCCAGGACCGCGGCGAGTTCTTCGTCGACGTCGGCCAGCCGCTCTACGAGGGCCAGGTGGTCGGCGAGAACTCCAAGGACACCGACATGGCGGTGAACCTGACCAAGGAGAAGAAGCTGACCAACGTGCGCTCCTCCGGCGCCGACGAGGCGATCCGCATCACGCCGCCGCGCAAGATGAGCCTCGAGGAATCGCTCGAGTACATGAAGGAGGACGAGATCGTCGAGGTCACGCCCAAGGCGATCCGCCTGCGCAAGGCGCTGCTCAGCGAGACCGACCGCAAGCGCGCGAGCCGCGCGGCGGGCGGCTGATCGGGGCGATCGGCGCGGGCGGGCACGGCGCCGAACCAGCCGTGTGGTTGACTGATCGACCATCGTGAGATCATCCGGCCTTCGCGGCGCCACCCCGCCGCCGGAGGTCCCCATGCGCATCCTCGCGCCGACGCTCGCCCTGATCGCCGTCGGCACCGCCACCGCGGCGGACAACGCCATCCGCCCGGAATTCGAGTTCGGCGGGTTCCTGAACGTCCTGGGCCGCGTCGGCGACATGGAGGCGCAGAGCCTCGGCTTCAACTCGATCGACGACGACCGCTGGCACGCCCGCTTCAACGGCTTCGCGGGCGTCGACATGGACGTGCGTTTCACCGATGCGATCGGCGCCCGCGCCGACCTGTGGCTGGTGCACGACGAGGCGAGCTTCGCCGACCCGGTCCTGCGCGACGCCTACCTCGCCTGGTCGCAGGGCGACTGGCAGGTGAAGGGCGGCAAGATGATCAGGCCGCTGGGCTGGATGTCGCCGCATCCCGAGCGGCAGTACCGCGTGCGCGCCTCGACCATCGGCTACGACGGGCACGAACCGTACTACTTCAGCTCGCGCGTGCTCGGCAACGACCCGCTCGGCGGCAGCGTGACCTGGGGCCGACGCGACGCGCCGGTGCGCCTGACGGCGATGCTCAACAACGGCTTCTTCTATGACGAGGATGCCGGCAACTACGCCACCGGCACCACGCGCGAGAACAATGGCCTCGGCTATGGGGCGATCGCCACGTTCGTCCCGGTCGATGTCGCCGCCATCGAGTTCCAGGTCGCCTACGATCACGGCACCGACAACAACGCGACCTACGTCTTCGGACCCTCGGGTCCCGACGTCGTGCCGAATGGCGAGGACCGCGGCAACACCTACCGCGACAGCTTCGGCGCGCAGGACGCCGGGGGCGACGCGCTGTTCCTCGACCTCAACGCCACCGTCAAGCCGATGTCGCCGCTGACCATCGGCTTCGAGGTGATCCGCTTCGCGATCGGCGAGGGCCAGGACGACGGCGACACCATCGACGGCACCGACTACGAACGCTGGCAGGGACTGCTGATGGGCAACTGGGCCTTCGACCGGGCGCCCTTCCCGACATCGGTGACCGGCATGATCCAGCACATCCGCGCCGAGATGGGCAACGGCCCGGAAGGAACCGCCTGGGAGTACGCGGTCGCGCTGCTGACCGAACCGCTGGACCGCGTGCCGTTGCGTCTCGACGGCGAGCTCACCTGGGTGCAGGCGGAGTCGGACGAGACCGGCGCTGCCCACCAGTGGGAATTCGCCGCGCGCGCGCTGCTCACGTTCTGATCGCCGCCGCGACGACGGGCCGAGCGCTCCTCGCCTCAGCGCGCCACCACCGCTCCGTCCCCACCGACCACCAGGCGCGAGCCGTCGTCGAGTTCGACCTCGTACGCGGCCCCGGCGGAATCCGGCTGCGCGCGCACCGCGCGCACCGCGCGGCCATGCGCCTCGCGGTCGACGGCGGCTTTCGCCTCCGGCGGCAGATGCGCGAAGCCGGCCGAGCCGTCGCCGCCATCCTTCGGCGCCATCCAGTGCTCGCTGCCGGGCTGCGGCGGTGGCGGCAGGATGTTGTCGCGCGGCAGGCGCGCGCCGTCGCTGCCGATGCGGATCAACGAGCGGTCGCCTTCCGGCCCGACCCGGGCGAGATAGACGTCCTCATCCGCCTGCCGCTGCAGCGCGATCCATTCGACCTGGCCGCCGCCGGCGGCCAACGCGGCCTCGCGCACCGGCGCGGGGACATCCTCGAGCGCGATGCGCTCGCTCTCCACCGCCACGGCCAGGCCGACGCCGGCGACCAGCACCACCAACCAGCGCATACATCCCCCTGACGAGATGGCCGATGGCGGTGGATCCGTTCCACGCGCCATCGGCCATCGATCATCAGCGATCGTACGCGTGCCCGGCCGACGGCCGGCCTAGCGTCGTCAGTGCTTCTTCTCGATCAGCGCGCCGTCCTCGCCGACGCGCAGGTGCAGATCCTCGCCGTCCTCCACGTGGACCTTCACCTCGTAGAAGTGCTTGCCGCCCTCCAGCTCGTGGTCGACGTCGCGCACTTCGCGCCCGGCCGCCTCGCGCTCGACGGTGGTGCGCACCGGCGCCGGCAAGCTGCCGACATCGAGGTCATCGCCGTCGAAGAAGTCCTGGGTCTTGTCCCAGGCCTTGTCGGTGCCGGTCTTGGTCTTGTCCCAGGCCTTGGCCGAACCTTCCTTGGTCGCCTCCCAGGCCTCGCCCGACTTCTGCTTGGTGGTCTCCCACGCCTGGCCGGCCTTGGCGTTCTCCTCGGTCCAGTCGCTCTTGTCGAGCACGGTGCCGTCGGCGGCGACGGTCAGGCGGGTGTCGATCCCCTCCTGCTCGATGCGCGCCTTGTAGACCAGCGCACCGTCGTCGCGATCGCGCTCGATCTCGGCGATCGGCTGCGCGCCCGCCTCGCGCTTGATCGTCGCCTGGACCGGCAGCGGCGCCTGGTCGAGCGCGATGTCGCCTTCCAGATCGTCGGCGCGGTCCGTCGTCGCGGTGGCATCGGCGTCGCTCGCCGGGCTGCCGTCCCAGTCGAGCTTGCGCACCAGCGCGCCGTGCTCGTCGACGCTGACGCGCTTGTCGAGGCCGTCCTGCTGGATGCGCGCGTGGTAGACCGCCTTGCCATCAGCGAGGTCGCGCTCGATCGAGCGGATCTCGCTGCCGGCGGCTTCGCGCTCGAAGGTCGCGCGCACCGCGGCGGGCAGATCGGCGATCTGCATCGAGTCGTTGCCGGCCATGCCGCCCGACGACGTGCCGCCCCACTCGGGGCTGCCGATCAGGCTGCCGTCCTCGCCGACCACCAGGCGGCGGTCGAGCCCGTCCTGCTTGATGCGCACGGTGTAGACGGTGCGGTTCTCGAAGGTGTCCTTCTGCACCCAACGCACGTCCTGGCCGAGCGCCTCGCGGGTGATGGTCTGCTGGACCGGCTTCGGCACCTGGTCGATGGCCAGGTCGGTGCCGGCGTCGGCGGCGGCGAGCGGGGCCAGGCCGATGAAGCCGAGCAGTCCGAGCGCGCGCAGTGTGGTTGTCGTCTTCATCCGTGACCCCTCCATTCTGTTTGTGGATCACCAGGGATTGTAGAGGGCTCGCGGCACCGCGGACGGCAATGGCGCGAGCCTTATTCGCACGTCGTAAGCAGCCGTGGCGGCGCATCGGGCGGCGGGCGAGCCCATCGTGCTCGAGCGGAGGTCGGCGCCGTGGCAGACCGTGCAGCGCCGACCGATGAGCGGCTATCGGCGGTATCCGGTGAGCATGTGCGCGCCGGAACGACGGCGGCAGGCGCTCTCCACGCTAGAGGGATGCGTGGCCACCGGCGATGCCGACCAGCGCCCAGCCGCACGCGACGGCCGTCGCGACCAGCCCCGCGACCAGCCAGATCCAGGCGTGCATGGCGCGCTCAGTACGGCGCCGGCGCGGCGGCAGCCTGCATCAGGTTCCAGCACGCCCAGAAGACCACCGCGGCAGCGAACGCGAAAAGTAGGAATGCCATCCTGTCCACGGTGCACCTCGGGGTGCAGTCTCAGCCGGCCCGGCATGCGTGCGCCATCATTCTCGGCACGCTGCACGAGGCTCGCGCGCGACGGTCGCCGGCACTGGCGACGGACGGCGCCTCGTGGCGTCGTGGAAAGCGGCCGAGGCCGTGAATCGCGTGCGCCGGGATCGCGCTACGCTGGTGCGCTCGGAGTCGATGAGATGGCCCACCGGATGCTGGCGCGCGACGTCTTCCATATCATCCCGACCCGCGCCAATGGCTGGGAGATCCGCCACGAGCACAAAGCGCATCCGCACGCCGAGTTCGCCACCAAGAGCGACGCCATCGAGCGCGCACGCCGGATGGCCGAGGCCTGCGATGGCGAGATGGTGGTGCATCGGCGCGACTTCAGCGAGGAGCAGCGCGTCAAGTTCGGGGAGTGAACCCTCCGTGTCCGGACGCTCCCAGCGACCCAGCGTCGATGAGGACGCGTCGCGCCGCGATCGACCCAGACGGAGCGGTCCGGCGCATCATCCGGAGACGGGAAAAACATCCGCCCGAAGGCAGCGATCGGCGCGGCCGCGATCGGCCTCGTCGACGTACGGCCGTCGCGGGCGCGTCATGCTCATGACATGCCCGCCGCCCAGCGTCTCCCGGCTTCCACGACGTACCGGAATCCGGTCGTCGCCGCCGACTGCCCGGACCCGACCATCCTCCGCACCGGCGACTGGTGGTGGACGGCGACGACCAGCGGCGACCGCGCCGACGCCTTCCCGGTGCGCCGCTCGACCGATCTGGTGACCTGGGTCGACGCCGGCTTCATCTTCCCCAGCCACCGTCGTCCGGCGTGGATCGCCTCCGCCTGCTGGGCGCCGGAGCTCGGCATGGTCGATGGCGGCTACGCCTGCTGGTACACGGCGCGCGACCACGGCGGTCGGCTGTGCGTCGGCGTCGCGACGTCCGACCATCCGGCGGGGCCGTGGCGCGATCGCGGCGAGCCGCTGATCCGCACCGCCGACGTGGGGCAGATCGATCCCGCCTTCTTCCGCGACGCCGACGGAAAGACCTACCTCTACTGGAAGGAGGACGGCAACGACCTGCGGCCGTGCCGTCCGACCGCGCTGTATGGCCAGGCGATCGCCGGCGATGGCGTCACGCTGCTGGGCGAGCGCAGGACGCTGATGATCAACGATCTCGCCTGGGAAGGCGATCTGGTCGAGGGTCCGGGACTGATCGCCCGCGACGGCTGGTACTGGATGTTCTACAGCGGCAACGCGTTCTACGACGGCCGCTACGCGACCGGAGTGGCGCGCGCGCGGCATCCGCTCGGGCCGTTCGAGAAACGCGGCGATCCGATCCTCGTCAGCAGCGATCGGTGGCTCGGACCCGGTCACGGCGTGCCGTTCGCGATCGGCGACGAGCACTGGTTCCTCTACCACGCGTGGCGCGGTGTCGCCGACTTCAAGAAGCACGGGCGGCAGCTGCTGCTCGATCGCATCGTCTGGGGTCCGGATGGATGGCCGGGGTTCGCGGGCGGGGTGCCGTCGAGCGATGTGCGGGCGGCGCCGCTCGCAGACCGTGGTGACGCGGTCCGCAGGAGCGCGTAGCACGTCGGATCGCTGACCTCGCCTCGCCGAGCTTTGCGGACCGGCCGCCGGAGCGGCTTAGGAGCCCACGCCAGGTCGGGCGGCGACCCGCGCCGGAGCGCAAGCCACGGCCGACGGTACCAGGTCGCGCACGATGGCGCGGAACCTCGGGCCACCGTGATCGTCGAATGCGCACCATGGCCCAGATGTTCGCGAGACGGCGCTGGATGACCGGGTTGGCGATCGGCGCGGTCGCGGCGGGGTCCGCCTACCTGAGCACCTACCTGGGCTTCCGGACGTGGGAGTGCCGGCTTCAGACGGGTCCTTCCCACCCCACCTCGTGCGATGTCATGCAGTACCTGATCACCGTCACCGACAGCCCGTCGCTCGCGCGCCTCTTCTTCCCGTTGGCGGCGATCGATCGCCGCCTCACCGGTCGGCGGTTCCGCCTCGAGGCACCCGGTGGTGGCGAGGACTGGCGCTATCGCCGGTAGCTGTCGCGTGGCTGCCGATCGGCGAGCGCAAGCTGGCGCCTCGCGCCGTTGCGGTCCTGAAGCCTACTCCCACTCGATCGTCCCCGGCGGCTTCGACGTGATGTCGTACACCACCCGGTTGATCCCGCGCACCTCGTTGATGATGCGGTTGGAGATCCGCCCCAGCACCTCGTACGGGATCTGCGCCCAGTCAGCGGTCATGCCGTCGGTGGAGGTCACGGCGCGCACCGCGCAGGTGTTCTCGTAGGTGCGCTCGTCGCCCATGACGCCGACGGACTTGACCGGCAGCAGCACGGCGAACGCCTGCCAGATGGCGCGCTCGAGGCCGGCGATGGCGATCTCGGCGCGGACGATGGCGTCGGCCTCCTGGAGGACGCGGACCTTCTCGGCGGTGACCTCGCCGAGGATGCGCACGGCCAGGCCCGGCCCGGGGAACGGCTGGCGCCAGACCACCGCGTCGGGCAGGCCGAGCGTCGCGCCGATGGCGCGGACCTCGTCCTTGAACAGGAAGCGGAAGGGCTCGACGAGACCGAGGCCGAGGTCGGCGGGCAGGCCGCCGACGTTGTGGTGGCTCTTGATGACGCTGGCCGGGCCGCCGTGCACGGAGATCGATTCGATGACGTCGGGGTAGAGCGTGCCCTGGGCGAGGAACTTCACGTGGCCGCCGCTGCCGCGCTTGATGCGTTCGGCCTCCTCCTTGAACACCGCGACGAACTCGGCGCCGATGATCTTGCGCTTGCGCTCGGGATCATCGACCCCGGCGAGCTTGGACAGGAAGCGCTCGCTGGCGTCGACGTAGTCGAGGTTGATGCCGATGTGCTCGGCGAACAGCGTGCGCACGCCGGCGGCCTCGTCTTTGCGCAGCACGCCGTTGTTGACGAAGATGCAGGTCAGCTGCTTGCCGATCGCCTTGTGCAGCAGCACCGCGGCGACCGACGAGTCGACGCCGCCGCTCAGGCCGAGGATGACGTGGTCGGATCCGACCTGCTTGCGCGTGCGCTGGATCTCCTCGTCGACGAACGAGCCCATCTCCCAGTCGCCGTGGCAGTGGCAGACGCCGAACAGGAAGTTGCGGATGATCTCGGCGCCGTGCTCGGTGTGCGCGACCTCGGGATGGAACTGCACCCCGTGGAAGTTGAGCGCCGGCGCGTGCACCGCCGCCAGCGGGCAGTTCGAGGACTGGGCGATCACCGTCGCGCCCGGGATCGCGTCGATGCGATCGCCGTGCGACATCCACACCGTCTGCTGCTGCGGCAGGCCCTTGAACAGCGCGTTGCCGGTGTCGCAGGTGATGACCGTGCGGCCGAACTCGCGCTCCGACGCGCGCTGCACCTTGCCGCCGTTGACGTGCGCGGCGAGCTGCATGCCGTAGCAGATGCCGAGGATCGGCAGGCCGCGCGCGAAGATCGCCGGGTCGATCGTCGGCGCGCCCGGCGCGTAGACCGACGCCGGACCGCCGGAGAAGACGATGCCCTTGACCTCCGGGGTGATCAGGCCGTCGAGCTTGGTGGTGCAGGGATGGATCTCGCAGTACACGCGCGCTTCGCGCACGCGCCGCGCGATGAGCTGGGTCACCTGCGAGCCGAAGTCGATGATCAGGATCTTGTCGTGCATGCTCTTCTACACTTCTGCGATGGCGACGATGCGGGTTGGATCGATGAGGGTGACGGCGCCGCGGTCGTCGATGCATTCCAGCAGCGTCGACCCCTGCGCGCCAGGCCGCGCGCCGGCAAGGCGGAACGGACCCAGCAGCCGGCGACCGTCGCCGTCGTCGACGACGATGCGCACCGCCGATTGCTGGTCCGAGTCGCGCTCGAGCCGGTCGAGCGTCGAGCGGCGCGTCCGCTTGCGGCCGACGGCGTGGCGGACCACCGGCATGAACACGCCGTAGGCGAGCCAGCCGACGAGCACGATCACGGCGACCTGGACGAGCGAGCCGGCGACGGACGGACCCGGCACGATCACTCCGGCCGGTAATTCGGCGCTTCCTTGGTGATGGTGACGTCGTGCGGATGCGACTCGCGCAGCCCCGCCGAGGTCATGCGGCAGAACACCGCCTTCTTCTGCAGCGTCGGGATGTCGCTGGCGCCGCAGTAGCCGAGCGCCGCCTTCAGGCCGCCGACCATCTGGTAGACCACCGTGCTCAGCGGGCCCTTCGAGGGGACCATGCCCTCGATGCCTTCGGCGACCAGCTTGTCGGCCGAGCGCTCGCCGGCCTGGAAGTAGCGGTCGGCGGAGCCCTGCTGCATCGCGCCGATCGATCCCATGCCGCGGTAGGCCTTGAACTGGCGGCCCTGGTAGATGATCGATTCGCCCGGCGACTCGTCGGTGCCCGCGAGGATCGAGCCGAGCATCACGCACTGCGCGCCGGCGGCGAGCGCCTTGGCGATGTCGCCCGAGTACTTGATGCCGCCATCCGCGATCAGCGGCACGCCGCCTTTGCCGACGCCCTTGGCGGCGGCGAAGATCGCCGAGAGCTGGGGCATGCCGACGCCGGCGACGACGCGCGTGGTGCAGATCGAGCCCGGGCCGATGCCGATCTTGACGGCGTCCGCGCCCGCCTTCATCAGGTCGGCGGCGCCCTCGCCGGTGGCGACGTTGCCGGCGATGACGTCGATGTCGTGGGCCTTCTTGATCGCCCGGACGGTATCCATGACGTTCTTCGAGTGGCCGTGCGCGCTGTCGACGACGATCACGTCGACCCCGGCCGCGACCAGCGCGGCGACGCGGTCGAGATCGCCGGCGCCGACCGCCGCGCCGACGCGCAGGCGACCGCGGTCGTCCTTGCACGCGTGCGGGTACTGCTCCTGCCGTTCGAGGTCCTTGATCGTGATCAGGCCGACCAGGCGGCCCTTGTTGTCGGTCAGGATCAGCTTCTCGACCTTGGCCTGGTAGAGCTGGTCCTTGGCGTCGCGCAGGCTGATGTTCGGCCGGGCGGTGACCAGCTGCGTGGTCATGACCTCGGTGATCGGCGTGTCGGGCGAACGATGGTACTTGAGGTCGCGGCGGGTGACGATGCCGACGACCTTCTGGCCATCGACCACCGGGATCCCCGAGATGTGGTGACGCTCCATCAGCTTGAGCGTGTCGCCGACCGTCGCCCCGACCGGCAGGGTCTTGGGGTCGGTGATGACGCCGTTCTCGCTGCGCTTGACCTTCTCGACCTCGAGCGCCTGGTCGGCGATCGCGAGGTTCTTGTGGACGATGCCCATGCCGCCCATCTGGGCGAGGCCGATCGCCAGGCGGCTCTCGGTGACGGTGTCCATCGCGGACGAGAGCACCGGGATGTTCAGGCGGATGCGCTTGGTCAGGTGCGTGGCGACGTCGGTATCCTTCGGCACGATGTCGCTGCGCTGCGGTACCAGCAGCAGGTCGTCGAAGGTCAGACCGTCCTCGTCGAGGATGGTCGCCATGGGCAGCTCCTTGAGAAGAAGCGCGGATGGTAGGGCGACCGCTTCCGACGCAACCGCTCCGGCCGTCGACCTGCGTACAACGTGGTCGGAAATCGCGCCCGGTCGGAGCTGTGCAAACCGGCTCCACCCCGCGTTGAGACTCGCATGCCCATGGCGACGGTGCGCGGGAGCACGGCGTGGTCGCCGGCGCTGAAAATGGTCCGGTTCAACATGTGCAGAGGAGTGGAATCGTGGAAGACGCCAACGAATTCGAGATCCAGGACGCGAGCCCGGCCCCGATCTACGCGAGCGACGACGAGGACGAGGCCGCCGAGCTCGCCGCCGCCGACGCCGAGATCGACGCCGAGGAGGAGGAGCTGGACGACGACGACTCCGCCGACGAGGCCGCCGAGCTGATCGAGGACGAGCCGCTCGCCCGGGCGGGCGACGAGGACGGCGAGATCGTCGCCGGCGACGATGGCGAGACCGTCGCCGAGATCGCGCCGCAGATCCAGCTCGACGGCGAGGTCTACGCGCGCATCCACGAGTGCCTGGCCACGCAGCTCGCCGGCGTCGAGGCGCAGATCGCCCGCGCCGACGCGATCGCCGAGGCCGACCCGTTCTTCGACCGCTGGCGCGTGGTGCTGATCGCCCAGCGCGACCGGCTGCTGCGCCAGATCGACGAGGCCAAGGTCGCCAAGGCCAAGGCGCCGGCGCGCGCGGCGCCGGCCGAGGCCGCCGAGGGCACGAGCGAGCTCGATTTCGCCGAGGACGAGGACGAGGCCGGGGCCGGGGCGGAAACCGCCGACAGCTCCGTCGACGCCGAGCCGGAGCCGCTCAGCGCCTGATCCAGCCGGCCCACCGGGCGCGCAGCGCTTGCACGCCCGGCCACAGGGGCAGACAACGTCCCGCCCGTGCGGCCGACGGCCACGCCGTCACCCCCATGCCGCCGGGCCGGGACGGCCATGGCCAAGATGGGTTACGCGTGGCGCTTCTTCCGCGCCGGCGGTCTCGACCAGGTGCGCCTGGAGAACGCCGACGACCTGGCGAACCTGCGCACCCTCGACCAGAAGCTGTGGGTCGCCCTGAGCCTGCCCGTCAAGGGCACCGAGATCGACAACCGCACGCTCAAGATCATGGACCTCGACGGCGACGGGCGCATCCGCGTGCCCGAGGTCATCGCCGCGGTCGAATGGGCGGCGAAGCGCCTGAAGGATCCCGCCGAGGTGCTCAAGCCGCCGGCGGATCTGGCGCTCGACGCCATCGACGACAGCAAGCCCGAGGGCCAGGCGATCCTGCTGTCGGCGCGCGGCCTGCTCAACGCGCTCGGCCGCCCGAAGGACAACAACGTCTCGGTCGGCGAGCTGCTCGACCACCAGAAGATCCTGGCGAAGACCGCCTTCAACGGCGACGGCGTGATCATCGCCGACTCGGCGGCCGACCCGGCGGTGCATGCCGCGATCGCCGACATCCAGCGCATCCAGGGCCCGACCGAGGATCGCTGCGGCAAGCCCGGGATCGACAAGCCGCGGGTCGAGGCGTTCTGCAACGACCTCGACGCCTTCGCCGCCTGGTGGGCCGCCGGCGAGCAGGTCGCCAGCGGTCTGACGCGCGGCGATCGCGCGCCGATCGCCTACGCCGCCTTCACCGCGGTGCGCGCCAAGATCGACGACTTCTTCGTGCGCTGCCGCATGGCGGCGTACGACCCGCGCTACCAGGCGTTCCTCGGCGGCGGCGAGGCCGAGCTCAAGGCGCTGGGCGCATCCGACCTGTCGAAGCCCGACGAGCGCCTGACCGCCCTGCCGCTGGCGCAGATCGCGCCGGGCGCGGTGCTCGACCTCCACGAGGGATTGAACCCGGCGTGGCGCGCGCGCATCGCCGCGTTCGTCGCCGAGGTCGTCGAACCGCTGCTCGGCGCGACGACGCGCGCGATAGACGAGGCGCAGTGGCAATCGATCATCGCGCGCTTCACCGCCTACGACGCGTGGTTCGCCGCCAAGAAGGGCGCCGCGGTCGAACGCCTCGGCATCGCGCGCGTGCGCGAGCTGCAGGCGCTCGACACGCGCGGCAAGGTCATGGCGCTGATCATGAAGGACATCGCCACCGGTCCGGAGATCGCCGGCTTCGAAGCGGTCGAGCGGCTGGCGCGCCTGCGCCGCGACCTCGGCGAGCTGCTGCGCAACTTCGTCAACTTCTCGACGTTCTACGGGCGCAAGGCGCTGGCCTGCTTCCAGGCCGGCACGCTCTACCTCGACAGCCGCAGCTTCGAGCTGTGCGTGCGCGTCGACGACCCGGCGGTGCATTCGGTGATGGCGCTGCACAGCAAGATCTACCTCGCGTACTGCAAGTGCACGCGCATCACCGGCGAGGTCATGTTCATCGCCGCGGCGGTGACGCAGGGCGACAGCGACTACCTCACCGTCGGCCGCAACGGCATCTTCTACGACCGCCTCGGCCGCGACTGGGACGCGACCATCGTCAAGATCCTCGACAACCCGATCTCGATCCGCCAGGCGTTCTGGTCGCCGTACAAGAAGGTCATCCGGCTCGTCCAGGAGCAGATCGAGAAGCTCGCCGCGGCGCGCGAGAAGAGCGTGCACGAGGCCGGCGCGACCAAGGTCGCCGCCGCCGGCCAGGTGATCGAGGCGCCGCCGGTCGCCGGTCCGCCGGTGAAGAAGGAGCCATTCGACATCGCGCGCTTCGCCGGCGTGTTCGGCGTCATCGGCCTCGCCCTCGCGTCGATCGGCGGGATGATCAGCGGCTTCGTCGCCGCGATCCTCGCCCTCGCCTGGTGGAAGGTGCCGCTCGCCCTCGTCGGCCTGCTGCTCGCGATCTCCGGGCCGTCGGTGATCATCGCCTGGCTCAAGCTGCGCCAGCGCACGCTCGGACCGATCCTCGAGGGCAACGGCTGGGCGGTGAACGGCCGCGTCGCGGTGACCATCCCGCTGGCGACCGCGCTCACCGCGATGAAGCAGCTGCCGTTCGGCGCGCTGCGCGCGGTCAAGGATCCGTTCGCCGAGGAGAAGCGGCCGGGCCGCTGGATCGCGATCGGCGTCATCCTCGCGCTGCTCGGCGCCGGCGCGGCGACCTACTGGTACGTGATCCGGCCGTGGTGGGCGAAGCACCACGACCACGGCACCACGACCGAGGTCACGGTGACGCCCGGGGCCGAGGGCCAGCCGGCGGAGGTGAAGGTCGAGACCACGACGACGACCCCCGCAGTCGAACCGGCCGCGCCGCCGAAGCCGTAAGGGGGCGCGCTTCGAGCTGCGAGCGTCGGGCTGCGAGCTGCGAGCTGCGGGCTGCGAGCTGCGAGCTGCGAGCTGCGAGCTGCGAGCTGCGAGCTGCGAGCTTCGAGCTTCGAGCTTCGAGCTTCGAGCTTCGAGCTTCGAGGACGAGACTCGGCGCTCAGCGCGCGAGCATCGCCGCCTCGTCGCCCTCCTTCACGGTCGCCTGGTCCTCGCTCCAGGTGCCGGGGATGATCTCGCAGATCGACATCTTGTCCTTCACCTGCACGACCACCGCGCGCACCAGCGGATAGCCTTCGCGGCGGATGATGAACTCGGTGCCTTCGACGACGTCGCGATCCGCGCCGCCATCGAGCACCAGCATCGCCGGCTTGCCGACCTCGTTCTTCTGCACCGCGAGCACGGTCGTCACCACGTCGGTCGCGACGGCGGGAGCCGGCTGCGCGGCGGGGGCCTGCGCAGCAGCGGCCGGCGGCGCGGCCGCGAGATCGCCGTCGAGCACGGAGGCGACGCGCTCCGGGGCGATCGCCGGTCGCGGCGGGGAGGCTGCCGCCGCCGGCATGGTCGTCGCCACCGCGACCGCCGACGCGTCGCCGACCAGCTCGACGATGCGCACCGCCTGGTCGAGCGTCACCTGCTGCTTGTCCAGCGCCCGCGCCAGCGCGTCGAGCGCGTCGGCCATCGCCGCGCGTCCGGCCAGGCGGGCTTCGGCGGCGCGCGCCGCGACGATGTCGGCGGCGAGGTCCTCGGGCTGCGCGGCGGCCAGCGGCGCGGCCGCGGCGATGAGGAGGGCGATGATCAGGCGTGGCATGGCGGATTCCTTCAGCCGATGGCGTCGGCGCGCGAACGGCAGTCGTCGAGGCAGGCGCGGACGATGCCCGCGAGGTCGTGCGATTCGCGCCAGCCGGTGAGGCGTGTCAACTTGGCAACGTCGGGGACTCGACGGCGCAGGTCCTCGAAGCCGCCCACGGGGAAGGCCTCGTCGTACGGGACGAGGCGGATCGCCGCGCCCGTGCCGGCCTGGTCGGCGACCATGCGCGCGAGATCGCGGATCGCGACCTCGTGGCGCGAGCCGATGTTGACCACCTCGCCGATCGCGGCGTCGCACTCCATGAGCGCGATCACCGCCGTGACGCAGTCGGCGACGTGCAGGAAGCAGCGGGTCTGCGCGCCGTCGCCGTGCACCTCGAGCGGCCCGCCGCCCAATGCGGCGCGGCACAGCCGCGGCAGGACCATGCCGTGGCGCGCGCTCTGGCGCGGGCCGGTGGTGTTGAAGAAGCGGCCGATGCGCACCGGCAGGCCGCGCTCGCGCCAGAACGCCAGGGCGAGGAACTCGTCGAGCATCTTGCCGCAGGCGTAGGACCAGCGGTGGCGGCTGGTCGCGCCGATCAGCGTGTCGTCCTCCTCGCGGAACGGCGCCGAGACCCCCTTGCCGTAGACCTCGCTCGACGAGGCGAGGAACACCGGCGTCGCGCGCGTCGCGGCGTGGCGCAGCACCAGCTCGGTGCCGATCACGTTGACCGAGATCGAATCGATCTGGCGCTCGAGGATGCGGCGCACGCCGACCGCCGCCGCCAGGTGCACGATGCGGTCGCAGCCGCCGACCGCGGCCGCCACCGCGTGCTCGTCGGTGATCGAGCCGCGGACCCATTCCAGCCGGGCGTGCCCGGCGAGCGCGCGCAGGTTGTCCGCGCGGCCCGTCGAGGCGTCGTCGAGCACGCGGACGTGGTCGCCGCGCGCGATCAGCGCCTCGGCGAGATGGCTGCCGATGAATCCAGCCCCGCCGGTGATCAGCGTGCGCATGGCGTCGATCATGTCGGCGCGCCGTCGCGGCGCGACCCGGGTGCCGCGCGGGCCGGTCCGGGACGGTGATGCACCAAAACGAGCGGTCGCCGACCGGAAACGCGTAGATGGGCGGAACAGCGCGCGGACGCTGCCGGGCATGACCACCCCGACCGCCACCGGCATCCCCACTACGAACGACGGCAGCGGCCGCGCCCCGCGTCTGCGCGTCGACATCAACGCCGGCAACCTCTTCGGGCTGCCGGCCTACACCAGCGCGCCGCGGGGCGACGAGCGCGCGCTGCTGAGCGCCGCCAAGGCCGCCGGCTTCGAGGGCGTGCAGGGCGGCAATCCGGCGCTGTGCCGTGAGCTGGGGCTCGGCTTCACCACCGGCGGCCGCGTCAACCTGCCGGCCGAGGCCGAGCCGCATGCCGCGCAGGCGGCCGCCGCCGGCTACGCCTGCTCGACCCTGCACGTCGGCTGGGGCCACGAGGACGACGACGCCATCGCACGCCTGGTCGAGGCCATCCTGGATGCGTCGCGGAAGCACCGCCTGCCGATCTACATCGAGACCCATCGCGCGACGATCACCCAGGACACCTGGCGCACCGTGCAGATGGTGAAGCGCTTCCCCGAGGTGCGCATCAATGCCGACTTCTCGCACTGGTACACCGGCCTCGAGATGGTCTACGGCGACTTCGCCGCGAAGCTCGACTTCCTCGCGCCGGTGTTCGAGCGCGTGCGCTTCATGCACGGCCGCATCGGCGATCCCGGCTGCATGCAGCGCGACATCGGCGCGACCGGCGAGGGGCTGACGTACGTCGAGCACTTCAAGGAGATGTGGACGCGCTCCTTCGTCGGCTTCCTCAAGACGGCGAAGCCCGGCGACTACCTGTCGTTCAATCCCGAGCTGCTGCCGCCGGGGATCTACTACGCGCGCCTCAAGCGCGCCGCCGACGGCAGCGAGATCGAGGAGGGCGATCGCTGGCAGCAGGCGATCCTCTACGGCACGATCGCGCGCGCGTGCTTCGCCGAGGCGCAGAAGCGCGTCGGCGCGACCGCGACCGCCCGCTACACGGCTGGACCGGCTCCGTCCGGGCGCAGGACGCGGCGCAGCTCGAGGTATTCCTCGTAGACGCGGTCGGGATTGACGTCGCGGTAGCCGCGGCTCTTGGTCTGCGCGATCGCCATGCCGAGCGGCATCATCACGACGTTGGCGGCGTCGCGCACCGCGCCGACCTCGTCCTCGTCGAGCTCGCGCCCGAGCCGGTCGTGCGCGGCGATCAGCAGCGACGCGAGCGACGGGACGAAGACCGGGACCAGCGGTTCGTTCTCGTCGTCGCTCACAACCCGCACGCCGCGCGCGCGCGCGCGACCACGGCGCGGGCCTTGCCCCGCGCGGCGGTGGCGCCGGCGGCGAGCACGCCGTCGACGTAGCCGGGATCGGCCATCAGCTCGCCGCGGCGCTTGCGCGCGTCGGCGAAGCGGTCCATCAGCAGCTCGAACAGCGCCTGCTTGGCGTGTCCGTAGCCCATGCCGCCGGCGCGGTAGCGCTGGGCGAGCTCGAGCGTGCGCGGGTCGTCCTTGCCGGCGACGCCCTTGAAGATCCGGAACACCGCGCAGGGCTCGGGATCCTTGGACGCCTCCATCGGCTGCGAGTCGGTCTTCACCGACATCACGCGCTTGCGCAGCGCCTTCTCGTCCTGGAAGGGGTCGATGGTGTTGCCGTAGCTCTTCGACATCTTCTCGCCGTCGATGCCCGGCAGGACATCGGCGTCGGGCGCCAGGCGGTACGCGGGCAGGGTGAAGACCGAGGACGTGAACTCCTCGTTGAAGCGCGCGGCGATGTCGCGCGCCAGCTCGAGGTGCTGGACCTGGTCCTTGCCGACCGGCACGAGATCGGCGTCGACAGCGAGGATGT
>DASPLE010000152.1:0-64768 GCA_035627695.1 Planctomycetota bacterium
GAAGCTCGAAGCTCGAAGCTCGAAGCTCGAAGCTCGAAGCTCGAAGCTCGAAGCTCGAAGCTCGAAGCTCGAAGCTCGAAGCTCGAAGCTCGAAGCTCGAAGCTCGAAGCTCGAAGCTCGAAGCTCGAAGTCTGACGCTCGAATCTCGACGCCCGAAGCCCGACGCCCGACGCCCGACGCCCCTCGCCCTCCCGCCCGTCCGTACTCCCGCTCCGCGTTCGCCCCCGCCGATCGCGCATGGTGGATCCGCTCCGCCGGCACACCATCGCGCGCCATGTCGACGTCCGAACGTCAGGTGCGGCCTCTCGTCGTCGTCATCGGCGCCGGCCCGGCGGGATTGATGGCGGCGGAGGCGCTCGCCGATTCTGGGCATCGCGTCGCCGTCCATGACGCGATGCCCGCCGCGGGGCGCAAGTTCCTGGTCGCCGGCCATGGCGGACTGAACCTGACGCACAGCGAGCCGCTCGCGCGCTTCATCAGCCGCTACGGCGAGCGCGCGGAGTTCCTGCGACCGTTCATCGAGCGCTTCACGCCCGGCGATCTGCGCGGCTGGGCCGATGGGCTCGGCGCCGACACCTTCGTCGGCACCAGCGGCCGGGTCTTCCCCAAGGAGATGAAGGCGGCTGCGCTGCTGAAAGCCTGGACCGACCGCCTGCGCTCGCTCGGCGTCGCGCTGCGCTTCCGCAGCCGCTGGCTGGGCTGGGACGCGGCCGGAGCGCTGCGCTTCGCCGAAGAGGGGGGCGAGCGCGCGGTCGCCGCCGAGGCGTGCGTGCTCGCGCTCGGCGGCGGCTCGTGGCCCGACACCGGTTCGGACGGCTCGTGGACGGGGGCGTTGGCGTCGCGCGGCGTCGCGCTGGTGCCGTTCTCGCCCGCCAACTGCGGCTTCGACGTCGCCTGGCCCGAGGCGCTGCGCGCGCGGATCGAGGGCGCCCCGCTCAAGAACATCGCGGTGGTGTGCGGCGCCGCGCGCGCGCTCGGCGAGATGGTGCTGACCAAGGACGGCGTCGAGGGCGGCGCGATCTACGCGATCGGCGCCGCGGTGCGCGCGGCGATCCGCGCCGCCGGCACGGCGACGATCGCGCTCGACCTGAAGCCGGATCTCGCGGCCGATGAGCTGGAGCGCCGCCTGCGGCGCCCGCGCGGCGATGCGTCCTGGTCGACCTTCGCGAGGAAGGCGCTGCGCCTCGAGGGCCCGGCCTGGGCGCTGATCCGCGCGCTCGGCGGCGACGCCGCCCGCGATCCCGCCGGTCTCGCCGCGCTGGTCAAGGCGCTGCCGATCGTCGCGCTGCGCCCGCGTCCGCTCGCCGAGGCGATCTCGTCGGCCGGCGGCATCGCCGTCGATGAGGTCGACGAGCGCCTGATGCTGCGGCGGATTCCGGGCTGCTTCGTCTGCGGCGAGATGCTGGACTGGGAGGCTCCGACCGGCGGGTACCTGCTGCAGGCGTGCCTGAGCACGGGACTCGCGGCGGGGACCGGAGCGGCGGCGTGGCTGAGGAAGCGCGCGGGGGGGTAGCGGGCTTGAGACCGAGGCTCGGGCTTCGGGCTTCGGGCTTCGGGCTTCGCGCGGCTTCGAGCTTCGAGCTTCGGGCTTCGGCCTCCCGGCCATCGGCGACCGACGGCACGCCTTCCCCCGTCCGCCGCGCGCGCACACTCGTGGCCGTGACGACCGTTCCGGCGCTCGATACCGTCCGCGAGTTCCCGACGCCGGAGCACATCGCCTTCCAGTTCCGCCTGGCCGGCCCCGGCGCCCGCACCTGCGCCTACCTGCTCGATCTGGCGATCCGCTTCGCGGTCATCGCCGCGCTGGGCGTCGTGCTCAGCCTGGTGGGCGTAGTCTTCGCCGGCATCGCCCAGGGCCTGCTGCTGGTGGCGTGGTTCGTGCTCGAATGGGTGGCGAGCGCGCTGTGCGAATGGCTGTGGAACGGACGCACGCCCGGCAAGGCCGCCCTGGGCATCCGCGTGGTCGGCGCCGACGGCCTGCCCGCCGGCTTCGGCGCCTGCGTGCTGCGCAACCTGCTGCGCGCCGCCGACTGGCTGCCGTTCGGCTTCGCCGCCGGCATCGCCTCGATGGCCCTGTCGCCGTCGTTCCAGCGCCTCGGCGATCTCGCCGCCGGCACCATCGTCATCTACTCGTCCGGGCAGCGCCGCGGCAAGCCGCTGGTCCACGACGAGGCGGTGGTCAAGGCGGCGCAGCGCATCCCGGCCGAGGTCGTCGCCGCGCTCGATGGCCAGGCGGCGCGCGCGCTGGCGCAGTACGTGCAGCGGCGCCGACGCTACGGCCCCGCGCGCCGCGCCGAGATCGCCGCGCATCTGGCGGCGCCGCTCGCCGCGCGCTTCGCGCTGCGCGTGCGCGACCCCGATCTGCTGCTGTGCGCGGTGCACCACCTCATGACCAACGGCCAGGGCGCGAGCGGCATGGCCGGACGCGCGGTCGCGCTGATCAACGAACGCCGGCCGCACTGGCGCCGGCTCGACGAGCTGATCGCCCAGCCGTCGCGCGGCGCCGCCGATCGGCCGGTCGAGCTGGCGCGGCTGTACCGCTCGGCGTGCGCCGATCTCGCCCTCGCCGAGGCCTACCACCTGCCGCGCGCCGAGGTCGACCGCCTGCACGAGCTGGTCGCCGGCGCGCACCTGCGCTTCTACCGCCGCATCGCCGTGTCGTGGCGGCGCGTCGCCTGGCTGACCTTCGTGCGCGTGCCGGCGCTGCTCTACGGCGACGGCTGCATGCGCACGGCGATCGGCTGCTTCTTCGGGCTGTTCACCCTGGCGTGGCTGGCGGCGATGGCCGATCCCGAGCTGGCCGAGCGCTACCTCGGCGAGCAGCTCGAGCAGTTCCGCGACATGTACGCGAGCCCGCCGCAGGATCGCGATCTGGACGAGGGCGCCGCGGCGCACGGCTTCTACATCCGCAACAACGTCGGCATCGCGCTCGGCTCCTTCGCCACCGGCATCTTCGCCGGCATCGGCAGCCTGTTCACGCTGGTCTTCAACGGCCTGTTCCTCGGGCTGGTGTTCGGCGCGATGGCGGCGGGCGACGAGCCGATGCGCGCGCACTTCTTCGAGTTCACCGCCGCGCACGGTCCGTTCGAGCTGGTCGGCATCACCATCGCCGGCGCGGCCGGCCTGCGCCTCGGGCTCGGGCTGATCGTCAGGCGCGGCTTGCCGCGTCTGGAGTCGCTGCGCCGATCCGCCGCGGAATCGGTGCCGATCATCGCCGTCGCCGCCTTCCTGGTCGCCGCCGCGGCGCCGATCGAGGCCTACGTCAGCCCGTCCGCCCTGCCGGTCGGCATCAAGCGGCTGGTCGGCGTGCTCTGCGCGCTGCTGCTGGTCGGCTACCTGATCGGGCTGGGGCGGCGCGGCCGCGGCGTCGGCGCGCACCTGCCGGGCGCGCGTCCGCCCGGGCTGGCGGCGGACGCCGCCGAGGGGAACGCGACGTGAACCTCGACCATGGCACGGTGGTGGTGCGCGAACGCGCGTTCTTCGAGGTGTACGATCTCGCGATCGCCCTCGCGCGGCGGCACGCCGGGGCGATCGCGCTGCTCGGGCTGATCGGCTGCGCGCCGTGGGCGCTGCTGAACTGGTGGCTGCTGTCCGGCGGCGACGGCGAGTCGATCTTCTGGGCGTTCGTGCTGATGGCGGCGCAGGCGCCGATCGCCACCGCGCCGGTGACCGCGTTCCTCGGCGCGGCGATGTTCGAGCACGCGCCGCGCCCGTGGCCGGCGCTCATCGCCGCCTATCGACGCCTGCCGGCGCTCGCGACCCTCGCCGTCCTGCGCGGCCTGGCGGCGCTGACCGTCATCGGCCTCCCGTTCACCCCGGCGCACCTGGTCGAGTCGCTGATGCTCGAGCGCCAGCGCCTGTGGTCGGCGTGGGGACGCGCCTGGGCGCTGTTCGGGTCGTGGGTCGGCGAGCACCTCGGCCACACGCTCGTCGCCGGCGTGGTCGTCGCGATCGTGCTGGCGATCAGTCTGATCTCCGGCGCGCTGGTCGCGAACCTGGCGCTCGGCTGGTCGCCGGACGACGACGAGGTCGAGCTCCTGCTGCTGCCCGGCCGCAATCCGCTGCTGCTGATCACGCCATGGGCGGTGATCGTGTGGCTGACGGTGGTGCGCTTCCTCGCGTACATCGATCTGCGCACGCGTCGCGAGGGCTGGGACATCGAGATCGAGCTGCGTCGCGCCGGCCGACGCCTGGGCGGACCCGCGGGGGCCGCGTCGTGACGGGCGCGCGCGTCGTGCTGCTCGTCCTGCTGATGGCGGTCGCCGGCGCGGCGGAGCTCGAGGTCGAGCGGGCGGAGGTCGGGGATGCCGCAGCGGACCCGGCACGCGAACGCCTCGCCGAGCTCGCGCCGTCGTGGTACGACGCGCCCAGCGACGACTGGCGGCGCGTCGACGTCGCCAAGCCCGACGAGCCGCGGGAGTGGCGGCGGTCGATGCCCGGCGTCGAGATCCTCGCCTACCTGCTGCTCGCGGCGGTGGTCGCCGGCCTGGCGGCGCTGGCGGTGGCGCTGTGGCGGATGCGCGTGCACATCTCCGGCGAAGCGGATGCGGGCGACGCCGGCGACGCCGGCCACGCTGCCCGCGTCGCCGTGCTGCCGATCGCCGACGAGCCCGGCGCCGACGATCCCGACGCCGCGCTGGCGCGGGCGCTGGCGACGGGCGACTGGCCCGCGGCGGTCGTCTGGCTGTACGCGCTGGCGCTGCTGCGTCTCGACCGCGCGGGCGTCATCCGCCTGGCGGCGGGCAAGACCAACGGCATGTACCGGCGCGAGGCCGGCGATGACGCGCGCGCGTCGGCGCTCGCCGAGCTGGTCGACCGCTTCGAACGCAGCTACTTCGGCCACCAGCCGGTCGACGAGGCGGTCGTGCGCCGGCTGCGCGCGACGCTGGAGCGGATCGACGCGACGCCGCGGGCGGCGCCATGAGGCGGCTGGCGGCGATCGCGGTCGCGCTCCTGGCGCTGGTCGGATGCGACCTCGAGACCAGCTACGCGACGCTCACGCTGCGGAGCGTCAACGGCGCCGAGGTCCTGACCGGCACGTGGGTCGACGCGTTCGACGCGAAGAAGCTGTCCAAGCTGTCGGAGCGGCTCGACGGTTGCGATCTGCTGGTGCACATCGCCACCGCCGAGGCGCCGCTCGACGGCGAGAGCGCCGAGTGGATCCGCGCATGGCTCGAAGCGGCGGATGGCCGGCAGTTCGTCCTGGTGCTGCGCGACGGCGCTCCCAGCGGCTGGCTGTGCCGCCGCTGGGCCGACGAGGGGGACGCCGCCGCGGCGGCGGAAGGCGACGCGGATGATCGCGCGCCGATCGAGGCCCAGGCGAAGCTGATGCGCGAGCGCGCCGCGCGCGAGGACGAGGACCACGCGCCGGTGCTCGCCGACGGCGAGCGGCGCGATGACGAGCTGTACACGCTGATCGGGCGTCCGCCGGGCATCGGCGGCTCGCTGAGCGGATTGCTCGACGGCGCTCCGCCCCCGTTCATGACCATCGGCTCGACGCCCGCGCCGGGCGACTACGACGAGGTGCTGGTCGCGGTCGGCGGCGCGCCGTACGCGGTCGGCATCGCGTTCGGCGGGAGCCGGCTGGTGCTGATCGCCAACGCGACGCCGCTGCTCGACGGCGCGCTCGTCCATCGCGACGCGCGGCGTCTGCTGGACGCGTTGACCACGGCGATCGGCGACTGGCGCGACGTGGACGCCGGCTACGACGCGGCGCTGATCCGCCGCCTGCGCGTCGGCGAGGGCGACCTGCCGCCGCCCAATCCGCTGGCGATGCTGTTCGCGACGCCGCCGTTCTCCTACGCCGTCTACCACTTCCTCGCCTTCGCCATCGTCCTGCTGGCGTGGAAGGCGTTGTGGCTCGGCCGCGTCGCTCCCGCCTCCGAGCGGCCGCTGGAGCGCTTCGCGCGCCACGTCGAGGCGCTCGCCTTCCACCTGCGCGCGCGGCGCGCGTGGCGCGGCAGCCTCGATGCGCTGGCCAGGCACCTGCGCCGGCCCGCGCCGGCGCCGGGCGATGCGGTCGACGCGGCATCGGCGCGCGCGGCGGCGGCCGCCTTGTTCGCGGCGGCGCCCGACCAGCATCGCACCCCGTCCATCCAGGAGCCGCGATGACCTCCGATCCCGCGAGCGCGCCGGCGCTCGACCACGAGCACGTCGACGATTGCCGCGCCATGGTCGACCGCATCCGCGGCGAGCTCGGCAAGCTGTTCGTCGGGCAGGGCAAGCTCGTCGATGGCCTGCTGACCGCGATCGCCGCCAACGGGCACGTCCTGGTCGAGAGCCTGCCCGGGCTGGGCAAGACGCTGCTGGTCAAGGCGATCGCCAAGATCCTCGGCCTGCGCCACAACCGCATCCAGTTCACGCCCGACCTCATGCCGTCGGACATCACCGGCAGCCACGTCTTCGATCTCGCCGAGCGCAAGTTCGTGTTCCACGCCGGGCCGGTGTTCACGCAGTTCCTGCTCGCCGACGAGCTCAACCGCGCGCCGGCCAAGACCCACGCGGCGCTGCTCGAGGTCATGCAGGAGCGCCAGGTCACGCTCGACGGCCGCCTGCACGTGCTCGAGGGCCCGTTCCTGGTGATGGCGACGCAGAACCCGATCGAGAACGAGGGCACCTACAACCTGCCCGAGGCGCAGCTCGACCGCTTCCTCTTCAAGCTGGTGCTCGAATACCCGACGCGCGACGACGAGGAATCGATCCTCGGCCTGTTCCTGTCCGGCGCCTCGCCCGAGACGACGCTGCGCACGCAGGTCCAGGCGGTCGCCGACGCCGCGCACGTCATCGAGCTGCAGCGGCTGGCGGCCATGGTCACGGTCGATCCGGCGATCGTGCGCTACATCACCGAGCTGGTGCGCCGGACGCGCGGCTACCCCGGGCTGCACCTCGGCGCGAGCCCGCGCGCCGGCATCGCCATCCTCGTCGCCAGCCGCGCGCGCGCGCTGATCAGCGGCCGCGCGTTCGTGGTGCCGGACGACGTCGTCGAGGTCGCCCTGCCGGCGCTGCGTCACCGCGTGGTGCTGAGCCCCGAGGCCGAGATCGAGGGCCGCACGGCGGATGCGATCCTGGGCGAGGCGATCAAGTCGATCGAGGTGCCGAAGGGGGCGAGGCTGGCGGCGACGGGGCGGTGAGTCCTCAGTCGGGACGCGTGCCGCTCCGCTTCATCGCCTCCATCTCGGCTTCGGTCAGGACGACGAGACGCATCGTCAGGTCCTTCTCGAGGATGAAGTAGAGGACCTTCGTCTCAGGCGTCTGCGGAATGTTCCGCCGGACGTGCACGACGGTCTGGATGGTCGTGAGGTTCTCGGGTGTCGGGTCGACCTCACGTGGCGGGACCGTGATCGCGATCCTCGCATTCAGCGGAAGATCATCGAACGGATAATCGGAGGCGTTCTGGTCGTTGGGCGGCATCTGCTCGCAGTTCCACTGCAAGCGTTCCCCGAGATGAAGCCGAATGGTCGCGACCATGTCGTATCGGTTCTCGACGTAGACCTGCCTGATCTTCCCTCGCGGTTCAGCGCGACATCCAGCAAGGCCCTGGATTATGAGGCAGGCTAAGAAGCAGACGAAAATCTTGCGCATCATCGTCATGTATCGGGGATGCACCTCATTGCCAGGCGCGGCGACTAGCGACGGCGATCGAACTCGTCGTTTCTCCCCGACAGGTTCGGTTCGCCGGGAGAAGCGACGCGCAGGTTCCCTTCCTCGAGGACGACATCGAGCGGTATGCCGCGGTGCTCCGTCGGATCCTCACGTCGTGAATGTTTGGGCAATCGTGGTGGCGCTTCGCCTGTAGGGGTGTCATGCGGGCTGAATACGTAACGCCCGTCGGGGTCGAGGTGCTCGACGATAGTCTCGCGAACAATGTTGAACGGCGCTGAACGTCGATCGAACTCGTGATTGTCGTTGCGTACCGGGTGCTGTTCGACGCGCTTTCGCAGGACCATCTGCGCGAACTCGCTCGCCTGCACGTCATCAGGCATGTCGCGCGACCGCTGCACGTAATAGCTCTGCGTCTGCTGATGCCGCGGCGCGGTATGGTCCTGATGCAGGAACTTCAGGAACTCCGCCCGCTTCTCCGGATACAGCGCCACCACCTCCTCGACCGTCGGCATCGGCACCCCCGAGCGCCGCGCCTCCTCGACCGCGCGATCGAGCACGATGTTCGAATGCCCCTTGTTGGCGTAGCCGCCGCCCTGGTCGGAGTGCGCGCCCTGGAAGACGTCCTTGATCACGTTGTCGATCCCGGTGACGCCGACATCGGTGTACGCGAACTTCTCGCGCGCCTCGTCCTGCGCCATCGCGTGCCAGATGCGCAGCGGCTTGCCCTCGCCGCGCGGCGGCTGCAGGCGCAGGTCGCCGGTACCGTCCGATCCCGGACCCATGGCGGCGACGGTGTCGTACAGGCCGACGTGGCGCAGCGTGTAGCCCTTCCCGGTCTCGACGCCGACATCCTGGAAGCGGTTGGTGCTCTCCATCGCGCCGGCGGCGCCACGGCTGAAGCCGAAGATGGCGAACTCGGTCTGGCCGCCCGCGAGATCGGCGCGGAAGGCCGCCTCGACCCGGTCGGCGATGTCGCCCATCCCGGCGCCGGTGATCTGCTGGGTCAGGCGGCGGATCGGCGTCCTGATCTCGACCGGGTTGCCGACGCCGCCGAAGTAGCTCGGTCCGGGGATGCGCGCGTCGGTCTCGTACGCGTGCTGCATGAGCTTCGTCATCGCGACGATGTTCGTGCCGCCGTGGTCGTCGGGATTGTCGGCGTGGTTGGCGGTGCCGTCCTGGAAGTAGGTCTTGGTCCCGTGGACGAGCTTGGCGTACGGCTCGACGACCTTGGGCGGGCCGTGCTGGATCAGCGCGAGCTGGCCCTTCGTCACGTCGAGCTCGCGGTCGACGGTCATGCGCTGCATCAGCGGCACGAGATCGCGGACGTCGTCGGTCGCGTCCAGGCGGCCGGCGCTGATCGCCGCGGCGACGTGGGCCATGACGCCGGGGGCGATGGTCGGAGCGTCCGTCGGCGCGCGCTGGTGCAGGGCGATCTCGATCGTCGAATCGAGCGCGAGGCGGTACCCGTCGCCCGGCGCGGCGAAATCCGGCTTCGACCACTGCGGCGGCGGCGCCTGCCGCGTCTTCGCGTCCTCCCATCGCCACTCGCCGCCCTGCGCGCGCCAGGCGCCGATGTCGTCGTGCTTCGGCCGGAGCGAGTCCCATGCGCGCAGCGGGTTGCCGTCGGCCGCCGGCGCGTCGCCGTCGGCCTGCGGCGCGCGCTCGTTGTGCCGGCGCACCGCGGCGTCCATCCGTGCCAGCGAGTCGTCGGCGCGCCGCGTCGGCGGGGGCGGGGCGTCGACCCATTCCTCGGGCGTGGCGGCGGGCGCCGGGGCATCGGCGCGGCGGTCGAGGGTCGAGTCCATGGTCCCGTCGGTGTACCGGCGCGCGAGGCTGGTCCAGGTTGCCGCGCCGCGCCGGTTGGGACGGCGGAGGTGCCGGCTATCGTCGCGCCGTGCTCCACCCGACGCGCCGCCTGGTCGTGCTGGTCTGCGTGCCCGCCGTGCTGTCGCTCGGGCTGGTGTTCGACGACGCCTGGCTGTGGCCGCTGCTGATCGTCGACCTGGCGCTGGTCGGGGTCGCGGTGCTCGACGCGCTGGCGACGCCGTCCGCCCGGCGGCTGGCGCTCGAGGTCGACGGCGCGCGCACCTGGTCGCTCGGCCGGCCGGAGACGCTGCGCTACACCGTCTCGAGCCGCGGCCGCGCCGTCCAGCTGATCGGGGCGCCCGACCTGCCGCGCGAGATCCGCAGCGAGCCGGCCGAGATCGCGCTGGACGTCCCGGCCGACAGCCGGGCCGAGATCGAGCTGCGCCAGACCGCGGGCGCGCGCGGCTCGTTCACCCTCGGCGGCCTGCACGTCGCGCTGCGCAGTCCGCTCGGGCTGTGGCGGCGCGCGGCGCGCATCGGCGCCGCGCGCGACATCCACGTCTACCCCAACCTCAAGCAGCTCAACGAATACGCCCTGCTGGCGCGCACCAACCGCCTGGCGCTGATCGGGGTGCGTTCCAGCCGGCGCACCGGCGGCGACACCGAGTTCGAGCGCCTGCGCGACTGGCACGGCGACGATCCGCTCAACCACATCGACTGGAAGGCGACCGCGCGCCGCGATCTGATCACCGCCCGTTCGTTCCAGACCACCCAGAGCCAGAGCCTGTGCCTGATGGTCGACGCCGGCCGGATGATGGTCGCGCGCTCGGCGGGCGGCGCCGGCGAGACCAGCATGCTCGACCGCGCGATCGACGCCGCGCTGATGCTGGGCTACGTCGCGCTGGCGCAGGGCGACCGCGTCGGGCTCATCGCCTACGCCGACGGCGTCAAGCGCCAGGTGCCGTCCGGCAAGGGCGTCCGTCAGCTCAACCGCCTGATCCACGCCGTCCACGATCTGCATCCGCAGCTGGTCGAGAGCCGCCACGAGGACGCCTTCCTGCACCTGCGCCGCACCGAGCGCAAACGCAGCCTCGTCGTCCTCCTGACGCACGTCATCGACGACACCAACGCCGAGCACCTCCACAGCCACGTCGTCGGCCTCGCCGGGCGGCACCTGCCGCTCGTCGTGCTGCTGCAGGATCCCGACCTGCACGCGCCGCTCGCGGCGCCGCCGGCCAGCGAGGCCGAGTTCTGGCGCGCCGGCGCCGCCGCCCACATCGCCAACTGGCGCAGCGCGCAGATCGAGCGCCTGACCAAGGCCGGGGCGCTGGTCGTCGACGCGCCGCCCGACCGGCTGACGCCCGCGGTGGTCAGCAACTACCTCACGGTCAAGGCGCGGCACCTGCTCTAGCGGGGGCTGGAGACGCGGACGCCGGAGCGCACGATCGGTGGCGATGACCGGGCACGACCATCCGCACGATCACGATCACGATCACGATCACGATCACGCGCACGGCCATGCCCATGCGCCCGCGCAGCCGGCGCACGGGCATGCCCACGCGCACGGCCATCACCACCACCATGGCCATGGGAAGGCGTTCGGCGTCGGCCTGCTGCTCAACGTCGCGTACGTCGCCGTCGAGGCCGGTGTCGGCATCGCCGCCGGCTCGCTGGCGCTGATCGCCGACGCGGCGCACAACGCGGTCGACGCGCTGTCCCTGCTCATGGCGTGGGTCGCCGCGACGCTGGCGCGGCGCGCCCCGACCGTCAGGCGCACCTACGGCATGCGCCGTTCGACCATCCTCGCCGCGCTGGCGAACGGCGTCCTGCTCCTGATCGCGGTCGGCGGCATCGGCTGGGAGGCGGTGCGCCGCCTGCGCGATCCCGCGGCGGTCGACCACGGCCTCGTGCTCTGGGTCGCGGTGGTCGGCATCGTCATCAACCTCGGCACCGCGGCGATGTTCTGGCGCGGTCGCGAGAAGGACCTCAACATCCGCGCCGCCTTCCTGCACATGCTCGGCGACGCGGCGGTGACGGTCGGCGTGCTCATCGGCGCGTTCGCGATGCGCGCGACCGGCTGGGCGTGGATCGATCCGGCGCTGTCGCTGGCGATCGTCGTGGTCATCGCCGCGACCTCGATCGGGCTGACGCGCCAGGCCGTCGACCTCGCCCTGGACGCGGTCCCCGCGGGCATCGATCCGGAGGCCGTGCGCGCGCACCTGGCCGCGCAGCCCGGCATCGTCGGCGTGCACGACCTGCACATCTGGGGCATGTCGACGACCGAGGTCGCGCTGACCGCGCATCTCGTCGCCGCGCCCGGCGGCTTCCCCGACGCCGAGCGCGCGCGCGTCGGCGGCGAGCTGCAGGCGAGGTTCGGCATCGCCCACAGCACGATCCAGGTCGAGAGCGGCGACCCGGGGATCCACTGCCGGCAGGCGGAGGAAGGGGCGGTATGAGGTGGCGGTAGCTTCGCGCTTCGAGCTGCGAGCGTCGGGCTTCGGGCTTCGGGCGTCGAGCGTCGAGCGTCGAGCGTCGAGCTTCGGGCTTCGGGCTTCGCGCTTCGCGCTTCGGGCTTCGCGCTTCGGGCTTCGAGCTCTCCCTCCGCTCCTGCCCGATCCGCGCGATCCTTCGCCCCGCGTTCGTTTTCTCCTGCTCGTCGCCGCCTCGCCCGCGGGTAGCCTCGGGGCATGACGCCCACGGCCCGCCGCCAGCTCGATGACCTCGCCGTCCGCCATCCGGCGCTCGCCCTGCTGCTGACGCCGCTCGCGCAGGCCGTCGAGCTGATCGCCGCCGCCGCCCGCGCTGGCGGCACGCTGCTGACTTGCGGCAACGGCGGCAGCGCCTCCGACAGCGAGCACATCGCCGGCGAGCTGGTGAAGGGCTTCATGCTGCGGCGCGAGCTGCCTCCGGACGAGCGCGCCCGTTTCGCCGCGGCGGGGATCCCCGCCGCGTCGGACGTCGCCGGCAAGCTCCAGCGCGGCGTGCGCACCATCAGCCTGACCTCGAACGGCGCGCTGATCAGCGCCATCGCCAACGACATCGATCCGACCCTGGTCTTCGCGCAGCAGGTCTACGTCCATGGCCGTCCCGGCGACGTCGTGATCGGCCTGAGCACCTCCGGCAACTCGGCGAACGTCGTCGCGGCGCTGCAGGTCGCGCGCGCCTGCGGCCTGAAGACCATCGGCTTCACCGGCGCGGCGCCCGCGGCGATGGACGCCTGGTGCGACGTCGCCATCAAGGCGCCGGCGCGCGAGACCCCGGCGGTCCAGGAGCTGCACCTGCCGCTCTACCACGCCCTGTGCGTGGCGGTCGAATACGACCTGTTCGGGCCCGGCGCGGCCGTCGGGCAGCGCGCGCAGAACTGAGCGCCGGGATTCCGGGCGGAGCGCTTGCCCCCCGGTCCGCTCCGGGTCTAATGCCCCCGCTTCGCCGTCGGGCGTGCTCCCTTGGGTCGTATGGACGATCCGGGTGCGCCGTGGCCACGAAGCGCTGCGCGGGCCTCGGAAAACGGGTCCGCATTTCCCAGGACCCACAATGACCGAGCGCCCCGACCTCGCCACGTTGACGATCAAGGAATTGCGTCAACTCGCCGGCGAGTACTTCATCCCCAACCGCAGCCGCCTGGGCAAGGACGAGCTCGTCAACGCCCTGCGCGCCGCCTTCGACGCGGCCGCCGCGAGCGACGAGGTCGAGGCCGAGGAGGAATCGGCACCCGCCGCGATCGTGCCCGTCCCGACCGCGGAACCCGAGGTCATCGGCATCGACCACGTCGCCAGCGCCCCGAGTGGCGGCGGCGATGAGGACGACGATGGCGACGAGGACGAGGGCGACGACGAGCCGACCGGCGCGGGCGGCGAACCCGAAGTGCTCGACCCCAGCGCGATCCCGCAGGGGGATGGCGAACCCGGCCGTCGTCGCCGTCGTCGCCGTCGTCGCCGGCGCGGCGGCGGGGGCAATGGCGGGCAGCCGGGCGAGGTCCAGGGCCAGCAGCGCGAAGGCCAGCCGCGCGAAGGCCAGCCGCGCGAAGGCCAAGGCCAGCCAGGCGATGAGGCGGCCGTCGGCGCCGCCCCGGCGCCGGGCACGCAGCCGCAGCGTTCCCCGCAGGAACACCGCCAGCCCCATGACCAGCGGCAGCGCGAGCAGCGCCCGCCGCAGGATCCCGACCGTCAGCGCGACCCGCAGCGCCAGCGCGATCCGCAGCAGCGCGAGGGGCGCGATCCGCAGCAGCGTGATCAGCGCGAGCAGCGCGATCCCCGCGGCCCACGCGATCCGCGACCGCAGCAGGACCCGCAGCGCCAGGCCGCGCAGCTCCCGGGGCGTCCGCCCCAGGCTCCCGCCGGTCAGCCCGCCCCGGGCGGCCAGAACCAGCCGCAGCGTCCGCCGCGCCCGCGCATCGATGGCCCCATGCGGCCGGTGCCGAGCGTGCTCGATCGCCTGTGCACGTTCGCGAAGGGCCTGCTCGAGCTGTGCGATCCGGCGACGCCGACGTGGGCCCAGGCCCGCCTGAGCGAACTGCTGGCCGAGGCCGGCCTGGTGCCGACGCCGACGACCGGCACGCCGCATCCCGACTTCCACCTGGTGGTCGGAACGGTCGCAACCAAGGCCGTCCCGCCTGGCCACATCGCCGTGATCGAAGCGCCCGGCTTCGCGCTGCGCGGCGACCGCGGCGACCTGTTCGCGATCCGCAAGGCCAGCGTCCGCGTCGCCGCCGGCGCCGAGCCGCAGCCGGTCGCGGCCGCCGCCGTCGAGGCCGCGCCGTCGCAGGCCGAGACCGACGAGGTCACCGACGCCGTCGTCGCCGGAGCGTCCGCGGAAGCGGAATCGACCCCCGAGCAGGTCGACGAGCGCGCCGAGACCCAGGAGATCGCCCCGCCGCCGGCGGACGAGCCGATCGACCTGCGCATCGACGATCCCTCGCTGTCGCCGTTCACGCCGCCCGCCGCGCCCCGTCCTCCGGAGAATTCCGGCGGACCGGCGCAGCGCGCCGGCCGCGATGGCGGGCGCCCGCCGCGGCCGCAACACCAACCGCAGCGCCCGCACCACGAGGCTCCGCGCGTCGCGCCGGCGAGCCTGGCGCCGCCGCTGCCGCTGGCGTCGCAGGACGCCGCCGAGCTGGCCGGCCGGGCCAAGGCCGAGGCCTTCCGCGCGCTCGGCCTGAACGACCAGATCCTCGCCGATCTGGCGGCGGTCGGCTACACCGAGCCGACGCCGATCCAGTCCGAGGCGATCCCGGTCGCGCTAACCGGCAAGGACCTCATCGGCCAGGCCCAGACCGGCACCGGCAAGACCGCCGCGTTCGTCCTGCCGATGCTGCAGCGCCTCTACGCCCTCGAGGGCGAAGGCCCGGTGGCGCTGGTGCTGACGCCGACGCGCGAGCTGGCCAAGCAGGTCCACGACCAGTTCGTCAAGATGGCCGGCGCCTCGGGTGCGCGCGCCGCGCTGGTCTACGGCGGCGTGTCGATGGACGACCAGATCGACGCGATCCGGCGCCAGCCGCACGCCGTCATCGGCACGCCCGGACGCATCATCGACCACATGCGCCGGCGCACGCTCGACTTCTCGCGCCTGGCGATGGTCGTGCTCGACGAGGCCGACCAGATGCTCGACATCGGCTTCTGGCCGGACGTGATGTACATCGTCTCGCACACCCCGCCGTCGCGGCAGAGCATGCTGTTCTCGGCGACCATGCCGGACCCGATCAAGGTCCTGGCCGAGAAGCACATGAAGGATCCGGTGCACATCCGGATCAAGCCGCGCCAGGTCACCGTCGAGCAGGTCGACCAGAAGTTCATCGCCGTGCCGCGCGAGCGGAAGAACGAGCTCCTGGCGCACTTCATCGACACCCAGAAGCCCGAGCAGCTGGTGGTCTTCTGCCGCACCAAGCACCAGACCGACCGCGTCGCCGAGGTGCTCAAGCGCAAGAAGCTGTCGGCCGGCGCCATCCACGGCGACCTGCCGCAGTCCAAGCGCGAGCGCATGCTCGAGCAGTTCCGCAACGGCGAGCTGCAGTCGCTGATCGCGACCAACGTCGCTGCCCGCGGCCTCGACATCCCGGCGGTCTCGCACGTCGTGAACTACGACATCCCCGAGAACCCGGAGGAGTACGTCCACCGCATCGGGCGGACGGCGCGGATGGGCAAGCGCGGCGTCGCGCGCACGTTCATCACCTCCGAGGACGGGCAGTTCCTGCTCGAGATCGAGAAGCACATCGGCCTCCTCCTCGAAGAGGAGAAGGTCCCCGGCTTCGACGTCCCGGTCGCGCCGGAAGTGAAGCGGACCATCGCCGACATGCCGGTCGGCCAGCCGCGCCTGCTCAAGCCGCTCGTCGGCGGCATCCGGCTGGGCCGGCGTCGCTGACGCCCGAGGCGCCGCCGTCGCGCCTGCGACGGCGGCGTTGCCTGGACGACGTCCGCGCGGCACACTCCGGCGCCGAACCGCAGGTGTCGGCAGGGGTCCCGCATGACAACGTCGCTCCGCTCCATGCCGCGTCTCGTCTCGGCGGCGTGCATGCTCGCGTGCCTGATCGGCCTCGGCGGCTGCAAGATCCGCACCGGCGACTCCGTCGAGCCGCAGGATCCCGAGGTGCTGAGCTACACGGTCGCCGAGGGCGACACGCTGTCGCGCATCGCCGACCGCTACCGCATCGAGGTCCAGGCGATCATCGATGCCAACGACCTCGACCGCGACGAGCTCGATCTCTATGTCGGCCAGCGGCTGCGGCTGCCCGGCGCGCGCGAACGGCCCAGCTACAAGCCGAAGCCCCGGGTCGAGACCGCCGCGCCGAAGCCCGACACCGGCTGGTACCGCCCGCGTTCAGCCTGGGCGGCGCAGACCGTCGACCTCGGCAACGTCGATCCGATGGGGCCGCTGTCGCGCATCACCGTGCACCACAGCGCCGACGATATCGACATGGTCGACGATCCGGTCGAGACGCTGCGACGCATCGAGAAGCAGCACAAGCTGGGGCAGGGCAAGAACGAGCCGTTCGCCTGCATCGGCTACCACTACCTGATCTCGGCCGACGGCGCCGTGTGGGAAGGCCGTCCGCTGCAGTACCAGGGCGCGCACGCCACCGGCGACAACAACAAGGGCAACATCGGCATCTGCCTGCTCGGCAACTTCGATCGCGGCAGGCCGTCGCCGACCCAGCAGAAGGCGCTGCTCGCCGTGCTCGACCGGCTGTGCCAGCAGCACCGCATCGCGCGCGGCAAGGTCGTCGGTCACAACCACTTCAAGACCACGAACTGCCCGGGCAAGCACCTCGATCCGATCGTGCACGCGTACGCGCACGGGCGCTGAGACGCGATCGCGCCGGTCGGGGGCCATGAAAAGAACGAGGGGCGGCCTCGCGGCCGCCCCTCGTCGAATCCACGCCTCGCGGCGCGTTTACTTCGCGGCCTTGTCGGCGGCCTTGTCGGCTTCCTTGTGCGCCTTGTCGGCGGCCTTGTCGGCCTTGTCGGCGGCCTTGTCGGCGGCCTTCGCGGCGTCCTTGTCGTTGTCCTTGATCACGCCGCCCTTGTCGTCGAGCCAGACGTTCTCGGTCTTGTCGCCGACCTTGACCTGGGCGTGGTAGACGGTCTTGCCGTCGCGCTCGACCGAGTGCACCGACTTGACGTCGCCATGCGACTTGATGGCCGCCTGGACATCCGCCGGCAGGGTCGCGATGTCGACCTTGGTCTCATCCGCCGCCGAGGCGAACGCGACGAAGCCGCTGAGGGAAAGGGTGAGGAGGGTTTTGGAGATGATGTTCATGAAGGGCGAGGTGGGGACGCTGGCGGCTGTTCCGAAGTAATCGCCGTGCCCTGTTCAACGTCGTCGGCCTGACCGATGCGGCCGGGGCGGCCTGGGCCGCCCACATGGACAAAAAAGAACCCCTGCGCCACGCGGGCGCAGGGGTCGACCAATCTGGTGCACGGACGGGGACTCGAACCCCGACGTCCGGTAAAGGACTCTAGCACCTCAAGCTAGCGCGTCTGCCAATTCCGCCATCCATGCAGGGAGGCGCACCTTAGACGGACCGCCTGCAGCGTCAACGAGTCCGGGTGGCGTCCTCGCGTTCGCTCGCCGACGCCGTCGCTCGGCGGAGGGTCCCCGGGAGCCTCGCCATCGCAGGCGCTTGACAGCCACGACGCTGGCGGGTTGCTCTGCGCCCATGCGGGTGGTGGTCGCAGTCGCGGTCCGTGGTGCAGCGTGGCGGATCCATCTCGACATCGCGACCGGCAAGGGCGACGTCTTCCGCGAGACGGCATACATCGGATCCGCCTGCTACCGTCCGGGCGAGGGCTGGTACGGGATCGAACCCGACGAGCCCGACATCCGCGCCGCGCTGGCCGCGTCGGTCCCCGAGTTCCTGCCCTTCGAGGAGGCGATGCGTCGGCGGCGGTAGCGAGCCCGTCAGGGCAGCTGCGCGGTATGGAGCCAGTACTGGTCGATCGACCGGATCACGCCGAGGAACTCGTCCCAGCGCGGCGGCTTGACGATGTAGGTGTTGGCCAGCAGGTCGTAGCAGGCTTCGATGTCCTGCTGCCGGTTGGACGTCGTCAGGATGATCGTCGGGATGCGGCGCAGACGCTCATGGCTCTTGATGCGCGCCAGCAGGTCCCGGCCATGCAACCGCGGCAGATTCAGGTCCAGGATGATGAAATCGGGCAGCCGGACGTCGGCGTAGGGACCGCTGTTGGTCAGCAGGTCCCACGCCTCCTGCCCGTCCTGCGCGATGTAGAAGTGCGCGCGGATCTCGCACTCGCGGAACGCCTCCTGCGCGAGGTCGACATCGGCCGGGTTGTCCTCGACCAGCAGGATGCGGGGCGTTCGATCCATGGGCAGACTCTGTATCGGTCGCGATCGATCGGGGAAGGCTCCAGGCCTAGTTTATCAGGTGCGGCGCTTGCAGCCGAGGACGCCCCCGCGCACTCTGCACGCCCCTTGCGATGAGCACCCTCGTCCCATGCCCGGCGATCGACGCGATGCGCCCGCGGCACCCGCTGCAGACGGCGCGACGATGCGGGTCGTGATCGCCGTCTCCACGATCCTCGCGCACTGGCAGGTCAATGTCGACCTCGGCACGGGCCGCGCGACCCTGTACCGCGACCACCGCCACTACGGACGCGCGCGTTACCGCGGCAACGGCGAGTGGTGCGAGTTCGATCCGGACACCGGCGAAGCGCGCGAGGCGCTGGAGCTGGCGTGCGGCGAGCTCAAACCGTTCGATCCGGTGCTGGAGGCGAATCTGCGCGCGCGCCGTCGCGACTGAGCAGCGCGCCCGGGATCAGCCGGGCAGGGTCGCCGTGTGGAACCAGTACTGTTCCAGCCCGCGTATCCGCTCGAGGAAGCGCTCCCATTCGGGCGGCTTGACGATGTAGGTGTTCGCGAACAGGTCGTAGCAGGCCTGGATGTCCTGCTGCCGGTCCGAGCTGGCGACCACCACCACGGGGATGCGGCGCAGCCGCTCGTCCCGCTTGATGAAGGTCAGCAGGTCGCGCCCGCTCAGGCCGCGCAGCTCGAGATCGATGATGATGAAGTCCGGCGGCGGCACCGCGGCGAAGGCGCCCTCGCGCGCGAGCAGGGCGCGCGCCTCGTGGCCGTCGAGGGCGATGAAGAAGTGCGCCTGCAGCCCGCACTGGCGGAACGCCTCCTGCGTCAGCTCGACCTCGGCCGGGTCATCGTCGACGAGCAGGATCCGCGGGGTTTTGCGCGCCATGTGAACGAGCGGAGCCTGCGGCAGGGGCCGACGCCTGCAACCGCGGAACCGGTGGCCGGGCCACGGCCCGCCGCCCGGTGAGGCCCCGCGGCGGTCTCAGAAGGAGAATCCGACCGCCACATGGATCGCCCAGCGCTCCTCGGCCGCGAACGTCTCCCCCGGGTTCCAGGCGGCGTCCACGCGGATCGGTCCGATCGGCAGGAGGTAGCGCAGCCCGCCGCCGACGGCCCAGCCGACGGGCTCGTCCGGCACCCCGGGATCGACGCCGATCGCGCCGGCATCGACGAATGCGGCGGTGTAGAGCTTGCCGACGACCCGCACCCGCGCCTCGACGTTGGCCAGGGCCGAGGTCAGGCCGCCGATCGGATCGCCATCGCCGTTGCTCGGGCTGAGCTCGTCCTGACCGAACGAGCGCACCGTGGTCGCGCCGCCCAGCGACAGGCGCTCCTGGATGGGCAGGGTGTCGGCGCCGTCGAGCGGCTGCTTGGTCGCGTACGCCACCGCCGCCGCGAGCACGACGCGCGGGTGCAGCGGCCAGTACGCGCGGGCGTTGCCGCGGTACTCCATGAACGACAGGTCGGCGCCGAGCAGCGGATCGCTGATCGCGACCTCGGCCTCGACCAGCCAGCCACGGCTCGGCGCGACGCGGCTGTTGCGCCGGTCGTACGAGATCCGGGTGAAGACCTGCGACACGCGCAGGAAGTCGTCCCGCTCGACCTCGGGAAGCTCGCCCTCGATGTTGTCGGCGAGCGTCGAGCTGAAGCGGTTGCCGATGGTGAGCTCGACCGGCATCCGCGCGTAGCGGTGGGTGAAGGCGGCGGTCGCGCCGTATTCGGTGCGGTCGTAGGACGGCTCCTCGCGGAACAGCGCGTAGGGCTTGACCGAGAGCTCGTTGCGCCAGCCGAAGCTCCACGGATCGCGATAGGTCATGTCGCCCCCGTAGCTCTTCATGCTGGCCTCGGCGCCGACGTCGAAATAGCGGCCGCGGCCGACCAGGTTCTTGTCGCGATAGCGCATCTCGCCGCGCAGCATCTCGTAGCTGCCCCAGCCGATCAGCGTGTCGATCTCGCGCGCCTCGACCTCCTCGACGCGGACCGTGAGGTCCGAGACGTCCGTCCGTCCCGGGACCGGTTGCGGCTCGGCGGTGACGCGGGCGAAGGCGCCGGTGCGGTACAGATCGCGGACGCTGCCGTCGATGCGCTCCTGGTTCCAGCGGTCGCCCGGATCGACATCGATGGCGTTGTGAAGGAAGCTGCTGCGCGTGCTGCCCTGGCCGGGATCGGCGTCGATGCGGCGCAGGCGCACCTCCGGACCGGGATCGACGCGCAGCAGGACGTCGGCGCGGGCGTCCTGGTCGTCGACCGTCGGCTCGCCCTCGACCCGCGCGTGCAGGTGCCCGTGGTTGCGCAGCCATCCGCTCAGGCTCGACGCCGCCTCGGTCGCGATGCGCGCGCGATAGGGCGTGCCCTGGAGCGCCGTCACCGAGCGCGCGACCTCGGCGTCGAATCCCTCCGGCACGACGGCGTCGGGCACGAGCTCGATCGCCGCGCGCCGCACCAGGTACTTGCGCCCCTCGACCACGCGCACGGTGAGCGTGACGCTGGCGCGGTCGGCGCTCCACACCGGGTCGTCGAGGCGCGCCCGCGCGCGCAGGTAGCCGTCGAGCACGTACCGCCGTTCGATCTTCTCCGCGCCGGAGCGCGCGCGCGATTCGACGTAGACCGGATCGCCGCTCTCGAACCAGCCGCGCTTGCCCTCGATCAGCTTCTCGAGCTCGTCGACGTCGTAGCCCGGCGCGGCGACGCCGAGGATGTCGATGTCCCCGATCCGCACCCGCGGGCCCTCGTCGACGGCGAAGCGCACGGTGCGCGCGTCGTCGGCGCTCGGCTCGGCGGTGAACGTGACGCGCGCGTGGTGATGGCCTTGGCGGCGCAGGCGCCCTTCCATGGCCCAGGCGGCGTCGTGCAGCGCGCCGGCCGACGGCTTGCGCTCGTACCCGTCGAGGTCGCGGCGCGCCGCCGCGCGCAGCTCGCGCCCCGAGACCGCATCGTTGCCGCGGATCCGGACCTCGAGCTCGCGCTCCTCGGCGGCGGCGGTCCCGGGGAGCATCAGCAGCAGCGCGATCGCGAGCGCGGATCTCATTTGAAGCTCAGGCGGAAGATCACGCCGGTGTTCAGCGCGTCGAAGCGGTCGCGCTCGCCCGCGAGGAACCATTGGCCGCGGTTGTCGAGGCGGAACTCGGTCTCGACGACCTCGTTGCCGCTGCGGCTGAGCTCGTCCCCGATCTGCAGGTCGAAGCGGTCGAAGAAGCCGGGATCGGCGTCCGGATTGCTCGGCCCGGCGACCCAGCGCTTCACCTCGGCGAACAGGTAGCCGCCGGCGATGCCCAGGGCGCGCCGGCCGGGGTTGCCCTCGATCGATGAACGGGTGGCGCCGGTGGTCAGCAGGGACAGCCGATCGTCCTCGGACAGCGGTGGCTCGGAGGAGGTCGTGATCTGCACGTTGTCGTACGGTCCCGAGGCGTCGACGCGCACCTCGATGCGGCCGCTGCCGGCCTGGCCGGCGAAGCTGCTGGTGCCGGACGCGTCGACGCGCGGGCGGAACGGATCGTCCTCGCGGAAGCGCAGCTCGATGCGCTGCATCTGCAGCGTGCTGAAGGGCAGCTTGACGCGCGTGCCGACCCGGGCGGTGAGCAGGCCGGCCGGCGCGGGCGCCTCGCCGGTCCCGCCGAGGTGCAGATCGAGCGAGAACGCACCGTCGAGCAGGTTGTTGTCGACGATCAGCGACTGCGCCCCGGTGACGCGCAGGTCGAAGCGCAGCGCCGCCCACGGCCCGCGCAGGGCGAACAGCTGGAAGCGGTCGTCGCCGACGCCCGGACCGCGACCGACCACATCGATGTCGCCGCTGAGCAGCGCGTCGGTGACGGCGACGGTCCCGCCGAGCACCGGCGACCCGAGCGGCCCGGTCAGGGTGGCGGTGAAATCGGCGCGCACGCGCACGTCGCTGCTCTGCACCAGCGCCGCCGATTCGCCGCTCAGCCGCAGGTCGAACGCGACGGCGCCATCGTCGTCGCGACGCACCTCGCCGGCGAGGGCCGCGGGCTCGCCGCCCATCAGGCAGGCGAAGCGCTCGATCGCGACCCGGTCGGCGGCGACGCGGATCTCGCCCGCGCCGGCGGCGACCGCGCCCATCGGGCCGCGCAGCCGCAGCTCGAGCCCGGCGAGGGCCAGCGTGCCTTCCGGCCGCGGCGCGCGCAGCGATCCGCCCAGGCCGATCGTGCCGGTGACCGTGCCGGCGAGGCGCAGCACCGGCTTCAGCCAGGGCGCGAGGTGGTCGAGCGGCGCCGCGTCGAGCGCGAGCGACCCCGCCAGCGGCGCATCGGCAAGCGCCTGCGGTCGGGCCGCCCAGCCGGAGGGGGCGTCGATCCGGGCGTCGAGCAGGGCGAACCGCCGCTGGTCGGCGCGCAGCGACAGCTCGGCCGCCAGGGCGGCGCCGTCGACGCTGACGGCCAGCGCCGCGTCGATCGCCTCCTCGACCGCGACCCCGCGCTCGGCGCCGTCCTGGAGCGGGCGCAGCCGCCGCGCGTCGAGCGCGAGGCGCGCCCGCGGCGCGCCATCGGGCGCATCGACCGAGACGTGCAGCGCCAGCTCGCCGTCGACACCGGCCGCCGGCGCCAGATCGCCCAGGTCCGGGACGCTGGCGTCCAGGCGCAGGCCCGGCGGACGCGTGCCGCCGGTGACGACGCCGCCCGCTCCCAGGCGCAGCGGCCAGGCGCCCTCGCCCGCGATCTCGGCTCCCGCCATGCGCAGGCGCAGGACCTCGAGCGCCAGGCCGCCCTCGTCCTGCCCGGCGCTCAGCAGCAGCTCCGCCGGCCTGCCGTCGATGCGCAGCGCCCGGCTGCTGGCCAGGATCGCCGCTGCCGGCGTCGCGCGATCGCCCTCGACCTCGAGCCGCAGGTCGATGCGCCCCTCGAGCCGCGGCGTCGCCGCGACCAGCGCCAGCCACGGACCGGGCTCGACGTCGCTGAGCGCGAGCTGGGCGTGCACCCGCTCGCCGACCAGCGCCGCGATCCGCATCCGCCCGTCGCCGACCTCGATCACCGCGTTCTCGAGCGCGAACCCGTGGCGGTCGACGCGCAGCCGCAGCGGCTGGGCGAGCCGGGCGGCGGCAGCGCCGGCGGTGGCCTCGGCTCGATCGATGCGCACCGAGAACCCGTCGCGCTCGCGCGCCAGGGCGCCCGAGGCCGAGAGCGTGCCGCGCGGATCGTCGACCGCGATGCGCGTCACCGTCGCCGAACCCGACGCGAGGTCGACATCGCCCGCGAACGCGATCCGGGTGGCGTCGATGCCGACGTGCAGGTCCTCGACGCGCACGCCGTCGGCGCCGCTGCGCTGCGCCCGCGCCGCGATCGTCAACGGCCCGGTCGGGAGCCGCGCGCCGACCTCCGGCGCCAGACGACGCAGCCACGCGGCGAGATCGGCGACATCGACGCGCAGGTCGCCGACGCGGCTCAGGCCGAGCGGCGCGTCGCGCCGCCACGCCACGTCGGTGCAGTCGATCGCCATGCCCGGCCCGCGGACCTCGGCGCTGGCGACGGCGATGCCGTCGGGCGCGATGTCGAGCTCCAAGGCGATCCGATCCAGGGCCAGCTCCGGCCACACCAGCGCCAGCGCGTCCACGCGCGCCGAGCCGCGCCAGGCGCCGTCGGCGTCGACCTCGGCCTCGACGGCGCCGCTCAGCGATCCGGTCATCGGCAGTCGGTTGCCGGCGACCGCGCGGACCCATCCCGGGACGCGGCGCAGCTCGACGCCGTCGGTCGACGCGGTCAGGTGGCCGGCGATCCACGTGGCGGTCAGATCGCCGCCCGCGAAGCCGAGCGCCGCCTCGACGCGTTCGGGCCCGCTGCGCGCGAACGCGAGGCGGCGCGGGACGATCCCGGCGATCGCGTCGGCGCCGCCGATCACCACGTCCTCGCCGCCGAGGTCGAGGTCCATCTCGCAGCGCGGCGTGGCAAGATCGGCGAACGCGCCGTCACCGTCGAGGCCGTCGATGACCAGGCGCGCCTCGACGCCCTGCGCGTGCAGGCGCATCGAGCGCGCGGTGATGTCGCCGCGCCGCGTGACGACCCGTACCCGCGTGCGCACGTCGATGCGCGGCAGGGGGTCGGGCAGGGCGGCGGCGATGACGCGCGGCGAGGGCGGCGGCGACGGGGAACGGTCGTCGCCATCGGCGGGCGGCGGCGGCGCGATGACGATGTCGCCGCCCTCGAGGCGCAGCGAATCGATCGCGGACACCGGATCGGTGATCCGGCTGAGCGACCAGTCGACGTGGAAGGTCCGGCAGCGCGCGCTGCGCAGCGCGCCGAAGCCCGGTTCGGCGACGGTCACGTCGTCGAAGCGCAGGTCGCCGAACCAGGTGCCGCCGACGCGGCGGATCGTGACCTCGCAGCCCAACGTCCTGGTCAGGCGCCAGCCGACGAGATCGGCGATGAGCCCACCGAAGAGCGGTTCACGCGCCAGCCACAGACCGGTCAGCAGGGTGATGACGACGACCAGCCTGCGCCGCCGCCGACGGCGCCGCTGCGCTGGCTCGACCGCCGCGGCCAATCGCTATCCGCGCCTCATCCGAGGCCGAGGGCGCGCGCGATGCGCAGGAACTCGGTCATCAGATTGCGTTCGTCGCGCGGGACGCCGTCGGCCTCGAGACCCGCGGGCGCCACGCCGGCGGCGCGCTGCAGGTCGATGGTCGCGGCTTCGGCGTTGCGGCGGTCGCACATGGCGGCGATCTGCATACCAGCGGCCACGCCGGCGGCCAGCGAGACGCCGAGCGACGGCAGCGGATGCCCGCCGACGACGCCGCGCACGGCGCCGCCGTCGGTGAGCGAGCCGGTAACGCGTCGGCCGATGCCGGCGAGCGCGCCGCGCGCGAGCGCCGCCTGCTGATCGAGGAACTGGCCCTCGTCCTGGATCGCGGTCGTCATGGCCGCGCCCTCGTCGCCGGGTCCGACGCGTTCGCCTGCGCTTCGGGGGTCAGCGACGCCTGCGGCCGACCGGCCATCTGCGCGACGTCCTGACCGAGGTCGGCGCGCTGACGGGCGTGATGGTCGCTGTACTTCGCGACCAGGCGCTGGCGCAGCCCCCGGCGCATGCGCCAGGTTATGAACCACACGCCGATCCCGGCGAGGGCGAGCAGGCCGCCACCGACGATCAGCAACGCCACGCCCGGCGCGTCGATCACCGCCGCGAGCGCCTGGACCGCGCCGGCGAGCAGGAAGAACGCCGCCGCGGCGATCACCGCCAGGCCGATCACGCCGGCCACGGCGACCAGCATGGCGGTGATGATCAGCTTGGTCACCGTCACGCGGACGCGGTCGAGCCGGGTCTGGATGTAGAAGCTCGCGACCTCGCGCACCTGCGCGAAGAGTCCGCTGAATTCCGATCCCGCGCCGGCCGGCGCCGGGCCGGTCTGCTCGCGTGTCTGCTCGCGTTCGCGCCGTGCGCGGGCTTCTGCGGCGGCGCCGAGCGCGGCCTCGTCAGTGGCGGTGGCCATGGGTCGCCCTCAGCGCCGCTTGAGGAGGTAGCCGATGAGCAGGCCGGCGCCCGCGGCGATGACCAGCGCCTTCAGCGGTTCGTCGCGCACGTAGCCGCCGGCGTTCTCGGCGAGATGCGTGACGCGCTCGCGGCCGCGACCGAGCAGATCGGAGGTGCCGTCGCGCAGGCCGTGCAGCTTCTCGCCCGCGAGGCTCTTCGACGCGCCGACGAGACGCGACAGGTTGTCGCGCAGGTCGCGGGTCACGCTCAGCAGGTCGTCCATCGCCGAGCCGCTCGCCGGGCTCTCACCGCCGCTGCCGAAGCCGCTGCTGCCGAAAGCGCCTGGTTCGCCGGCGCCGGAATTCTCGATGCCCATGATCTGCTCCTGGAGGTGTGGCGACGGGAATGTCGCGCGTGGTGACGCGGAGGACCAGCGTCAGAGATGCGATCCTACTCGTCGCGTTCCGCCGCCAAAACCCGACCGACCGGTCTTGTACGATAACGGGGGGCTCGTCGCGTTGTTGTGCAGTGTCGTCCAGAGGCATCCCCGAACTCAACCGCGGCGGTTACCATCGCCACCAGCGTCGCTCCGCGCGCAGGAGGATCGAGGATCATGGCCAAAGCCGTCTTCTGCATAGCGACCAGCCACTCTCAGGCCGAGGGCATTGTCAACCAGCTCAAGGATGCGGGCTTCTCGAACAACGACATCTCGGTGCTCTTCCCCGACAAGCGGGGCACCAAGGACTTCGCCCACGAGCAGCACACCAAGGCGCCGGAAGGCGCCGCGGCGGGCGCCGGGACCGGCGGGATCCTCGGCGGGGCGCTCGGCTGGCTCGCCGGCATCGGCGCGCTCGCGATCCCCGGGATCGGCCCGTTCATCGCCGCGGGTCCGATCATGGCGGCGCTCAGCGGCGCCGCGGTCGGCGCGGCGCTCGGCGGCATCGCCGGAGCCCTGATCGGGATGGGCATTCCCGAATACGAGGCGAAGCGCTACGAAGGCAAGGTGCGCGAAGGCAATATCCTGATCTCCGTGCACACCGAGAACTGGCGCGAGGTCGACGGCGCCAAGAACATCTTCAAGAATTCGGGCGCGCGCGACATCTCGGCCGCCGACGAGGCCGGTGTCGGTGGCGCCGTCCGCAACGGCGATGGGGAGACCTGGTGAAGCGAGCGTTCGTCCTGGCGGTCGTGCTGTCCTTCACCTCCTGCGGCTCCCGTGCCGCGCCCGATCCCGCTCCGGCGACGACGCCCAATGGGGCGTTGCCCGAGATCGTCGAGCAGGCCGCGCCGACGCCGAACGCCGACGCCGAGGAGGATGCCGAGCTGACCCGCCGGATCCGCCGCGCGTTCGACGCGGATCCGGATCTGGCTCCTATCGCCGAGCGCGTGACCATCGTGACCATCGACAGCCGGGTCGTGCTGCGCGGAGCGGTGGTCGACGCCGCCCAACGCCTGCGCCTGACCGAGGCGGCGCGCGGCGTCAGCGGCGTGATGGCGGTCGAAGCGCAGATGGACTGAGACGAGAGAGCGAAGTCCGAAGTCCGAAGTCCGAAGTCCGAAGCTCGAAGCTCGAAGCTCGAAGCTCGAAGCTCGAAGCTCGAAGCTCGAAGCTCGAAGCCCGAGCTCGACGCCCCTGAGCGCGCCGGGCGCGAGTCCCGCCTCAACCAATCACGCCCGCCAGCGGTACATCACCATTGCGAGCCGCGTTCCCCGGCGCGACAAGCTGGTCCATGGCCTCGCTGCGCCTCGTCATCCTCGTGTCGCTCCTCCTGCCGCTCATCGGCGGCGAAGCGGGCCCACCCCTCTCGCCTGGCGTGGTGCTGTCGTTCATCCCGCGCGGTGCGCAGGAAGCGGTCGATGCCCGCGTCGCGCGGGCGATCGCGCTGCACGTCCCGGCGGGCGAATCGCCGTCGCCGTTCTGCCCCTCGGGACCGTTCACCGCGCTGATCGACGGCGTCGTCACGCTCGAGGTGTGGGAGCAGGTCGTGCTGTCGGTCGAAGGTTCCGGCGCGGTGACCGTGACGATCGACGACAAGGAGGTGCTGGCCGACGTGGGGCCGGCGCTCGCCGCGTCGTCGGCGCCGCTGAAGCTCAAGACCGGGCGCAACCTGCTGCACGTGCGGTTCGTGAGCCCGGCCGCGGGACCGGCGCAGCTGCGCCTGCTGTGGCGCGCCGCGAGGAAGCCGGAAGCGAAGGGCAGGATCCCGCTCGAGCCGATCCCGACGGCGCTGCTCGGCCATGATCCCGCCGTGTTTCCGCTGCTCGACGGCTTCGCGGCGCGGGCGCACGGTCGCGCGCTGGTCGGCGAGCTGCGCTGCGTGAAGTGCCATGCGCCGGGCGAGATGCCGGCGACGGCGATGCCGGAGCTGGCGCTCGATGCGCCGGCGTTGCCGATGATGGCATCGCGGTTGTCGGTGGCGTGGATGACCGCCTGGATCGCCGATCCGCGCGCGTCCCGGCCGCACGCGACGATGCCGCGCCTGCTGCAGGCCGGCCGCGAGCCGGGCGAGATCCTGCAGGCGGCGGCGGATCTGGCGGCGGCGATCGCCGCGATGGGCGCTCCGGAGCCCGACCCCGCCGCCGCCGACGCGGCGACGACCGCCGCCGGCGGTCGGCTCTATGCGCGTCTCGGCTGCATGGGCTGCCACGAGTCAGGGGCGGCCGAGGATGTGCCGCTGGGCGCTACCGCCGCGAAGTGGCGCGGCGCCGGCCTGGAGGCGTACCTGCGCGATCCGTCGACGCATTACGCGGCGAATCCGATGCCCGACTTCGCGCTCACCGCCGATGAGGCGGCGCGGATCGCGGCGTACCTGCGCGCGCGTTTCACCGACCCGGTGCCGGCGATGCCCCACGGCGATCCCGCTCGCGGCCAGGCGCTGCTGGCGACCGAAGGCTGCCTGAACTGCCACGTCCAGGCCGACGCCGTGCCGGCGGCGCCGCTGGCGCAGGTCGCGCAGGAGACCGGCGCCGGATGCCTCGGCGACGACGAGGCCGCGCGCGGCTCGGCGCCCGACTACGCGCTGACGCCCGACGATCGCGCCGCGCTGCGCGCGTTCCTCGCGGGCGGGCTCGAACCGTTGGGCCGGCGCTGCCTGGACGAGTTCGCCGAGCGCCGCATCGACCGCCTGCGCTGCGCCGCGTGCCACGCGCGCGACGGCGTCGACAGCGCCTGGACGCGTCTGCGCGACGCGCGCGCGACGCTGGCGGCGGCCTTCGTCGACGCTCCCGCGGAAGCGCCGCCGACGATGTACGCCGACCGTCCGGCGCCGCACCTCACCCAGGCCGGCGACAAGCTGCGTCCCGAGTGGATGGCGCCGTTCATCGCCGGTCCGGGCGCGCCGCTGCGGCCGTGGCTGCACCTGCGCATGCCCGGCTTCTCCTGGAACGCCGATCTGATCGCGCAGGGCCTGGCGCAGGGCCATGGCCACCCGCCGACGACGCCCGCCGATGCGCCGGCCGATGCGGCGCTGGCGGCGATCGGCGACCAGCTCCTGCATGGCGGCGACGCGTTCATCTGCACCCAGTGCCACGCGATCGGCGCGCGCCCGGCGACCCAGGTGTTCGAGCATCCCGGCACCGATCTCGCCGCGACGCCGGGGCGCCTGCGCCATGCCTTCTACATGCGCTGGATGCACGACCCGGCGCGCATCGAGGCGGTCGGCATGCCGCAGTTCGGCGACGACCGGGGCCTCACCGGCAAGCCCTTCCTCGACGGCAGGGCCGCGCCGCAATACGACGCGATCTGGCACCACCTGCGATCCGTGACCGCCGCGGCCGGACCCTGACGCCGCCGCAGCGGCCGCTGGCACGTAGCTGAAGCGCCCGCCGTCTCCTACCATGGCCGTGGAGACAGGCATGACGTCGCAGCACATCGATGTCGTCGTCATCGGTTCCGGCCCCGGCGGCGAGGGCGCGGCGATGAAGGCGGCGAAGGAGGGGCGCCAGGTCGCGGTCGTCGAGTCGTACCGCCAGGTCGGCGGCGGCTGCACCCACTGGGCGACGATCCCGTCCAAGGCGCTGCGCCAGTCGGTGCGCAGCCTGGTCGAGTTCCGCACCAACCCGCTGTTCCTGACCGTCGCCGAGCACGTCGACATCGGCTTCCCGCAGCTGGTGAAGAGCGCCGAGTCGGTGATCCGCCGCCAGGTGTCGATGCGCCACTCGTTCTACGAGCGCAACCGCGTGCGCATGTTCGAGGGCCGCGCGATCTTCCGCGACGCGCGCACCATCGAGGTCCACCAGCCCGAGGGCGCGCGCGTGCTCATCGAGGCGGGCCACGCGATCATCGCCACCGGCTCGCGCCCGTACCGCCCGCCCGGCGTCGACTTCGACAACGCGCGCGTGTTCGACTCGGACACCATCCTGCGCCTCGATCACACGCCGCAGTCGATCACCATCTACGGCGCGGGCGTGGTCGGCTGCGAGTACGCGTCGATCTTCAGGAACCTCGGCATCAAGGTGAACCTGATCAACACCCGCGAGAAGCTCCTCGCCTTCCTCGACGAGGAGATCATCGACGCGCTGGCCTACCACCTGCGCGACCAGGGCGTGATCATCCGCCACAACGAGGAGTGCGAGCGCGTCGAGACGCTGCCCGACGGCGTCGTGCTGCACCTGCGCTCGGGCAAGATGCTCAAGAGCGACGTCCTGCTGTGGGCCAACGGCCGCACCGGCAACTCGCAGGACATGGGCCTGGAGGCGCTGGGCATCGCGCCGAACAGCCGCGGCCACATCCCGGTCGACCGCAACTACCAGACCACCCAGCCGACGATCTACGCGGTCGGCGACGTCGCCGGCGGCGTCAGCCTGGCCAGCGCCGCGTACGACCAGGGGCGCTTCGCCGCGACCCACGCGATCATGGGGTCCTGCGATTACAGCCTGGTCCGCGATGTGCCGTCGGGCATCTACACCATCCCGGAGATCAGCTCGCTCGGCCGCACCGAGCGCGAGCTGACCGAGGCCAAGGTCCCGTACGAGGTCGGCCACTCGCTGTTCCGCAGCTTGGCGCGCGCGCAGATCACCGGACAGACGGTGGGCATGCTCAAGCTGCTGTTCCACCGCGACACCCGCGAGATCCTCGGCATCCACTGCTTCGGCGACCAGGCCGCCGAGATCATCCACATCGGCCAGGCGATCATGTGCCAGCCGGGCGGCTCGAACACGCTCGACTACTTCGTCAACACGACCTTCAACTATCCGACCATGGCCGAGGCGTATCGCGTGGCGGCGCTCAACGGGTTGAACCGGTTGTTCTGACGGGCAATTCGAGCTTCGAGCTTCGAGCTTCGAGCTTCGAGCTTCGAGCTTCGAGCTTCGAGCTTCGAGCTTCGAGCTTCGAGCTTCGAGCTTCGAGCTTCGAGCTTCGAGCTTCGAGCTTCGAGCTTCGAGCTCGCGCTCCGCGACTCACGCCGGATCGGCGACCGCCCGCCCCAGGCGCGAACCGACGAATGCCGCGCCGACCTTCCGGAATGCTTCCGCGTAGCTCCAACCGCCGCCGTTCACCACCGCCTGGGCGAACTTGAAGCGGCTGTGGCTGGTCAGCTCGACCGTACGCCCCTTGCACGCGGCGTGGTCGGTGACGGTGCTGTGCGTGACGGGCGCGCCCTCGCCGGCGTAGAGCTGGTCGTAGCTCGAGCAGACGTCCAGGGCGTCGAACATCGTGTCCGTGCAGTCGACGAACACGTCCGGCGCGAAGCCCATCGACTGCCAGCCGGTGGTGTAGCGGTAGATCTCGGCCGGCATCCGCGGCTCGCCGCGCCCGAGCGGCATGAAGCAGCCCATGTGCTGCGCGGCGATCGTCGATGCCGCGCCGAGCGCGACGTGGTCCTGGTTGCGCTCGTTGTCGTCGTGGCAGAAGAGGATGTCCGCGTCGAGACCGGCCAGCACCGCGGCGACCTGCTCGACGAGCGGCGGCGCGTTGACCAGGCGCATGTAGTCGTGGCCAAGGTCGACGTAGCGGATGCCGACGGCCTCGGACTGGCGGCGACGGAACGCGGCGATCTCGGCGTCGCGGCCGGCGAGGTACGACAGATGGCGCGGATTCGACACCGCCGTGACGAAGACCACGCGGTGGCCGCGGCGCAGCGCCTTCAGGGCGGTCGCGCCGAAGCCCAGCCAGCAGTCGTCCATGTGCGCGCCGATGCCGACGATGGTGAAGGTCACGGTGGGCTCCCCGGTGGGGCCATCGTGTCCGCCGTCGCGCCGCGCCGCCAGCGGCGAGGGTGGTACGGGCGCGGGCGCCGCGTGGTATATCTGCACCGGCATGGACTGGCAGCGCACGGCGCGGTTGTTGCGGAGCGAGGGCGCGGACCGCCCGCCGCTCGTCGTCCGCCGCAATCGCATCCCGCCGGGCGGAGCCCATCCGGGCGACATGCACTACGAGCTCGAACTCGGCGTCGTGCTGCGCGGCGCCATGGAACGCGAGAGCGGCGACGACAGCCGCATCGTCCGCGCCGGCCAGGTCTGGCTGTGCGGCATGTGGGAGCCGCACCGTTTCCGCGCGCTCGAGCGGTGCGACGTCCTGGTCCTGCTCGTCCGGCCCGAGCTGCTCGCCCTGCTGCGCCTGGGCGACGCCGGCGACACCGGCGAGCGGCGGTGGCTGCTGCCATTCGCCATCCCGCCCGAGGCGCGCCCGCAGACGCAGGGGGCGGCCCGGCGCGAGGTCGCCGCCTGGGCGCGGCGGATGCTCGCCACGGTGGAGCGCGCATCCGATGCGCACCGTCTCCTGGAGCAGCAGGTGCTGCTGCTCGAGCTGCTCCTCCTCCTGCAGCGCGATTGGCAGCCGCCCGCGTGCGTCCGGGTCGATGCGCGCGGCGGCGAGCGCATCGACCGCGCGCTCGGCCTGCTCTTCGAGCGTCGCGGCGGGTTGAGCGCCGTGGCGGCGGCGCGGGCCGTGGGCCTCCCGCGCAACCGCTTCAACCGCCTGTTCGTCGACCTGATGGGCACCAGCTTCGCCGAGTTCGCGGCTCGCCACCGCCTGGGCGGGGCGGCGGGCGACCTCTGCCGCGGCGACGAGCCGCTCAAGGCCATCGCCCGGCGCTGGCGCTTCACCGACGCGAGCCACCTGGTGCGCCGATTCCGCGCGCGCTACCGGTGCACCCCCGCGCGCTATCGCGCCCGGATGTGCGCGATGGGCGACGGCGAGGCCGTCTGACGCGCCGCGGGGATACCTGGCACGTGCCAACTGCCACTGGCCAGTCACTCGCCTCGTCGCGTATGCTTGCAGTCGGTCGGCTGCGCGCGCAGGCTGGCCGCGATGGTTCCTCGGACCGATCGGACGCTGTGTTCAACGCCACCCGGCTCATGGGCTCCTTCGCCGTGAATCCAACCAGCCGGTGTGTCATCACGCACAGCGTTGCAGGGACCCTGTTCCAAGAGGAGCAGCTGTCACAGGTGGTTAACCCATTCATTTCAAAGCGTCCGCCCCGACCGGGGGGAGGATGGCGTGCACCGACACCCCGGAACGGACCAGGAGAAGACGATGGCTGAAGCCCAGACCGCCCCCGCCGAGCGCGCCCCCGGCGCCCAGGGCGCCGGCATGACCGACAAGCAGGCGGTCGCCTACCTGCGCCAGGCCTTCGACCAGATCCGGGGCGAACTGGCAAAGGTCATCGTCGGCCAGGACGAGGTCATCGAGCAGCTGCTGGTCGGGATCTTCGCCCGCGGCCACTGCCTGCTCGAGGGCGTGCCCGGGTTGGCCAAGACCCTGCTGATCTCGACGCTCGCCAAGTGCCTCGACCTCAAGTTCAAGCGCATCCAGTTCACGCCCGACCTGATGCCGTCCGACATCGTCGGCACCGAGGTGCTCCAGGAGGATCCGGTCACCAAGGCGCGCGTGTTCAAGTTCCTCAAGGGGCCGATCTTCTCGAACATCGTCCTCGCGGACGAGATCAACCGCACGCCGCCGAAGACCCAGGCGGCGCTGCTCGAGGCGATGCAGGAGAAGCGCGTCTCGGTCGGCAACGAGGTCCACGTCCTCGACCAGCCGTTCTTCGTCCTCGCGACGCAGAACCCGATCGACCAGGAGGGCACCTACACGCTGCCCGAGGCGCAGCTCGACCGCTTCATCTTCAAGGTCTTCGTCGGCTACCCGACCGACGAGGAGGAGGCCGAGATCATGCGCCGCGTCGCCAGCCCGGCGATGACCAAGGCCGAGGGCGAGGTGCGCACGGTGCTCAACGGGCCGCAGATCGCCGCCTTCCAGAAGCTGGTGCTGCGCGTGCCGGTCTCCGACCAGGTGCTGGACTACGCCCGCGCCCTGGTGCGCGCGACCCGCCCGAACCAGGAGGACGCGCCCGACTTCATCAAGGAATGGATCTCGTGGGGCGCCGGTCCGCGCGCGTCCATCAACCTGATCCTCGCCGGCAAGGCGCGCGCCGTCCTGCACGGCAACTTCCACGTCACCACCGACGACATCGACGCCGTCGCGGTGCCGGTGCTGCGCCACCGCATCGCGTGCAGCTACGCCGCCGCGGCCGAGAACATCACCACCGACTCGGTGGTGCAGAAGCTGATCGAGACCATCCCGAAGGACGCCGCGGCGGACGCGGAAGGCTGATACGGCGATGGCGTCGAACTACCTCGATCCGGATGTGCTGTCGAAGGTCGGCAGGCTCGACCTCAAGGCGCGCTACGTCGTCGAGGGCTTCATCGCCGGCATGCACAAGAGCCCGTTGAAGGGCTACAGCGTCGAGTTCGCGCAGCATCGCGGCTACGTCCCCGGCGACGACCTGAAGCACCTCGACTGGAAGGTCTACGCCAAGAACGGGCGCTACTGCATCAAGCAGTACGAGGCCGAGACCAACCTGGTGTGCACGGCGCTGCTCGACGCGAGCGAATCGATGGCCTACGTCGGCTCGCAGGCGTGGGGCGGGTTGTCGAAGCTCGAATACGCCAAGATCGCCGTCGCCGCGATGTCGTACCTGGTGCTGTCGCAGTCCGACGCGATGGCGATGGGCGTGTTCGCCGAGGGCATCGACGAGTACGTCGAGAGCTCGACGCGCAAGATCCACATCAACCGCATCTGCGCCGAGCTCGCCTCGGTCAAGCCCGAGCGCAAGACCGCGATGGGTCCGGTGCTGCACACCATCGCCGACCGCGTGCGGCGGCGCGGCGTCATCGTCCTGTTCAGCGACCTGTTCTCGCCGATCGACGAGCTGATCGACGGCCTCCAGCACCTGCGCCACCTCGGCCACGAGGTCGTCGTGCTGCACCTGCTCGACCACGACGAGCTGACCTTCGGCTTCGACGGCCTGGTCCAGTTCGACGGGCTCGAGATCGCGCGCAAGGTGCTCTGCCAGCCGCGCCAGCTGAAGAAGGCGTACCTCGGCGAGCTCGAGAAGTTCCTGCACCAGCTCAAGGCGGCGTGCCAGGGCTCGGGCGTCGACTACCACCTGGTCGACACCACCAAGCCGGTCGACGTCACGCTCTCGGCGTATCTCGGCGCGCGCGCGCGCATGGCGCGCGGGACCGGTCGCGCCCCGGTGCGCGCATGACGTTCCTCGCCGGCCTCGTCGCCGCGTTCGCGGCGCTCGGCGCGATCCCGATCCTCATCCACCTGCTCAACAAGCGGCGCTTCCGCACGGTGGTCTGGGCGGCGATGGATTTCCTGCTCGCCACGCTCGAGCAGAACTCGCGCCGCATCCAGATGCGCGACCTGATCCTGATGACGCTGCGCACGCTCGCGGTGGTGCTGTTCGCGCTGGCGCTGGCGCGGCCGACGATCGCGCCGGGCCAGCTCAACCTGCTCGGCCACCAGGGCGAGATCGCGGCGGTGGTGGTGCTCGACCAGAGCCTGTCGATGGGCCACGACAGCGGCGCCGGCAGCCGCTTCGACCTGGGCAAGAAGCGCGCGACCGAGGTCGTCGACCAGCTGCCCAAGGGCTCGGCGGCGGCGCTGGTGCTGATGGACGACAGCCCGCACGCCGACATCGCCGAGCCGACCCACGACCTGAGCCTGGTCGGCGAGGAGATCGCCCGCGCCGCCGTCGGCGACGGCGGCACCGACGTCCAGGAATCGCTGGCGCTGGCCTGGTCGATCGCGCGCAAGGCGCCGGCGGTCGGTCGCGAGATCTACGTCGTCACCGACCTGCAGACCGTCGGCTGGCCGGCGGCGGACGAGCCGACCTGGTCGGCGCTGCTCGAGGAGATCCGCACCGCGCAGCCCGAGTGCCGCATCTACATCTGCGACGTCGGCGACGAGCAGGCCTCGAACATCGCGCTCGACGAGCTCATCGCCGAGGACGAGCTGGCCGCGACCGAGGGCGGCGGCGAGCTGGCCGTGCTCGCGACCGTGCGCAACCATGCGCCGACGCCCGCCACCGGCGTCCCCGTCGACCTGCTGATCGCGCCGCCGGGCGGCGAGCTGCGCAAGGTCGCGTCGACCGTGCTCGACACCGTCGACGGCACGCGCCAGGTGCGGCTGTCGGCGCGCGTCGAGTCGGGCGGCGAGCACCGCATCGAGGTCGTCGCCGGCGTCGACGGGCTGGGCGCCGACAACCGCCGCGGCCTGGTGCTCGACGTCGTCGACCAGGTCAAGGTGCTGATCATCGACGGCGAGCCGTCGGCGACCGGCAAGCGCTGGGACAGCGAGGGCTTCTTCCTCGGCCAGGCGCTGTCGCTGGTCGATCCGCGCGACGAGGCTTCGGAGGGGGCCGACGGCGAGCGCCCGGCGCAGATCGCCGTCGACATCGCCCTGCCCGGCGACGTCGCGTCGCTCGCCGACTACCACGCCGTCGTGCTGGCCAACGTCGGCGACCTCTCGCCATCGCTGATCGACGCCCTGACCGGGTTCGTGCGCGTCGACGGCAAGGGCCTGTTCATCGCCTGCGGCGACAACGTGCTGCCGGACTTCTACAACGCGGCGCTGCTGACCGACGCGGGCCTGATGCCGGCGCGCCTCGGCGAGGTGATCGCGACCCCGGTCGACGCTCCCGATTCGGCGATCGGCTTCGCCACCACTGGCCTCGTCCATCCGATCGCCGCCTTCCTCGCCGGCGACGAGGCGCAGCGGTTCCTCTCGGGTCCGCGCTTCCACCACCGCATCGCGCTCGAGACGCTCGCCAGCGACGATCCGGCGCTGGTCGCGACCGGCGACCAGGTCGGCACGGTGCTGTCGTTCGCCGACGGCGCGCCGGCGCTGGTCGAGCGCACGGTCGGCCGCGGCGCGGTGCTGCTGTTCGCGTCGGCGATCGATCGCGAGTGGTCGGACTTCCCGCTGCGTCCGGTCTACCTGATGCTGATGCGCCGCGCCGTGCAGCGCCTGGCGCTCGGCCGACGCGGCGCGACGACCGTCCTCGCCAACGAGCCGCTGGTGGCGTTCCTGCCGGCGCGCGACGCCGGGCAGACGGCGATGGTCCACGATCCGCGCGCCGGCTCGCGCCGCGTCCCGGTCGAATCTGCTGCCGGCGGCGTCGCCAAGGTCGCCGACGGCGACACGCGCATCGCCGGCTTCTGGCGCATCGAGCTGCCCGGCGAGAACGGCAACCGCTGGTACGCGGTCAACCACCCGCGCGGCGAGAGCGCGCCGGAGCGCATCGCCGACGACGCCAGCCTGCGTTCGCGCCAGCCGGCGCTCGACGCACAGTGGATCGGGCGCGACGACGATCTGGCGTCGACCGTGCGCAGCCAGCGCGTCGGGTCGGAGATCTGGGGCGTGCTGATCACGCTGGTCGCGATCTGCCTCGGACTCGAATCATGGCTGGCCCAGCGCTGGTCGCCGAAGGGGACCTGAGTGGAGTGGCTCTGGGATCTGCTGCTGCTCGACCACATCGCCGGCGACGGCGGCACCGTGCTGTGGCCGCCGCGCTTCCCGCGCCTGGTCGAGCCGTGGCAGAAGCTGCTGTTCCTCGCCGCCCTGGGCGGCGCCTTCGCCGTCGCCTGGTGGCTGTACCGCAACGAGCCCGACTACGTCGCCGCCAAGCGCAAGCGCGTGCTGATCGGCCTGCGCATGGGCGGCGTGCTGGTCCTGCTGTTCGCGCTGACCGGCGCGTTCCTCGAGGTGCAGCGCCGCGAGGCGGGTCGGCGCGCGGTGCTGCTGCTGGTCGATCGGTCGTCGTCGATGGCGATCAGCGACCGCATCGCCGCCGAGCCGCAGGCCGCGGGCCTCGCGGCGCAGGCCGGCATCGAGCCGGCGGCGCTCGACGCCATGCCGCGGGCCGAGCTCGCACGGCGCGTGCTGGCGCGCGCCGACGGTCCGATCGCCAAGCTCATGGACGGAGCGCAGGTCGAGGCCTTCGCCTTCGGCCAGGAGGCCCAGATCGCCGCGGTCGAGATCGGCTCGCCCGAGGCGCCGCTGGCCAACATCCCGGCGCCCACCGACAACGCCACGCGCCTGGGCGACGCGATGCGCGACGCGGCGCGGCGGCTCAAGGGCCGGCGCGTCGACGCGGTCGTGGTGATCACCGACGGCGGATCGAACCGCGGCGACGATCCGGTCGAGGCGGCGCGCGAGCTCGGCAGCCCGGTGTTCGCCATCGGCGTCGGCGCGCCGCAGCACAAGGATCTCGCGGTCACCTTCCTGTTCGCCGAGGACGTGGTCTTCAAGGGCGACACCTTCCCGGTCAGCGTGCGCATCCGCCAGCGCGGCTACACCGGCCAGAGCGCGCGCCTGATCATCCGTCGCGACGACGAGATCGTGAAGGAGGACCAGGTCGAGCTCGACGATCAGGTCGAGCGCGTGAAGGAGATCGACGTCGCCGCCGACAAGATCGGCACCTTCTCCTACAGCGCCGAGATCGAGCCGATGGCCGACGAGTCGATCGTCGACAACAACAAGAAGACCAAGGCCGGCATCCGCGTGGTCGACAAGAAGATCCGCGTCCTGGTGGTCGACGACGCGCCGCGCTGGGAGACCCGCTACCTGGCGTCGGTGCTCGACGCCGACCGCGCGCGCATCGCCCCGACCTTCATCATGCGCCAGGCCGACGAACGCCTGCTGCAGCAGGGCGAGACGCGCTGGCGCAAGGACTTCCCCGACAGCGCCGAGGAGCTGCGCGCCTTCGACGTGGTCGTGCTCGGCAACATGCCGGCCGACTTCTTCGCCGACGCCGATCTCAAGGCGCTCGAGGGCTTCGTGCGCGAGGACGGCGGCGGCCTGCTGCTGATCGCCGGCCGCAACCACATGCCCGACGGCTACCAGGACACCCGCCTCGCCGACCTCATCCCGGTCGAGTTCACCGTGCAGGACCAGGTCGCCCCCGACGACGAGCTGGCCTCGACCATCAAGGACTCGTTCCGTCCGAAGCTGACCAGCGAGGGCCGCAAGAGCGCGCTGATGCGCCTGGTGCCGGACGCCGCCGAGAACGACCTGACCTGGGGCCGCGCGCAGCCGATGCACTGGTTCCACCGCGCCACCGCGGTCAAGCCGGGCGCGACGGCGCTGCTCGCGCATCCCGACGGCGGATCCGACGGCGACGGCGCGCCGATCCTGGTGCAGAGCCGCTACGGCAAGGGCCAGGTGCTGTACGTCGCCACCGACGAGATGTGGCGCCTGCGCTTCCGCCCGGGTCCCCAGCACCACCGCCGGCTGTGGGGCCAGGCGATCGGCTCGTTGTCGATGGCGCACCTGCTGGGCAAGACCAACCGCATCCAGCTCGAGGCCGAACGCGGCGAGTACGCGCTGGGCGAGCGCGCGACGATCATCGCCCGCGTGCTCGACAAGGACTTCACCAAGCTCGTGGTCGACAGCGTCCAGGCCAGCGCGCGGCGCGGCGAGATCGACGCCAAGCCGTTCGCGCTCGACGCGGTTCCCGACCAGCCCGGCGTCTACCGCGGCGAGTTCGCGCCCGACGTCGAAGGGACCTACCGCATCGCCATCAGCGGCGAGGAGGACGAGGCCGAGCTGATCCTCGCCGTCGTCGACCCCAAGATCGAGCTCGACGATCCGGGCATGCGCCAGGAGCTGCTCGAACGGATCACCTCCGCCGGCGGCGGCGCGTTCATGCCGCTGCACGAGGCCGACGCGCTGCCGGCGATGATCGCCGAACGCCGCTCCGAGGCGCCGGTCAAGCGCGAGGAGCGCGCGCTGTGGAACGCGCCCGGGATCGTCGTGCTGTTCGCTCTGCTGTTCGGCCTCGAGTGGTTCCTGCGCAAGCGGTCGGACCTCCTATGAGCGCGCCTCTCCTCCTCGATCGCCTGGCCGCCGTCCGCGCGCGCTCGCGCGGCGTCGACCTGACGCGCGACATCTGCCGCGTGATGGTCGTCGCGCTCGGCCTCATGGCCGCGTTCTTCCTGCTCGACTTCTGGGTGCTCAGCGACTTCGAGAACCCGGTCGTCGACCGCATCGCGCGCGCGATCCTGCTGATCGCCGAGCTGGTCGCGTTCGTGGTCTTCGTCCGCCGCGGCCTGTGGCGCACCTGGAAGCGCCATGAGAGCGACGACGCGGTGGCGATGCGCGTCGAGCGCGGCCATGCGCCGATGCGTGGCCGCCTGGTGGCGACCGTGCAGCTGAGCCGCGTCGAGCGCGAGGGCACGTCGCAGGACCTGGTCGACGCGCTCGTCGAGGAGACGGTCGAGGCGAGCGAGGGCCTGCGCTTCACCGACGTGATCGACGCGACGCTCCTGAAGAAGGCCGCGCTCACCGCCGGCCTGCTCCTGCTGCTGGCGAGCGCGCTCGCGGCGTGGAAGCCGGGGCACGCGCTCGCCCTGCTCGCGCGCATGGTCCTGACCGGCCACGAGTATCCGACGTCGACGCGCATCGCCGCGCTGACGCCGGGCGGGCGCGTCCCGCGCGGAGAGCCGTTCGCGGTGCAGATCGACGTGCTCGCCGACAGCGACGTGCCGGAGGAGGCGGCCCTCGAGGTCATGCCGGCCGACGGCGGCGACACGCTCGTGCTGCCGCTGCGCAAGCTCGAGGTCCAGGACGACCCGAGCGTCGTCCGCTTCGCCGCCACCGTGCCCAAGGTGCTGGCCGCGGCGCGCTACCGCGCCCTGGCCGGCGACGCGCGCTGGCACCGCTGGGAGGAGCTCGCGGTCATCGAGCGTCCGGCCGTGCGCGGGCTCGAGCTGGCGTACCGCTACCCGGGCTACCTGAGGAAGCCGGACGAGACCTCGACGGTCGGCGACGTCCGCTGCCTCGCGGGGACCAACGTCACGGTGACGGCGGTCTTCTCGAAGGCGGTCGTGGAGGCCGGCCTCGAGCTGCGCCTGCGCGAGGACCGCAAGGCGCTGCCGATCACGCTGGCCGACGACGGCATGTCTGGCACGTGCCAGATGCCGATCGAGTCGAGCGGTTCATACCGCCTGCGCCTGCGCTGCACCGATGGGCTCGAGGACGCCGATCCGGTCGACTACGCGATCGTCGCGCTCAAGGACCGGGCGCCGTCCGTCCGGGTGGTGACACCTGCCCAGGACAAGACGGTCACCGACATCGCCCGGCCGCGTTTGGCCTTCACTGTGCGCGACGACCATGGCGTTGCTGCCGCCGAGCTGAAGTTCCGCATCGAACGCGACGATGAGGTCGGCGGCGACGACGACGAGGCGCGCGGAGCGGCGCTGTCCGTCGGCAATGGCGGCCGCGAGGTCTCGGGCGAGAGCCTGATCGACCTGCGCGCCCTCGGCGTCCAGGCGGGCAGCCGGATGGCGTGGTGGATCGAGGCGCGCGACGCCTGCGAGCCGCCGAACGTCGCCGTCAGCCCGACCTACCGCTTCACCGTCGTCGACGTCGGCACGATGTCCCAGCAGCTCGAGCGCAGCCGGCGCGAACTGCTGCAGGAGCTGGAACGCGTGCGCACCGAGCAGAAGAAGGGCTTCACCGAAGTCCAAGGCCTGCACCAGCAACTGCGCTCTGGCTCGACCCCGCCCAAGTGACGATCCTTCTCCCCGCCCTCCCGACCAGCACCGCCACGAGGACCTCATGAACCGCATCGCCTCATCGATCCTCCTCGCCCTCGCCCTCGGCACCGCGCTGCCGGCCGCCGACCTCGCCGCGCCGACGCGGCCGATCCGCCAGGAGGAGAGCCGGCAGAAGAGCATCGCGACCCAGACCGCGGGCGCGGTGAAGGACCTGCGCAACCTGGTCGAGGAGTACGAGATCAACGGCATCGGCGATCCCGAGCAGCTCGCGACGATGCGCGAGCTGTCGCGCGCGCTCGACGCGATGGTCGCGCCCGGCAGCGGCGACTCCGCGACGATGCCGTGGGTGACCCAGCGCCTGGGCAGCGCCCGCCAGGTCCGCGAGCTCGAGCAGGTGCTGACCCAGCTGCGCCAGGCCTCCGACGGCCAGAGCGCGCTGGTCGAGAGCCTGAACAAGCTGATCCAGGCCGCCAAGAACGGCATGGGCGCGCGCACCACCACCGACTTCAAGAAGCTGATCAACGAGCAGGAGAAGCTCGGCGAACTGACCGAGAAGCTCGGCGAGGAGTTGGTCGGCAAGGACAAGGACGAACTCACCGAGGAGCAGAAGGCCGATCTCGACCGCCTGGCCGATCAGCAGCGCAAGGTCGAGGACGAGCTCACCAACGCCAAGGCGGAGCTGAAGGCCGAGAGCGAGGCGATGCGCGAGACCGACCCCGAGACCGCGAAGGCGCTCGACGAGGCGCTCAAGGACCTCGAGGAGAAGAAGCTCGACGAGAAGATCGCCGAGGCGGCCGACGCGCTCGCCGACAACCGCACGCCCGAGGCGCAGGAGAAGCAGGACAAGGTCCTCGACGAGCTGAAGAAGGCGCAGGACAAGCTCGACGCCGCCAACCGCGATCCGATCGCCGACCTGGCGAAGAAGCAGGACGAGGTCAACAAGCTCATCGACCGCCAGCAGGACCTGCTCGACCAGGCCAAGAAGCTCGACGACGACGCCAAGCAGAAGCCCTTCGACGATCTGCAGGCCAAGCAGAAGGACCTGGCGAAGGACACCGACAAGCTGTCGAAGGACCTCGCCAAGCCCGATTCCAAGCAGCCCGACTCGACCGACCTGCCCAAGCCGCAGGACGCCAAGAAGGCCGCGGACAAGATGGACCAGGCCAGCAAGGACCTCGCGCAGAAGAAGCGCGACGCGGCGACCGAGCAGATGCAGGAGGCGATGAAGGACCTCAACCAGGTCAAGGATCAGCTGCAGAAGGACATGGACGCGCTGACCAAGCCCGAGTCCGAGCTCGACCAGGAGATGGCGCAGCTCGACCAGGACATGAAGCAGCTCGACCAGATCATGGACGAGCAGAAGGACCTGCGCGAGAAGACCGCGAAGTCCAAGCCGAAGGACAAGGCGCTGACCGACCTGCAGAAGAAGCAGCAGGAGATCAACGCCAAGATGGCGCAGATGAAGAAGCCGAAGGCGCCCAAGGGCGAGCAGCAGAAGGGTCAGGAGCCGAAGCCCGAGTCGGCGCTCGAGCAGGCCGAGATGGATCTCGCCGAAGCCGAGAACCAGCTCGGCGAGCAGCAGCCCGAGCCGGCGACCGAGGCGATGGACAAGGCGATGGCGAAGATGCAGCAGGCGAAGTCGCAGATGCAGCAGCAGATGGCGCAGGCCCAGCAGCAGCAGCAGGAGCAGCAGCAGCAGGACGGCGAACCGATGCCGCCGATGCCGAGCATGGCATCGCCCATGCCGACGCCGCCGCAGGAGGCGATCGATCTCGAGCAGGAGCGCGGTCCGCAGCAGTCGGCGATCAAGTCGGTCAACACCGCCCGCGGCGCCACCGCGACGTGGGACGCCGAGCTCGACGCCAGCGAACGCACGACCCTGACCGACTCGGTGAAGGACCACTTCCCGGCGCGCTACGAGGACCAGCTCGGCCGCTACTACGCGCTGCTCGGCGCGGCGAAGGACGGCGAGTGAACCGCGCGCCGTTGGCGTTCGTCCTGGCGGTCGTCCTGGCGAACGCGGCGTCCGCCGCGGTCATCGAGGACGCGGTCGAGATGACGCCGGCGGCGCAGACCTCGATCAACCGCGGTCTGAAGTACCTCGCCGATACCCAGCGCGCGGATGGCGCCTGGCCGGGCACCTACGGCTCGTCGAGCGGCATCGTCGGCGCGTGCGCCATCGCCTTCATGGGCGCGGGCCACAGCCCCGACAGCGGCGAGTACGGCGTCGCCGTCGCGCGCAGCCTGCGCTGGCTGGTGCGCAGCGCGCAGCCCAATGGCCTGCTCTACCGCCCCGGCATGAACGGCGCGGCGATGTACAACCACGGTCTGGCGACCCTCGCCCTGGCCGAGGCGTGGGGGATGACCCAGGACAAGTCGATCCGCGACGCGGTGAAGCGCGCCGTCGATCTCATCGTGGTGATCCAGAACCCGGCGGGCGGCTGGCGCTACGAGCCGTACGTCAGCGACGCCGACATCTCGTCGACCGTGATGCAGCTGATGGCGCTGCGCGCCGCGGACGACGCCGGCATCTACGTGCCCAAGGACGTGATCGACCGCGGCATCAGCTACGTGAAGCGCTGCCACCAGGCGATCGCCGACGGCAAGGACGGCGGCTTCGCCTACCAGGCCGGCGGCGGCGGATCGGGCTTCGCGCGCAGCGCCGCCGGCGTGCTGTCGCTGCAGGTCGCGGGCAAGTACCGCGCCGGCGAGGTGAAGGAGGGCATCCAGTACCTGCTCGGCTTCCACCCGCTGACCGAGAACCGCGAGAACGCCGAGTTCTGGTCTTATGGCCAGTACTACGCCGCGATGAGCATCTACCAGGCGCAGAGCCTGGGCGAATGGGGCCGCGCGGCGTGGAGCCGCTGGTACCCGGCGATCACCAACGAGCTGATCGCGACGCAGCAGCCCGACGGCCACTGGAACGGCTCGTACGACCAGTACCCGACCGCCGTCGCGGTGCTGATCCTGTCGATCCCGCACCGCTACCTGCCGATCTACCAGCGCTGACATGCGTCACGTCGTCGTCCTGCTGCTGGCCGCGACCGCGGCCCTGGGCGCCGCCGACGCGCGCGCGCTGACCAGCGACGGCCGCTGGATCGACGGCGCCGCGACCTTCGCCGGCGGCACCTGGACCATCGGCACGGCGCGCATCGCCGACGCGCAGATGATCGCCGTGACCATCCCCGCCCAGGCCGCGGCGCCCGGCATCGCCAGCGGGCTGGTCACGCGCTCCGGCGACGTCGTCGTCGGGACCATCGCCAGCGTCCAGGCCGGCACGCTGACCATGCGCTCGATCGCGCTCGGGCCGGTGTCGGTGCCGCTCGACCAGGTGCGCGCGATCGTGCTCGCGCCGACGCGCGGCGCGGCCCTGGCCGGCATCGCCGTGGTCGATGGCGCCGAGCTCGCCAACGGCAACCTCCTGGCCGGCAAGCTCGACTACATCAACGACGAGGAGGTCGGCATCGACGTCGGCAAGCGCGTCCAGCGCGTCAAGCGCGACCGCGTCGCGCTGATCACCTTCGCCGGGGACGCGTCGACGCCGGCCGAGGGCCATCGCCTGCGCCTGGTCGGCGGCGATCTGCTCGGCGGCACGATCGAGTCGTGGGACGCGAAGGGGGTCACGGTGACCACGGCGCACGGCCGCGTGGCGCTGGCGCCGCAGCAGGTCGCGGCGGCGTGGAACGCGCGCGCCGCGGTCCAGCCGCTGACCATGCTGGCGCCGACCGCGACGCATACGCCGTACTTCGACGAGCCCGCCCTGCTCGAGATCGACCGCGCCTCGGCGACCATGCCCCTGATCATCGCGGGCGCGCGCTGCGAGCACGGCCTGCGCGTCGGCGCGCGCCAGGAGCTGACCTGGAAGCTCGACGGCTCGGCGCGCGCGCTGGTCGCCGTGCTCGCCGCCGACACCCAGGCGGCGCGCGGCGGCAACGCCGTGGTCACGGTGTGGCGCGACGATGCCCAGGCCCAGGTCATCGAGTGCCGCGCGGGCGCCGAGCCGACCACGGTGACGATCCCGCTCGAAGGCGCCAAGACGCTGAAGCTGTCGGTCGACTTCGCCAAGCCGGCCCGTCCCGGCGACGGCGCATTGATCGGCTGGCCGACGCTGGTGCGCTGAGCACTATTCCCCGGGCCGCCGGGCTGCTGCTCGGCCGGCGACGTGCCGTGATCGCAACGAATCGAACGGAGCAGCGACGTGCCATTTCACCCGGATCGCCTCGTCATGCCGAACGCCTGCGCGATCGCCCGCGTCATCGCGCTCGCGATCACCGTCGTCGCCGCCCACGCCGCCGACCTCGGCTGGGCGCGCGATCACGATGGGACCGCGCTGCCGGCGTCGTGGGAACAGCTCGGCGATGGAGCGCTGCGCTTCGAACGTGGCGATCTGCACATCGCCGGTCCGGCCGCGACGACGCTGCACGCCGTCCGCGCGCTGGGCATCGACGGCTCCGACGCGGCGCCGCTGCGCTTCTCCTGCCGGGTCGATCGCCTGGACGCCAATCCGGTGGTCGGCCTGCCCGCGGCGCTGGTCATGCAATGGGACGAGCAGCACGCGATCGCGGTCGCGATCGCCGACGCCGAGCTCGCCGCCGACGCGAAGTCGGCGCCGGATCGCCGGGCCCACGGCTACCTGGTGAACGGCGCGGCCATCGAACGCGCCAAGGGCGAGCCGCTGTCCGGCAGCGGCATCGCCTGGCTGCGCATCGTCGTCGCCACGCGCGACGTCTCGGCCTTCGCCAGCCGCGACGGCCTGCGGTGGCACCAGATCGTCACCGTCGCCCGCGAGGGCGCGTTCGCCGGCGCGCCCAAGCGCGCGCTGATCGGCCGCGGCGTTCCCGGCCTGACCAGCACGGCGCCGGCGGCCGACGTCGCCTGGCGGCTGCGCGAGACCACGCTCGCCAACGACCCGCCGGTGACGGCGACGCGCATGCCCGCCGGCTATCGCAAGCTGCTGACCTGGGAGGACACCATCACGCCGATCGACGCGCGCGGCCGCATCGCGCGCTGGCACGTCATCGGCCCGTTCACCGACGGCGAGGCCGGCCACGACGCGCTGATGCGGGTCGACCCGGCGACGCCGATCCTGGGCAAGAGCTGGGTCGCGTACGACGTGCCCGAGAACGCGCGCGGCGACGTCGTCAACCTCCAGCGCCTGCTCGGCGTGAAGTCCGAACGGCAGATCTGCTACGCGGTCGGCGAGATCGTCGCCGAGAACGAACGCGACGAGCGCTTCTTCTTCGACAGCGCGGTCAGCGCCATGCTGTTCGTCAACGACCGCCATATCGCCGACCACTACGACTGGCGCTGGCCGACGCCGCTCGACGTCGATCGCCTGACCATGGCGGAGCGCCTGCGCGCCGGTCCCAACCGCATCGCGCTGCGCGTGGTCACCGGGGTGTGGGGCGTGACCAACATCGCGCTGCGCCACGAGTCGGCCGATCCGGCGACGCGCATCTCGCTGCTGCGCCAGCTGCTCGCCGACTTCCCGGACGAGCCCGACCACGCCGTGCCGGCGCTCGCCGACATCGCGCGCCGCTGGGAGGCCCAGGGCCACCTCGCGCAGGCGGCGCTGGCGTGGAACGACGTGCTCGAGCGCGCCAGCGTCGAGCCCGAGCAGATCGATCACGCGTCGTTCGAGCGCGCGCGCCTGCATCGCCTGCTGCGCGACCGCGAGGCGCTGATCGTCGACATCGAGCAGGTCGCGCAGCGCCGCGGCGACGGCCTGACGGCGCAGATCGGCCTGGCCAAGCTGTGGGAGCAGATGGGCTTCACCGAGCGCGGCGGCGCGATCCTCGACGCCCTGTGGGCGCGCGAGGACCTGACGCCCGCCGCGATGATCGACATCCAGGTCGAGCGCGTGCGCCTGCTCGGCGAGGATCCGCGCGTGGTCGACGAGCTGCGCGCCCTGGCCGCGCGCCTGCCGGCGAACAACGCCGACCGCGCCTGGTTCACCCGCGCCGCGGCGCGGCGCGACCTGCAGGCCGGTCGCGAGGCGGCGGTCGCGCGCCTGGCCGACGAGGCCGCGGCCGATCCGGCGCAGGCGGCGCGCCTGCACGAGCTGCTCGCCGGCCACGCCGAAGCCGCCAAGGACGCGCCGGCGCGGCTGAAGCGCCTCAAGCGCGTCGCCGCGCTGCGCCCCGCGCCGACGTTCTGGGAGGACCTGCTGGTCGAGGTCGCCCTGGCGTCCGACGACAAGGCCGCGCCGGCGGCATGGCGCGCGGCGCTGGCCCGGGTGCCCGGCGCCGACGCGGCCGCCGCCAATGCGCGCAGCGAATACCTGCGCGCCGCGCTGGCGGCGACGCCGAACGGCGCGGTGCTGAACGCGCGCCTCGCCGCCCTGCGCGCGTCCGGCGGCACGGTCAGGACCGGCCCGGTGCGCGACTGGCGCGTCGTCGGGCCGTTCCCGAACCCGGAGTGGTCGGCCTACTCCACGCCGCCGGTCGATCCGCGGCGCGCGGATCCGAATCAGCCGGTCGACGGCAAGGCGTGGGTCACGGCGCCGCCCGAGGCGTACGCCTCGGGCTACCTGAACATCGCGGCGGTGGCGCCCGGCGACCACTGCGTGGTCGTGGCCCACACCGTCATCGAGACCGCCGAGCCGACCGCGGCGCAGCTGCGCTGCGGCGCCGACGATGGACTCGTCCTGTGGCTCAACGGCGAGAAGATCTTCGAGGATCGCGTCCAGCGCGGCATCCAGCCCGGCTCGCTGGTGGTGCCGGTGCAGTTCAGGAAGGGGCCCAACGCGCTGCTGGCGATGGTCCAGAACGGCGGCGGTGGCTTCGCGCTCGAGGTCGCCGTGCACGCCGACGCGGATCTCACGCTGCTCAACGCGGTGGACGGCGGAACGCCCGAAGCGCTGATCGAGGCGACCGCCGCCTATGCCACGGCCGGACGCGGCGACGACGCCGCCGCCATCGCCTCGCTGGTCCTACGCGCCTTCCCCGACCGCCCCGATCTGCAGCTCCACGCCGTCCAGCTGACCGCCGCGTCCGGCGCGGGCGGCCAGGCGGACTCGCTCGCCGAGTGGCTCGAGGCCTTCGCCGATCGGCGCGCGCCGCACGCGGATCCCGCGCGCATGCAGCAGATCGGCGAGCAGCTGGTCGACGCGAGGCTCGGCGCCGGCGATCTCGCGGGCGCGGTCGCCGGCCTGCGCCGGCTCGCGCGCTCGGCGGCGGACCCCAACCGGCGCGCCTGGTACATGATACGTGAGGGCGACGTGTTCCGCATGGCCGGCCAGGTCGTGTCGGCGGGCGACGCCTACCAAGCCGCCTTCGCCGCGGGGCTCGCCGACGAGGGCATGAAGCAGCACGCCTGGCGCGGGCTCGAGGCACTGCGCGGATGGAAGGACGACGACCTCGGACGCGGCGTCTCGCTCGACGCGCAGACCCTCGTGCAGACCGCCGAGCGCCAGGCCGCGGCGGGCGACCTCGAGCGCGCGCTCAAGAGCTGGCAGAAGGCCATCGACGAGCACGGCGGCGGCTTCCTGGTCGCGGACGACGGCGGCCTGGTCGGCGTCGCGGCGAAGGTCGCGGCGCAGCTCGGCGCGCTCGATCCGGCGGGGATCGCCGCGTACCGCAAGCTGGTCGACAACCGCGCCAAGGCCGCGGCGGCGCGCGCCGGCGACGATGCCGGAACGCTGGCGCGGATCATCGCCGCGTGGCCGGCGTCGAGCGCCGCGGTGGACGCGCGCCGCGCCCTCGCCAGCCGCGAGCTGGTCGGCGGCGGTCACGGCCGCGCCGCGGCGCTGGTCGCGCAGGCGCTGGCCCTGCCCGGCACGTCGGCCAACGCCGACCCCGCCGCCGTGCCGCTGGCCCTGGCGAAGCACGCCTATGCCGCGATCGCCGCCGGCGATGGCGAGGCGGCGACGACCTCGATCGACCTGCTCGCCGGCCGGTTCGCCTCCACCGCCTTCGCGACCGCCGGCCAGGCCACCACCGGCGCCGCCTACGCGACGCGCGCGCGCGCCGCGCTCGACAAGCGCAAGCCGCCGGGCGACTGGCCGACCAGCGGCGGCGACCAGCGACGCAGCGGACGCTCGCCGCACTCCCCGCAGCCGGTCGCGGCGCGGCTCGAGATCGCCTTCCCGATCAACCCCGGGGACACGCTCGCTCCGACCCGCTCCGGCTCCGGCTACCGCCACCACGCGATCCACGCCGCGGTGGTCGGCGGCCTCGCGCTGTGGGCGACCGCCGACGAGTGCTTCGCCGTCGACCTCGCGATCGACGGCGGCGCCAGCGCGCTGCGCTGGCGCGCGGCCTCGGGCGCGCAGCCGGCGGCGCGGGGTGCGTGGGCCCAGGGCCTGCCCGACCACGCGGTCAGCGTCGCCGACGGCGCGGTGTTCGCGCGCGTCCTGGTCGGCGGCGGCCCGGGTCCGGTCTACGCGCTGGCGGCGCGCGAGCTCGGCGACGGCGCGCTGCGCTGGCAGGCCGAGCCCGTCGACGCCACCGTCGCGTCGTCGCCGGCCGGCGACGGCGGCGCGGTGTTCGTCGTGCTGCAGCACCGCAACGAGCCGCACCGCCGCTGGGTCGCGTGCTACGACGCGCGCACCGGCGTCGAGCGCTGGCGCGCCGAGCTGCCCGCGGCGCTCGCCGAGATCACCCTGACCAACCACCAGGGACATGGCGTCGGCCACCACGGCGCCGCGCCGAGCGTCAGCGGGGGCGAGGTCTTCGTCGCCACCGACGCCGGCGGCGTCGCCTGCGTCGACGCCGGCTCGGGCATCGTGCGCTGGGTGCGCCGCTACCCGGTCGCGTGGATCGATCCCGCCGACCCGGCGGGCGTGCGCCGGCACATCGCCTCGCGCGCCGCCAGCCGCGTCGTCGTCGCCGGCGACGCGCTGGTCGTCTGCCCGCGCGACAGCCTCGCCCTGCTCTGCCTCGAACGCCGCGATGGCGCGCTGCGCTGGCAGCGCCCGCTGTCGACCGCCAGCGCGCTGATCGGCGCGATCGACGGCGACGTCGTAGTCCAGGACCGCGGGATCGAGCGCCTCGCCGGCGGCGACGGCCGCGCGCTGTGGCGCTGGGCGCAGCCGGCGCGCGGCAGTCTCCACGGCGTCGGTGCGATCGCCGCCGACGCGGTGCTGGTCGCCAGCGACGGCGGGCTGCATCGGATCGGCCGCGACGACGGACGCGAGCTGTCGCGCCGCGCGTGGAGCGAGATGGGCGATGACGCGGCGGCGGCTTCGGCGCCCGGCAACCTGGTGCCGCTGGCCGACGGCGTGATCGCGCTGGGCGACGATCGCCTGGTCGTCTACGCGGGCGCCGGCGCGCTGGCGCGGCTGACCATCCCCGAACGCCGCGCGCACGCGCGCGTCGCGACCACCGGTCTCGCGCCCGCCGCGCTGCCGGCGCCGCTGCACCTGCGCTGGCGCCTGCGCGCCAGCCGCGGCCGCGGCATCCAGCCGCTCGGCGCTGATCTCCTGCTGCACGCGGACGACCGCATCGTGCGCTTCGATCCGAAGAAGGAGGCGGTGCGCTGGCAGGCGGCGCTGGCGCCTGGCACCCAGCGGCTGATCGACGGGGCGGGCCTGGTGGTGTCGGTCCAGGCTGGCGCGCTGGTCGCCTACGACGCGGAGACCGGCGCGCGGCGGTGGACGTGGTCGAATCCGGACGGCGACGGGACGTTCGAGGACCGCTACGGCGGCGTGGCGGTCACCCCGGCGGCGGTGTGCGCGCGCGTCGGCGGCGGCGACGTCATCGCGGTCATCGATCCGGCGACGGGCGCGGAACGCACGCGCATCCAGATCCCCGGCGCGCGCTGGTGCGGCGTGCGCGGCGACCAGCTCATCGCGATCGCGATGCGCGACAAGCTCATCCACCTCGAATCGCGGGCGCTGTCCGACGGCGCGCCCCAACCGCCGGTGGCGCTGTCGGTCAACCCGGCCGATCAGATCGCGATGCGCTTCCTGCCGATCGGGGACGATGCGCTGATGGTGATCGGCGAGCGCTTCGGCGCGCGCGTCGACCTGCGCGAGCGGCGCGAGGTGTGGAAGACCGACTCGCACTTCGTCAACGACGGCGGGCGGCTGCTGTTCCCGGAGATCGTCGGCGATCGGCTGCGGGTCTGGAGCCGGCACAACTGGGGCAACTGGTGGACGCACCTGTTCGATCTCGCCGACGGCAAGGCGCGCGCCGAGAAGAACGCCGACGGCGGGATGCCGCCGTCGTGGTACCACCTGTGGACGCCGGTCGGCGCGCAGGACACCGTGCAGTACGTCACGCACGATCCGTGGAACCGCTGGACCATGATCGGCCGCGATGGCGCCGGCGCGGAACGCTGGCGCGTCGATCGCGGCCAGGTCGGGCAGATCCACCCGGTGGGCCTGTACGAGATCGGCGGCTCGCTGCTCGAGCTGATGATGATGGCGGATTCCGGCTGGATCCGCTACGCGACGATCGACGCAGCGACCGGCAAGGCCACGTCCGAGGGCCGCCTGCCGAGCAGCTACAACGGCACCGACCTGCCGGCGCGCTGGGTCGACGGGATGCTGGTCGTCGGCACGCGCGACGGCTTCGCCGCGATCACGCCGACCGCGGTCGATGTCGACGCCGCCGTCGCCGCGGCGCTGGCGCAGCCGGCGCCGACCGATGCCGGCCGCCGCGCCGGCGTGGGCGAACTGATCGCCCGCGCGCGCGCCCCGGAGGTGCAGGTGCTGGCCTGGGACAAGCCGATCGCGCTCGATGGCGCGCTCGACGATTGGCCGGCCGGCGATCCGCTCGATCTCGGCGGTTGGCACCGCGTGGTCGGCGATGGCGCGGCGGACGCGGCGCGCGCGCGCGTGACCTGGGACGCGGCCAACGTCTACCTCGCCGTCGAGGTCGACGATCGCCAGCCCGGCGCCGGCGGCGTCGGCGATGAGCTGCTCATCGCCATCGATCCGATCGCCCACGGCAAGGACCGCGACCGGTCGGACGTCCTGATGGTGTTCGCCGCGGGGTGGCGCGACAACCTGCCGGGCCTGTTCCAGCGCTCCGGTCCCGCCCTGGGCGGCGAAGGGCTCTCGGCGGCGCGGGTGTGCATCGCCCGCGGCGAGCGCCTGACCTACGAGGTCGCGCTGCCGTGGTCGGCGCTGCGCCAGGCGGCCGATCAGCGTCCCGGCGCGCAGCTCCAGATGGGGCTCGGCCTGCGCGTCGTCGACGTCGACGGCGCCAGCGCCGCGCCGTCGCTGGCGTGGGGCTACGATCCGGACGCGGTGGACATGCGCGCCTTCGCGCGCCTGCGCTTCGTCGACCTGACCCCCGAGCGCCTGCGCCGCGCCGAGGCGTTCGTCGCCGCCCTGCCGACCCACCAGCAGGCGTGGCAGTTCCTGCAGCGCCTCGGCGACGCCGCCGGGGTCGCGGGTCCGGCGGCGCGCGCGGCGCGTTATCGCGCCTTCGTCGAGAAGTATCCGGGCTCGTCCTTCGCGCGCGGCGTGGTCGATCACGTCCAGTCGCTGCTCAACCAGGCGGGCGACCCGGAGGCCAAGACCAAGGCGGCCGAGCTGTATGCGCTGGTCGAGGCGGCGCCGAAGCTCCCGGTGCCGACGCGCGAGGAGCTCATCGCCGGCGCCGAGCTCGCCGCGGCCGAGTCCTCGGCGGCGCCGCTGATCCACGATGCGACCCAGGGACTCGACCTCGCCGCGGCCGAACGCGTGCACCTGCAGTGGCTGACCGCCCACCGCGCCAGCCCGCAGGCCCACGCCGTGCTCGCGGCGTTGTATCGCCGCCTCGCCGCCGGCGACGCGTCGGCCGCGGCCAAGGCCGCCGAGCGCTGCGTCGAACTGATGCAGGAGCTCGACCTGCCGCGCGTGCAGCGCCGCGCCTTCTGGTCGGTCTCGCCGGGCATCGTCGCCTGGCGCTCGCTGGGCTGGATCACGCCCGAGGAGGGCGCCGCGAACATCGACCAGCCGCTGCCGCCCGACAAGCGGCTGGCGCCGCGCTACAAGCTGGGCGACCGCGAGATCGCCTGGCGCTCGCTGCCGGCGGCGGACGGCGTCGCCACGCCGAGCCGCGCCCTCGGCGCGGCGCCGTCGGTGCCATGGCCGGTCGCCTATCTGCATACGCGGGTCGAGGCCCCGGCCGCCCGCGAGGCGTACGCCTATCTCGGCGTCGCCGGCCACGCGGCGCTGTTCGTGAACGGCCGTCGCGTCGGCGCGACGCTGACCGGCGAGCGCGCGCAGCCCGGCGCGCACGCCGTGGCGGTGCAGCTGCGCGCCGGCGTCAACGACATCGTCATCAAGCTGAGCCACCCGGGCGGCCAGCCGGCCGCGCATCTGCGGCTCGGCGATGCCGAAGGGCGGCCGATCGAGGGCGTCAGCGCCCGGCTTCCGCCGGTGCTGAGCTGGTCGGCGGTGTCCGCCGACGGCGCGCGGGCGGTGCTGGTGTTCGACGCGCCGCTCGACCCGGACAGCGCCGGGGCGCTGGTCGGGACCAGCATCGGCGCGGTCGGCGTGCGCACCGCGCGCGTGCGCGATGGCGGCGTGCTGGCGCTCGAGCTCAGCGGGCTCGCGGCCGGAGCCCGCACCGCCCTGCCGCTGGTCGGGCTCAAGGGAGCCGACGGGACGCCGCTCGAACCCGGCGCCACGGCCCCGATCCATAACGACGGCGTCGGCCGCGTCCCCGGCTTCGCGGCGACCTGGTTCGCCGACGTCACGCTCGGGAAGCCCGTGCTCGGCCGCATCGAGCCGCGCATCGACAGCGATTTCGGCAACGGATCGCCCGATCCGGCCGTGCCGGTCGACGGCTTCGCCGCACGCTGGACCGGGACGTTGGTGGCCACCGCCAGCGGCGACCACGTCTTCACCACGCGCTCGGACGATGGCGTGCGGCTGTGGATCGACGGCACCCAGCTGATCGACAACTGGACCGGTCACGCCCCGGTCGACAACTCGGGGACCATCGCGCTGGAAGCCGGCAAGAGCTACGCGCTGCGCATGGAGTACTTCGAGGGTGGCGGCCCGGGCATGATCCGCCTGTCCTGGACCCAGCCTGGAGGGGCGCCGCAGGTCCTCGATGCCGCCCATATCGGCAGCGAGCCGACGAGCGACTTGTTCGGTCCTTAGCAGACTCCGTCGTGCGGAGCCTGCCAGGCGGACCGGGGGGCGAGCGATCGTTCGATGGTTGTCGGCGGCCGGATGATCGGCCATGCTGCGCGGCGTGGCCAAGGTTCCGGTTCTGATCGGCTCGACGGGGATGGTCGCCGGCGAGGCGTTCGTCCTGAACGACCCGTGCGACGTGGTGATCGGCCGCAGCCGTTCGTGCGAGGTCAGCCTGCAGAGCGCGCAGCGCTACCAGGCGCTGGGCGAGGACGAGCGCGCGCGGCTCGACGATTTCAACAGCGTCAGCCGCCGCCACGTGCGCTTGACCGTGGTCGGCGCGCGGGCGCGGCTCGACAACCTCTCGCAGGCTGGGACCGTCTGCAACGAGCAGCGCTTCGATCGCGTGTTCGACGTCGACCTCGCCTCCGGACCGGCGGTGATCCGCCTGAGCGCCAACGAATCGCTGACCCTGGCCCTGGCCGACAAGGAGCAGATCGGCGAGATGCTGGCGAAGACCCGGCCGCTGCCCGGCGTCGATGCGCCGTCGATCACGCCGCTGTCGAGCTCGATCCGCCGGACGGTCGACGTGGTCGAGGGAGCGAAGCAGTCGACCTGGCCATCGCGCGGCGGCGAGGCCGGGTCGTCCCCGGGCTGAGCCGCGCGGGCCGAGCCGGAGCGGCTCGGTGAGAGCTCTCCCCCCCTCGAGCGCCTAGCCGCGGAACCGCCGCCGGAACGCGAACGCCGTGCAGCCGACGAGGCGCCTGAAGGTCCGCGCGAAGTGCTGGGACGAGCTGAAGCCCAGGTCGAGCGCCAGCGACGTGATGGCGATGTCGGTGTCGCGCAGCGATTCCTTGGCGCGGGCGATGCGCCGCTGCAGGAGGTACTGCCGCGGCGGCATGCCGACGTCGCGCACGAACAGCTCGCACAGCCGCGACGGCGACAGGCCGGTCTCGCGCGCCAGCGCGGCGATGGTCCAGCGTTCGTCCGGGCGCCGGTCGATCAGGTGGCGGGCGCGCGCGGCGCCCGGGTGCGCCGGCACGAGCGCGCGCTCGCCGGAGCGCGTCAGCAGGCGGGCGCACGCGATCAGCAGGTGGTCGAGCGCGGCGCGCAGGCCGAGCGCGCGGAACGGCGCGTCGGTGGCGATCTCGTGGATCAGCGCCCGCAGCGGCGCCTCGACCGCCTCGCCGGCGGTCAACGCGACGAATTCGCGCGAGGCGAAGCACGGGGCGAGCGCCGGCTGGCGCTTCAGCGCGGCCGCGACATCGACCCCGACGTACAGGAAGTGGTGCTTGCCGGTCGGGCGGTTGAGCAGCGCGTGCTCGGCGCCCGGAGGCGCGGCGTAGAAACCTCCCGGCGTCAGCGCGTGCTCGCGGCCGCCGGCGCCCCACAGCGACCGGCCATGGACCTGGAGGTAGAATTCCCAGCCGTCGTGCCGGTGGCCGCCGATGCGGAAGTGGGTCGGCTGCCATTGCTCGCCGGCGTGCAGCAGCTCGGGGACCGCCGGATCGACCGCGTCGGTATGGAAGCCTGCCAGGGCTCCGGCGGGGCGGTGCATCGGAAGATTGGATACATCCGCCGGTGACGCGGACAAGGTCGCTCGTCGCGACGCGTATGCTGGCGGAATGCTCACGCCCGCCGACATCGCCCTGCTGCCCACCGACGAGGACATCGCCTTCTACCGCCTGCACGGCTGGTGGATCAGCCCGCGGATCTTCAGCGACGACGAGATCGCCGCGGCGGTGCGCGGCGCCGACCGCTTCTACGCCGGCGAACGGGACACGGCTCTTCCCGACGGGCGGCGCCACTTCGGCTGGAGCGCCGAGCACGGCGACGTGCTGCGCAAGAACGACTATAGCACGCTGCAGATGCGCGAGCTGGGCGCCTTCATCCGCAAGCCGCTGCTCGGAGCGATCGCCGCGCGCCTCGCCGGCACCCCGTCGATCCGGCTGTGGCACGACCAGCTGCTGTGGAAGCCTATCGACACCGAGGAGGCCGGCCGCAAGGCCAACGTCGGGTGGCACACCGATCGCGGCTACTGGAAGACCTGCACCTCCGACGACATGCTGACCGCGTGGATCCCGTTCCACGATGTCGACGATTCGCACGGCACGCTCGCGGTCATGGACGGCAGCCACCGCTGGGGCGAGCACCACGGCGAGCTGAACTTCTTCGACCCGGACCTGGCGAAGCAGGAGGGCGCTTTCGACCGCCTGCGCGGCAAGCTGCCGCGCAAGCGCGTGCCGATGGTCCTGCGCAAGGGCCAGGCGAGCTTCCACCACGTCAAGCTGGTGCACGGCAGCGGGCCCAACCGATCCCGCCAGCCGCGGCGCTCGCTGGCCGTGCACCTGCAGGACGAGGCGAACCGCTGGCGCGCGCATCGCCTGCCCAGCGGCGAGCTGGCCGGTCACGAGAACGTCCACTTCTGCCGCAAGATCGATGGCGTCGCCGACTTCACGGATCCGGCGGTGTGCCCGACGTTGTGGGATGCGCGCTGGCTGCAGGGGGTCGACGCCGGGCGTCAGCACCTCGAAGCACGCGGGTAGCCCGCTCCCGCTGCTTCGCGCTTCGACCTTCGCGCTTCGACCTTCGCGCTTCGAGCCGCGAGCTTCGCGCTCTCGCCCGGGTCAGCCGGGCGACGTCGAGATCGGCGGATCCGGGGGCGGATTCAGCTGCAGGAGCATCGCCGCCGCCGCCGCGGCCTCGGCCTTGCGCCGGCTGCGGCCGTGGCCGTGCGCGACGCGTTCGGCGATCGCGACGGTCGCCGAGAACTCGGGCTCGTGATCGGATCCGCCGCTGCGCTGGCTGACGTAGGTCGGCAGGCTGCCGATCTCCTCCAGCGCCCATTCCTGGAGCGCGGTCTTCGGATCCTCGCCGCCATCGTCGTCGACCAGCTGGTCGCCGTACCAGCGCTCGACGGCGGCGACGCACGCGTCCCAGCCGCCGTCGAGGAAGATCGCCGCCAGCGCGCTCTCCATGAGGTTGGCCTTCACCGAGTCCGGCCACGGCACCTGCATCTGCGCGCCGATGCGGCAGTGCCCGGCGATGGCGAGGCGGTCCATGAGCCGCGCCAGCGTCGCGCGGCTGGCGAGCTGGGCCTTCCTGCGGCTGAGATCGCCTTCGCTCGCGTCGGGCAGGCGGCGCACGAGCAGCAGGCACAGCGCCGCGCCGAGCAGCGCGTCGCCGAGGAACTCGATGCGCTCGTTGGCGTCGCGCAGGCGCTCGCGGGTGCTCGCCTGCGCGCCGCACCAGCTGGCGTGGGTCAGCGCGCGCTGCAGGTGCGAGCGGTCGGCGAAGGCGTGGCCGAGGGCCGCTCCCGCGGCGGCCAGACGCGCGGCGTCGTCGCTCATGCCGCGTCGAGCCGCGCGATCAGCGGCGCCAGCACCGCGCGCGACAGGCGATGCTCGCCCGGCTGGCGCGTGCCCAGGACGTGCAGGTCGCTGCCGCAGCTCTGCAGCAGGTTGGCGCGCGTCGCCATCTGGCGCAGCTCGCCGGCGAGGCTCGGCGCGAGCTTGGGATGCGCGGTCTCGAGGCCGTCGCAGCCGTGCGCGACGAGCGCCTCGACCGCCTGCCGCGAGACGTAGATGCCGGGATGCGCCAGGATCGCGACGCCGCGCGCGGCGCGGATCGCCGCGCAGACGTCGGCCAGCGCCGGGTACGGCGCCAGGCCGGTGTCCGCCAGGTGCTCGTCGCCGAGGTGACGCGCGAACGCGTCGTTGAACGAGGTCGCGACGCCGAGCGCGACCAGGGCGCGCGCCAGGTGGTTGCGGCCGACCGATTCGGCGCCGACGCGCAGCTCGTCGAGCGTGATGCGCTCGGCGATGCCCAGGCGCGTCATCAGCGCGCGCATGCGCTGCTCGCGCGTCGCGCGGATCGCGGCGAGGAACGCGGCGAAGGCCGCGTCGTCCGGATCGATCCCGAGGCCGACGACGTGGATCTCGCGGTCGTCGGCCTGGCCCGTGACCTCGACGCCCGGCACCAGCCCCGGCGCGCCGGCGACCGTGCGCCAGCCGGCCATGCTGTCGTGATCGGTGATCGCCCAGCGCACGAGGCGCGCCTCGGCCGCCGCCGCGGCGATGCGCGCCGGTTCGTGGGCGCCGTCGCTGGCGCTGGTGTGCAGGTGGAAGTCGACGTTCACGTCGCGAAGGCGAAGTACATGGCGGCCAGGACCGCGGCGATCACCAGCACGATCAGGATCGTGACGAGCGGCGAGCGCGCCGCGTCGCGCGCGTTCGCGCCCTGCACCGGGACACCGCCCCGCGGCGTCGGCGTCGCGACGACGCGATCGGGCGCGGTCACCGCCTGCTTGAGCTCCTCGACGAACTCGGCGGCGGTCTGCGGCCGTTCCTTCGGCGCCTTGGCGAGGGTGCGGTGGACGAAGCCGGCGATCGCGTGCGGCACCATCGGAACCAGCGTGCGCAGCGGCGCCGGCGGTTCGCGCAGGACCTTGGTCATGACCTCGGTCGCCGTCCGGCCGTCGAACGGCGGCACGCCGGCCAGCAGGTGGTAGAACGTCGCGCCCAGCGAATAGAGGTCGGCGACGTGCGAGGCCTCGCGCGAATTGCGGATCTGCTCCGGCGACATGTAGGCCGGCGAGCCGAGCACGGCGCCCTGCATGGTCAGCGCCTGGTCGCCGCCCTCGTCCGCGTCCGTCTGCTTGGCCAGGCCGAGGTCGGCGAGCTTGGCCTGCCCCTGCGAGCTGACGAGGATGTTGGCCGGCTTGATGTCGCGGTGGACGATGTTCTGGCCGGCGACGTGGTCGACGGCGCGCGCCACCTGCAGCATGAGCGCCGACGCCTGCTGCCAGGGCATCGGGCCGTTCTCGTCGACCATGCCGGCCAGGGTCGTGCCGTCGACCAGCTCCATGGTCAGGAAGTGGACGCTGCGCTCGAAGCCGCAGTCGAAGACCTGGACGACGTGCGGATGCGAGATCTGGGCGCTGAGCTTGGCCTCGCGCTGGAAGCGCTGGACGAGCATCGGATTCGCCGAGGACTTGCTCGACAGCATCTTCATCGCCACGCGGCGGTGCATCGAGACCTGCTCGGCCTCGTAGACCACGCCGATGGCGCCGGCGCCGAGGCGCCGCACCAGCCGGCAGCCACCGAGCAGCTGGCCGACCAGCGGATCGGTCGGCCCGGCGGGGATGGTCACCTCGACCAGGCGGCGGCAGAACGGGCAGGCGACCTTCTTGCCCAGCAGCTTGTCCGGGACGCGGAACTCGTGGTTGCACGCCTTGCAGCTCTGAAGGTGGTCGAGGGTGGTCACGGTGCTGGTTCGTTGGGCCCGGCACTGTCCCGTCCGCACCCGGACGGGCAAGCGACGGGGTGTTCAAGCGTGCGCGACGATGCAGACGCGTTGTCCGTCGCGGCGTCGCCGGCGCATCATCACGTGGGCGGCCGAAGCCGCGACCGCGCGCTCGCGAGCGACGGTCGCGAGCGTCAGCGGCCGGCTGGGTGGTCCTCGCTTCGTCGGTCGACGGCATCGGCGATCCGCGCGTGCCGGGCCCCATTGCCCCGCAAGCGCTTGCGGTATCTTTGCGGTCATGCGCGTCACCCTGCGCGACATCGCCGCACGGCTGAACCTGTCCGTGGCGACGGTGTCGCGATCCCTCGCCCGGCGCGAGGATCCGTTCATCTCGCAGGCGACGCGCGAACGCGTGCTGGTCTGCGCGGACGAGCTCGGCTACCAGGCCAACCGCGCGGCGCGCGCGCTGGCGACCGGCTCGACGCGCATGATCGGGCTGCGCGTCGCGCACTTCTTCGAGTACTACCTGCAGGTCGCCGTGCATCTGCAGCGCGAGGTCGAGCGCGACGGCTGGCGCCTGCTGATCTGCCAGGGCTGGGACGATCAGCCGTGGCCGACCGACGGCGATGTGCACCTCGAGGCGCCGCTCGGCGCGCCGGCGCCGCGCCCGCCGGTGCGCAAGCCGGCGGTGTCGCTGGCCCAGGATCCCACCGTCGACCACGTCGCCGTCGATCTCTACGGCGCCTCGCGCGCCGCGATGGATCACCTGCTGGCGACCGGCGCGAAGCGCATCGCCTATCTCGCCAGCCCGAGCTCGCTCGGGCCGGTCGCGAACGGCATCGGCGGCCGCGGCGGCGACGGCCGCTGGCGCGCGTACCACGACGCGATGCTGGCGACCGGCGGCGAGGCCGTGCGCATCGACTGCGATGCGCACAGCCGCGGCGCCGCGCGCGCGGCGGTGCTCGCCTTCGCGCGCAAGCGCGGCGGGGCGCCCGACGCGATCTTCTGCCACAACGACGAGCTCGCGCTCGGCGCGTACCGCGGACTGATCGACCTCGGCCTGCGTCTGCCCGAGGACGTGCAGCTGATCGGCTGCGATGGCCTCGATCAGGGCGAGTTCCTCGACAGCCCGCTCTCGACGATCGTCATGCCGATCGCGTCGCAGTGCCAACTCGCCTGGCAGTACCTGCGCCGGCGGCTGGAACGAGCGGACGTATCGCTCCAGAAGCGCGTACTCGAAGCGAGATTGGAGTTGCGCGGCACCACCCGCCCGTCTCCGCGCTCGCGCCGCGTTGCGGTCGACGTTGCGGCAAAAGGCAGGACCAGGTCGCGTTGAGGCCGCGGAGCCCGGGCGCGACGATGGCGAGCGAGGAGCAGCCATGGTTGCCGTCGGTATCATCGGTCTCGGATTCATGGGCGGCGTGCACGCGGGCGCGTGGAAGGCGGCGGGCGCGACGATCGTCGCGCTGGCCGACAGCGACGCGGCGAAGCTCGCGGCCTTCGCCGTCGACGGCACGCCGGCGCGCCTCGCCGACGCCAAGGCGCTGATCGCGCGGCCGGACGTCGAGGTGGTCGACATCTGCCTGCCGACGCCGCTGCACCTCGAGGCCGCCAAGATGGCGCTCGCCGCCGGCAAGCACGTGCTGTGCGAGAAGCCGCTGACGCGCAATTCCGCCGACGCCAAGGCGCTGTGCGACGCGGCGCGCGGGGCCAAGGGCTTCCTCATGCCGGCGCAGTGCGTGCGCTTCTGGCCGGGCTGGGACTGGCTGCTCGACGGCGCGCGCAGCGGCAAGCACGGCAAGCTGCGCTCGGTGATGTTCCAGCGCGTCTCGTCGCCGCCGCCGGGCTGGTTCATGAACCACGAGCTGTCGGGCGGCGCGCTCTACGACCAGCACATCCACGACACCGACCTCGTGGTCGCGATGCTCGGACGGCCGAAGTCGGTCACCAGCGTCGGCTTCGTCGGCCCGTCCGGCGGCATCGACCTGGTCAGCACGCGCTACCGCTACGCCGACGACCAGATCGTCGTCGCCGATGGCGGCTGGGCGCTCGACGGCGCGTTCGGCTTCCGCATGCGCTTCACCGCGGTGTTCGAGCGCGCGACTGCCGACTTCGATTCGTCGCGCGCCGAGCCGTTCCAGATCTTCGCCAACGGCGTGAAGACCACGCCGAAGGTCGAGACCGACGGCTACCACCTGATGATCAAGGCCTTCGCCGAGTGCGTCGCCAAGAAGGTCAAGCCGCCGATCTCGCCGGACGAGTCGATCGACGTCATCCGCGTGCTCGAAGCCGAGATCGCCAGCGCCAAGGCAGGCGGCGTCGAGAAGGCCATCGCCTACGAAGGAGCCGCCCGTGCGTAAGACCATCAGCGCCTGGTCCATCCAGGGCAACGACACCCGCCCCGCCGAGCAGTTGATCGACGAGGCCAAGGCCGCCGGCTTCGCCAACATCGAGCTGGCGATCGGCGAGAAGGGCGCGCCGGTCCTGACCGGCGACACCCAGGCGCGCTGCGCCGAGATCAAGGCGTACGCCGCGAAGCAGGGCGTCGCGCTCGAGACCGCCGCCACCGGCATCTCGTGGGGCGTCAACCCGACCTCGCCCGACGCGGCGACGCGCAAGCGCTCGGTCGACCTGCACGCGGCCGCGCTGCAGCGCGCGGCGTGGCTCGGCGCCAAGGGCATGCTGATGGTGCCCGCGGTGTCGATCTGCGTGTGGGAGAAGGGCCTGCCGATCGCGCCGTACAGCGACATCTACCGCTGGTGCGTCGAGAACGGCAAGACCCTCGCCAAGACCTGCGACCAGGTCGGCATCGACCTGCTGTACGAGAACGTGTGGAACGGCTTCGCGTACTCGCCGCTCGAGTTCGCCAAGCTGATCGACGACATCGGCCACCCGCGCGTCGGCGTCTACTTCGACGTCGGCAATTGCATCGGCATCCACCAGTACCCGCCGAGCTGGATCGCGATCCTCGGCAAGCGCATCAAGCGCGTGCACATCAAGGACTGGAAGAGCGATCCGGGCGGCCTCGCCGGCTTCTGCGATCTCGGCGAGGGCGAGGTGCCGTGGGCCGAGAGCTTCGCCGCGCTGCGCCAGATCGGCTATGCCGAGACCGTCGTCGCCGAGATCATGCCGGCCAAGGACCCCGCCGGTCTGCGCGGGATCGCCAAGGCGATGGACAAGCTGTTCGCGAGCGCCGCCAGCGCCAAGAGCTGAGCGCCGGCCGCCTCGCTGGGTCGGAGAACGGGATGCCGGACGGCATCCCGTTCTCGTTCGGCGAGAAAGAAAGCGCATGCTTGCTTTCGGGTAAGAGAGCGCATGCTCCCGTCCGCCATGGGACGCCGCCCCTTCGTCCGTCAGCAGATCCTCGAGGCCGCGTTCGACCTGATCGCGACCGAGGGCTTCGAGGCGGTCGCCACGCGCGAGATCGCCAAGGCCGCCGGCGTGGGCGCCGCATCGATGTTCAAGCACTTCGCGACCAAGCAGGACCTCGGCCGCGAGCTGTACCGCGTCGCGATCGCGCCGCTCCAGGCGGCGATGGCCGAGCTCGACGCGGCGTCGCCCACGCCGGCCGACGCGGTGCGCGGCGCGGTGCGCATCCTCTACGCCGCCTACGATGAACGGCCGCGCGCGCTCGCGCTGCTGATCTTCCCGCCGCACGTGTTCACGCCCTGGGAGGTCGACCCGGCGAACCGCGACGCCGTCCGCACGGTGCTGCGCCGCCTGCTGCGCGCCGACGAGGATCTCGCCGCCATCGTCTGGGGCGCGATCACCGGACCCCTCTCCGACCGCTACCTGCGCCGACGCGCCGGGCGCATGATGCCGCATGCCGCGGTCCACGCCGAACGCGTCGTCAGACTCATCTCCGAAGGGAAACCATGAAACCGGATCGCCTGCGCCAGCTGGTCCTCGCCGCCATCGCCGTCTCCGCCATCGCCTTCCCCGGATGCGCGCGGCGCGACGGCGCGACGCCGCCCGGTGACGCGCGCACGGCTCCTCCGCCCAGCTCGTTGCGCGATCCGTCGCTGAACGAGGGCGAGCCAGCGACCCGCGATCCGCGGCTGGCGCCACCGCCGCCGGCGAAGCGCGACCTCGGCGACGGCAAGGACAGCGAACCGCTGGGCGATCCGCCGCTTCCCGGATCGGGCTCGGTCGACGACGCCGTGCGCGAAGGCGCCATCGCGGCGCCGATGGTCATCTACACCGGCGACATCGCGCTCGCGGTCGCCGATGTCCCGTCGGCCTCGACGGCGGCGCGCGCGATCGCCGTGGAGAACGGGGGCTACCTGCAGTCGCTCGCCGAGCACGAGCTGACCATCCGCGTGCCGGGCGAACGCTACCTGGTCGTCGTCGACCGCGTCGCCGCGCTCGGCGTCGTGCGCGCGCGCGACATCCGCGGCATCGAGGTCGGCGAGGAGGTCATCGACCTGCGCGCCCGCCTGGCGAACGCCGAATCCGTGCGCGGACGCATCCAGGCGCTGATCGATCGGTCGGCGACGATCGGCGACGCGCTCACGCTGCATCGCGAGCTGGCGCGCATCACCGGCGAGATCGAGCAGATCCAGAGCCGGCTCAACGGGCTGAACCGTCGCGCCGCGTTCGGGACGCTGGCCATCCGCTTCAACGGTCCCGATCCGCTACCGGTGGTGCGCGACGCGCCGGTGCAGGCGTTGCCGGACGCGTGCGCCTGGGTCGGCGCGATCGGCGCGGAGGCGCTGCATGGGCGCGCGTACGTCGAGCACGGCTGGTGGTGGGGGCCCGACGTCGACCTGCCGCGCGGCTTCATCGCCTACGCCGAGCGCAAGGGCGTGACGCGCGCGCTGTCGGCGAACGCGGTCCATCTGCGGCTCGCCGGCCACGACAACCTCAAGGGCGCCGACGCCGCGTTCTGGCAGGCGCATGCGCGCCGCGCGCTCATCCAGCGCGGCTTCGCCATCGCCGACGAGGGCACCGCCGGATCGGTCGCCTGGCACGAGGGCCGCCTGCGCACCGCCTCGGGCGAACGCGCGTGCTTCGTCGCGATCATCATCAGCGACGGCGAGGCGGTCGTGTTCGAGGCATGGGGCGCCACCGATGCCGTGGCGA
>DASPLE010000153.1:0-54384 GCA_035627695.1 Planctomycetota bacterium
GGATGCCTGGTGCTTTCTTTGGAATAATCCCATTCGCGCTGTTCCAGCCTTGGCGGAACCAAACACTGCCTCATCGCGTCGATCAGCTCGCCTTGCGACACGGCGGCGATCTCCAGAGCGACAATTTCGGATATCCGAGAAACGTCCATTGTGATGCCTAACGACCAGCATCACCGGGCGCGGCGAAAGACAAGGTGGTCCGAAGCGGCGCAGCCCGCGCTCCGGTGCATGCGCAAGTTAGGCATCGCGGCACTAGCAATCTTCGACTTCCCACTGCCCACTAGATTTGGTGATATAAGCCCGGTCTAACACGTTGCCCTCCGTGTCGACATCTGAAATGAAGAAAGCGGGGTAACTGCGGCCAGCTGGTGCAATGCTGGGCCCAATTTCGAAAACAATACCGGCGCGCAACCGAGTCGACAGGTTCCTTACATAACCCGCAGCAGCATCAATGCCCACAAAGACAGAACCGTCGTCAATCATGATCCATTGTTCATCGCTACCCACAGGGCAAGGCACGTTGGGAGCGACACGGACATTCATACAGGGTATCTCTTGTGATGCCTAACGACCAGCATCACCGGGCGGCGGCAGAAGGCAATGTGGTCCAAACACGCGCGGCCCGCCGCTCCGGTGCATGCGCAAGTTAGGCGGCAGGCCCATGATGCTTTCTTAGGCGAGTCGGGCGATCATTGCGCAATGGATGCCATTCTGTTCTATCTCGTCAAATATTTCTTGGTCCAGTTGCTCAAGGTCAAAGTCTGATAGCCGACCGCTGTCGATTGTCTCGGTGATATCAACGTTCAAGCTCGACATGGCGTTGTAGAGAGCAAGGTGTGCCCCCTTCATTGTTTTTGCGACCAAATAGGAAGTGATATCGTAGCCATTCACTTTGTTGTAAAGTCCGTGATTGCGATTCGGGGATCCCCTTTGAACAAATCGGAAAACTTTCGTCTTCCTGAAGAAATCGAGCATGTTACCCGGCCTCGCGAAGTGCGTTCTGACGCCTAACGACCAGCATCACCGGGCGCGGCACAAAGCAATGTGGTCCAAAGCCGCCAGGACCGCGCTCCGGTGTATGCGAAAGTTAGGCGGAAACCGTGAGTGATCATTCGACTTTGAGCCGTTTTCCCAGAGACGGGCCACCACGGAAGCTTTGAGCCGCAATGAGACGCGCCTTGAAGTTCCGCGAAGCACAGGCGATTGCCCCAAGGATCCGTAATCCGAAAGACGTGCCTGGGTTGACGCCTAACGACCAGCATCACCGGGCGGCGGCGGACGGCAATGATGTTCGGACCAGCCCCGATCCGCCGCTCCGGTGCATGCGCTAGTTAGGCGGACCTTCGGGTGGCCAGATCGGATCCCAAACGGATTCAATCGGTCGCGGTGAGAATTCGAGGAAAGCCCATCGCTCGCGTCGCCGCGTGTATGGGAAACGGCGCTTCACCTGGGAAATCTCGCCTGCTTTCACGGCGACTTGGTCTGACGCCCAAATCGGAGGGTCGATAAGGAAGTAGTCGAGCCCCTTCTTCGATCCCTGATAGAACACGCGACCCGGCAGCGAATGTACGATGCGGTTGTCTGCGTTAGCCTCTTCGCACAGCTGATAGAAGCGCTCTTTCGACACTCGGTTGGCACAGCCAGAGAAAACGCCAGCAGCAGCGATGACGAGCAGAAACCGCATTCGGGACGCCTAACGACCAGCATCACCGGGCGCGGCGCAATGCAACGTCGTCCAAAACGACCAGGACCGCGCTCCGGTGCATGCGTAAGTTAGGCATCGCATCATCTCACCTCGTAGCCCTGTGGATTGGGGCCGTCCCAGGCTGGCGACACGCGAAAGCAGTCTTCGAGTCTCGAATACCACCTATCGTCCATCCCCATGCTTGCGTCGTTGCCGGAGATGGAGAGGAGGCCCCACGGTTCATTAGGGCCGAAGCCCTGTTCACAATAGGCAATGCAAGTATTCGATCCACGATGCTCCAAGACGATCCAACACGGATGCCTGGTGCTTTCTTTGGAATAATCCCATTCGCGCTGTTCCAGCCTTGGCGGAACCAAACACTGCCTCATCGCGTCGATCAGCTCGCCTTGCGACACGGCGGCGATTTCCAAAGCGACAATTTCGGATATCCGAGAAGCGTCCATTGTGATGCCTAACAGGATATCGACGTCAAACGCGTCCGATACAAGACGCAGAACATTACGTCACTTCGTACCCGTCGGCGCAGTGCCAGCAACGACTTGCCACGATCCGGAAGCCGTCACGCGCTCATATTGGCCTGCGATTACGTCGCTCCTCGCGCCGGTCTCGCCCCCGACCATGCGGACCTCCGGAGGCTCGAGCCGAGTGCGACTCGGCGATCCCGGTGGAGGCAGGTACGCACGCCGTGCGGAGGGGCGAAACCGGACCGGCGGCGACCGTGGCACGTATCGTGCGGTCAGCGTCTGTCAGCGGCGGCCCAGCACCCCGCCGGCAGCACCCGCGGATCATCCCGGTGCCGCACCCCGAGATCCCCCCCCTCGCGCGCCGGCAGCCCTGCCGCGCCCAGCGCGTTGGCCAGCGCCGCGTGCTGCACGCCCGGCGAATGCGCGCACAGCACGAGCAGGCCGCCGTCGGCCAGCACCGCGACGCAGTCGTCGACCAGGCCCTGGAGGTGCTCCTCGATCTTCCACACCTGCTTGTCGGCGCCGTGGCCCCAGCTCGGCGGGTCGGCGAGGATGCAGTCGTAGCGGAAGCCCTTGCGGCGCGAGAGCGCGAGGAACGCGCGCGCGTCCTCCTGGACCCACTTCACGCCGTCGACGCCGCTGGCGGCGGCCGACTCCTTGCCCCAGGTCAGCACGCCGCGCGCGCTGTCGACGTGGTAGACCTCGCCGCCGGCGGCGGCCATGGCGAGCGAGGCGGCGCCCGTGTAGCCGAAGAGGTTGAGCCCCTTCGCCGGCTTGCCGGCGGCGCGCAGCGCGGCGATGCGCTCGGCGAGCATCCGCCACACCGGCTCCTGCTCGAAGAACAGCCCGCAGTGGCCGAAGGCGGTGAAACGCACCAGCAGGGTCAGCGCGCGGGCGCCGCCGCCGGGACCCTGCCACGCGAAGCGCAGCTCGCCCGGATCGCCGCGGCGGTGCTGCCACTGGCCGGAACCGTCGGCGTTGCGGATGCATTCGGACGGCGCCTCGCTCCACGCGCGCGCGTCGAGGCGCGGGCGCCACAGCGCGGCCGGGCTCGGGCGGATCACCAGCGCGCCGGCGATGCGCTCGAGCTTGCGCGCCTCGCCGCTGTCGAGCAGCTCGTAGCCCGGGATCGGTCCGGCGATCAGGTCCATCGGACAAGCCTGCGCGCGCGAGCGGGCAAGGAAACGAGCGAGGCCCGGGCGCCAGCACGCGCCGGACGCCGACGCGACGGCTTGCACGGCGTCGCGCGCGGGCGTCCAATGCGCGCCGTGCGCATCGAGCCATCACCCGAGCTGGTCCACCGCTGCGGCTGGGCGCTGGCGCGGACCCTGCGCTACCGCGAGCGCGGCATCGAGCACGTCCGCGCCGCGATCGCCGCCAGCCCGACGCGCTCGGTGATCTTCTGCCTGTTCCACCAGTCGCTGTTCACCCTGCTCGGCCGGCACCACCACCAGCGCGTCGCGGCGCTGACCAGCCTGTCGCGCGACGGCACGATCATGGCCGGCTTCCTCGAGCGCATCGGCATGCGGCCGATCCGCGGCTCGTCGTCGCGCGGCGGCCTGCGCGCGGCGCGCGAGCTGATCGAGGCGATCAACGAGGGCTGGCACGGCGCGGTCACGGTCGACGGGCCGCGCGGACCGTACAAGGAGGTCAAGCCGGGGCCGTTCGAGATCGCGCGCCGCACCGGCGCGCCGCTGGTGCCGATCGGCGTGCGGGCCGGACGCGAGCTCATCTTCAAGCGCGCCTGGGACCGGTTCCGCCTGCCGCTGCCGCGCTCGCCGATGGCGCTGGTCTACGGCGAGGCGCTGTGGTCGCCGCCGGAATATCCGAGTCCGGAGGAGATCCTCGCCCGGCGTCGCGAGCTCGGCCGCCGCCTCCTCGACCTCGACGCGCAGGCAAGCGCCATGGTCGGCAAGCGCGACAGCGCGCCGCCGCGCGCCAGCTTGCGCTGGCTCGTCGACGACGCCGCGGCTAGCGTGCGCGGCGACGCATGACCTCCCCCGTCCCGCTTTCGCATCAGCAGCCGCGCCATGGCCGCTGAGCCCGCCGTCGTCGCGCTGCTCCAGGCGGCCATGCGCCGCCGGCTGATCACCAAGGAACGCGCCGTCGACATGGCCGAGGGCCTGGTCGGCTGCGGCGAGAACCCGGTCGAGCTGCGCCGCCTGCTGGCCGGTTCGCCCGACCGCGAGGCGATCATGCTGCGCGAGCTGCTGCCGGCCGACGACCTCGCGCCGATCGGCGGCTGGCAGCGCCTGGCCTGCCTCGGCGAAGGCCGCACCGCCAGCAGCTGGCTGGGCATCGGCGCCAGCCGCCAGCTGGTGGTCATCAAGGTGATCCACGCCAACCGCGTGCCCGCCGGCGCCGAGGCCGACCGTTTCAAGGACGAGGCGCGCGAGCTGGTCGGCCTCGGATCGCGCTACCTGGTCGATTACCAGGAGGCGCGGCGCGGCGCCGACGGCCGCGCGGTGCTGGTCACCGAATACGTCCCCGGTCGCGACCTGCAGGCGCGCTCGAGCACCAAGGGCCCGATGGCCGAGGCCAAGGCGCTGCCGCTGCTGCGCCAGGCCGCCAAGGGCCTGCACGTGCTCGACCACCACGGCCGCTGCCACGGCATGCTGCATCCGGGCAACATCCTGGTCTCGGGCGACGGACGCGCGCGGCTGAGCGACTACGGCATGGTGATGAGCGCGACGCGCCACGGCCTGCGCCCCGGCTGGGACGCGCGCAGCCTGCTGCTGCACGCCTGGGCGGCACCCGAGACCGTCAGCGGCGCGGCGGTGCCGACGCCGGCGTCGGACCAGTACGCGCTGGCCTGCATCGCCTACTGGCTGCTGTCCGGCCAGCCGCCGTTCGCCGGCACCCCGGACGAGCAGGCGCTCAAGCACCAGACCGCCCCGCGGCCCGACGTGCGCGCGCTGGCGCCGAAGGTCAGCGGCCACACCGCCATGGCGATCGGCAAGGCGATGGCGATCGATCCCAGCGAGCGCTTCATCAGCGCGCTCGCCTTCGCCAACGCGCTGCACCGGTCGTACTCGATCCTGGTCGGAGCGGTGACCGCCGACGCGCCGGTCGAGCTGACGCCGACCGGCGGCGTGGCGGTGGTCGACGCGCCGGCGCCGAAGCCCGCGGACATCGAGGTCGCCTTCGCCGACGACGGCCTCGCCGGGCTGAGCGGGCGGCATGTCGTCCGCCGCCGACCGCGCCGCCGCCGCCGCTGATCAGCGCTCGGCGACCTGGATGCCGCGGCGATCGAGCAGCGACCCATCGTCGCGGTAGAGCGCGGTCAAGGCCTTGCGCCGCGCGATCGCCGCCTCGGCCCCCTCCAATCGCCGCTGGGTGAGATCGCGCTGCGCGCGCGCGACGTCCAGCGCGGTGCCGCTGCCGACGCGCAGCTTCTCGACCTCGACCTCGAGCGCGGCCTCCTGGGCGGTGACGCTGGCCGCGCTGGCGACGGCCTGGGCGCGGGCGCGCTCGGCGTCGATGTGCGCGATGCGCACGTCGGCCTCGTCGAGGATCACCAGGTTCGCCAGCGCCTCCTCCGCCTGGGCGCGCGTGGCGACCGCGCGCGTCACCGCCGCGCGCTCGGCCCGCCGGCCGAACGCGTACTCGACGCGCAGGCCGACGGTCGCGTCGTGGACGTCGCCGTCGATGGCGTCGTAGGCGCGCCCGACCGAGCGCGCGTAGCCGCTCGACCCGAACGACGCGAACAGGTCGAGCCGCGGCAGCAGGCCGTCGCGCGTGCGCACGATGACCAGCTCCTCGCGCTCGATCAGCAGGCGCGCCTGGCGCAGGTCCGGGCGGCGCTCGCGGGCGAGGGCGAGATGCTGGTCGACGGGATCGGCGAGCTCGGCGGTGCCGTCCGGGGACTCGGCGCCGGTCACCGCCCGCGACAGGCCCGCGGCGGTCGGCTCGATCAGCGCCAGCAGGCGGATGCGCGCCACGGCCTCGCCCGCCTCGGCGTCGATCAGGGCCTGCCGGCGGATGGCGAGCTCGGCGTCGGCAGCGGCCTGCTCGACGCCGGCCAGCCGGCCGACGGCGATGCGCTCGACGATCTCGTCGCGCTGGCGCTCGGCCAGCGTCAGCGATTCGCGGACGATGACGAGCGACTGGCGCGCAAGGACCAGGTCCCAGTAGGCGTCCTCGGCGCGCGCCGCGAGCTCGAGCGCGAAGCCGGCCAGCTCCCAGCGGCTGATCGACACGTCGAGCCGCGCCGCGCGCAGCTCGGCGAGATTCGCGGATGGTCGCGCCCCGCGCAGCAGCGCCTGGCTGACGGTGACGCCGACGCGGGCGCTCGCGGCTTCGCCCAGGGCGGCGGCGTCGTCGCGACGAATCGAACTGTCGACGCCGAGCGTGGTCCCGGTCGGGGCGGTGACAGCGACGCCGAGGGAGGCGCGGTCGGTCTCCACCTCGCCGCGGGGACCGACGTCATCGATCGAGCGCGACGCCTCGCCGCTCAGCACCGGGTCGAACGCGGCGCGGGCGATCGCCGCGTCGGCCTGGGCCGCCGCGATGTCGAAGCGCCGCACGCGCAGCGCGCGGTTGTTGGCGAGCGCCTGCAGCGCCGCGTCGCGCGCGGTCAGCGCCAGTGATGATGGGTGGTCCTGCGCGGGGGCCGCCGACAGGGCGACGACGCACGCGATGGCCGGAGCGATCGCGCGGCGGTACGCGCGGAGGAGGAGGACGGCGACGGTCATCGATTCTGCGGACCGTGGTTCCGCCGCCCACGTGGCCAGCGGCCGGCATGGGCGGCGGGACGGTTCACAGGCAGATCTCGATACTCCAGCCGAGCTTGCGGCTGAGGTGGAACTCGAAGTGGAAGAACGTGCAGCCGCCGGAGACGGACTGCAGGTCGGAGTCGGTGAGCGCGGTCATGGTTTTCACGTGGTTTCCTTGGGTGGATGGTCTCGGCGCGCGCCTGGTCACGCGAAGATGCGTGACAGCAGGCAGAGGACGATGGACGGGCAGAGGATGTGACCGCCGCGGATCGTTGCGGACTCGGCCTCGGTGATGGTGGACACGATGTCTCCTTGGGTGAAGGACCCCGTCCGGCACGGCTGGTGGCCGCGCCGGACGGGTTCCGGATGGCGTCAGCTGCCGTGCGCCTGCCGCCAGCCGGCGCGGATGCCGTCGAGGGCGGAGTCGATCTCGTTGATCGCGGCGATGACGGCGATGGCGCCGAGCAGGATGGGCAGCCAACCGCCGTCGACCGTGCGCATCTCGTCCTGGGTGATGGTCTTCATGGGATTCCTTCGTCGAGGTGGTGATGGGGACGCCGCGCGAACGCGCGGCGATCAGGTGGATCAGGTCGAAAGGACCTGCTCGATGTCGCCGGCCAGGGTGCGCCGGCTGCGATGCTCGTCACAGAACTGGCTGTGCAGGAAACGGCCGACGGCCTCCCAGATGGGTCCGCCGCCGAAGATGGCTTCAAGCTGGTCGTTGGTGAGCTGGTGCATGTGCTTCTCCTCGGTTATCGGTGTTCAGTTGGACCAGAACCGCGGGCAATCCGGCAGGCGGATGATCGGCGGCTTGGCGATGACGAAGTCGGGGTTGATCTCGAGGGTCTCGCCGCCGTTGACGCGGTCGAGTTCCGTGGGAGTGATCGGCTTCATGCATTCCTTCTCCGCCAGGTGCGGCGGCTTGGTGATCCGAGGCGCTGAGCGCCCCGCGCGCCGTGGGTGGAGTCAGCCGCCGCGGCGCCCGGCGGACTGGTCGAGACGTCTCGACGAGGTGAAGAGGCGGATGGCCGCGTCGCGAGCGCGCGCTCAGACGAGGTCCTGCCAGCGGCCCGGCGGCTCGACCGGCGGGTACATGTCGTCGTCGCCGGGGAAGCGGGCGATCGGAGGCAGGACGATCTCGCCCGGCGGGATGGCCGCGCAGACCGAGCCGCCGCTGATCGCGCGCAGTCCGTTCGTGCTGAGGTGCTTCATGATGTCTCCTCGATGGTTCGTGGTTTCGCCGCCTGAGCGGCCCGTGGGTCAAAACAGCAGATCGAACAGGGTCCGCCACAGATGCGGATTGGTCGGACGACCGCCGACGATCGCTCGCAGGTCGTGCTCGTTGATCGGCTTCATGAGGGATCCTTTCCGCGCGTGCAGGTGCGCGTGGTGGTCGCGGAGATGCTTCCCGCCCGAGGCGGCGTCAGACGTGCGTCGGGATCTCCCAGTCGCCCGGCCGCTCGACCGGCAGGCGGACCTCGTCGCACGGCGGCAGCCGCAGCTTGGGCGAGATGAAGAAGACGAACGGCGAACCGCCGTTGATGGCGCGGCTCTCGTCGGTGGTGATGGGCTTCACGGGTGTCCTTTCGCGAGGCTCGCGCCTCGGTTGGTGTCGACGGTGGAACGAGACGTCAGAGTCCGGCGCCGCGTCTGGCGCGGTTGAAGATCAGCCACAGCAGCCGCTCGCGATCGACGGTGATCTCGGCCACGCCGGTCATGCCGAGCTTGGCCTGCGCCTTCTCGGCGAAGCCCGGGCGGTCGAGCGCCAGGCGGACGATGTAGAACGCGCCGCCCTGGCCGACGGTCGAGTCGGCGCCAACGTGCGTGACGGTGGCGGGCAGGGTGCCGAAGCGCTGGTAGTCGAAGGCGTCGAGCTTGACCCGCGCGGTCATGCCCGGGCGGATCTGGCCGATGTCCGCCGAGCTGACCAGCGCGTCGACGCGATACGCGCCGGGGTCGATGACGAAGGCGATCGGCTGGCCGGGCTGCACGACGTGGCCGGGCTGCGCGCGCAGCGTGCTGACCACGCCGGCGAAGGGCGCGCGGATCTCGCAGCGGCTGCGATCGAGCTCGAGGTTCGCCAGCGAACGGCGCAGCGAGTCGACCTCGGCGGCGCGGCGGCTGTTCTGGATGTCGAGCTCGGCGCGGCGGTAGTCGAACTGGCGGCTGAGCACGTCGAGATCGGAGCGCACCGTCGCGACGCGGCGCGCGGCGATCATCACCTCGGCGTCCGAGATCGGGATCGCGACCTTGTCGATCTGGTTGAGCGCCGACTGGACGGCGAAGCGCGCGGTGGCCACCTCGGACTCGCTGACGTAGCGCTTCTCGAGCAGCGCCTCGAGGCGCGCGCAGTCGTCGCGCCGCTTGGCCAGCTCGATCGCGACCAGGCCTTCCTCCGCCTGGCGGTGGCGCTCGAGCAGGGCGTGTCGCTCGCGCTCACCGGTCAGCGCCTGCTCGGCCTCGTCGATCGCGGCGCGCGCGCGGGCGATGGCCTTGTCCTGCTGCCCCGCCAGGTCGGCCGCCAGCGCGGCGCCGCGCTCGAGTTCGGCGGCGCCGGCGGCGATCTCGCGCGACAGCCGCTCGATGTCGTTGTCGAGCCGGCGGGTGTCGAGGCGCATGATGAGCGCGCCGGCGGCGACGGTGTCGCCCTCGGCGACCGGCACCTCGGCCACCTGGCCGGCGATCGGCACGGTCAGGGCGTCGCCGCTGGCGGTCTCGAAGTCGGTCAACGGCGAGGTCGCCGTGCGCACGCGCGACGGGCTGGTGACGACCAGGTCGATGGTGGTGGCGTAGGACCAGACCACCGCCGCGACGACGATCGCCATGAGGGCGCCGGCGACGATCCACAGCACGCGCGGCGACGAGGCCAGCACGGTCTCGGCAAGCTCGGTCTCCTTGTCGAGGACGGTCAGGTGCATGCGCCCATCCGCTGCGTGATCGCCGTCTGGGCGGCGGAGCGCCGCTGGTGCGCTGCCGCGCGGCGATCGCCGCCAGCCGGCGCGATCGAGGCGGAGGCGACCGAGGTCGCCTCGTCGTCCTCGTCGTCCTGTTCGTCGACCAGGACGTACAGCTGCTCGTCGGGATCGGCCGCGGGAGCCTCGCCGTCGTCCTCGGGCGCGGCGATGGCCTGGAGGTCCTCGTTCTGCGCGTTCCACAGCGCGCGATACGCGCCGCCGAGGCGCATCAGCTCGTCGTGGCTGCCCTGCTCGAGCACCTTGCCGTGGCCGAGCACGCAGATCAGGTCGGCCTGGCGGATGGTGCTGAGGCGGTGCGCGATCAGGATCGCGGTGCGACCGCGCAGCGCGGTCTTGAGCGAGCGCTGGATCGCGCGCTCGGTGCGCGTGTCGAGGTGGCTGGTGGCCTCGTCGAAGATGAAGATCTTGGGATTGATGAGGATGGCGCGCGCGATCGACAGGCGCTGGCGCTGGCCGCCCGAGAGGTTGGCGCCGCGCTCGCCGATCACGGTCTGGTAGCGTTCGGGAAGCCCGTCGATGAACTCGTCGAGGCCGGCGGCCTTCGCCGCGCGGGCGATCCGCGCCATCGAGGCGCGCGGCTTGCCGAGCGCGATGTTCTCGGCGATGGTGCCGTTGAAGATGTGCGCGTCCTGCGCGACGTAGCCGATCTTGCGCCGCCACGGCTCGAAGGCGATGTCGCGCAGGTCGGTGCCGTCGACCAGGATGCGGCCTTCGGACACCGGGTGGTACTTGGCGATCAGCTTGCACAGCGTCGACTTGCCGCAGCCCGACTCGCCGACCAGCGCGACGGTCTTGCCCGCGGGGATGACCAGGTCGATGCCGTCGAGCACCGGCTGGCGGTAGCCGTACGCGAAGCGCACGCCCTCGAAGCGGATCTCGCTGCGCACCGCCGCCGGCTTCGGCTTCTCGCTCGCGCTGCCGGTGTCCTCGAGTTCGAGGCTCAGCACCTCCCAGACGCGATCGAGGGCGATGGCCGCGTCCTGGATCGACACCGAGATCCCCGCCAGGCGCTCGACCGGGCCGTAGAGGTACGCGGTGAGCGAGTAGAAGAACATCAGCGTGCCGATGGTCAGGTGGCCATCGAGCACGCGGTGCGAGCCGACGCCGAGCACGGTCAGCGTGCCGGCGCCGACGATCAGCGCGGTCGCGGCCTGCAGCGAGAAGCCGAGCACGCTGGTCGACTGCAGCGTCCGGGCGATGCGCACCAGGCGGCCGTCGATGCGCCCGAGCCGCGCGCGCTCGCCGCCGTAGGCCTTGATCGATTCGACGCCGCCGACGTCCTCGACGAACTGGCCTTCGAGCTCGGCCGAGCTCGCCATCAGCTCGCGCTGGCGCTTCGCGAGCGGCTTGCGCAGGACCAGCACCAGGCCGACCACCGCCGGGGTGAAGGCGAGGCAGGCCAGCGCCAGGGGCCAGTCGGTCGCGAGCATGACGATGGTCGCGACCAGCACCGTGACCGCGTCGACGATGGTGGTCAGCGCGGTCGAGCTGATCAGCTGGCGGATCTTCATCGCGTCGTTGACCCGCGAGAGGATCTCGCCGACGCGGCGCGTCTCGAAGAAGCGCAACGGCTGGCGGATGACGTGGCGCAGGTAGCACGATATCAGCGTCAGGTCGACCTTGCGCGCGGCGTCGACCAGGAACCAGCTGCGGATGAACTCGAACGCCGCCTTGAACACCAGGACCAGCGCCATCCCGGCCAGCGCGAAGTTGAGCGCGCGGCGCTGGTCGTGGACCAGGATCGAATCGACCAGGTGCTGGATGAAGAACGACGTGCTGAGCCCCAGCGCGGTCAGGACGACCGCGCACGCCAGCGCGCCGAGCAGGATGCCGCGGTGCGGCGACAGCAGCTCGCGCAGGAACGCCGCCTTCGATCCGGCGGGCGTCTGCGGCCGCAGCGCCTGCGGCGTCAGCAGCAGCGCGTAGCCGGTCCAGGTCTTGATGAACGCGTCCTTCGCCTGCTCGACGAGGCCTTCGCCCGGGTCGGCGATCACCGCCTTGTCCTTGGTCAGCTTGTGCACGACGACGAAGTGCCCGAGGCCCTGGGCGTTGACGATGTGGCATATCGCCGGCAGCGGCACCTGGTTGAGGCCGTCCCAGTCGCCCTTCGCGCCGCTGGCCGAGAAGCCGATCTTCTCCGCGCCCTTGAGCAGCCCGAGCAGATTGGTGCCGGCGCGATCGGTGCCGACCAGTTCGCGGATGCGGCCGATGCCGAGCGTAAGTCCGTGCTGCTTCGCGACCGTGGCCAGCGCCGCGGCGCCGCAGTCGAACTGGTCGTGCTGGCGGATGCAGGCGTAGCGGCTCATCGCGTCCGTCCCCGCGTGCGATGCGGGACACCACGCGCCGTCGGCGATTCGGATGAGGATGTGATGTGCATCGCGGATCGTGATCGGTGGCGACGGGGCCGCCGTCGCCACGAGGCGCCGACGGGTGCGACGCCGGTCGCGCGGATGGGGGCATCCGGGACAACCGCGTCGCGTTTCGTTACGATCAAATAGACGGATCGGAGCTGCGCATTTGCACCACCACTTCGCCGGAGGTCATAAGCTCGCCGACCAGCCCATTACCCGCGTGATCGCATGACCGCCGTCGATGGTCGGCGGAAAAAGACGGATCCCCGGGCAGGCCCGCGACATTGAGCCGACGCCGCCGCCGCGAACTCCTGGAGTCCCCATGGACGGTCCCGAATCCCCGACGCCGCCACCCTCCGTCCCGCCGGCAGCACGCGTGCCGTCCGACCCCGGCATCGAGCGCGAGTTCGCGCCGCATCTGCCGCTGGTCCGGTCGGTGTGCGCGCAGGTCCTGACGCACGCCGGCGACATCGATGACGCGGTGCAGGAGACCTACCTGAAGTTCGCCGCCGGCCGCGACACCATCCACAGCAATCCGGCGAGCTGGCTGCACTCCTGCGCGCGCACCACCGCGATCGACATCGCGCGCCGCGCACAACGCTCGGACCGGCGCCACCGCGATCTCGAGCAGGTCGGCGAGGTCGCCGCGCGCGACGATGGCGGCGGCACCGCGTCCGCGAGCGAGAGCATGGCGATCCGGCTGTGCCTGGCGCAGCTGCCGGCCGAGGACCGCTCGATGCTCGAATCCTACTTCTTCGATGACCGCACGCTGGAAGAGATCGCGCGCGAATCCGGGATGTCGATCTCCGGCGTGAAGAAGCGGCTCGACAAGACGCTGGCGACCGTGCGCGAACGGCTCGCGCGCCGTGGGATCGTCGTCACGGCGCTGGCGCTGGCGGTCGGCGACCTGCGGGCGGAGCAGCCCGCGGTGGCCGCGCCGGCAGCCATCGCCCGCGGCGTCGGCGAGCACGCCGCGCCTGCGCTCGCGCAGCCGTCGATGCCGATCCATCGCCTGGGCTGGCGGATCTCCGCATGGACCTCGGTCGTCGCCGCGACCGCGGCGGTGGCGCTGATCGCGTGGCGGCCGGCGCTGCGCGCGCACGCCGTGGACGCTGGCGCGCCAGCCGTGGTCATTCCGGCGCGCGCATCGCAGTCCCCTGCCGCGGATGCGCGTGGGGGCGGCTGGCGTACGGTCGGCGGTCTGCCTGGTACGCGCCGCGGCGCCTCGCTGATCGTCGACGTCGCGGCGCTGGGTGCGGCGCGGCCGGAGGCGACGACCTTCGCATCGCGCTGGCTGCCGGAAGGCCGCGAGTTCGGCCCGCGGACCTACGGCGCGGTCGCGCGGACGGCCGCCGCGCCCACCGCCGCGATCCCCGTCACGCTGTCGCTGACCATGCGGATCCCGCACGACGATCACGGGCACAACGTCATCGCGTCGGTCCAGGATACGGGCGCCGCGAGCGATTGGGGCATGGTGACGGTGTACTACGACCGCGTCGATCGGAGCCTGGTCGCGGCCTGGGGCGAGACGAGCGCGCCGGCAGCCGACCTCTTCGCGACACCGACCGGCAGCGACGCGGACGGCGCGGCGGGCGACCATGGCCTGCTCTGGCTGGCCACGCGCGCGAGCGAGGAGGACGATCGCCTCGATCTGGATCCGTTCGCGTTGCTCGTGCGACCGTCGCAACCGGGGGCGGTCCTGCACCGGCGGCTCCTGGCCGAGGTCGGCCCCGGCGACCACCGTATCGCGATCGAGGTCGCGGACACCTCGGTCGTCGTCCGCCTCGCCGGCGCGACCGTGCTCGAGCGCGCCATCGCCGGCGCCGGCGGGATCGAGGCGTGCGTCCTCCTGCACGTGCCCCCCGATTGCGGGTCGACGACCGCCGAGATCGCCGACCTGGGGCTGAGTCCGGCGCCCGCGCGCTGACGCGTCGGGGCAGGCCGTTTCCCCCTGGTGAGCGATGCGGCCTCGCCGGCTGCCGTTTCCGCGCGGCCTGCTAGCGTGCGACGCGTGCGCTACGACCTCATCATCCGCAACGGAACCCTCGTCGATGCCGGCGCGCTGGCGCACGGCGAACGCTGCGACGTCGGCGTCATCGACGGGCGCTTCGCCGCGTTCGGCGATCTCGGCCAGGCCGAGGCGGCCGAGGTCATCGACGCGCGCGGGCTGACCGTGATGCCGGGGGTGATGGACACCCAGGTGCACTTCCGCGAGCCGGGGCTCGAACACAAAGAGGATCTCGAGAGCGGCACGCGTGGCGCCGTGCTCGGCGGCATCACCGCGGTGTTCGAGATGCCGAACACCAAGCCGTCGACCACCGACGCGGCGGCGCTGAACGACAAGCTGGCCCGGGCGCGCGGCCGCGCGTGGTGCGACCACGCGTTCTACCTCGGCGCGGCGGCCGAGAACGCCGACCAGCTCGGCGAGCTCGAGCGGCTCGCCGGCTGCTGCGGCGTGAAGGTGTTCATGGGCTCGTCGACCGGCTCGCTGCTGGTCGCCGACGACGCGACGCTGGCGCGGGTGCTGGCGCACGGCAAGCGCCGCGTCGCGGTGCACAGCGAGGACGAGGCGCGCCTGAACGAACGCAAGTCGGTGATCCCCGCCGAGGGCGCGCATCCGCGCCTCCATCCGGTGTGGCGCGACGAGGAGACGGCGATCCGCGCGACCCGCCGCCTGATCGCCGCCGCGCGCGCGGCGAAGCGGCGCGTGCACGTGCTGCACATCACGACCGCCGAGGAGCTCGACCTGCTCGCGCAGAACAAGGACATCTGCTCGGTCGAATGCCTCGGCCACCACCTGACGCTGGTCGCGCCGGACTGCTACGACCGCCTCGGCAGCTACGCGCAGATGAACCCGCCGATCCGCGACGCGCGCCACCACGAGGCGCTGTGGCGCGCGGTGCGCGACGGCGTGGTCGACATCCTCGGCAGCGACCACGCGCCGCACTCCCGCGCGGAGAAGGACCTGCCGTACCCGAAATCGCCCTCGGGCATGCCCGGCGTGCAGACCCTGCTGCCGACCATGCTCGAGCACGTCAGCAAGGGCCGCCTGTCGCTGGCGCGCCTCATCGACCTGACCAGCGCCGGCCCGGTGCGGCTGTTCGGCATCGCCAACAAGGGCCGCATCGCGCGCGGCTTCGACGCCGACCTGACCATCGTCGACCTCAAGGCGCAGCGCACGATCACCAACGCGTGGATGGCGGCGAAGTGCGGCTGGACCCCCTACGACGGCATGAAGGTCACCGGCTGGCCGATCATGACGATCATCCGCGGCAAGCTGGTGATGCGCGATGATCAGGTGGTGGGCAGCGCGCGCGGCGAGCCGATGCGGTTCTACGAGACGCTCTGAGGCGCGAAACCCGAAGCTCGAAGCCCGAAGCCCGAAGCTCGAAGCTCGAAGCTCGAAGCTCGAAGCCCGAAGCTCGAAGCCCGAAGCTGAACGTCAGCGCGGCAGCCGCTCCGCCAATCCCTCGATCTCGGCGAACGACTCGGCGACGAACAGCACCGGCTGGAACCCCGTCGGGTCGTACGGCCGAGCGGCCATCGCCGCGAGGTCGAACGGCCGCAGCTCGGCGCGGGTGGTGAACGAGGCGAGCTCGCCCGCGCCCGACAGCAGTCCGGCGCCGCACGCCTTGAGCTGCCCAGCCTCGCGCACCAGGCCGAATTCGAGCGTGTACCAGTAGATGCGCTCGAGCGCGGTCAGGCGCGCGTCGTCGGCGCCGCGCGCGGCGGCGCCGAAGGCGCGGCTGATCCGGGCGTAGGTCGGATCCATGAACATCGCGGCGTGGCCGACCAGCTCGTGGACGACGTCGGGCTCGGGCGTGTAGAGCGGGCGGCTGTGGTGGCGGATGTACTGGGTCGAGAGGAAGACGCCGTCGGCGAGGTAGTCGAGGAAGCGCCGCGCCGAGACCAGCCCCGCGACCGGCAGCATGGTGAAGCCGGTGGTCGCGGCGGTGCGCGCGTTGATCCACGCCAGCTGCGGGATGCGCTCGACATCCATCGCCAGGCGGCGCGAGCAGTCGCGGTACGTGGCGCAGCCGAAGCGCTCGTGCAGCGGCGCCAGCTCCCGCCACACCGCGCGCCACACGGCGTGCTCGTCGTCGCTGTACGGCGCGGTCGGCACCGCCGCGCCCGCGCGGTAGTCCAGCGCGAGCTGGGCGATGGCGTTGCGCCGCTCGCGGTAGGCGCGGTCGCGGAAGCCGGGATGGTCGGGATCGAGCTCGACCAGGTCGCGGACGCCGCCGGCGTGGGGCTGGGGCTGCATGGCGCCGTCGGGCAGCATCCGCGCGCGCCGGCTACCGGGCCGCCTGCTGGCGCCCGGACTTGCTGGCGCGGTCCACGCCGACGGCGCGATGCAGGCCGGTCTGGCCCTGGACGTTGCGCGGCAGGCGGATGGTGAACGAGGTGCCCTCGACGTGGCCGCGGTCGAGCCAGATCGTGCCGCCGAGCAGCTGGACGATCTGCCGGCAGATGTAGAGGCCGAGGCCGGTGCCGCCGGTGTTGCGCGTGGTCGCGTCGGCGAGCTGCCAGAACGGCTGGAAGAGCTGGCCGTGGTGCTCCTCGGGGATGCCGCGGCCGCTGTCGCTGACGGTGACCTCGATCGCGTCCTCCTGGTGGACCAGGTGCAGCTGGATGCCGCCGCGATCGGTGAACTTGACCGCGTTGTTGATCAGGTTGTCGAGCACCTGGCGCAGGCGCAGCGCGTCCGAGTAGAACGGGCGCGAGGCGCCCTCGGACGGCAGGCGGTCGAGCTTGAGCCGCTTCGCGCCGGCGCGCGGGCCCCACAGCTCGGCGAGCAGGTCGAGCAGATGGTCGGGATCGACCGGCTCGACTTTGATCTCCATGGTCTTGGCCTCGATCTTGGAGAGATCGAGGATGTCGTTGATGATGTTCAAGAGCGACTGCGACGACTCGGCGATCAGCTTGAGGTAGCTCGCGAGGTCGTCCGATTCGTCGCCGTGCTCGAGCTTGAGCAGCTCGCAGAAGCCGATGATCGAGGTCAGCGGCGTGCGCAGCTCGTGGCTGGTGATGGCGAGGAACGCGCTCTTGGCGCGGTTCGCGGCCTCGGCCGCGGCCTTCGCCTGGACGAGATCCTGGAGGTGCTGCAGGCGGCGGCTCTCGTCGCGGATCGTGGTGAGCAGGACCGTCTCCTGGCTCATCTTGTAGGGCCGCATGTTCACCTCGACGGGGAACTCGCTGCCGTTGCGGCGCCGCTGGTAGGCGTTGTAGCGGAACACGGTGCCCTTGCGCACCACCTGGTGCAGGCGCAGGCGCAGCTCGTCGAGGGTCAGCTGCTGCGAATCGTCGAAGGTGTCCGAGCAGGCGCGTTCGAGCTCGAGCAGCGACATGCCGATGAGCATGCCCTGGTCGTAGCCCATCTCGCGCTCGCACTGGGCGTTGGCGTAGCGGATGACGCCGTTCTGGTCGACGACCAGGAAGGCCTCGTTCGAGTGCGCGAGCAGCGACGCCTCTTCCGCGAGCTGGCTGCGCAGGCGCAGCTCCTCGCTCTTGTCGTCGATCAGCCAGAGCAGGCCGTTGCCGTCGAGCGCCTGGGCCTCGACCTCGAGCAGCTGGCCGCCGACCAGCACCACCAGCTTGTTGCCCGGGGTCAGCGCGCTGAGCCCGGTCGACGCCGGGCCGAGCCGGGCGACGATCTCGTCCGCGGTCGCGCCGGGAGCGAGCGGGAAGCCGAGCAGGCGCGTGGCCGCGGGGTTGGCCATGCCCAGCGTGCGATCCGGGCGGAAGACCACGACCCCGATGGGCAGGCGCTGTGCGAGATCGGCGGGCGACAGCCCGGGCTGCGACTGCATGGACCGGCACTATCGACGGGACGAGCGGCGTCGCCAGCGCCTTGTGGTCGTCGGGTCCCGCCCGCGGCCGCCAGGCGGTCCTCAGACCGGTTCGCCGATGACCAGGGCCTTCTTGATGTCGTCGACCTGGCGGAGCAGCTCGCGGCGCAGGAAGGCCCGGACGCCCGACAGCTCGGCCAGGGCGCCGGGGTGCGTCGCGGCTTCGACCGCGACCAGGGCCAGGACGCTCTCGTGGACGCCCGGCAGGCGCAGGACCTCGGGCAGGACGCGCGCGAGGCGCTTGATGAACTCGGCATCGCTCTGCTCGGGCGACTGCATCGCGACGCTGGCGGTCGGCGGCTGGTGCAGGGCCATCTGGCTGGCCATGACGGCGCGCAGTTGCTCGTCGTCGACGCGCTGCAGCGGGCCGGTCGTCCGCGCGGGCGAGGCGGTCGAGTAATTCTCGCCCGACGCCGGGTTGGTCACGACCAGGGTCGGCGCTTCGGTCGCATCGGCCTCGTGCGGCGCCGGCTGGGCACGCTGCGCGTCCTGGGCCTTCTCGTCCTTCACGTCCTTCACGTCCAGGGCGCACGGCGGGTCGAGCGCCACCGGCGCGGGGCTGGCCGAGATGGTCTCGGGAGGATGCGCCGACGCGGCGACGGGCGCGGCCTCCGCGTCGAGGTCCTGCAGCCACGATCCGGTCGTCTCGCGTGCCTGCGGCACGGCGGCGGGGATCGGGCCGCTGTCGGGCGGCAGACGCTCGTGGATCGACTGCTCGACCAGGCGGCCGAGCGAGCGTTCGAGCCCCATCAGGCGCTCGGCGACGCGATCCTGCGCGTGCGCGATCTGCATCAGGCGGGCGTCGAGGCGCTGGACGAACGGCGGCACCGCGGGCTCGGTGCCCGCCTTCATGGCGATGCGGTTGAGCTTCGAGGCCAGGCCGTTCGCCTCGAGCTCGCCGGCGAGGACCGACTTGACCTCGTCGAGCGAGACGCCGGCGGCGCCGCCCTCCTGCATCAGCCGACGCAGCTCCTCGACCTGCGCGCGCACCTGCTCGAGCGTGTCGCGGACGCCCATGCCGGGGCCGCCGTCCTCGGTGCGGCGTTCGCGGTTCCACGGCTTGGCGGCGAGCGCCTGGCCGAGTTCGCGGGAGAAGTGGTCGCGCAGCCGGTTCTCGACCTCGTGGATGCGCGTTCCGGTGGGCGAATGCTCGGGTGCGGCGGGCGTCGCGGGGACGATCCGGCTCGGCTCGTCCTCGATCTGGCCGGCGACGCTCATCACCTCGTCGCAGATCGCCTCGGCGTGGTTGCGCGACCCCTCGACCGCCCAGCAGCGGGCGAGCTCGACGCAGGCGCGCAGGCTCTTGGTGTCCACGCCCTTCTCGTGCAGGGCGGCGATCTTCGCCTCGGCCCTGCGGATGAACGTATCGGTCTTGCGCACGTCCTCGGCCGACATGGGAGCTCCCGCCTGAGGGTGGTTATCCCGAGTATCGGATCGCCGCCACCCGGCTTGAGCCCGCGCCTCAGCGCTCCTGGAGGAGGCGCACCATCCGCTCGGACAGGCGCATCAGCATCGTTTCCCGATCGGGAAAATGCTCGGTCGCGCTGGCGTCGACCAGGGCCTGGACGGCGCCATCGATGCTGTTCGCGACCACCAGCGCCGCATCGACGCGCGCGCGCAGCTGCGCCGCCGCGACCAGCACCGTCGCCGCGTCCTGGTACTTGAAGCCGATGATCGGCCCGGCGAGGCCGAAGCGCCGGCGCAGCTGGTCGATGAGCTTGGACGCGGGGCGCAGGCGCACCTGCACCTCGTCGCAGCTCGACGGCACCTTGTCCTCGCGGCCCCAGGTGCGCGGCGATCCGTCGATCCGCCCCGAGACCTCGGCCACCTCGTAGTCGTTGATCGCCGCCGACATCACCACGGCGCCGCGCGGATTCGCGCCGATCCAGCGCGCGAGCTGCGCCTCGAGCTCGGCGCGCTCGCCGTAGCGCAGCGCCGCCGCGGCCGGGGCCGCGTCGGGCGCCAGCAGCAGCGTCGCCGCGACGTCGCGCGCGCCGAGCAGCGAGGCGAGCGCGACCGCGGTCGCGCCGCTGGCGCGCGCCTGGATGAAGCGCACGGCGTCCACCGCCACGCGCGGCGCGCCGCCGACGATCAGTACCGGTCGCATGGCCGCAGCGTGCGCCGCTGTCCGCGAGCGCCAAGCGACCCATGCGTCGCGCCGCGCCGTCGCGCGCGTTCCAGCGGCGTTGCAATGCCGCGCGCGCGGCGGTAAGCAGGCTTTCCGGACCACTCCGGGCGCGGAGAGCGGCATGGGCGACGGCGATGCGATCGAGGCGCACGACGAGAAGCGGGCGACCGGCGAATCGACGCGCCTGCCCGCCAGCGCCAAGGATCCCGCCGCCACCGCGCGCCGCCTGCTGACGCTGCTCGACGAGGACGGCCCCGGCGCCCTGGTCATCGCCGCCACCAGCATCAAGCGCGCCGACCTCGCCGCGGCGTTCGACACGCTCGACGATGAGCGCGACCGCCAGCGGCTGTTCTGCGCCCTGCCGGTCGACATCGCCGGCGAGGTGCTCGAGGAGATGCAGCCGGCGACGCGCGACGGCGTGCTGGAGACCACCGACGACATGCGCCTGTCGCGCATCCTCGCCGAGGCCGACGCCGACGACGCGGTGTACTTCCTCGACCACCTCGACGACGAGCGCGCGGCGAAGCTGCTCGCGCAGATGGACACCAAGCTGCGCCGCCAGCTCGAGGAGCAGTACGAGCTGCCGGACGAGACCGCCGGCCGCATCATGCAGCGCGACATCATCACGCTGCGCAGCTTCCTCACCGCCGCCCAGGCGATCGCCCACATCCAGGGCATGCAGGAGGAGCGCAACCGCGTCACGGCGCTGTACGTGGTCGACGCCGAGGCGCGGCTGGTCGGCGTGCTCGCGTTCCGCAAGCTGGTGTTCGCGCCGGCGCGCGCGACCGTCGCATCGCTGATGGACCGCGAGGTCATCTCGGTGTCGCTCGAGACCGACCGCGAGACCGTCGCGCGCCTGATGCAGAAGTACCACCTGCTGTCGATCCCGGTGGTCGACGCCGAGCAGCGCATCCACGGCGCGGTGTCCTGGGACAACGCCGTCGAGGTGCTCGAGGCCGAGGCCGAGGAGGACATGCTCGCCATCGCCGGCACCGCCGAGACCACCGAGGCGGCGCCGAGCCTGTTCACGCGCACCTTCCTGCGCATGCCGTGGCTGGTGATCACGGTGATCGGCGGCTTCGTCAACGCGACGGTGATCCAGGGCTACGGCGCCGGGCTCGCGACCCAGGCGCTGCTGATCGGCTTCATGCCGATGGTCGGCGCGATGGGCGGCAACATCGGCCTGCAGTGCTCGACCGTCACCGTGCGCGGCCTGGCCACCGGCGCGATCGTGCCCGGCCGCGGCTTCGCCTCGATCCTGCGCGAGATCTCGATCGGCCTGATGCTGGCGGTGTCGATGTCCCTGCTCTGCGGCTTCGCCAGCGCGATCTTCGGACTGTGGCAGGGCGAAGGCGCGTACATCGGCGCGATCGTCGGCATCTCGCTGTTCATCACCGTGTCGATCGCGGCCGCGCTCGGCGTGCTGGTGCCGCTGACCTGCGCGCGCTACCGCATCGATCCCGCGATCGCCGCCGGACCGTTCATCACCATGCTCAACGACACCAGCGGCTACGTGATCTACATCACGACCGTCAACCTGATGTTGGCGGCGCTCGCGCCGCGCTGAGCCGCTCGCGGCTTCGAGCTTCGAGCTTCGAGCTTCGAGCTTCGGGCTTCGAGCTTCGAGCTTCGAGCTTCGAGCTTCGAGCTTCGAGCTTCGGGCTTCGAGCTTCGGGCTTCGGGCTTCGGGCTTCCCGCTGCCAGCCGCGGGCCTCGACCGACCCGTATCCGCTGGCCGTCGATTGTGTTTCCTGGCCGCCAGCGCCGCGGGTTTAGCAGAGGTTTCTGCGGGTTCGTCGGATCCTTGTGCGCTCGCTGGCCGCTAGGCTGCCGCCATGCGCGCCCCCACCGCCGAGCAGATCGCCCAGTACCGCCGCGACGGGTTCGTCGCCATCCCCGGCTTCCTCGACGCCGCCGAGCTCGCCGACTGGCAGCGCTGCACGAAGGAGGCGGTCGACATCCGCATGGCCGGCACCGGCCACGAGAAGGACGAGAGCTACTACGCCAAGGTCTTCACCCAGGCGCTGCAGCTGTGGCAGGTCCACGACGGCATGCGCCGGATCATGCACGATCCCGCGCTCGGCGAGGCCGCCGCGACGCTCGCCGGGATCGACGGCATCCGCATCTGGCACGACCAGGCGCTGATCAAGCAGCCGTACGGCAATCCGACCGGCTGGCATCTCGACGTCCCGTACTGGTCGTTCTCGTCGCGCGACGCGATCTCGATCTGGGTCGCGCTCGACGACGCGACGGAACGCAACGGCTGCATGTGGTACGTGCCGGGCACGCACCGCACCGCGCGCTTCGAGAACTCGGGGATCGGCCCGAACCTCGCCGACCTGTTCAAGATCTATCCCGAGTGGAAGGCGATCGATCCGGTCTGCGTCCCGGCCAAGGCCGGCACCGCCGTGTTCCACAACGGCCTGACCGCGCACGGCGCCGGCGCCAACATGACCAACAAGCCGCGCCCGGCGATGACCTGCGGCTACATGCCCGACGGCAGCACCTTCAACGGCACGCAGAACATCATCCCGACCGAGATCTTCCAGACCTTGAAGGTCGGCCAGCCGCTGAACGACGACGCGCGCAATCCGCTGATCTGGAAGCGCTGACGGCGCTACTTGCCGCCGATGGTGAAGCCGTCGATCAGCAGGCTCGGGCTGGCGGTCGGGCTCTCGGTGAGCGGATCGTCGCCGACCGCGCGGATGCCCTGGAGCAGCTCGCGCAGATCGCCGGCGACCGTGACCTCCTGCACCGGGTGCTGCACGCGGCCGTCGGCGACCCAGAAGCCGCTCGCGCCCTTCGAGATCGTGCCGGCGGCGAGGTCGACGCCGAAGCCGTGGAACTGGGTGACGATCAGCCCCGTGCCGAGCTCGCGCACCAGATCGTCCCAGCTCGCGCTGCCGGGCGTCAGGCGCAGGTTCGACGCGCCGCCGTCGTGGCCGGTGTACGGGTGCTTGAGGCGACGGGCGGCGTAGCCGTCGACCAGGAAGCTGGCGAGGTGGCCGCGGCCGATGACCTCGAGCCGGCGGCTGCGCACGCCTTCGCCGTCGCAGCGCCGCGAGCCGAGCTCGCCGGGCAGCAGCGGATCGTCGACGATCGTCACCACGTCGCTGGCGACGGCGGTGCCGAGCGCGCCGGCGAGGAAGCTCGATCCACGGTACACGGCGCCGCCGCTGATGGCGCCGCCGATGATGCCGAGCAGCTGCGAGGCGACGTCGCGGTGCAGCAGCACGCGCGCGCGGCCGCTCGGCACGGTCTTCCAGCCGAAGCCCTGCACCGCGCGGCGACCGGCTTCGCCGCCGACGCTGGCCGGCGGCTTGAGCGCGGCGAGCGAGCGCGCCATCGTGCCCCACGCCCCGGTCTGGCGTTCTCCGGCGGCGTCCTGGGCGACGACCACGACGTGGTAGCCGAAACGCGTGCCGGCGGTCTCGACCCGCGTGCCGTCGCTGGTCCCGTACCAGTGGCGCGTGCGCGTGGCGCTGGCGCCGGAGCGGTGGCTGTTGCTGACGCGCGGATCGTGCGCCATCGCCGTGGCCTCGGCGGCGATCGCGGCCTTGGCCAGCGCGGCGCGATCGAGCCCGGCGAACGCCGCATCGTCGGTCTTCAGGTCGATCGCGGCGACGCCGCGCTCGGCTTCCGGCGGCAGGCCGCCGTAGGGATCCTCGTCGGCGTAGGCGACCAGCTCGGCGGCGCGTTCCGCGACCGCGCGCACCGCGGCGGGCGCGATGTCGGCGGTGGTGCAGCTCGCGGTGCGGTTGCCGGCGCCCAGCGCGGTGACGCGCAGCCCGCGGGTCGCGGCGCTCTCGACGGTCTCGATCTGGCCGAGGCGCACGTCCGCCGACCATTCATCGCGCGTCGACGCGCCGACGTAGCCGGCGCAGCCGCGCGCCTTGAGCGTCCCGAGGGCGAGATCGATGAGCTCGTTCACGCTCTGCCTCCCACCGTCATCTCGCTGATCAGCGTGGTCGGCAGCCCCTGCCCGACGGGACAGCCCTGCCCGTCCTTGCCGCACGTCCACATGCCGTCGGAGAGCCGCATGTCGTGGCCGACGCGGCTGACGCGACGCAGCACCTCGGGGCCGTTGCCGATCAGCGTCGCGCCGCGCACCGGACGCGTGACCTTGCCGTCCTCGATGAGGTAGGCCTCGCTGACGTTGAAGTTGAAGTCGCCCTTCGAGATGTCGACCGAGCCGCCGCGGAAGTTCACCGCGTACAGGCCGCGCTTCACCGAGGCGATGATGTCCGCGGGCTCGTCCGTGCCGGCGGCCAGGTAGGTCACGCGCATGCGCGGGATCGGCACCGAGGCGTAGCTCTCGCGGCGGCCGTTGCCGGTGGGCGCGACGTTCATGAGGCGCGACGACAGGCGGTCGTTGAGGTAGCCCATCAGGCGGCCGTTCTCGATCAGCGTCGTCGCCTGCGGCACCACGCCCTCGTCGTCGACGTTGATCGCGCCGCGGTCGCCGTCGATCGCGGCGTCGTCGACGACCGTCACCAGCGGACTGGCCACCATCTGCCCGACCTGGCCGGAGTAGTTGCTGACGCCCTTGCGGTTGAAATCGGCCTCGAGGCCGTGGCCCACCGCCTCGTGGATCAGGATGCCGCTGGTCGCCGGCGCCAGCACCACCGGCATCGCGCCCGCCGGGCAGTCGATGGCGTCGAACTGCACCAGCGCCTGGCGCGCGGCCTCGGCGGCGAGCTCCTCGGGCGAGCGCCGGCGGAAATACTCGAACCCCTGGCGGCCGCCGCCGCCGGACGTCGCGCTCTCGCGGCGGTCGCCGGAGCGCGCGACGACGTTGACGTTGAAGCGCAGCATCGGCCGGCGGTCGGTGACGAAGGCGCCGTCCGACGAGGCGATGGTGACCAGCGAATCCGAATCGGCGATCGAGCAGCTGACCCACTGCACGCGCGGATCGGCGGCGAAGGCGCGGTCGCTGGCGCGCTTGAGGTGCGCGACGCGCTCGGCGGTGGTCGCGGCGTCGAGCGGCAGCTCCTGGCGATAGCGCGACGGCAGGCCGACGAGCTCCTTCAGCCGCGACGCGCTGGACGGGGCGCCGTCGGCGATCAGCGCCGCCCGACGCGCGGTGGCCAGCAGCGTCGCCTCGTCGAGGTCCTCGCAGTACGCGTAGCCGGTGCGCTCGCCGTGGACGACGCGGATGCCGACGCCCAGGCGCCGGCTCTCGCTGGCGCTCTTGACCCGACCCTCCTCGTAGGACAGCGCGCGGGTCGTGCCGCGCTCGGCGAAGACGTCGGCGGCGTCGCCACCGCGCGCCAGCGCCTCGGCCAGGAGGCGCTCGCACAACGAGGACGACAGCAGGTGCTCGGACATGGGCCCCAGGCTACGCGGGCGCAGCTGGGGCGCAGCCGCGGTCCGTCCGATGGTTGATCCGCCGGCAACGCGCAAACGTCCACGCCGTACCAACCATCGGGTTGGGTCGCCTCCGAACGGCGCTTGGCCCAGCCGCGCCCGCCTGACACGATCGACGCCGACCCCCTGCCCGCCCAAGGAATCGCCGCATGAGCACCGCCGCACGCATCCTCGCCCTGGCCATGGCCGCGTCGTTCGCGATCGGCGCCGACAAGGCCGCCCCGCCGGCGGTCGTCAGCCACGTGCTGGTGCTCTCGGAGCACATCGAGGACGTCTCCTCGCTCGAGGCCTGGGCGGCGCAGAACATCACGCCCGGGATGAGCGACGAGGAGAAGGCGAAGAAGGTCTGGGAGACGGTGGTGAAGTTCCGTCACCAGTCGACGCCGCCGAACGAGTACCTCATGCAGGACAGCTCGCACCCGCACGACTTCGTCAAGATGGCCAACTCGTACGGCTGGGGCCAGTGCTGCTGCGCCTCGGCGCACATCACCGAGCTCGCCCGCCACGTCGGCCTGCAGGCGCGCGGCTGGGCCGGCAACAACCATTCGATCCCGGAGATCTTCTTCGACGGGAAATGGCACATGATGGACGCGTCGCTGATCAACTGGTACCTGCTCGACGACAAGAAGACGATCGCGTCGATCGAGGACCTGAGCGCGAATCCGGAGGCCCGCGTCAACCAGGGGACGTCGCCGTTCGTCGATACCAGCGGCTGGTACCCGGCGCGCACCCACCAGGTGAAGGACTCGCCCGGGACCTACGTCAAGAAGGGCAACGCCCCGCACGTCTTCGAATACGGCTACTCGTCGGGCTACGAGCTGAACGTGCAGCTGCGCGACGGCGAGCGCCTGACGCGCAACTGGTCCAACAAGGGCCTGCACGTCAACAAGCGCGAGGGCGGCGAGCAGTGGAACCTCGAGCAGAAGGTCGGCGAGGGCGACCTGTGCTACGCGCCGCAGTACGGCGACATCGCTCCGGGCCGCGTCGGCAACGGCGCGACCACGTACGCGCCGCCGCTCGGCCGGAAGGCGTTCCTCGCGGCCGCGCTGGCGGCCGAGAACGTCGCGACCACCGAGCACGACAAGAAGAAGCCGGCCGTGCACGTGCAGGACGCCGGCAAGCCGGCCAGCTTCACCGTGCGCATGCCGTCGAGCTACGTCTACCTGGGCGGCAGCCTCGCGTTCGACGCCGTGGTCGGCGCCGGCGGTTCGCTGAAGGTCTCCTTCTCGCAGAACAACGGCCTCGACTGGAGCGAGATCGCCAACGTCACCGCGAGCGGCGCGCAGACCATCGACCTGACCGACCGCTGCTACCGGCGCTACGACTACCGCCTGCGCTTCGACCTCGCCGGCGCCGGCACCGGTCTCGACGCGCTGACGATCGCGCACGACATCCAGCACTCGCAGCGTCCCCTGCCGGCGCTGAAGCAGGGCAAGAACGCCATCACCTTCCGCTCGGCGCGTCAGGAGGGACGGATCACCATCGAGGGCAACATCGATCCGGGCGTCAAGGACAAGCAGCTGCTGTTCACCGACTTCCACCCGGTGGTCGAGAACCTCGCCGGCGCGCCGCTGTTCATGCAGGCCGGCACCGGCTCGATCACCTACCCGGTCGAGACGCCCGGCGACATGACGCGCATCGTCATGGGCTGCTTCTACCGCGCGCGCGGCACGGGCGAGGGCTTCGACTTCCAGGCGTCGTTCGACGACGGCAAGACCTGGAAGGACTTCGGCCGCGCCGAGGGCCCGATCGCGGGCAACACGGCCTACCACACCCTGACCGAGATCCCGAAGGGCACGCGCACGGCGCTGCTGCGCTTCGCCGGCAAGCAGAACAACACGCTCGGCTTCTTCCACCACTCGATCAACGCCCACTACGTCGAGCCGCGCGGCGGCTTCCGGCCGGTGAAGATCACCTACCGCTGGACCGAAGGCGGCGTGGAGAAGGAAGACGTCCACATCGCCAAGAAGGCCGAGGAGGCCTACACGATCACCTGCGCCGGCGCGCCGACGATGACCAGCTTCACGGTCGAGCTCGCGCCGTGAGCCGCGGCGACGATCAATCGACGTCGGCGCCGTGGTAGTGCGGCAGCAGCGATGACGGATCCACGGGATCCGACGCGCGCTGGTAGCGGAAGTCGCACGACAGGCGCAGGCGGTCGGTGCGGTTGTCCTGGCCGGCGTGCACCGTGCGGCTGTGGAAGAGGACGACGTCGCCGCAGCGGTAGTCGCTGCTGAGCCAGCGCAGGCCGAGGCCGCCGGTCGGGAGGCCGTGGCCGCCGGCGCCGATCGCCGGGATGTGCTTCAGCCCGCCGAGGCGATGCGACCCTTCGAGGATCGCCAGCCCTCCCAGCGCGCGCGGGCAGTCGCCGAGCGGCAGCCACGTGGTGTAGGTGTCGTCGGCGCCGCCGATGTAATGGAAGTCCTGGTGCGGCTGCGTGGTCTGCGCGCCGGGGAAGATGATGCGCGCGATGTTGCGCGGGTGGACGAAGACCTCGTCCTCGAGCAGGCGCAGGAACAGCTCCATGAGCTCCGGCGCGGTCGAGAGCGCGTTGAACCACGGCATCCTGATCAGCGGCTGGTAGAGCCGGTGGTAGGCGCGGTCGGGTTCCAGGAGCACCAGTCCGGCGCGCGCCTTCCCGTCCGCGAGCGGCGATGCGTCGTCGAGCCAGCCGTGGTCGCGGCAGAGCTCGAGGATGCCGCGGCGCACGCGCGTGGGCCGCCCCGGTGCGAGCAGGCCGCGCACGAACAGGTAGCCGTCGCGGCGCAGGCGCTCGCGCAGCACCGCGTCATCCTCGGTCGGCGACGACTCGGTGAACCCGGCGACCGGGACGATGCTCTCGACGAGTGGGGCGGTCGCGCTCGACATCGGTAGTGGCTCCGTCGGCGAGCCTAGTCGCGCGGCTGCGGCCATGCCATGGACGCGAATCCACGTTTTTGTCTTATCCGGTAGATGCCACTCGCCAGTCTACCGTCAGCACGTCGATGCCAGCACACCGACTTGTCCGATGGAGGATCCCAGGATGCCCGCCTTCGATCTGCTCGCCACGCCGCCCCGGGTCGCGCAGGCCAACTTCTATCCGTTCCGACCGGGCGAGCGCGCGGGCCCGCACTGGAGCGAGTCCGATCTCTTCCTGGCGGTGATCGAGGGCCGCGGCGAGATCCGCGTCGGCGAACGCTCGTACGCGGTGAGTCGCGGCCAGATCGTGCATGTGCCGTGGACCACGACCGTGCGCTACGACGCGCCGCGCGCGGACCCGTTCGTGGTCATCGGCGTGCATCTGGTCTACCGCGCGTGGTCCGCGCCGCCGGTCGGCTTTCCGCACCACGACAGCCCGGAGCGCCGACCGGCGCGGCACGGCGTCGAAACGCCGTGGCCCGACGCGTTCCTGCTCGAGCCGCGCGGTGATTCGCGTGTCGTCGAGATCGCCACGGCGATCACGCGCGCGTTCGAGCGCGATGACGCCGATCGCGAAGCGCTGTGCCGCGCGTTGGCGATCGAATTCCTGAACGAGGTGCGCCGCTGCCTGGCCGGCGATGTCGCGGCGGCGCAGCATCCGCTCGCTGGTCGCGTCCGCGAGATCCTGTCGTATCTCGAGCTCGCGTATCCGCGCCGCATCCTGCGCGGCGAGCTGGCGCAGCGCGCCGGCATCAGCGAATCGTCGCTATCCAGCGCGTTCCGCGCCGTCACCGGCCGCAGCCCGATCGACCATCTCATCCACCTGCGCCTCGCGCACGCGCGCCACCTGCTGCGCACCAGCCGGCTCGGGATCGCCGAGATCGGCCAGCAGGTCGGCATCGCCGACATCGCCTATTTCTCGAAGCTCTTCCGACGGCGCACCGGCTGCTCGCCGCTGCAGTACCGCAAACGCCAGCGTTTCTGAGCACCACGGCGACGGCGGTTCGCGATCCGGGCGGGTCCGCGGCGGCGGATCCGTCGACATGCAGTGGCCCGGAAGCGGCCGACCACCATCCCTTGTGGATGCGCGAGAGTCCCGCCGACGGTTTCAAGCTTGAACTTGACGCGTCGCGACTTCGTGGCGTACCGTTCGTTTACCCCTCTGCGGAGACCAGCCATGCGACATGCCAAAGCCGAACAACCGCGCGCCTCCGCCGAGGCCAGCGCCGTCCAGGTCCACTACCCGTGGCACCTCATCAGCTGCCTCGAGCAGCGCCGCCGCGAGCAGCGCCAGCGCGTCGAGCAGACCGGCAACGATCTGAACCCGCGCCTGGTCGAGCTGTTCGCGCGCATCAGAGGCCAGATCAACCACAGCAATTGACGGTACGACGGGGACGCCGGGTCATGAGGACCCGGAGGGCGCGGAGGCGCCTCCGACACCACGGTGCCGGCCCCGTTGGACCAACCCTTCGAAGTCCCGATCCGATAGACGGTTTGCGCCGAGCCGACGGCGATCTCCAGGAGCAATGATCCTCCTAGGATGAACCCCTCGGCAGTTCCCCGCCCCGCCTGCGGTTCCTCTGGTACGAGTGCTCGGGATCCGTGACGCGATGGGGGCGGCGCATGCGCTGCGATGGAATGGCACTGGAATCGGCACCTGGACGAACGCTGACCGCACGAGCGATGGCGATGGCGCTGTTCGCCGCCGCCGTCCTCTGCTCGGCGTCCTGCGGAGGCTCGGGCGGTTCGACGCCGGCGCCCGACCCCGCGCCGAGCACGCCGCAGCCGCCGACCCCTCCGCCCGAGCCGCCCGAGCCGCCGCCGGCGACGCCCGTCGACCTGAGCATCGCGCGCGCGATGTCGATGGTCGGGGACGATACGATGATCCACATCGTCTTCGCGATCGCCGCGCACGGCGGCGAGGCCAGCAACGTCTCGTGGTCGGTGACGCGCACGCGCGGCACGCTGCTGATCGGCAGCGGCGTCATCGCGAACATCGCCGCCGACGGCGAATCGGACGAGCTCATGGTGATGGACCACGCTCCGGCGAACAACGACCAGTACGTCGTCCGGGTCGTGCCGCTGGCCGACGATCCGGAACCCGCCAATGACGTGACCGAGATCACCGCCGTCCTGCCGCCGCCCGAACCGCCGCCCTCGGGCGGCCCGGTCGGCCCGGACCAGGTCGACCTGCTCTACAACGACGTGCACTGGCACGGCATGTATTACTGGCGCGACCTGCTGTTCCATTTCTACGTCAGCGCGCGCAACCCGAACGCGATCACCGTCACCGGCGCGCGCTTCGCGATCAGCCTCGATGGCGTCGTGGTGTACCGAGGCGACGTCCCGACGCTGCCGGCGCCGACGCCCGAGCGGCCGTACCCGCGCATCGAGGTCAAGGTCACCGACGCGCAGCTCTTCGGCGCCACGAACCCGTTGCGCCCCCTGCGGCCGGAGCCGGGACGCCACGATTGGGAGATCACCATCGAGGTCGATCCCGCCGCGACCTACACCGAGGCGAACCCGGCGAACAACGTGCATCGCCTGCCGATCATCGCGCCGCCGATCCGCACCTGGCCGGCGCAGCCCGGCGCGCTGCCCGATCTGCGTCTCGCCGATCCGCACATCCACCACTACGTCACCAGCCGCAGCCTGCGGCTGCACTTCCAGGCGAGCAATTATCACGACCAGGCGACGATCCCGAACACGCGCTGGCGCATCGAGCGCGAGGACGGCGAGATCATGGGCGAAGGCGTGTTCGGACCGATGGCGCCGCGCGTGCTCAAGGAGATGGCGGTGAACTGGCCGTACGAGCCGCTCGGCGAGGTCGAGTACCGCCTGATCTACGATGCGGACGAGGTCGTCGACGAGGCCGACGAGACCAACAACCAGGCGACGTTCATCATCGATACGACGCCGACCGCGCCGGGGTGAGCCGACGTCGACGCTCAACGCGTCGCGCGCTGCGCCACGACCGATGCGATCAGCGGATCGTCGACGGCGCCCGCTCGCAGGGCGGCCAGCGCATCATCCCCGGATATGCCAGACAGGCCGCGCGCGGCGAGCAGGCGCATCATCGGCTCGTCGTCGTGGAGCGCGGCGGCGAACGCCGCGAGCGCGCGCCGGTCGCGCAGTTCCGCCAACGTCAGGAGGATCGGCTCGCGCAGCGTCGCATCCCGGTCCAGCGCGGCGAGCAGGTCGGGAACCTGCGCGACCGCGCGGCAGCGGGCGATCGCGATCACCGCGCCAAGGCGGCGGGTGCGGTCTGCGTGCGCGAGCATGCGCGCCAGGGCGGTGCCCGCGGCGGGATCGCGCACCTGCGACAACCACGCATTCGTCATGCCGGTCGAATCGTCATCGGCGACCGCCTCGACGAGTCGATCGCCGATCGCCGCTGAACCCCGCCAGCACAGGCCGGACAACGCGGCGCGGGCGACGACTGGGTCGGGGTCGCCGAGTTGGCCTTCGAGCAAGGCGATGACACCGGAGCCTTCCGCGAAGTACGGGTCGTACGCAGTGGCGAGCCAGCTCGTCAGCCGACCCAGTTCTGGCCTCGTCATGATCGCGACATGGCTCGCGACGAGCGCATGCCAGCCCGGGGCCTCGGATCGGCCGCCTCCATGACGATAGGAGCGCATGTGGTCGAGAGTCGTCCGGCAGGCGCCGGCGACGGCCGTGTCCCGCTGCACGGCGCCGATCAGCAGGAGCGGCCCGAGCACGTCGGCCGCTCCCTCGCCTCGGAAGACCAGCCATTCGGAGCGGGGCGCGTCGACCGCCGCGACGACCGCGCGTGCGACCGCACGCGACAGGCGATCATCGCGGCGCAGCAGGGCGGCGAGGACGTCGTGCTGGCGTGGCGTGGCCGATACCACCCGCTCCACCAACGCGTCGTGCGCATCGGGAACATCGCGCAACGTCGCCACCATCGCCGCCCAGGCGATCGATGGCGCCTGCCGCGTCGCCCAGCCCGGAGCGAGCGCGACCGTCACGGCCACCCCCGCGACCCAGAGCGCCGCCAACGCGAGGAGCGCCAGGGAGAGGATGGGCAGCCGCCAGCGTCGCAGGGCCTTCCCCATGGAGGATGGGAACGGTCGTCGCGGCGTCCTGGTTCAGCGGGAAATGCACGCGGCCGGAGGCATCCGCCCCCGGCCGCGCGCGACGACGGCTGCGAGCAGCCCTCAGTACGCCTTGGTATCGATGAAGCCTTCCAGCTTCCGGCTGCGGATCGGGTGCTGCAGCTTCTTGATCGCCTTGGCCTCGATCTGGCGCACGCGCTCGCGCGTGACGTTGAAGCGGCGGCCGACCTCCTCGAGGGTGTAGGTGTAGCCGTCGCCGATGCCGTAGCGCAGGCAGATGATCTCGCGCTCGCGATCGGTCAGGGTGTCGAGCACCTCGGTGATCTTCTCCTTGAGCAGCTCGTTCGACGAGATGTTCGCCGGGTTGTCGGCGCTCTTGTCCTCGAGGAAGTCGCCGAAGTAGCAGTCGTCCGAGTCGCCGATCGGGCGGTCGAGGCTGATCGGGTGCTTCGACACCCGGATGACGCGCTTGCACTCGGCGACGCTCAGCTTGGCGCGGTCGGCGACCTCCTCGATCGTCGCCTCGCGGCCGGTGTCCTGCAGGATGTCCTTCTGGATCTTCCGCAGCTTGCCCATGGTCTCGATCATGTGGACCGGGATGCGGATGGTCCGCGCCTGGTCCGCGATCGCGCGGGTGATGCCCTGGCGGATCCACCAGGTCGCGTAGGTCGAGAACTTGTAGCCGCGCTTGTACTCGTACTTCTCGACCGCCTTCATCAGTCCCGCGTTGCCCTCCTGGATCAGGTCGAGGAACGACAGGCCGCGGTTGCGGTACTTCTTGGCGATCGAGACGACCAGGCGCAGGTTGCCGCACGACAGCTTCTGCTTGGCCTCCTCGTAGAGGCGGAAGCGCTTCGACACCGCGATGCAGCGGTCGATGAAGCGGTCGATCGGCTCGCCGATGTGCTTGCCGAGGTTGCCCAGCTCGCCGTGCTTCTCCTTGACCACCTGCTTCTTGCGGCGGTTCTGCTCGACCTCGCGGCGCAGGCGCAGGATGCGCCGGCGCAGGTCGAGCATCTCGTCCTTGATCTGGATGACGGTCTTGGCGTCGAGCTCCATCTCCTCGAGCAGGCGGTACGAGCGCAGCAGGCGGTTGCGCAGCAGCTGCTCGATGCGGACCTCGGCCTCCTCCTCGGCGGCGTTCGCCATCTCGTCGCCCAACGGCGAGACGTGCTCGACCAGGCGGTACATGGTGCCGAGGTGGCTCTCGGCGCGGTCGAGGTAATCGTCGCGGGTCGGCGACGAGCCGTGGCTCTTGGCGTTCTTCTCCTGCAGCTCCTTCACTTCCTTCTGCTCTTCGACCCACTGGATGCCGCGGCGCACGGCCTCCGGCATGGTCATGACCTTGCGGCGGAAGCCGTCGCGGTAGATCTCGATGCGCCGGGCGAGCTCGATCTCCTGGTCGCGCGTCAGCAGCGGGATCTCGCCCATCTGCGACAGGTACATGCGCACCGGGTCGTCGATCTTCTCGCCGATCTCGACGTCGTCCTCGGCGTTCGGGTTGTAGCCCTCGTAGATGAGGCCCGCGTCCTCCTCGTTGGCCTCCGTCGTCTCGGCGGTGGTCTCGCTGACGCCGGTGTCGTCGCCCTCGCTCAGGTCCTCGACCAGCTCGACGCCCTTCTGCTCGAGCTCGGTCAGGATCTGGTCGAGCTGCTCGGGGTCGTTGACCGCGTCGGGCAGCAGGGCGTTGAGCTGGTCGTAGGTGACCATGCCCTTGCCCTTGCTGGTCTTCACCAGGCGCTCGACCACGTCCTTGATCGTCAGCGGCTGACCTTCCGGGCCGGCGGCCGGGGGCGTCGCGGCGGCTTCACCGTCGCTGGGAGCGGTCGGTGCCGGGGTCGTGGGAGCGGTCGTGAGCTTCGCCATAAATCGTAGCGCCTTGGATAGTTGTGCCGGGCGATCCGAGGAGAGAGCCGGCAAAAGTCGGTGGAGTCTAGGACGCGAGGTATCGCCGCAAGAGCTCTGACGTGCAGCACGTCGAACGTTTTCGGGGCGACTGGTTGTAACGAACCGGAGACCACAGGTGGCTGGACACGGCGCGAGGGCTGCAGGGCGAAGCTAGCCATCGGCGCGTCACGGCGAAATGTGGACCCTCCCTATCTCTACAGCATGGAAGCGGGGGTTGCCGACAGAACTTGGGCGTTCGCTCAAAGGTTGCTCAAGGCGGAGTCCAAGCCCGGCGGGCGGCCTCAGACCTGGCCGGTGCCGACCGCTTCGAGGTCGCGGATCCGCCGGTTCAGCGCCAGGCGCTCGGCGGTCAGCCGGCCGAGACCGGCGAAATCGCGACCGCGCTCGGCCTCGGCCATGAGGTGCGCGAGGCGCGCGCGGTCCGCGCGCAGCCGGGTCAGGCGGATCTGGCGCAGATCGTCGGCGAGACGGCGGGGCGGATCGCCGATCGCCGGCACGCGCTGATCGAGCGCCAGCGCCGCGCAGTGCGAGACCCAGGCGCGCAGCGCCGGGCGCTCGACCAGCGTCTCGTCGTCGACCAGATCGCCCGGCGTGGCCTCGACGCGGCGCTGCATCAGGTCGACCAGCGGCCGCCACGCCTCGGGCAGGTCGCTCGGCTCGAACTCGTAGCGGTCGAAGGCGTCGGCGCGCAGATCGGGCCGCTGGATCAGGATGTGCAGGCACGCGTCCTGCTCGGCCGAGAGCTGCGGCAGGCGCTCCCCCTGCTCGGTCGCCGGCTCGTCGACCGGATCGGCGTCGCGCGCGCCGGCGAGACGGCGCGCCAGCATGGTCGTGTCGAGCTGGAGGTAATCGCCGGCATCGCGCAGGTAGAGCGTGACCAGCTCGGCGTCCTTGAGCGGGCGCAGGCATTCGAGCACCTCGTCGGCCGCCGAGAGCAGCGCGCGCGGTTCGAGCTCGTACGGCCGCGGCGCGACCGCGCGCAGCAGGTGCTGCACGTCGACCCGCGCCGATGCGAGGACGCGCTCCATCGCGGCCTTGCCGCGCGCGCCCTCGGCCGCGTTCCCCGCGTCCTCCTTGAGCAGCTCCGCGGGATCGAGCTCCTCCGGCAGGATCGCCACGTGGCTCTGGACCCCGACCGCCAGGCACGTGCGCAGCGCCTTCAGCGCGTTGGTCTGGCCGGCGCGATCGCCGTCGAGCAGGAGGATCAGCCGGCCATCCGGACCCGGCACCGGTCCGAGCTGCTTGGCGTGCTCCGGCGTCAGCGCGGTGCCGAGCACCGCGACGCATTCGTCGAATCCGGCGTCCGCCGCCGCCATCACGTCGGTCGGCCCCTCCATCACGATCAGGCGCAGCTTGTCGCGCGCCGGCACGCGCGCGCGATGCAGGTTGAAGACCGCGTTGCCTTTGTGGTAGAGCGGCGTGTCGGTCGAGTTGACGTACTTGCCGACGCCGCGGCCCTCCTCCTTGGCGCGGCGTTCCGCCTCGGGCAGCAGGCGCGCCGAGAACGCGATCGGATGACCGAAGCGGTCGCAGATCGGGAAGCTGATGCGTTCGAAGAAGCGGTCGGTGAGGCGGCCGTTGCGCTCGATCGCGAGGTCGATCTTCGCCAGCAGCTCGGGCTCGTAGCCGCGGCGCCGGCCCTCGTCGACCAGCGCGCCGCCGCCCGGCGCCCAGCCCAGGCGGAACGCGCGGCAGACGTCGACCGACAGCCCGCGCGAGGCGAGGTAGTCCCGACCGGAGGCGCCTTGCGCCGATTCCCACAGGAGGCGCTCGTAGAACGCCGTGGCGAGCTCCATCGCGGCGAGCAGGCGGTCGCGTTCGCCGCGCGGCATCTCCGGCTTGCCCGAGCGCCTGTACTCGAGCTGGATGCCGGCGCGTCGCGCCAGCAGCTCGATCGCGTCGACGAATTCGAGCCGCTCCTTGTCGCGGATCAGCGTGATCGCGTCGCCGTGCGCGCCGCAGCCGAAGCAGTGGTAGTGGCCGTCGTCGTAGACGTAGCAGCTCGGCGAGCGTTCCTGGTGGAACGGGCAGCAGCAGGTGTGGTTCTGGCCGGAACGACGCAGCGTCGTGTACTCGCCCATCAGCTGGACGAGGTCGGTCGCATCGCGCACCTTGCGCGCCTGGTCGTCGGCGAGGAAGCCTGCCATCGGTCATGGTGTAGCGGTGGCGCGCTGCCGGGCAAAGCGCCGCGGCGACGGTCACGCCGCAGGGACCTCCGGCCGCCAGTCGGCGACGATCCCGGTATAGCCATCGACGTAGCGGCGCAGGTGCGGCGGCGTCGCGGCGATGAAGCGCCGGGCGGATTCCGGCAGCGGCCAGGGCACCGTGAGCCGCGGGCGGCGCGGGCGCAGCGCCATGCCCGCCGACAGGCGCGCAGCGCCGCCGAGGTGCGGGTTGGCGGCGTGATAGGTGCGCGCGGCGAAGACGATCAGGTCGTTCGCGGCCGTCACCAGCTGCACAGCGCCGGGGATCTCCATGCCGCCGTGCACCGCCTGGTCGCCGGCGCGGTGCACGAACTGGCGGTTGCCGGAGAGCGCGTAGCCGGCGGGCGGCGTCCAGTCCGGGCGATGCGAGTCGGCGATGACCGCCAGCCCGCCGGTCTCGGGGCTCGAGCCGGTGAGGTAGAACCACATGCCGTTGGGCCATTCGCCGCGGTTGAGCGCATCGTTGGCGCTCCGCGGAGCCGGCGGCAGGAGCGGCATGTCCGTGTGCCAGCCGATCGGCGGCGACCCGGGCTGGCGGATGATCGCCGCGGTGCGGTGCATGACGAGGTCGGTGGTGCCGAGCAGGCGATGCTGGAGGCGCATGTACGGATCGCACTCGAGCAGCTTCAGCAGCGACGGCGCGCGTTCGATGAAGGCGACGTCGCAGCGGCTCTCGAGCGCGGCGACCGGCGCGCCCGTCACCGTGGCGGTGATGTCCGTCCTGATCTCGTCGGCCAAGGCCGGCGTGATCGCGCCGCGGACGATGGCGAAGCCGTGCTCGTCGTTGCACGCGGCGATGGCGTCGAGCTCGCGCGGAGCGAACGCGAATCGGTAAGCGGGCGGAGCGACCTGGTCGACGGCAGTCATGGCTTCTCGATCCTGCTTCCAGGATATCGCCATCAGGCTGGCATCCATTGACCAGCCTGCGAACGACCTTCCTCTTCCTGCCATGATCATCGGCACCGGCAGGAGCGACAACGCGCTCGACCACCGCTTCCGGCGGGAGCCCGGCTATCCGTGGTGGACGCTGGGGATCGCGCTCGAGGGCGGGGCGCGCTTCGCGTCGCGCGGGCGCGATGTCGTGGTCGGCGCCCGCTCGCTGACGCTGGTCCGCCCGCGGACGCCCTACGAGGTCTCCTTCGCGTACGATTCGCCGCGCTGGCGCGAGACCTGGGTGATCTTCCGGCCGCGTCCGGAATGGAGCGATCTCATGGACTGGCCCGAGGTCGCGCCGGGGCTCCTGGTCATCGACCCGCGCGGCGCCAGCGACGGGGCCTTCGCCTGCGCCGACCAGGTGCACGACGTCGCCGTCGGCGCGTCGCCGGAACGCCTGCGCCTGGCTGACAACCTGCTCGAGCGCGCGCTGCTGCTGGCCTACCTCGCCAACCCGCGCGCGGCGCACGCCAACCGCCATCCGGCGGTGCGCGCCGCGCTGGACGCGATCGCGACGCGCTGGCGCGAGCCGCTCGACATCGCCGCGCTGGCGCGCATCGCCGGGTGTTCGCCGTCGCATCTCGCGCACCTGTTCAGCGCCCAGGTCGGCGCGACGCCGATGGGTTGGCTCGAGGCCCAGCGCATCGAGCGCGCGCGCCATCTGCTGGCGGCGACGGCGATGGCGGTCAAGGAGGTCGCGGCCGAGGTCGGCTTCGTCAATCCGTTCCACTTCTCGACCAGGTTCCGCCGCCACGTCGGGCGCAGCCCGATCGCATACCGACGACGTCCGGATTGACGCTGCGGCGCGATCGGGCGGCGCGCGCTCAGCGCGAAGGGGCCAGCCGCGCGCCGGCCGGCATCGTCATCGCCGCCACCGCGACCGCCGGCGTCGCCGGCCGCTCGCCTTCCGTCGATTCGAGGACCACGACCGGGCCGCGCAGATGACGGGCGACGCGATCGCGCGACCAGACCTCGGGATGCGGCAGCGCCGGGTCGTGCACCACCATGAGGCCGGTCTCGGGGACGAGCACGCGCGCGTGCGCGCCATCGCCGAACAGCACCGGCACTCCCAGCGCCGCGATGTCGTCGAGGTCGGCCTCGACGATGCGCGCGCGCAGCCCGTGGTCGTCGGCCTTCAGGCGCAGGCCGCGGTAGGCGTTGAACAGGCTGGTGCCGCCCTGGCTGATGCACAGCCGCGCCATCTCGCCCTCGGTCGCGGCGACGCCCCAGTAGGACAACAGCGAGACGCACGAGGCGGGCACGCAGCTGTCGCGCGCCGTCTGCACGCAGTGGTGGTCGCGATCGGCGATGGCGGTCGAGCGGTCATCGATGCCGACCACCATCCAGCGCTGCGACCACAGCGAGGCCGCGAACACCACGGCGGCGATCGCGACCGCCACGCCGCGGCCGGCGCTGCGCCGAGGCAGGTGCCCGGCGATCAGGCCGAAGAAGCACAGGGCGAGCGGCCAGATCCAGTAGCTCTGGAGAACCGCGTACTCGCGCCACGGCAGCAGCTGCGCCTCCCAGGCGGGATGCGCGTGCAGCACCGCCTTCGCGACCAGCACCATCAGGACGAAGGCGGCCAGGCCCTGGACCTGCCGGGGACTATGCCGGCTGTCGCAGCGGCCGGCGGCGAACGCCAGCACGGACAGCAGCGACGTCAGGATGAACGATGCAACGTCCGCCACGGTCGGATCGCCTGCGGTGGTTCCGGTTCGATTGGCTGGCGTCAACCGTAACGACCGGAACATCAGGACAATTGTGGTCTAACCCGGCTGCTTCGGACCTTGGGCAGCTGTGGCAGACAGGGACGCGGGCAGACGCGTCGGCCGGCCCTCGGGCGTCGTCGCCGCGACCGTCACCTGGGCCTCGGCCCGCAGCATATCCTCGCCATGCAACCGGACCTCCGTCGAGAAACGCACGCGGCTCGGGCCGAGGACCTCGGCGCTGGTGGTCAGTTCGGCGACGTCATCGAAGCGCAGCGGCCGCTTGTAGGTGATCGCCACCTCGACGACCGGCATGAGGATCCCCTGCCGCTCGAGGTCGCGATAGCTGATGCCGCAGGCGCGCAGCCACTCGATGCGCGCCTCCTCGAACCACGGGATGTAGGCGCCGTGATGGGCGACGCCCATCTGATCGGTCTCGGCGTAGCGGACGCGGACGGTCGAGACGAAGCCGGCCACGGCCGTCTCAGGGCTGGATGGCGGCGGCGGTGGTGGTCGCCGTCGCGGCGACCGCCTTGGCGGGACCCATCCACGACGGCGCGACGATCAGCGCCACGACCGCGAGCGCGGCCACGCTGAGGCCCCAGGCGCTCAGGCCGGGCGTCGGCTCGGCGATCTCGTCGGCGTGGTCGCCCGACGGCGCGCTCCACACCGTGATGACCAGGCGCAGGTAGTACGCGGCCCCGACCACGGCGACCAGCATGGCGATGATCGCCAGCCAGATCTGCTCCTTGGCGACCAGGTCGGAGAGCACGAGGTACTTGCCGAGGAAGCCCGCGGTGGGCGGGATGCCGGCGAAGCTCGCCATGAACACGGTCAGCACGGCGCCGTGCAGCGGCTTGGCGCGGCCGCGTCCGGAGAGCCCGGCGAGATCGTCGGTCGCGTCCTCGCGCCCGCTCAGCGCCGCGAGCGCGGTCAGGGCGCCGGCGGTGGTGATGGCGTACGCGACCAGGTAGTACCACAGGCTCGCCAGCTGGATGGTGCCGCTGCCGTCGGCCGCGGCGGAGGGCAGCGCGAAGGCCAGCAGCATGTAGCCGGCGTGGGCCACCGAGCTGAAGGCGATCATGCGCCGCGCGCTGGTCTGGCGCAGGGCGCTGAAGTTGCCGAGCAGCAGCGACAGCACGGCCGACACCAGGAACACCAGGTGGAACTTGTGCAGGTGCGGCGCCTCGAGCGCGGCCGCGGGCAGGATCAGCGTCGCATCGAGCGCGATCGGGCTGTCGATGGTCGCGCCGCCGGTGATCGCGATCAGGTTGAGCCACAGCGCGCCCAGCGCGGCGAAGCCCCCGACCTTGATGACCGCGCCCATGAAACCGGTGACCGCGACCGGCGCGCCGGTGTACGCGTCGGGGCTCCAGAAGTGGAACGGCACGGCGCCGACCTTGAAGAGCAGGCCGATGACCATCAGCGACTGGCCGAGGATGTGCAGGCCCTCGCGCCCGGCGAGCGGCGCGTGCCCGAAGGCGGTGAAGCCGGTCGCGCCGTAGGTCAGGGCGATGCCGTAGAGGAAGATCGCGCTGAAGACCGCGCCCATCGCGAAGTACTTGAACAGCGCCTCGTTGGCGTCGAGGCGATGACGACGCAGGCCGACCAGCGCGTAGACCGACAGCGACGCGAGCTCGAGTCCCATGAACAGCGCGATCGCGTCGTTCGACATGACCATCAGCATCGTGCCGGCCGCGGCGAACAGGGTCAGCGCGTACGGCTCGCCGCCCGGATAATCGTCGCGCGTCAGGCTCTGCTGCAGGCCGCCGAGCGAGATCGCGGTCGCGGCGAGGATCGCCACGCACAGCCAGGCGCGCGCGCCATCCATGGCGAGCATGCCGTGCAGGTGGCCGTCGCCGGCGCTGAACGCCTGGGCGACGGCGGCGCCGACCACGGCCAGCGCGGCCAGCCACGGCAGGAGCCGGTGCTTCGCGGCGCGCGGCAGGAACGCCTCGAGCCCGAGGCAGACGAGGCCACCGGCGCAGACCAGCGACAGCGGCAGCAGGAACGGGAACAGGTCAGCGGGCGACATGGGCGTCCTCGCTCGCGGGCACGGCGGCGGTGGCCGCCGCCGGCTCGACGGGCTGGTGCAGGGCGGATTTGGCGGCGCGCGCCGGCTTGGCGAGCGCGTCGAGCGCTGGCGCAGCGGCGCTGCTGATCGGGCGCGGGTAGAAGCCGAGCCCGATCGCGGCGATCAGCAGCGGCACCACCGCCCAGGCCAGGCGCGACGGCACGTCCCCGATGATCAGGTCGCCCGTCGGCTTGCCGAACAGCCAGCGCTGCAGCAGGCGCAGGACGTAGACCGCGGTCAGGATGGTGCTGAGGCCGGCGATCGCCGCGATCCACGGCCGGTCCTGGAAGATGCCGAGCAGCAGCAGGAACTCGCCGACGAAGTTCGCGGTGCCCGGCAGGGCGGCCGTCGCCAGCGCGGCGGTCACCAGCAGCACGGCGAAGAACGGCATGCTGGCCGCCAGGCCGCCGAACTCGTCGACGCCGCGCCGGCCGCTGGCCTCCTCGACCATGCCCAGCAGCAGGAACATCGCGGCGACCGACAGGCCGTGCGCGACCATCAGCACCGCCGCGCCGGACAGCGCCGCCGCCTCGAAGGTGAAGATGCCGACCATGACCAGGCCGAGATGGCTCAGGCTCGAATACGCGACCAGCCGCTTGGCGTCGACCTGGACCATCGCCATGAGCGCGCCCGCGACGACCGCGACCAGCCCGAGGGCGATGAACCACGACGCGTACTGCGCCGACTCGGCCGGGAACAGCGGCAGGACGAGGCGCAGGAAACCGTAGACGCCGACCTTCGCCATCGCGCCGGCGAGCAGCACCGCGGCGCCGGCCGGGGCCTCGGCGTAGACCCGCGCCTGCCAGCCGTGCAGCGGCGGCAGCGGGACCTTCACGGCGAACGCGAGGCAGAAGGAGGCGAACAGCGCGAGGCGCGCGTTCGCGGGAAGCTGACCGATGTTGGCCGCGACCGTGGCGAGGTCGGTGGTGCCGAGCTTCCAGGCGATGTACCAGATGCCGACCAGCATCAGCGCGCCGCCGAGCATCGTGTAGAGGAAGAACTGCAGCGCGGCGCCGCGGCGATCGCGCCCGCCCATGCCGGCGACCATCACCACCATCGGCACCAGCATGCCCTCGTAGAAGACGTAGAACGGCACCAGATCGCGCGCCAGCAGCGCGCCGATCATCAGCGATTCCATGACCAGCGCGCAGACCGCCATGTCGCGCACGCGCGAGCGCGTCGCGAGGATCGCGATCGGGGTCAGGAAGGTGACGAGCTGGATCAGCCAGGCGCTCAGCCCGTCGCTGGCGAGGTGGAAGCGCACCGATGCGTCGGTGCCCCACAGGCGGAACCAGTCGTGGACGATCGCGCTGTCCCCCTGCCACAGGAGCGGCAGGCCGAGCGCGGCGATCGCGGCCGAGAACACCAGGCCGAGGCGACGCGCGGCGGCGTCCTCGCGGCCGGCGCCGAGGCAGACCAGGCCGGCGGCGATGAGCGGGGCGACGATGAGCAGGACGAGAAGCATCAGCGGCTCACGGGATGAGCGAACGGACGGCGGCGAGCGCGCGCTCGATGCCGCCGACCAGCAGGAGGTCGAGGAAGGCGAGGACGCCGATCAGGCTGATCGCCAGCGAGCTGCGCAGCCGCGCGCGCTGGAAGATCGTGTAGCCGATGGCGAGCGAGTAGGCGGCGGAGCCGACGCGACGGCCGACGCCGCCGATCACCGCGTTGTCGACGATGAACGCCAGCACCCAGCCGACCGCGCGCAGCGGACGGACGATCAGCGCGTCGTAGACGCGGTCGATGCCATGGGTCCAGAAGGCGCCGAAGCGCGAGAGAGCGGGCAGGGCGGCGCCAGGCACGACCGCGTGCCACGGTCCGCCGCGGAAGATCATCCACGCGGCGAAGACGCCGATCGCGCCGGCCAGCGTGGCGACCATGGGAACGAACCACTGCGGTCCCTGCGCCGGATCGGGGACGTGCGGCCCGGCGTTGGTGAACACCTGCTGGGCGGGTCCGAGCACCGGGAACAGCCAGGCCTGCAGCGAATTCAGGTGCAGCGGGACGACGTAGAGCGCCTCGGCCCAGACCACGCCCGCGACCAGGCTGCCGAAGCCGAGCAGGACCACCGGCAGGGTCATCGAGAACGGCGCCTCGTGCACGTGCGCGCGCTTCTCGGCGGACAAACGCGTCGGGCTCCAGAACACCAGGAACATCATGCGCGCCATGTAGAAGGCGGTGATCGCCGCGGTCAGCAGGGCGATCGCGAACACCCACTGCGCCGAGGCGCTGTGGTCGTGGTGCAGCCGCTCGAGGATCAGGTCCTTCGAGAAGAAGCCCGAAGTCGCCGGGAAGCCGATGATCGCCGCGAACGCGAACAGCATCATGCCGTGCGTCCAGGGCATGGCCTTGGCCAGACCGCCCATGCGCCGGATGTCCTGCTCGTGGTGCAGGGCGTGGATCACCGAGCCGGCGCCGAGGAACAGCGTCGCCTTGAAGAACGCGTGCGTGAACACGTGGAACAGCGCGACGTCGAACGCGCCGACGCCGACCGCCATGAACATGAAGCCGAGCTGGCTGACCGTCGAGTATGCCAGCACCTTCTTGATGTCGTTCTGGACGATGCCGGCGATCGCCCCGAACAGCGCCGTCGCGCAGCCGATCCACAGGATCACCTGCATGGTGTCGGGCGTCAGCGCGAACACCGGGGCGAGTCGCGCGACCAGGTAGACGCCCGCGGTGACCATGGTCGCCGCGTGGATCAGCGCCGACACCGGCGTCGGGCCGGCCATCGCGTCGGGCAGCCAGGTCAGCAGCGGCAGCTGGGCGCTCTTGCCGGTGCAGCCGAGGAAGATCAGCAGCGTCGCCGCGCCGAGCCAGCCGGCCTGGCCGGCGATCGCGGACTGCATCAGCGGCAGGCTCTCGAAGGCGAAGAACGAGGCGATCGCGCTGAACGACAGGCCGACGTTGCCGCCGAGGATCGCGGCGAGCTCGCGCAGCTTGGGATTGGTGCCGGCGGCGACCTCGGCGGTGGGCATCGCCGCGACCTGCGCCGCGACGTCGTCGGCGATGCCGCGCATGGCGACGTACAGCGCGAACGCGCCGAGCACGAAGCCGAGATCGCCGATGCGGTTCATGATGAAGGCCTTGCGCGCGGCGTCGTTGTTCGCGTGGTCCTTCCACCAGAAGCCGATCAGCAGGTACGAGCACAGCCCGACGCCTTCCCAGCCGAGGAACGCCGCCGGCAGGCTGTCGCCCATGACCAGCACGATCATCGAGAACATGAAGAGGTTGAGGTACGCCATGAAGCGCGCGAAGCCGCGGTCGGCGTGCATGTAGCCGATCGAGTAGACGTGGATCAGCGTGCCGATGCCGGTGATGAACAGCAGCATCAGGCAGGTCAGGCGGTCGACCTGCAGGCCGAGCGACAGCGAGAACGAGCCGCCCTCGATCCACGCCCACAGGGTCTGCGCCAGCGGCAGGGCCTGGCCGCGGTAGCCTTCCTGGCCCTGCATGTTCGGCAGGACGTTGCCCAGACGCGACCAGCACATCCAGGCGAGGACGAAGCTGAGCGCCGGAGCCAGGCAGGCGATGGTCGCGACGAAACCGTTGGCCGGTCCGCGCCGGCCGCGACCGCTGGCCATGCTGAGCAGGCCGTTGATCACGAACCCGACCAGCGGGAAGAACGGGATCAGCCAGAGGAAGGACGTTTCCACCGACTACTCCTTCATCTCGCTGTAGGCGTCGGCGTCGAGCGTGTCGCGCCCCCGCACGATGCAGATGACCATCGCCAGGCCGACGCAGGCTTCGGCCGCGGCGATGGCGATGATGAACAGCGGCGACAGGTGCCCGGTGAAGGACGCCTCGCCGGAATGCGTGCGGCTGAAGCCGACGAAGCTGAGGTTGACCGCGTTGAGCATCAGCTCGACGCCCATCAGCAGGAAGAAGATGTTGCGCCGGGTCAGCGCGATCGCGAGGCCGAGGCCGAAGAGGATCGCCGCGAGGACCTGGACGGAGAGCGGATCGACGTGCATGTCAGTGCGCCCCGTGCGGGTCGTGCGCCTCGACCTCGTCGGCGCTCAGGCGGGCGGGCTCGTCGGCCTTGTCCGCCTTGTCGGCATCGGTCTCGAGGTGGCGCTTGGCCAGCAGCACCGCGCCGACGACGGCGGCGAGCAGCACCAGGCCGCCGACCTCGAACAGCAGCCACCAGCCCTGGCCGATGGCGCCGGTGTCGAAGCCGGGACCGCCGGTGGCGAACATCCGCGCGGCGAGCTCGTGCATGCCGCCGCGTTCGGGAGCGGCCTGGGACAGCGCGGCGGCGCTCGGCAGCTCGCGGCAGACGACCCAGGCCAGGGCGACCGGCACCAGGATGCCGATGATCGCGCTGCGATCGAAGCCGGGCACCTGGTGATCCTTGCCCTGGTTCAGGATCATGATGACGAAGACCAGCAGCATCATGATCGCGCCGGCGTAGACGAGCACCTGCAGCACCGCGATGAACGGGCTGTGCAGGATCGCGTACAGCCCGCTCAGGCAGAGCATGACGCCGATCAGCGACACCACGCCGATCAGCGGATGCCGCGACAGCAGCAGGTTCACCGCGCAGGCCACGGCGATGACGGCGAACAGCCAGAAGTAGACCTGGCCGAGCAGAGGTGAGAGTTCAGGGAACATCGGTCGCCGGTCGTGGATGGGACGGTGGCAAGGTGGGGGTTGTCGCGCCGATGCGGCGTGCCGCAATGGCCGCGCGCATCAGTGGTGGTCGCCCGACTTGAACGCCGCCAGCGCTTCCGCGTTCAGGGCGCCGCCGGGAGCCTTCTGGCTCTGCGTGTCCTCGAGCGGGTAGTCCTTCGGGTTCCACGACATCATCTGCTTCTTGTCGATGACGAAGCTGGCGCGGTTGTCGCCCGCCATCACCGCCTTCTTGGTGTCCATGCGGATCGCGTCGCACGGGCAGGCCTCGACGCAGAAGCCGCAGAACACGCACAGCAGCAGGTCGATCTCGAACTTGGCCGGGCGCTTCTCGATGTGGTGGTCGGGCGACTCCTCGGCGACGATGTTGATGCAGCGCGCCGGGCACGCCGTCGAGCACATGAAGCAGGCGACGCAGCGCGATTCGCCGTCCGGGCGGATCATCAGGCGGTGCTGCGAGCGGTAGTCGCGCGGGATGTCCGGCTGGACCTCGGGGTAGTCGAGCGTCGGCAGGGTCTCCGGCTTGAGCAGCGAGCGCGCGGCGTGGCCGATCGTCGTCGCCAGGCCCTTGAAGATCTCGACGAAGTAGATGCGTTCCCAGAAGGTCAGTTCGGGACGCGGGACGACCTTGGCCATGATTACTTCCCGACTCCGACGAGCTTGGCGACGATGGCCGTGACCAGCAGGTTCACGAGCGCGACGTTGAGCAGCACCTTCCACCCGAGCGCCATGATCTGGTCGTAGCGCATGCGCGGGACGGTCCAGCGCACCCAGACGAAGACCCAGCAGAAGAACAGCGTCTTCGCCAGGACGATGCCGACCTGGATGGCGGCGGTGGCGAGCTGGACCCACAGCGGGTAGCGCACCACGCCGTCGACGCGCGTCGCTTCCGAGGCCGGGTCGATCTGGGTGAAGGCGCCGACCGCCCCGACGATCGCCAGCAGGCCGATGATCGCGAAGACCGCGATGAAGAAGCCGTACTCCTTGGCGCGCGCCTTCTGGTCGCTGGCCTTGAACGACGCGTAGCGCTTCTTGTGCGCGCCGACGATCGCCGCCGCGCCGAGCAGCAGGATCGCCGTGCCGGCGGCGAAGATGCCGATCCAGGTGCCGAGGTTGCGCGCGATGAAGGCCGCGTCGTAGGGCGCCTTGGGCAGCCAATCGAAGTACGACCCGGTCTCGGTGTGGATGCTGAACGCGTGCAGGTCGAACGGGAACGGCGAGTAGCCGCCCAGGTACAGCGTCGCGATCAGCGCGGAGGCGATGACGATGTGGCAGTACTCGCCCATGAAGTAGAGCGCGAACTTGATGGCCGAGTACTCGGTATGGAAACCGGCGACCAGCTCCGATTCGCCCTCGGCGACGTCGAACGGGCTGCGGTTGCACTCGGCGAACATCGAGGTCACGAACAGGAAGAAACCGACCGGCTGGACGAGGATGCCCCAGGCGTGCGCCGCCTGCCATTCGACCACCGCGGTCAGCGAGAAGCTGCCGACCAGCAGGAACAGGCCGAGCGCGCCGAGGCCCATCGAGACCTCGTAGGAGATCATCATCGCCGACGCGCGCATGCCGCCGAGCAGCGAGTACTTCGAGTTCGAGGCCCACGAGCCGAGCACGACGCCGTAGACCGACAGCGAGCTGAGCGCGAACAGCGCCAGGATGCCCGAGTTGGCGTCGAGGAACTGGCCGACGACGCGCACGCCGCCGTCGAGCGTGATCGGACCGAACCACGGGATCAGCGCGGGCGTCAGCACCGCCGTCACCACCGGGATCGCCGGCGCCAGGATGTAGAACGGCTTGTAGGCGAACGACGGGACCAGGCTCTCCTTGAAGAAGAGCTTCACGCCGTCGGTGAAGTTGTGGACCATGCCGAAGCCGCGGATGCGCAAGCCGCCGGGCAGCGGGATCGCGGCGCGGCTGGGGCCCGGGCGGTCCTGGATGAACGCCGCGCCGCGGCGCTCGAGCAGGATCATCACCGGCACCAGCGCGAACGGGATCAGGACGAGGCCCAGCTTGGCCAGGGTCAGCCACATCTCGATGGTCACGGCTTGGCTCCCGCGGCGGCGGCGACCGGCGCCGCGCTCCCCGCGCCCGCTGGCGCGGCTTCCTGGATCTGCTGGCCCATCGGCCCGATGGTCCGGTAGCTCATGCCGATCAGCGCCGGCACGCGCGCGACCGCGGCCTTCCACGCATCGGCCTCGCTCAGCCACGCGACCGGCTTGGCGACGAACGAGATCAGCCGCGCCAGCACCTGCCAGGTCGGCTCGAGGTCGACGTTGGGCACCACCGGGCACGGGTTGAGCATCTGCACGCGGCCCTTGGCATTGATCATCGTGCCGCGCACCTCGGCCCAGCAGCGCGTTCCGATCGCGACCGTGGCCTTGGCGACGGTCGCGTCCTTCCAGCTCGCGAGGACGATGCGGTGCCTGATCGCGTCGAGCGCGGCGGCCTTCGCCGGCGCGGCCGCCCACAGATCGTGCCCGGCGACGACGACCGCGTCGAACTCGCCGGCGCGCGCCGCGAGCTGGTCGAGGTTGTCGGCGATGCCGAGCAGCTGCAGCGCCTTGCGGTTGGCCACGGGATCGCCCGAACGCGCGATGTTGTCGGCCTTGCCGACCGGCAGCCACGATCCGCCGAAGACCTCGGCCTTGGCGCCGAGCGCATCGGCCAGCGCCAGCAGCGCGGCGTTGTCCTCGGTCGTCAGGTGGCCGCTCGCGACCAGCGCGACCTTCTTGGCGTTCTTGATCGCGTCGCCCGCCGCGACCAGCGCGCGTTCCAGCGTCGTCGGTCCGCCGGCGACCAGGCCCTCGACCAGGCGGTTCTGGTCGAGCTGCTGGTAGAGCAGGCGCGAGTCGTTGTGCAGCCAGCTCTTGTTGACGTCCGGATTGCGGCGCGGCATCAGGCGCCACACCTTGCCGTTGTTGTACTCGATGGTGATGTTCGCGCCGAGCGAGTCGTCGGGCGCGATCGACTCGACCTTCTTGAGCATCCACACCCGCTGCTTGAAGCGGAAGTGCTTGCCGGTCAGCGCGCCGACCGGGCAGATGTCGGTGACGTTGAGGTCGTAGTCGTGCTTGAGCGGCTCGCCCGGGAAGGTCGTGATGTAGGCGCGGTCGCCGCGGCCGGCGAGGTAGAGCTGCTCGGCTCCGGCGACGTCGCGCATGAAGCGCACGCAGCGGTCGCAGAGGATGCAGCGCTCCTGGTCGAGCACGACGGTCTCGCCCAGATCGATCGCCTTGCCGCCGCGGTCATCGCCCTTGGTGTCGGTGAAGCGGTGGTCGGCGCCGCCCTTGTAGACCTTGCCGACGTCGTCGTCGAGCCGGCTCTCGTGCCGGCCCGAGGTCATGTAGTGCTCCTGCAGCGTGCACTCGCCGGCCTTGTCGCAGATCGGGCAGTCCAAGGGATGGTTGACCAGCAGGAACTCCATCACCCCTTTCCGGGCCTTGCCGACGTTCTCGCTGCCGACCTGGGTGCGCACCTTCATGTTCGGCGCCGGGCGCATGTGGCACGAGATGCCGAGCGCGAAGCCGCGCGGGCCCTCGCTCTCGACCAGGCAGATGCGGCAGTTGCCGGCGACCTTGAGGTCGGGGTGGTAGCAGAACGTCGGCGTGAAGATGCCGAGCTTGTTCAGCGCATCGACCAGCTGCTGGTTCGGGTCGACCTGGTGGTCTTTGCCGTCGACGTTGATGGTGATGTCAGGCATCGGTCTTCACTTCACTTCGTGGCGTCGGCGACGGTGTCGGTATGGATCGACTGTGCGGCATCGCGCAGCGCGAAGGCGGCGCGCTCGATCTGCTCGCACCATCCCGCGGCCGCCGCCTGTTCGACGGTGCGCAGGCGCTCGGCGGTGGTCTGCGCGGCCTCGGCCAGCGCGGCGCTGGCGCGGATGATGTCGGCCACCATGCGATCGGCGGTCCTGTCGGCGACAAGACGGGAGGCGATCTCCTGCTCGAGCTCGGCGATGCGCTGCCGCATGGCGGCACCGTCTTCGCGCGCGCGGCGTTCGGCAGCGACGTCGCTGCGCAGCGCGGCGATCTCGTCGCGCGCCGCATCCAGTTCGCGATGGAGGCGATCGTGCTCGACGTCGGTGCCGTGCTCATGGACGACGACGCGGGTCGTCGTGCCGAGGGTCGCATCGGGGGTCGAGCGATCGGCGGCGGAAGCGACAGCGGTGGCCGCCAGCATGGCGATGAGCGGGAGGAGCGGCGTGCTCATGGCGCGTCCTTGCCGGCGGGCCCCGGAGCTTCGCGTTTCGCCTTCGCGGCCTCGATCTCGCGCTGCAGCCGCTCGATCGTCGCCTCGTTCTCGTCGACGGCCTGCTGCATCTCGTCGCCGACCTGGCCGAGCACCGCGGCGCTGGCGCTGGCGAGCGCGCGCGCGACCGCCAGATCGAGCTCCTGGGTCAGCGCCGCGCCGACTTCGGCGTCGCGCTTGTCCGCGCCTTTATCGGTCGCCTTGCCAGCGCGCAGGGCGGCGCTTGCTGCAGCTATCTGCTCGCGGCTGAAGCGCGCGTTCATGCGCATGCCGACGGTGGCGAGCACGCGTCCGGAATCGACCGAGGAGCGGATGCGCCCGACGACCGCGTCGATCACCTCGGGAGGCGTATCGGCGGGGAGCGCGGCGGTGGTATCGCGCACGAAGTCGTCGAGCTTGGACTGGACCACGGCAGGCGCGTCGGCGAGCACGATCAGCTCGACGACCTCGCTGGTGCGCGCCTCGACGACCGCCGGATCTTCTCCGGCCAGCGCCGCTCCGACGAGCAGCACGAGGATCGCGCCCCAGGACTTCACCAGAACGCTCCCGGGCGATGCGCGACCAGGTCGCGGCCGGCGGCGTGCGCCGGGTTGCGGTCGATGTGCTTCTGGAAGTGGCTGCGGAACTTGGTGACGAACGACTGCACCGGCCACGCGGCGCCGGGCGCGAACGCGCAGATCGTCGTCCACTCGTAGCGGTCGGCGAGATCCTTGATCAGGTCGATGTCGCCGTCGCGGCCCTTGCCGGCGGCCAGCTTGCGCAGGATGCGGTCGACGTAGCCGGTGCCCTCGCGGCACGGCGTGCACTGGCCGCACGATTCGTGGGCGTAGAAGCGGGCGATGGTCTCGAGGATCGTCACCGGGTCGCGCGTGGTGTTGAACGGCGTCACCGCGCCCGAGCCGAGCATCGACTTCAGCGAGCCGAGGGACTCGTAGTCCATCGTCGCCTTCTTGGTCTCTTCGGCGGTCAGCACCGGCGCCGACGAGCCGCCGGGGATGCAGCCGAGCAACTCGCCCTTGAGGCCGCCGGCGAGCTCGAAGAACTCCATGTACGGGATGCCGAGCGGCACCTCGTAGACGCCGGGCTTGGCGATGTCGCCGCTGATCGTGAACAGCTTCGAGCCGGGGCTCTTGTCGGTGCCGAACTGGCGGTAGGCCTTGGCGCCGTGCTTCAGGATGTACGGCACCGCCATGATCGTCTCGACGTTGTTCACCACGGTCGGCGAGGCGAACGCGCCGGACACGGCGGGGAACGGCGGCTTCAGGCGCGGCTGGCCCTTGAAGCCTTCGAGCGAATTGATGAGCCCGGTCTCCTCGCCGCAGATGTAGGCGCCGGCGCCGCGATGGACGTAGATGTCGAGCGAGTAGCCCGAGCCCAGGATGTTCTCGCCGAGGAAGCCGGCGTCGTACGCCTCCTTCAGCGCCGCGTTCAGGCGGCGGATCATCGGCAGCATCTCGCCGCGCACGTAGATGTACGCGGTGCGCACGCCCAGCGCGTAGCCGGTGTTGATGCAGCCCTCGATCAGGAGGTGCGGATCCTTGTCCATGCACAGGCGGTCTTTGAACGTGCCCGGCTCGCCCTCGTCGGCGTTGACCACCAAGTAGACCGGCTTGCCGCCGCGCGGCACGAACGACCACTTCATGCCGGTCGGGAAGCCGGCGCCGCCGCGGCCGCGCAGGCCGGAATCCTTGACCAGCTCGATCATCTCGAACTGGCTCTTGTCGAAGAGCATCGGGCCGAGCGTCTCGTAGGCGCCGTGCTTCCTCGCCACCGCGAGAGTGTGCGAGTCCTGCACGTCGAACAGGCGGCTGACGACGCGGGGCAGATCCTTGCCCTTCCATTGGGTCGGACGCGGCATGGTCAGGCCTTCCCTGGCGCAGGAGCGGGAGCGGCGGCGCCGGCAGGCGCACCCGGCGGTGGCGGCGGCGGGGCCGGCGCCTTCCACGTGCAGGTGGCGACCGCGCTCGGCTTGGCGGCGCGGTCCTTCTCGTGCGCGATGACGCGGTACTGGGCGCTCTGGCCCTCGCTGAGCTTGTCGGCGGTCTTCTGGTCCTTGGGTCCGACGCTGGCGATCTCGCGCCACGTCGCGCCGCCGTCGTCCGAGCGCTCGACGACCAGCTTCGCGCAGGCGCCGTCGTTGATCCAGGTGACGGTGACGGCGTCGCCGTTCGACACGGCTGCGACCTTGAGGGCGGGCGGCGCGGGCGCGTAGCCCGGCTTCTGCGCGGCGCCGCTGGCGCCGGTCGCGCCGGGGTGGCCCTTGGTGTTGAGCACGATCCCGCCGAGCTCGTCGCGCTTGGCCGGCTTCGGCGTCGCGCCCGCCTCCTTGCGCAGGCGGTCGAGCCAGCGATCGAGCACGCTGGCGTCGGGATGGAAGTCCTCGGGCAGCTGCTCGTACTCGGTCGGGCCGATCGCGCGGTCGTCGATCAGCACGCCCGGGCCGGTGCCGCACAGCGCGAGGCACTCGACGCGCACCAGCGTGAACAGGCCGTCGGCGGTGGTCTCGCCGCAGTGGATGCCGAGCTTCTTCTCGAGGTGGCCGATCAGGTCCTCGCTGCCCTGCAGGAAGCAGCACATCGTCTGGCAGACCTGGATCAGGTGCCGGCCCGACGGCACCTGCTGGTACATCGTGTAGAACTCGACGACGCCGAACGCGTGCACGTGGCTGACGCCCGAGACGTCGGCGGCCCACTGGATGCCGACGCGCGGCACCCAGCCGAACTCCTCCTGGACCAGCCACAGCGCCTGCAGCAGCGCGCCGCGCTTGACCGGATAGCGGCGCAGGAGCTCGTCGACGCGCGCCTGGTACGGCGCCATGCGCGCGCGCACCTGGTCGACGGTCAGGTCGCTCGGTTGGGCTTTGGCGGGATTGCAGGCGGCAGCGCTCATCGATTTCCCAGGATCAGCGATCGAGTTCGCCGGCGATGATGTTGATCGAACCCAGCGACGCCGCGGCGTCGGCCAGCAGGTGGCCCTCGATCATCGAGCTGAACGCGGCGTACTGCGTCAGGCACGGCGGGCGCACCTTGATGCGGTACGGGTTCGTGCCGCCGTCGGAGACGATGTGGAAGCCGAGCTCGCCGTTGGCGGCCTCGGTCGCGTCGTAGCACTCGCCCGGCGGCGGGCGGACGCCTTCGTAGACCAGCTTGAAGCTGTTGATCAACGCTTCCATGTCGTGGTAGACGCGGTTGCGGTCGGGCAGCGAGACGCGCGCGTCGATCGCGTTGATCGGGCCCGGCTTGAGGCGAGCGATCGCCTGGCGCGTGATCGAGATCGACTCGAGCATCTCGAACATCCGCACCATGATGCGGTCGTAGGTGTCGCCGACGGTGCCGACGACCGTGTCCCACTGGTAGGTGTCGTAGCCGTAGTACGGCTCCTGCTTGCGCAGGTCGTGGTCGACGCCGGACGCGCGCAGGCACGGGCCGGTCCAGCCCCAGCTGATCGCGTCCTCCTTCGAGACCACGCAGATGTCGCGCGTGCGGTCGAGGAAGATCTTGTTGTGCTCGATGAGGCCGCGGACCTCGCCGATCGCCTTCTCGATCGAGGACAGGACCTTGAGCACCTCGTCGCCGAACGACGGATAGATGTCGCGGTACATGCCGCCGATGCGCGTGACCGTGTTGGTCAGGCGGGCGCCGCAGAGCTTCTCCCAGATCTTGTAGACCTCTTCGCGGGGATTGAAGAAGTACCAGAAGTTGGTCAGCGCGCCGAGGTCGACCAGGTTGGTGCCGACGCAGACCAGGTGGTCGATGATGCGCGACACCTCGTTGAGGATGACGCGGACGGTGACGCAGCGCTCGGGCACCGTGACATTGAACATCTTCTCGACGGCCTTGCAGAAGCCGATGTTGTTCATCATCGCCGAGCAGTAGTTCAGGCGATCGGTGTACGGCAGCACCATCGAGTAGGTGCCCTGCTCGGACATCTTCTCGAAACCGCGGTGCAGGTAGCCCATCTCGCACATCGCGGCGACGACGGTTTCGCCATCGAGCGCGGTGAACACGCGCAGGGTGCCGTGCGTCGCCGGATGCGACGGGCCCATGTTGACGGTGAGCAGCTCGAGCTGATCGCCCTTGGGGGTGAGGACCTTCATGTCAGAGCACTCCGCGCCGGTCGGCGCCCGTGTTGCTGCCCTGCTGCAGATC